>CAZOZO010000043.1:0-24966 GCA_964584315.1 uncultured Oscillospiraceae bacterium
CCAGGATTTTCTTCATGGGTGAGTCCTCCTTAATTTATTTATACCCTGATCTTGCGCAGGGGTATAATAGCATTCGGGTGCGACAAAGAGGCGTAAGCGGTTACGCAAGTCCGATAAAATTATACCCGATTCACACCACATGCACTGTTTCGCAGAACCACTGTCGCGTAAACGCTTACGCATCGAGCAAGTTACAAAGTCTCAAACAGGTGTCGACCGGGCTGTTCATTTCATTTGACCACATCATACAATGGCGCGGATGGAGCTGTCAAGAGGTCAAAGCACAAAAGTGTTTGTTTATTAATTATCAAATAGTTGGTTATGCTGGAAACCAATGTGAATCAAGGCTTTGCGCCACTCGCCGGCGGGCATGCGGGTGGCGACAGGCTGCGCCCGCGTTGGGCAATCAGGGCTTCAAACCCTTTTGCCTGAACGGTTTTGAAGCGGTCAGGCCCAACGACCCGCACGGTGTGCGGGATCGCGCTGCGACGCGCGCCGGTGGGCAACGCCTTGCCGTGACGGACGGCTTGGCGGCGCGCTGAAGCCCGATGCGCAGGGGTCTGCCCTCGCGGGCGGGCGGGGCGCGCCTGCGTTCGCAGGCGCCGGATGCCTGGCACGGCGCGCCGGTTTCCTCGTGTGCGCCATGGCAGTCCCGCCCCCGCCCGCCACTAAAACGCGCGGGCAGCCGTCTGTTTCGCGTATGCAGCCAGCTTTACCGGATATAGCTCTCTCCCTGGCATAGCAGGTGCAGCTTCACGTCCGGCGCCTCTGCGGGCATGGCGTCGATCAGCTCCTGCGGGTCGCCATGGTGCAGGGGGAAGGTCCAGAAATGGCAAGGGATCAGGGTTTTGCAGCGCAACATTGCCGCATAGCGCGCAGCCTGCGTGCCGCTCAAGTTGCCAAACGCGCCGTTGATGGGCAACAGGGCGACGTCCGGTTTCGCGTCGAGGGCGGCAGTGAGCCGCGCGGGCGTGAGCGCCGTGTCGCCCGCGAAGTAGACGGTTTCAAAGCCAAAATCCAGCAGGAAGCCCAGCGCTTCGGGCGCAAGCTCGCCATGGTCGCAATCCACAGCGCGTACGGTGCACTCGGGCAGCACGCGCACGCTTTCGCCCCTGCCAATGACCGTGAGCTGCACACCGGCCAGCCCCATCGCTTCGATCTGCGCGGCGGCGGTGGTGTTTGCGAACACCCGCGTGTGGCCGTTGGCAGCCATCAGGGGCATGGCGTCCGCATCGCAGTGGTCGGCATGCTCGTGGGAGATGAGCAGCACATCCGCCCGCACCTCGTCCGCGCGGCACGGCGGGGGCATCAGGCGCTTGAAGCCCAGCCCCATTTCGGGAATGATGCGCTCCACATAATCGCTGAAGTAGGGGTCGATCATCACCGTGTGCCCCTCGTGGGTCTTGAGCAGAAACCCGGCCTGCCCCAGCCAGAAGATGGCCACCTTGCCCGCCGTTACGTCCGTTTCCCGCACCCGCTGAATGAATTCCATGGGTTCGACCTCTTTTCAATGGAAATTGTTAGCAAGAAAAGAAAGAACTAATTCTTGTGAAACGCACGGAAAATTGCTATAATTCTTGCGTAAGGGCATACGCAGGGATTTGCGAGCTCGAAGTGATGGGTAAGGACGGTATGCGCATGGATAAACGCGTCACCATATACGATATTGCGGCCAAGCTGGGTATTTCCATCGCCACGGTGAACCGCGCGCTGACCAACAAACCGCGCGTGAGCGTGGAAACGCGCCAGCGGGTTTTGAATGCCGCCAAGGATATGGGCTTCACCCCCAACGCGCTGGCGCGCTCGCTCTCCCGCCAGCCCATCCGGCTGGCCGCCGTCGCCTTCACCAGCTTTCCGGAGTTTCACAACAGCTTTCTGGCGGGTGTCAAGGCCTCGGTGGCGGAGCTTCGCGATTTCAACGTCCATGTGGACACGTTCAGCTTCGACCAGGGCGCGTCCAACTCCGCGCGGGGCCTGGCATTCCTCAACGACACCTACACACGCATCGCCGCCGCCCATTACGACGGCGCGCTGGTTGCTGGCAAAACATCCGATCAGACCCGCATCATGAGCGAAAAGGGCGTCATGGTGGCCACGGCGATCAACGACATCGCGCCCAATATGCGCAGCTTCTGCGTCAAGTACAACGGGCATGTGGCAGGCCGCGTGGCGGCGGAGCTTTTGTGGCACTACGGCGACAAGTCGCGCCCCGTGCTGATCGCCTCCGGCGGCGAGCCGCAGTACAGCATCCACCTGGATATGGTGGAGGGCTTCAAGGAACAGCTGGCCGTAACGCCGCTCAGGCTTGCGGGCGTATATGCCCACTACGACGACCCGCAGATCGCCTATGAGGAGACGCTGCGCATGATCAACGAGGTGCCGGACCTGGGAGGCATCTACGTGAACTCCTTCAACTCGCTGGGGGTCATCAAGGCGGTGATGGAGCGCGGGCTGGCGGGCAAGGTTTGCCTGGTCACGTCGGATATTTATCAGGAGCTGTGCGAATGCATCCAAAAAGGCATCGTGAGCGCCTCCATTTTCCAGAACCAGTACCAGCAGGGCAAAAAGGCGCTGCGGATGCTCTACCACAGCATCGCGGACGGCGTCAAGCAGCCGGACACCACCATGATCGAGCCGCAGATCATCCTGCGCAGCAACCTGGAGCTGTTTACAAGCCCGCTTCCCAAAACCGTTTCACTACAGTACACAGAGTAGAATCCTCCCCGACGTTGCCGGGAAAAATGACATAGGGGATCATGGGGAACTTGCTCTCGGGGCCCGTTTGCCACACGGGCACGCCGGGGGCGATCTGCCCCAGCACGGTTGCGCGTTTCACGCCCAGCGCCTTGACGCCCACGTCGCTGGAGGTGATGCCGCCCTTGGCGATGATGAAGCGCGGGCGCGCGGTCAGCTGCGCCACCACGTCGGTCACGGCGCCGGAAATCTCCACGGAGATGCGCAGCTGTCCCTCCGGATCCGCGCCGGGCAGATCCAGCCGGTCGCGGCGGGTGTAGACCACGGCGGTGCGCCCGCTGAGGATGGCCGCGTCCGCCGCCGCTGCCGCGCGCGCGGTTTCGCTAGCCAGCCCGCCCGCCTTGAGCACCAAATGCTGGTTGAACTCGATGAAGCTGAGCGGCAGGCCGCTTTGCATGAGCGCGTCCAGCTGGCGCGTGGTTTTGCCTACGTGCGAGCCCACCAGCACCATGCCGCCGTTGTCGTTGGGGCCTGCCAGCAGCTCGGCGGCGGTCAGCAGGGGCTTGTCAGGCACGCCACCCAGCACCTTTGGCAGCGCCGCGGCACTGCGGAACAGGTACTCCCGCCCCGCCCGCATCGCGGTGCACAGGGCCAGCACAAACACCTCCACATCCGCGTCGCACGCGGCGTTCACGATGATCTTCTGAAAATCCTGCGCGGACATAAGCTGGTTGGTGAGCCGCGTAAGGTCGACGGCCCGCAGATCGGCGAGCGACAGATAGACCATTTCGTCGGCGCGGTAGCGGCCGCCCGTTTTTTCCTCGCACCACGCGCCCAGGTGGGAGGCGCGGTAGCCAAAGGTGCGGTCCTGCGCAAACTCCGTCTGCCCAGCGGGGATCAGGCGATCGCCCTCCCGCACGTAGTGCACGTCGTCAAGCGTGAAGCGCCCGCCCTGCAAAAAGTAGGGCAAAATGACTTCGCCCGCGTAGCGCTTGCCGCCCGCGGCCTCCAGCGTGTCGCGCAGCGTTTCGGTCTCCAGCGGGTAGTGCCCGCGCAGGGTGGAATCCCCGCGGCTGACCACCAGATAGTCTTTGCCCGTTTCCCGCGCCGCCTCGACGATGTTCAGGGCGATCTCGCGGTGGAGCGCCTCGGTTTGTCGCGCGGTGAGCGCGCGCGAGTTGGTCAGCACAAAAAACATGGCGGAGGGCTCGGCAAAAGCCTCCAGCATGGTTTGCGCATCCCACGCCGTGTATACGGACACGCCGTGCACGGTCTGGATGCCGGTGGGATCATCATCCAGCACGACGATCTTGCGGTTGAGCTGTTTCAGCGCAGCCGCCAGCGGGGCGCGCAGGCTGTCGCGGCCCAGGGTGGGCAGCGCGTCCAGCGCGGCGAGGGGCAATGCCGTGGCTTTATCTGTGTTCATATTCGCCTGTCCGCCGTTTCTTTTTTGGTTTTTTCGAGTTTATCACAGCCGAAACGGATTGACAACGGTTTTTTTGTGCAGTAAAATATATTTACTAGCGAATGTAAACGGTTACGCAAGCCAAATATTGCGCGAGGTGCACGCACTGGAGCGCCTCGGCGCATTTTTCTGACGGAAAACGCAGCGCCCTGCTGTGCGTTGGCAGCGCGGCGCCGGGGTATGATGCGCGCAGAGCATCAGGCCAAGCACCGTATTGCCCCGTGTTTCATGGTCGAAGGGTTTGCGGCGCATGCGCCTTTTTCCGTTGCTTACAGGCGATGCGGCGCAGCGACGCGCCTGCGCCCTCAAACGCAGCAGCGGAAACTGGCACAGGCGCATCATCAACGATCACGCGAATCAGGAAAACCGCCGCGCGCGGGTGCGACGTGGCGCAGAAATCGAGGTGCCGGTATGCAGGGCTACCGCGTGGGCATCGATGTGGGCGGCACCAAGGTAATGCTGGGGCTGCTGGACAGCGAGGGAACCATTTTGACGACCAGCGTGATGCCAACGCCGTCCATCACCGCGGGGGCGGAGGCGTTTGTGGCTGCGCTGTGCGAGGCGATGCGCGCGCTGCTTGCGCAGGGCAACACAACGCTTGCCCAGCTTGCGGGCTTTGGCGTGGGCGTGCCGGGCACGGTTTCTTGGCAAACGGGCGTGGTGCGCTACTGCCCCAACCTGTTTGGCGAAGTGCAGCTGCATATGGCGGACCTGTTTTTTCAGGCGCTGGGCATCCGCCCCGCGGTGGTGCAGGACAGCTGGGCTGCGGCCTACGCGGAGTACATGTTCGGCCAAAGGGAGCAAACGCCCGATATGCTGTGTGTGACCGTGGGCACGGGCATCGGGTGCGGCGTTATCCTGGGCGGCAAGGTGTTTGGAGGCGCGCTGGGCACGGCGGGAGAGCTGGGTCATGTGCCCATCGTGTTTGGAGGCAGGCCTTGCGTGTGCGGGCAGCGCGGGTGCCTGGAGCGCTACGTGAGCGGCACGGCGATCTATACCCAGGCCATGGAGCGCTTCCCCGACAAGCTGCGTGGCATGCCGCCCAAAGCGGAGTCGGTTTTCACGCTTGCCTACGCGGGCGACGGAGACGCGCTCGCGCTGATCGCGGAATGCGTGGATTATTTGGCTTACGGGCTGGCGGTGACCATCGACCTGCTGGCCGTGGACACGGTGGTGATCTCCGGCGGGGTATCGGCGCACAAGGCGCTGCTGATTGACCCGCTGGAGGCGAAAATACGAGCCTATGCCTACCCGCCGTGGGCCAAGGCCGAGCGCCTGCGGGTGCTGCCCGCGGCGCTGGGCGCGGAGGCTCCGATGGTCGGGGCGGCGTTCCTCACCCCATCGCACATCCGCTGACCGGCCCGCGCGGGGCAGATACGGTCGCAACGGAAAGCCGCAGACCGCACGGCGCTTCAGCCCATCATGCAGACGCGCCGGCCAAACGCAGCGCAGCGCCTTTGCCACCCCGATCGCCATGGGATCAAAACCGCCTGTGCGCCGCATCGCTTTCCAGCCAGAAGCCTACCCCTATTCATTCATCCGGAAAGGACGTAACCGCATGCAACCGAAAATCGTCATCGCGGGCAGCTACAACGGGGTCATCGTGGCGAAAGGCCCGCAGATCCCGGGCGTGGGCGAAACCTTCATTGGGGACACCTTCTTCACCGGCCCGGGCGGCAAGGGAGCCAACCAGGCGGTGGCCGCCAGCCTGCAAGGCGCGGACGTGCGCTTTGTATGCAAGCTGGGCCGCGACGCCTACGGCGACGACGCCGTGCGCTACCTGCAGCAGTACGGCGGCCCCATGGGCGACGGCGTGCGCCAGGTGGACGGGGTGCAGACGGGCATCGCGCTGATCTTTGTGGACAGCGCGGGCAACAACTCCATCATGGTGGTGCCCGGCGCCAACCTTGCATTGACCGCAGACGAGATCGTGGCGGCGGTACAGGCCGAAAAAGACGTGTTCATGGCGGGCTTTCAGCTGGAGTGCGACGTAGGGCAGATGTGCGAAGCCATCATCCGGCTGCATGCGCTGGGCGTCAAGACACTTTTGGACCCCGCGCCCGCCGCCCCGCTGCCCATGAAGGTGTATCCGGCCATCGACATCATCAAACCCAACGAGCACGAGGCCGAGATCCTGACCGGCGTGCATATCGAAACGCCGCAGGATGCGTGCCGCGCGGGCGAGATTTTGCTCGCGCGCGGCGTGCAAACGGCCATCGTCACGCTGGGGGCAAAGGGCACGGTGATCGTGACGGCCAGCGAGCGGGCCTTTGTGCCAGCGCGCATCGTGGAAGCGCGCGACACCACCGGCGCCGGCGATATCTTCTCCGGTTCGTTTATGGCTGCGCTGGCCAAGGGCTATGCGCTGACCGAGGCGGTGCGCTACGCAAACGACGCGGCATCCATCTCGGTGCAGCGGCTGGGCGTGTTCGAGGCCGCGCCCACCGAGGCGGAAACGCTGGCCCTCTACCAAAGCGGAACGGGCGCAACGCAAGCCGTGCCAATGGTCTAAAAAAACCCACGCAAACGGCTCAAATGGTTTTAAATAAACCGTTCCCAAATCTATTGCGGGCGTGGGGCGATGATGATAAGATGTGCCCATGAACGCTGAACATCGGAGGAAAACAGAATGGATTATCGAGCGGAGAGCCTGCGCAAGCACTACGAGTGGAAGGGCAAAATCGAAGTGGTGACGACCGTGCCGGTCAAAACCAAGGAGGATCTGTCCCTCGCCTATACCCCCGGCGTTGCGGAACCCTGTCTGGAAATCCAAAAGGACGTAAGCAAGAGTTTTGAACTTACCCGCCGCTGGAACACCGTGGCCGTGGTGACCGACGGCACGGCGGTGCTGGGGCTGGGCGACATCGGCCCCGAGGCGGGCATGCCGGTGATGGAGGGCAAGTGCGTGCTGTTCAAGGCGTTTGGCGACGTGGACGCCATCCCGCTTTGCGTCAAGTCCAAAGAGGTGGACGATATCGTGCGCACGGTGTACCTGATCAGCGGCAGCCTTGGCGGCGTCAACCTGGAGGATATCTCCGCGCCCCGCTGCTTTGAGATCGAGGAAAAATTGAAGGCGCTTTGCGATATCCCGATTTTCCATGACGACCAGCACGGCACCGCGGTGGTGACCGCCGCCGCGATGATCAACGCTCTCAAGCTGACAGGACGGAAACTGAGCGAGCAGGAGTGCGTGATCGTGGGCGCGGGCGCGGCGGGCGTGGCCTGCACAAAGCTTTTGATGCGCATGGGGCTGAAAAATGTGATTTTGTGCGACCGGCAGGGTGCCATCTGGGAAGGGCGCGACGGGCTGAACGCTTCCAAGGCCGAAATGGCCAAGATTTCCAACCGGCAGATGAAAAAAGGCAGTATTGCCGACGCGCTCAAGGGCGCGGATATTCTGATCGGCGTGAGCGGCCCGGGCATCGTGACGGAGGATATGGTCCGTTCCATGAACAAGAACCCGATCGTGTTCGCGATGAGCAACCCCACGCCCGAAATCATGCCCGATCTGGCCATCAAGGCGGGCGCGTCGGTGGTGGGCACGGGCCGTTCGGACTTTGCCAACCAGATCAATAACGTGCTGGCGTTCCCGGGCATCTTCCGGGGCACGCTGGACGTGCGCGCCAGCGACATCAACGACGATATGAAGATCGCTGCGGCGTATGCGATTGCGGACCTGGTATCGGATAGCGAGCGGAGTGCGGAGTATGTGATCCCCGCGCCGTTTGACCCGCGCATCGCGCCCGCTGTGGCCAAGGCGGTAGCCGAGGCGGCCCGCAAGAGCGGCGTAGCGCGCATCTAGGCAAGGGCCAAAAGCCGTAGCCCCACCCCCGCCGCAGCGGGAAAAGGGTCAAGGGCGAAGCCCTTGCGGGGCTTGGTGCCGCAGCCCCAGCCCCCCTTGCCGCAGCAAAAACCCCAGTGAGCCGTCAGCCCGCAGGGGCGCAGCGGCGCGCAGGCGCTAGCACACCATACCCAAGTATCGACCACCCCGCCCCCGCCGCAGCGGAGAAGGGTCAAGGGCGAAGCCCTTGCGGGGCATCCGTACCACAGGCAAAGGCAAGGGGACACATCCTCTTGTTGTGTTTCGTGAACCCAAAAATGAAAACATAAACGGGAGTTGAGCCGGATGGAAAGCATGGACCTGATACAGGAACTGGTCGCCCGCAGCCGCAAGGCGCAGGCGGTGCTGGAAGGCTATACCCAGCGGCAGCTGGACGCCATCGTGCGCGCCATGGCCAAGGTGGTCTATGACAACGCCGAGCCGCTGGCCAAAATGGCTGTGGAAGAAACGCGTATGGGCGTGTACGAGCACAAGATCACCAAAAACAAGGGCAAAAGCCGCATCATCTGGAACGCGCTCAAGGGCCAGAAAACCGTGGGCGTGCTGCGGGTGCTCAAGGAGGAAGGGCTGGTGGAGGTCGCCAAGCCCATGGGCGTGGTGTGCGCGGTGCTGCCCTGCACCAACCCCATCGTGACCCCCATGTGCAACGCGATGTTCGCTATCAAGTCCGCCAATACCATCATCGTGGCTCCGCACCCGCGCGCGGTGGGCTGCACGGCCCGCGTCAAGGCGCTGTTTGACGAGGCGTTTGACAAGCTGGGCTGCCCCAAAGATATCTTTCTGGCGCTGCCGGATAGCTCGGTGGAAATGACACAGGCGCTGATGAGCGCGTGCGACATCGTTGTGGCCACGGGCGGCGCGGCGATGGTCAAGAGCGCCTACTCGTCCGGCAGGCCCAGCTTCGGCGTGGGGCCGGGCAACGTGCAGGGCATTTTCGACACGGATATCGACATCTCCGCCGCCGTGCCCAAGGCGGTTGCCAGCCGCACGTTTGACAACGGCATCATCTGCTCCGCCGACCAGACGGTCATCGCCCCTCGCGCCACGTACGATGAGATCATCGCGGAATTCGTGAAGAACGGCGCCTACTATACCGAGGATCCCGCTGAGGTGGAGGTGTGGCGTAACGCCATTTTCCCCGGCGGCGTGATGAACAAGTACCTTGTGGGGCAAAGCGTGGAGAAGCTGGCCGCAGCCGCTGGCATCGCCGTGCCCGCGGGCACGAAGCTGATTATCGTCAAGGCGGGCAAGGCCGGACGTGGCGACGTGCTCAGCAAGGAAAAAATGTGCCCGTTCATGAGCGCCTACGCCTACGATACGTGGGAAGAAGCGGTGGAGATCGCCCGCCAGAACCTGCTCTATGAAGGCGCGGGACACTCGGTGTCCATCCAGTCCAACGACCGCGAGCATCTGGTCTACGCGGGCCTGCACCTGCCCGTATCCCGCGTGCTGGTGAACCAGACCTGCGCCACCATGAACGGCGGGTCGTTCGCCAACAGCCTGAGCCCCACCACCACGCTGGGCTGCGGCAGTTGGGGCAATAACTCCATCAGTGAAAACCTCAGCTACAAGCATTTCTATAATACGCAACGGATCGCCTTTGAAAAGCCCGACTGGCGCCAGCCCACGGATGAGGAGATCTGGAGCGAATAAGGCTGCCGTTGCCCTCGCGCCGAACGCTGCCCCCGCGCCGTGCGGCGCTACCGGCGGCGGCCCGCAATACACCGCGTGGCAGCCATGCGTGTGACAGGGCGCGATGGTGCAGGCGAAACGGCACGGGAGGCAGCAAGTCCCTTAAACCCCGCGATGGCAGTGATGTGCGCGAGCCAGCTTAACCATGCGGCGGTCATGCGGGGTTCCTCACGCGCCACATGATACTTATTGCCCGCGCAACCCCGCCAACGCAACCGTCGGACGATCCGCGGGCAGGGCTGCGCAACGTCGGCACCACCGGGCGTTTGCGCCCGCGTCTGCACGCTCCCCAAGGGCATTCCAGACGGCGTTGCGTATCCGCTTACGCACTAAAAAGCCCGCCCGCGCGCGGCGTGACCAAACAGCGCAACCCGCGTGACGCAGGCGCGTCATGCCATAGGAGGGATGCAGTTTGAAACTGCTGGAATACCAGGCCAAGGAACTGTTTGCCAAGTACGGCCTGCCGGTGCAGCGCGGCTGCGTGATAGACACGCTGGCCACGATCCCCGAGCAGCTTACGGCGGCGGGGCTTGCCTACCCGGTGGTCATCAAGGCGCAGGTACAGATCGGCGGGCGCGGCAAGGCGGGCGGCATCCAGTTTGCCGATAGCCAGGCGGAAGCCATCGCGCGCGCGCAGGAGCTGCTGTTTAAAAACATTCGCGGGCTGACGGCCAACGAACTGCTGATCGTGGAAAAGGCCGAGATCACGCGGGAGTGGTACCTGTCCATTTTATTGGACCGCGGCTCCAAAAGCCCGATGATCATCTTCTCCGCCAAGGGCGGCATGGAAATTGAGGAAACCGCCAAAACCGACCCCGAGGCCATCGCCAAGGTGACGGTCAACCCCTTCGTGGGCATCCGCGACTACCACATCGACTACCTGTTGGACAAAACCGGCGCGGACAAAGGCTGCCGCGCGCAGTTTGCGGACATGGTGGAAAAGCTCTACCGCCTGTTTATCGACTATAATGCGCTGCTGGTGGAGATCAACCCGCTGGCCACCGATGAAAACGGCCGTTTGATCGCGCTGGACGGCAAGGTGGACATCGACGACAGCGCCCTGTTCAAGCTGCCCGACATCGTGGCCTGCCGCGACCACCTGCAGGAGGACCCGCTGGTGTTGGAGGCCCGCAAGTTCAACTTCCTCTACATCCCCGTGGAGGAAGGCGGCGATATCGCCGTCATGAGCAATGGCTCCGGCCTGCTGATGAGCTGTATCGACTTGCTGGCGCAAAAGGGCATGGCGGTATCCGCTGCGCTGGACCTGGGCGGCGGAGCAACGGCGGAGCGCATCAAGGAAGCCGTGCGCATCTTGCTGACACACAAACGGGTGAGCGCGCTTCTGATCAGCATTTTCGGGGGCATCACCCGCTGCGACGAGGTGGTGGAAGGCGTGCGGCTGGCACTGCTGGAGCAGGCCGAAAAGAAGACGGTGGTCATCCGCATGGAGGGCACCAACAAGGAGTGCGCCATGGACATCGTTTCGCGCGTATCCGACCAGGTGACCACGGCCACCAGCATACCGGATGCCGTGAACATCCTGGCCCAAAAACGGCAAGCCTGACGGCGGAGGATAAAGCACCATGAGCATTTTGGTGGATCAGAACACAAGGCTGATCGTGCAGGGCATCACGGGGCGCGAGGGAACGTTTCACACCCAGCAGATGCTGGACTACGGCGTAAACGTCGTGGCGGGCGTCACGCCCGGCAAGGCAGGGCAGGACGTGCTTGGCGTACCGGTCTACAACACCGTGCGCGAGGCCATGGAGGCCAAAAACGCCAACGCGACGGTCATCTTCGTGCCCGCCAAGTACACGGCAGCGGGCGTATACGAGGCGTGCGACGCGGGCGTGCCCCTCATCATGACCATCGCGGAGCATGTGCCCGTGCATGACATGATGCGCTGCTACGCGCTGGCGCGCATGAAGGGGCTGCGGCTGTTCGGGCCCAACTCGTTTGGCATCATCTCGCCGGGCAAGTCCAAGGCGGGCTTTATGGCGCACAGGATCTTCTCACAGGGCGGCGTGGGGCTGATGACCCGCAGCGCCACCAACGGCTACGAAACAGCCTTCCGGCTGACGGAGCTGGGCATCGGCATTTCCACGGCCATCGGCGTGGGCGGCGACATGATCCCAGGCTCCACGTTCGTGGATCTGCTGCCCGATTTTGAGGCCGACCCCGAAACCAAAGCCATCGTGATGATCGGCGAGATCGGCGGCAATGAGGAAGAATTGGCCGCCGCCTACCTGACGGCACACCCGGGCAAGCCGGTGGTGGCGTTCATCGCGGGGAAAAATGCGCCCAAGGGCAAGTCGATGGGCCACGCGGGCGCCATCGTGAGCGCGGACGGCACGGGCAGCGCGCAGAGCAAGGAAAGTGCGCTGCGCGCGGCAGGCGCGTACATTGCCGAGAGCACCTTCCAGATCGGCGATATTTTGCAGGGGCTGGGCATCCGCTAAAAAACAAGCCAATGGCAAGAAACGGGAAAGGCAACCCTCCCACGCGAATGGCGCGGCAGGCGGCGCGCGCCGCGTGTCGCAAACGGTAATGGCAAGCCCCCGCCGCACAGGGCGGCAGGGGCGGCAGCATGTTGGCGCAGCAGGGGGGGCCGATGCCCCGTCAGGGCATCGGCTCGCTGGTTTCCAGCAACACGCGGTGCGCGCGGGCCAAGTGCTCGCGCATGCGGGTGGCGGCCAGTTGCGCGTCCCCTGTGGCGATGGCCTCGTAAATCCCGTAGTGGTCGGCTACGGTCTGCAAACGGTGTTCAGGCACGCGCAGCGTGGCAAGGCGCGTGTCGCTCAGCAGGTCGGCGCACATTTCGTTGATCAGCTGCATCGCGCTGTTCTGAGCCAACTCGGCGATGTAGCTGTGGAAGCGGTTATCCGCGGAAAGGCCGGTTTTGCCCTCCCGTATCTCGGCAGCAAACTGATCCGCCAGCGATTTCAACCGTTCCGCCTTTTCAGGGGTGACGGCGCGGGCCGCGTCGCAGGCCATTTCCGCCTCCAGAAGCTTCCGCACGCCCAGCAGGTCGCTCAGCAGATGCCGGTCCGTGCTGAGCAGGTTGCTCACGTAGGGCAGGAGGCTTTCAAACGTAACCTCACGCACCACGGTGCCCCCGTCCGCACGGGTCAGCAGGTAGCCCTTGCGCTCCATCTGCGCGAGTGCCTCGCGCACGGCGGTGCGGCTCACGCCCAGCTGCATGGCCAGGTCGCGCTCCACCGGCAGGCGGTCGCCCGCCTTCAGCTCGCCGGTCAGGATCAGATCCACCAGCTGCTTGGCAACCTGCTCGTGCAGCTTGGTTTTCTTCAAGGGTGTCAGCATAGGGAACCTCGCACGTCGTTTTGCTCATGATACCACATCGGTGCCGACCATTCAACGGCCGCGGGGCCGCGCACAGGGTAAGGAGGTTTTTTCCGTGGACAGAGAACGGGCGCTTCGCATTTATGCGACCATGAACCGCATCCGCAAATTTGAGGAAAAGGCCGTGCAGCTGTTTGAATCCAACAAGCTGCGCGGCTCGGTGCACCTCTACATCGGCGAGGAAGCCATCGCCGCTACGGTGGGCTCGCGCATGACCGATCAGGACTACATCACCAGCACGCATCGCGGGCATGGCCACGCCATCGCCAAGGGCGCGACGCTTGACCGCGCGCTGGCAGAGCTCATGGGCAAGGCCACGGGCTATTGCAAGGGGCGCGGCGGCTCCATGCACATTGCCGATCTGGAGAAGGGCAACCTGGGGGCCAACGCCATCGTGGGCGGGGGCGTGCCCATCGCCGTGGGCGGCGCGCTGGCGCAAAAAATGAAGGGCGAAAAGCACTTTACCGTGGCCTTCTTTGGCGACGGGGCGTCCAACCAGGGCACGGTGCATGAGTCCATGAACCTTGCCTCGCTGTGGAAGCTGCCCATCATCTTCATCTGCGAAAACAACGGCTTTGGCATCTCGGTGCCCACGTGGCAGTCCACCAGTGTGAAAGACGTGAGCGTGCGCGCCGCGGGCTACGATATGCCCGGCGAAACCGTGGATGGCAACGACGTGCTGGCCATCGACGCGGCGCTGGACCGCGCGATCAAGCGCGCGCTTGCGGGCGAGGGCCCAACCTACCTTGAGTGCAAGACCTACCGCTGGCGCGGGCACTGGACGGGCGACCCCGAACCCTACCGCACCCGCGAAGAGGTGGCCGCGTGGATGGAGCGCTGCCCCATCAAGGCCTTCCGCGCATACCTGCTCAAGGAAAAGCTGGCCAAGAAAAAAGAGCTGGACGAGATCGAGCAGGCGGCCGATGCCGAAATGGAAGCGGCGACGGAGTTTGCCTTAAACAGCCCGGAGCCGGATCCCGCGCAGGTGATGGACGACGTCTTTTTTGTAGGGTAAGGGGGAATGAGGCAATGAGCATCAAAACCTATGCGGTCGCCATCCGCGACGCCATCGCGCAGGAAATGCGGCGGGACGACAAGGTTTTTATCATGGGGGAAGATATCGAGGTGCTGGGCGGCATTTTCGGCTGCACGCGCGACCTCGCCAAGGAGTTTGGCACCGAGCGCGTGCGCAACACGCCCATCACCGAGGCGGCGTTTGTGGGCGCGGGCATCGGTGCGGCCACGGCGGGGTTGCGCCCCATCGTGGAGCTGATGTACATGGACTTCACCTACGTGGCGATGGATCAGATTTTGAACCAGGCGGCCAAAATCCGCTACATGTTTGGCGGCAAGGCCAAGGTGCCGCTGGTGATCCGCGGGCAGCAGGGCATCGGGCGCGGCAACGCGGGCCAGCACAGCCAGAGCGTGGAGTCGCTGTTCATGCACATCCCGGGGCTCAAGGTGGCGTGCCCCTCCACGCCCGCCGAGGCGGCGGGGCTGCTGCGCACCGCCATCCGTGACGACAACCCTGTGATTTTCTTTGAGCATAAGGCGCTCTACGCCACCAAGGGCGAAGTGCCGGACGACCCGGATTTCGCCATCCCCTTCGGGCAGGCGGCAGTCAAGCGCGCGGGCACGGACGTGACCATCGTGGCCAACCTCCTCTACGTAAGCAAGGCACTCGAAGCCGCCGAGATTTTGGCCAAAGAGGGCATCAGCGCCGAGGTGATCGACCCGCTCACGCTGGTGCCGCTGGATATCGACGCCATCGTGAAGAGCGTGACCAAAACGGGCAGGCTCATCACGGTGCACGAGGCGCACCGCGAGGGCGGCTGGGGCGCGGAGGTGGCCGCGCAGGTGACCGAGAAAGCGTTCCGCTACCTGGACGCGCCGCCCATCCGGCTGGGGGCCAAGATGTGCACGCTGCCCTTCAACCTGGGGCTTGAAAACGCGGTGGTGCCGCAGGTGGATCAGATCGTGCGCGCGGCGAGGCAGGCCCTGTACCGTCAGGAGGCGTAAGGTATGGCACAGAAGATCATCATGCCCAAGCAGGGCTTGCAAATGACGGAGGGCACCATCACCCGCTGGATCGTGCCGGAGGGTGGCCAGTGCGTGAGCGGCCAGCCGCTGTTTGAAATGGAAACGGACAAGCTGGTCATCACCATCGACGCGAACGTGAGCGGCACGCTGCTCAAAATCGTCGCGCCGGAGGGCACGACCGTGCCTATCACGGAAACCATCGCCATCGTGGGGCAGACGGGGGAGGATTTCTCCGCCTTGCTGGGCGGCGCGCCCGCGCCCGCGGCGCCTGTTTCCGCGGCGCCTGCCGCATTGGCGCCTGCCGCGCCCGTTACAGCGGTGCCCGCGCCCGCGGCACCGGTCGGGCCTGTATACGCTACGCCGCGCGCCAAGCTGCGCGCAGAGGAAAAAGGCATCGATTTCAAACAGGTAGCCGGCAGCGGGCCGGAGGGGCTTGTGGTCGAGCGCGACGTGCTGGCGTTTGAAGCGCCCAAAGCCACGCCGCTGGCCAAGGCCGTGGCCCGCGAGGCGGGCGTGGCTGTGGCCGACGCTGTGGGCAGCGGTGCGCACGGCAAGGTGACCCGCGCGGATATCGACGCGCTGGTAGCCGCGCGCAAGGGCGCGCTAAGCGAGCAGGGCGCGCGCCAGGGCACGCTTGTGCCTTACGAGGGCAAGCGCCGCATGATCGGTGAAAAGATGATGGAATCCCTGCGCACGCACGCGCAGCTCTCCCACCAGCTCAGGGTGGACATGACCAACGCCGCGCAGCTGCGCGAACAGTTCAAAGCCACGGGCGGCAAGGTGTCCTACAACGACATCATTTTGCTGTGCACGGCGCGCGCCCTCCGGGATTTCCCCGTGGTGAACGCGGAGCTGACCGGGCAGGGCATATTGCAGAAGGACTACGTGCACCTTGGCATGGCGGTTGACACGCCTTCCGGTTTGATCGTGCCGGTGATCCGCGACGCGGACCTGCTGCGGCTTTCCGAGATCGGCGCGTGCGCCGTGGAGCTGGCGGAAAAGGCCAAGGCGGGCAGGCTCTCGCCCGCCGAGTATACCGGCTCCAGCTTTACGGTGTCTAATCTGGGCATGTTTGGCATCGAGTGCTTCGTGCCCATCCTCAACACGCCGGAAAGCGGCATCCTGGGCGTGGGCATGATCGAAAAGCAGCCCGTGGTGGTAGGGGACGAGATCGTCATCCGCCCCATGATGTGCCTGACCCTCACCTACGACCACCGCGTGATGGACGGCGCGCCCGCCGCGCAATTCCTCGCCCGCCTGAAAACGTATCTGGAAAATCCGTACCTGTTGCTGTAAGGCCTCGCACGGCACCAAAACGCCCTTCCCTTCCCCTATGCCGCGAGGCCCATGCGCCGTTTACTCCTTACGCCGTGGGCCTCGCGGCCCGTATCGGGTCGCACCCTGCCAGCGCGCCGCCGCGTCCGGCCGCGCCGCGCACCACCCAAAACGCCCTTCCCTTCCCCTATGCCGCGGGGCCCATGTGCAGTTTACTCCTTACGCCGTGGGCCTCGCGGCACGTGGGGCTGAACACCCCGCCGCGCGGCGGATAAGCAACGGAGGTCATGACCATGAACACGTTTGACATCGCCGTGCTGGGCGGCGGCCCGGGCGGCTATGTGGCGGCCATCTGCGCCGCGAAGCTTGGCAAAACGGTGGCGCTGGTGGAAAAAGCGGAGCTGGGCGGCACCTGCCTGAACTGGGGATGCATCCCCACCAAGGCGCTGCTGCACAGCGCGGATCTGTATCAGGAGATCAAAGAGGCCGCGGCCATGGGCATCCATGTGGATGGGCTGGCCTTTGACTACGCTCAAATCGCCCAGCGCAAGGATCGCGTCGTCAAAAAGCTGCGCATGGGCATCGCGGCGCTTTTGAAGGGCAACCGCGTAACAGTGTTCCGCGGCGAGGGCACGCTTGTGGACGCGCACACCCTGCGCGTGGGCGAAGACACCCTTACCGCAGGGCGCGTGATTTTAGCCATGGGCTCTGTTCCGGCGGCGCTGCCCATCCCGGGCATCGAGACGGCTAAAAATTCGGACGATGTGCTGGCGCTCACCGCGCTGCCGGGGAGCGCGGTCATCATCGGCGGCGGGGTGATCGGCGTGGAGTTTGCCACGCTGCTTAGTTCGCTGGAGGTCAAGGTGACCATCGTGGAGATGGCGGCGCAGATTTTGCCCGGCACCGACGAGGAGATGGCGGCCACGATGCGCCGCATCCTTGAAAAGAAAGGCGTGACCATCGTAACCGGCGCCAAGGTGCTGGCCGTGGAGGGCGGCGCGGCCTGCCTGTTTGAACTGGACGGGAAGCAGCAGCGCGCGCAGGGCGACATGGTGGTGGTGGCGGTGGGTCGTAAACCTGCCACGGCCAACATCGGGCTGGAGGCCTGCGGCATCGCCATGGAGCGCGGCTACGTGACCGTGGACGAGATGATGCGCACCAGCGCGCAGGATGTGTATGCCATCGGCGACATCACGGGCAAGATGCAGCTGGCGCACGTGGCCAGCGCGCAGGGCGTGGTGGCGGCGCACAACGCGTGCGGCGGCCAGCGGCGCATGCGCTACGATATCGTGCCCGCCTGCATCTACACCACGCCGGAGATCGCCAGCGTAGGCCTTACGCAGGCGCAGGCGGAGGCGCGGGGCATCACCGTGAAGGCGGGCAGCTTTCCGGTGGCTGCCAACGGTCGCAGCGCCATCATGAACTGCGCGGAGGGCGTAACCAAAATCGTGACAGACGCGCGCACGGGCGAGGTGCTGGGCGCGCAGCTGATGGCGCCGCGCGCCACCGACATGGTGGCGGAGATCGCCGCCGTGATGCGCGCGGAGGGCACCATCGAGGAGCTTGCGGACACCATCCACCCGCACCCCACCGTGAGCGAAATGCTCATGGAGGCGGCGCACGACGTGCACGGGCAGAGCTGCCATAAGCTGTAGGAGCGTACATATGCAGGTAGAGCTGGCGTTTGGCAAGACCTTTCAAACAACGGACGTGGCGGCGGGCGACCTGCTGGCCGTGCTGGCCCCCAACCCGCTGGCGGCGGAGGGCCCGCGCGGGCAGGCCGCCGTGATCCATGCGCTGCAAAACCCCATCGGCACGCCGCGCGCAGGGGCCATCGTGCGCCCGGGCGAGCGCGTGGCCATCGTGACCAGCGACATCACGCGCCCTTTCCCCGCCTGGCAGGTGCTGCCCCCGCTGCTGGATGAGCTGGCGGCGGCGGGCGTAGCCATGGCGGATGTGTGCGTGGTGTTTGCGCTGGGCTCGCACCGGCGGCACACCGAGGCGGAAATGCGCAAGCTGGTAAGCGACCCTGTGTTTGAGCGCGTGCGCTGCATCGACCATGACCCGGGGGACAGCGTGCGCATGGGCGTATCCGCGCGCGGCACGCCCTACGATGTGTTCCGCCCCGTGGCCGAGGCGGACAGGCGCATTTGCCTGGGCAACATCGAGTACCACTATTTCGCGGGCTATTCCGGCGGGGCCAAGGCCATCATGCCCGGCGTGTGCACACGCGACGCGATCCAAACCAACCACGCCATGATGGTGAAGCCCGAGGCACGCGCGGGCAACCTGACTGGCAACCCCGTGCGCGAGGATATCGACGAAGTGCTCTCGGTGTGCCCCGTGGACTTTATCCTGAACGTGGTGCTGGACGAACACAAGCAGATCATCCACGCTGTGTGCGGCGACGCGATACGCGCCCACCGCGCAGGTTGCGCGTTTCTGGATACGCTCTACAAGGTGGTGATCCCCGCGCGGGCGGATATCGTGCTGGTGAGCCCCGGGGGCTATCCGAAGGATATCAACCTGTATCAGGCGCAAAAGGCGCTGGACAACGCCAAGCACGCCGTGCGCGACGGGGGCGTGATCGTGCTGTGCGCCTCCTGCGCCGAAGGGCTGGGCGAGGATGTGTTTGAACGCTGGATGACCCAGAGCCCCAGCACCCGCCACATGACCGAGCAGATCCAGCGCCGCTTCGAGCTGGGCGGGCATAAAGCCGCGGCCATCGGGCTGGTGATGGAGAAGAGCAGCGTCTATCTGGTGAGCGACCTGCCTGCCGATTTTGTATCCGGCATCTTCTTTACGCCCTGCCCGTCGCTGGATGCGGCTTACCGCGCCGCGCGGGCCGCGCTGGGCGGCGACGCCAGCGTGATCGTGATGCCCTACGGCGGCTCTACCTTGCCGGAGGTGTGTGTGCCGTGATGACCTCGCGCGAACGGGTGCGGTTGGCGCTGGCCCACCGGGAAGCGGATCGGGTACCGCTGGACATGGGCGGCACGCTGTGGACGGGCATCCACATGGACGAATACTGCGAGCTGGCCAAGGCGTACAGCCCCGCGTCGCTGCCGCCGCGCATCTACGAGCAGTTTCAGATGCTGGCGCGCGTGGACGAGCCCATGCGGCAATGGCTGCAAGGCGACGTGGCCATCGTGGAAAACCCGGTAATGACCTGGGGCCTGAAAAACGAGAACTGGAAGCCGTGGGAAACCTTCCGCGGCAACACCGTGCTGATGCCGGGCGGCTACGCGCCCGTGGACGGCGGCGACGGGTTTTTGTACCTGCGCGACGAGCGGGGGCAGAACCTCGCCATGATGAACAAGGGCGGGCTCTACTTTGAGCGCTGCTGCCCCGTGCACATGCGCGACGATTTTGAGCCCATGGACGTGAAGGCGTTTGGCGACTCCCTCCCCGTTTTTACCGACGAGGAGCTGGCGCATATCCGCCGCGAGGCCAAGGCCCTGCATGACAACACCGATCTGTCGGTATTCGGGGCGTGCAACCGCGGGCAACTGAGCACCTTCGGCCTGTATGCCAACTGCACCATCACCGACTGGCTGGTGCTGCTGATGACCGAGCCGGAATACACCTTTGACATACTGGCCACCCACGCCGAAAAGGCGGTGGAAAACTTCCGCCTGTATCTGGAGGCGGCGGGCGACTACTGCGACGCGGTGGCCGTATCGGGCATGGATTACGGCATCCAGACCAGCGAGCTGTTTGGGCCGGACATCTTCCGAGACCAGTACATGCCCAACATGAAAACCATCAACGGCTACATCCACAGCCATTCCCAGTGCAAGACGTTCTACCACTCCTGCGGCTCCATCCGCCACATATTGCCCTATATGATCGAGGGCGGCGTGGATATCATCAACCCTGTGCAGACCTCCGCCGCGGGCATGGAGCCCGCGCAGCTCAAAGCGGAATTTGGCGACCGTCTGGTGTTCTGGGGCGGCGGCGCGGATACGCAGCACGTGATGCCGGATTGCACGCCCGATGAAGTTTACGCCCATGTGCGCGAGCGCATCCGCGTGTTTGGCCCGGGCGGCGGCTTTGTGTTTTCGCCGGTGCACAACCTGCAATACGGCGTGCCGCCCCAAAACGTGGCGGCCATGCTGCAATCCCTGCGGGACAACGGCGGCTACCCCGTCGCCTGACGGGCGGGGAAGGAGGGGCAACCTTGTTTATCGGCGTGGAGATCGGCGCGACCAAGTTGCAGGCTTCGCTGGTGGACGCGGGCGGCGGCCTGCACGGCACGCTGCACCATGATGTGGATATCGCCCGTGGGGCAGAGGGCATCATGGCCTGGGTCAAGGAGGCCGTGCACACGCTTTCGGGCGGAGCGCCGGCGCCGCTGCGGGGCATCGGTGTGGGTTTTGGGGGCATCGTATCCCGCCAAAACGGCAGCACGCTTTTATCGGTGCAGGTTGCGGGGTGGGAAAACTACCCCCTGCGCGCCGTGCTGGAGGAGGCCTTCCATGTGCCCTGCGTGGTGGAAAACGACACCGTTTGCGGTGGCACGGCGGAGTTTTTGCTGGGCAGCGGGCGCGGTACGGATGGGTTTTTCTACACCAACATCGGCAGCGGCATCGGCGGCGCGCTGTTTGCGCAGGGGCGGCTGCTGCGCGGGCAGGACCTGGGCTGCGCCTACTTTGGGCACACGTGGGTGCCCTCGCCCTGGCAGGCGGGCAAGCCGGAGAAGATCGAAAACCTCTGCTCCGGCTTTGCCATCGAGCGGCGGCTGAACGGCGCGGGCTATGTGCCCGCAAACAGCGCGCTGCATGCGCTTGCGCAGGGCGGGCGTGTCACCTGCCGCCACCTGGGGCAGGCCGCAGAGGCGGGCGACGCCTTCGCGCTGGCGGAAGTCGAGCTGGTGGCGGAGCGCTTTGGCATGGGGCTTGGCAATGTGCTCACGCTTTTGCATCCGCAGCGCATCGCAATCGGCGGGGGCGTGGCGCACCTGGGCGAGCTGCTGCTGGCCCCCATGCGGCGTTATGCGCAAATCTATGCGTTCGAACCCTGCAAGCAGGGGTTTGACATCGTGCGTGCAACCTATGTGCAGGAGGCGGTGCCGTTAGGGGCGGCGCTGCTGGCAGCGGAACGGGCGGAGCGAAAGGAGTGGGAACCCTGATGAAGAAAATGGCGATCATCCACACAAGCTTTGTATCGGTAAACGATCTGGCGGGGCTTTGCAAGGAGATTTTACCCGGCGTAACGGTTGTGAACATCGTGGACGACAGCCTGCTGCCGGAGGTGCGCGAGCACGGCAGCCTGACCGCAAACGTGACCCGCCGCATCTGCGCCTATGCGGTGGAAGCCCAGCAGATGGGCTGCGACGCGATCCTGAACCAGTGCTCCTCCGTGGGCGAGGCGGTGGACGTGGCGCAGGGGCTTCTCAACATTCCCTACCGCAAGGTGGACGCACCCATGGCGGAAAAGGCCGCGGCCATCGGCGGGCGCATCGCTGTGATCGCGACCGTGCCCACCACGCTGGGCCCAAGCTGCCGTTTGGTGGAGCGCGCCGCCGCCCGGCTCGGGACCAACGCAGAAGTGGTGCCCGTGTACGTGGATGGCGCGTTTGACGTGCTGATCAAGCAGGGCGCGGATGCGCACAACGCCATGCTGATCGAGCGCGTGCGACAGGAGGCGGCCCGCGCCAGTTGTGTGGTGCTGGCGCAGGGCAGCATGCTGTGCCTGGCGCCGCTGCTTACCGACATGCCTGTGCCCGTTTTCACCAGCCCGCGCCTGGGCGTGGAACAGATGAAGGATGTGCTGGGACTGTAGCCGCGTGTGCGGCGGCGCCCGAACCCAACCAATTGAAGGAGGATCCGCTTATGCCCTTTGACCTTTCCTACGGTAAATACTGTGACCACACGGTGCTCAAGGCCTACACCACGCAGGCGATGGTCGCCAGGTTCTGTGAGGAAGCCATCCGCTACAACGCCGCCAGTGTGTGCGTGAACCCCACGCATGTAGCCTATGTGCACGAGAAGCTCAAGGGCATGGGCGTGCTCACGTGTTGTGTGATCGGCTTCCCGCTGGGGGCAAACAAGCCGGAGACCAAGGCGTTTGAAACGGCGCAGGCCGTGCGCGACGGCGCGGACGAGCTGGATATGGTGATCAACGTGGGCGCGCTGCGCGACGGCAACCTTTCGCTGGTGCGCAGGGACATCCGCGGCGTGGTGGAAGCGGCGGCGGGCAAGCCCGTCAAGGTGATCATCGAAACCTGTTACCTGACGGATGATGAGAAGCGCACGGCCAGCCGCCTGTGCGAAGAGGCGGGCGCGGCGTATGTCAAGACCTCCACGGGCTTTGGCACGCGCGGCGCAAGCGTGGAGGATCTCAAACTGATCCGCGAAACGGTGAGCCCGCACATCAAGATCAAAGCTTCCACCGACATCAACACCCGCGAGGATGCGGATCGCCTGATCGCCGCCGGCGCAGTGCGGCTGGGCGTCTCGCGTACCCCGCAGATCGTAGAGGACGACACGACGCTGGTGACCGCCACGGTGCTCAACAAAGCGCCCAAGGGCTGACCGCGCCGGAAAGGGGTATGGTCATGAATCAGCAAAATCAGGATCGGTTGCGGTATCTGGGCAATCTGCGGCAGCTGTGCGGCATCAACCGCTTTACCTACAGCGAGGGCAAGATGGACGGCGTGCGCGCCTACGAGCTCTACAACGCCGCTGGTCTGCACTTCACCTGCATGGACAGCCGCTGCATGGACATCTATCGCCTGTCCTACAAAGGGGTCAGCTTCCCCTTCCTGTCCAAGCCCGGGCTTTGCGGGCCGCAGCATACCGACCTGCACGGCATCAACTTTCTGCGCAGCATCGGCGGGGGGCTCATGTATACGTGCGGGCTGTCCAACGTGGGCAATGCCTTTGCCAGCGCGGAGGAAGGCATCGACGACGTGTTCCATGGCCGTATGCGCTTCACCCCCGCGGAGAACACCGCCAGTTTCACCCGCTGGGAAGGGGACGACTACGTGCTGGGCGTGCACGGGGAAATGCGTGACGCGTCGTTGTTCAAGGACAATCTGGTACTGTCGCGCACGGTGACAACGGGCATCGACAGCAAGACCATCACCGTTTCCGACACGGTGGAAAACCAGGGCTTTGAAACCCAGGAGCTGATGCTCACCTACCACGTGAACCTGGGCTTCCCGCTGGTGCGGGCGGGCTGCGAGGTGCTGATCCCCTCGGCGGGGGTTACGCCCATGAACCCCGCCGCCAGGGAGAACCTTGACGACTGGCGCACGGTGATCCCCCCCGTGGATGGCTATGCGGAGAACGTGTTTGTGCACGACCTGTGGAAGAACGCACAGGGGCGCGTGACGGCGGGGCTTTACAACCATGAGCTGGGGCTGGGGCTTATGCTTACGTTTGACCACGCCGCCATGCCCTACATGGTGCAGTGGAAGAGCATGATGTCCGGCGATTACGTGATGGGCATGTTCCCCAGCAACAACCATGCCGCGGGCAGGGGGTATGAGCGGGAACACGATACCATCCGGCGCATCGCGCCTTTCGCGAAAATAGAAGCCGGCTATGTGCTCACCGTGCTGGACGGGCAGGCCGATTACGACGCGTTCGCGGCGCGGGTGCGCGCCTGCGACCGTTAGGAGGGCAGCCTATGCAGATGGTGGAACTCTATGCTTTGCCCTGTGAGAAGTTTGGCGACCCGTCCGCTCCGCAGCGGGAGATCCGGCTGCCGTTTTCCCCGCAGACCACGGGGGGCGATGTGACCATCGTATCCTGTCGCCTGCCGCCCCACGGTATCTCCGAAGCGCATACGCACGCGGACTGCGACGAATACATCCTGTTCCCCGCCGATGGCGAGGTGGAGATCAACGGCGTGGCCTATCCGGTAAAAGCCAATACCGTGGTGCGCGCGCAGAGGGGCGAGAGCCACGAGTGCCGCAACCTCTCTGATTCGGTGATGTACCTGTACTGCGTGTTCGCGCCCGCGCTGCCGCCCTACGGGCGCTACCCTGAGCTGATCGCAAAGACCAACGCTTACCTGAAGGAAAAAGGCATCTGAACGCGCGGCGGGCGCGCTGCAAAGGTGCGGCTTTGCTTGCGGCCCATACGCGCAAGCCAACGCGGCGGCGGTCTGTACACATGGGTGACGAACCCCCCTGGGGCTATGCTGCAAGGGGGCTTCTTTCAGCGGCCATCCTCCGGCGCCGAAGGTCAGGCGTTCGAATCGCACCGGGCGTACCAAACGGCAAGCCCCCCAAGCATACGCTTGGGGGGCTTGCTGCATGTTTTACGAATGGCGCGCCTTACCCCGGCGGCAACCCGCGGTGCTACGAAAGGCTTTCCGGGTGCAAGCGGGAGCGCCTTGCAGCGATCCACAGATACGCAGCCAGCAAAACAAGCGAGAGCAGCGAAGCATAGAACCCGGCCATCAGGCCTGCGGGCCGGTACTGCAGTTCGATGGCGTGCTCGCCGGGCGCGACCCGCACGGCCAGCAGTGCATCGAACGCAGCTTGCGTCTCGGTGGCCACGCCGTCCACCTTCACCGTCCAGCCGCTGTCAAACGGAATGGAGAAAAGGATGCAGGCATCCGCCTGCGTTACGGCAGCCTTGCCGTG
>CAZOZO010000044.1:0-24901 GCA_964584315.1 uncultured Oscillospiraceae bacterium
CCCACGGGGAAGCCGCGGCCATTGTCGTGCACCTCGCAGGAGCCGTCCTGGTGCAGGGTCACCTGGATATCCGTGCAAAAGCCCGCCAAGGCTTCGTCCACCGCGTTGTCGACGATCTCGTACACGCAGTGGTGCAGCCCGCGGTAGTCCGTGGAGCCGATGTACATGCCGGGGCGCTTGCGCACGGCCTCCAGCCCCTCGAGCACCTGTATCTGGTTTTCGTCATATACGTTCTTTTGCACGGCGGTGGCGCTGGTGGCGCTGCTGCGCGGCGCGGTGGCTGCGTTGTCCGCCTCGGGGTTGTAGGCTTCGTCCTCCTCCGGGCGGTAACCCGCCGCGGCGCCCAACTCGTTCTCAGGGTCAAGGATCAGGTCGTCGTTTGGCACGCTGTGTAACACTCCTTTGGTTGCGATGGGGCGGGCGGGAGGATGGCTGCGGGCCGCTGCCATAAGCAGCAGGGCTTGCCTTGCGGCACTGCGCCGCCCTTGCTTTCCCCTTCCCCGGCAGATGGCTGCGGGCGGGGTTTCGCCCCGCCCAAGCGGCATCGCAAAGCTTGGAAAAGCTTTATTTATCAACGGTTTATTATACCACGGGAAGCGCGAAAAGTCGACAGATTTCTTCATTATAATATGATAAGCCGTGCCCGCGCACAGTGAAAAAAGCGGCGGAAACCGCCGCTTTGCCCTGCATGGCATGCAGGATGAAAAATTGTTACAAGTGACGTGCCGCCATGGCGCGTTATGCACGCGAAGGGGTGCGGGGCGGTCAAACAAACCGCGAATGGCAGCCTCGCACGCACCGGCGGAGGGGATACCACCGCGCGGGCGTGCTATGGGGATGGGCGCTACTGTGCTTCCCCGTCCTCCTCCACCGCGATGCCAAGCTGGGCCGCCAGGTCGCTGGCGCGGCTGTCCGCGTCGCGGTAGCCGCTCAGGCCGGAGAACATGTCATACGCCTTTTGCAAGTCGCCCGCGGCGGCCAGCGCGTCCGCCTGATCGTATTGCTGATCGCGGAAGAAGTCCTTGCAATCCTTGGCCTCCCGCTGGCTGTTCAGGTAATCGCCCAGCAGGCTGAACAGGTCCAGCGCCTGGCCGTAATTGCCCTGCGCCTTCAGGTCCTTGGCGTAGTAGTAGATCTGGCTTTGCAGGTTGGCCAGCCGCGCGGCCGCGTCGGCGTAGGCGCCCGCGGCCTCGTAGTCGAACAGGGCCGTGTCGTACTGCTTGAGGTCCTCGGCATTGCGGGCGGCGCAGTAGGCGGCGCGCAGGGGCGCATCCTCAAAAGCGCCAAGGCTTTTATACGTGTCGGACGCCTCGGCAAAGCTGCCCGCCGCCTCCAGCGTATAGGCGTGGCAGTAGGTATAGCGTTGCTTGCCGTACATGAAGTTCTGCGATTTTTCGAAATAGGGCTCGGCGGCGGCAAAATCGCCCTGCTCGTACAGGGCCAGGCCGTGGGCGTAGGCGGCGTAGGTGGTCGCCTGCTCGTAATCGCCCACCTTGTCAAAGGCCAGCGCGGCGGCGGCATAATCCCCCGTGGCGAAGGTGGCGATGGCGCGGTCATAGGCGGTGGCTTTGTCCACCGTGCAGCCGCTGAGCGGCAGAAGCAGCGCCACAAGGCACAGCGCCACGGCCGCGCGGCGCGCCCAACCCTTACGCATGGAAAGCCTCCTTATTGCCCTTTTGCGCCTCGTATTCGGCGCGCAGGATGGCGTACAGCTCCACATCCACATAGCGGCCCTTGTTGTACACGCGCTGTCGCAAAAGGCCCTCGCGCCGCATGCCCGCGTGGCGCATCACCGCGCCGCTGGCGGGGTTGTCGGTCTCGTGCTGGGCCTCTACGCGGTTCAGGCGCAGGGTGTCAAAGCAGAAGGCCAGTATGGCCTGCACGGCTTCGGTCATCAGCCCGCGGTTCCACCAGGCGCGGCCCAGGCTGTAGCCGATCTCCGCGCTGCGGCTGTCGCCCTGCATCCACATCAGCCCGATGGTGCCGATCACCCGGTGCTCGGCGGCCAGCTCGATCACGAAGGTGCTGGGCTGGCCCGCGCGGTACTGCCGGAGCAGGTAGCGCAGGTAGGCGCGCGTCTGCCGGATGGAGGTGTGCGCCTCCCACAGCACATGGCGGGCCACCTCGGGGTCGCGCGAGTAGGCGTACATGTCGCCCGCGTCGCTCATGCGCGCCGCGCGCAGCACAAGGCGCGGCGTGCGCAGGGTGGGAAGGTCGGCGAAGATGTCACTCTCGATCAGCATGTTGGCGGCGGCTTCCTTACCTGTAGAGTGGTGCGATGGTCGCCATCGCGGGTATACAGTGATGGGCGCGGGCGGCACCGCCTACGCCGGCGGGAACGTGAACAGGCCTGCCCACTGAAGCGGCGCCCGCACACCGGCCGCGACCCCCGCCCACAGCAGCAGGAAGCCCAGCGCGAGCAGCGCCAGCAGGCATAGCAGCCAAACGGCGTAGGCCGTCAGGCGGAAACGGCGCTTTTGCGGCATGGGGGGCCTCCCTTCACGGTTGTTTTTTCAAAAGGCGGGATTCAGGGGCGCGCCTTGCACGTTATGTAGGTAGGTTCTCCGCCGCCGTGGGCAGCGGGCCCAGCCCCAGCCGCCCCCACGCCAGCAGCAGGCCAAGGGCCGTCTTGCCGTCGTTCAATTCGCCCCGCGCGGCGCGCGCAACGGCCTCGCGCAGGGGCATGCGCACGGCACGCACGAATTCGTCCGCATCCGGGTGCGTCTCGCCCGGGCGCAGGTCGGTGGCCAGGTAGATGCTCACCCGCTCGGTGCAAAAGCCGGGGGTGGTGATCATGGGGCACAGCAGCTCCATACGCCCGGCGCGCAGGCCCGTCTCCTCGGCCAGCTCGCGGTGCGCGCAGGCCAGCGGATCCTCGTCCACGTGATCCAGCTTGCCGGCGGGTATCTCCAGCGTGACGGTATCCACCACCACGCGGTGCTGGCGCACGAGGGTCACAAAGCCCTCCGCGTCCACGGGCACCACGGCGGCCGCGCCCTTGTGGCGCACCACTTCGCGGTAGGCCTGCTGGCCATTTGGCAGGCGCACCACCATGTGGCTCACGTCGATCAGCCTGCCGGTAAACACCACCGTATCGGAAAGGGGGGTCTCGCGGATGTCCGCGTCGGCCGCCGTCATGGGTGTGGGTATGTCGGTCATGGGCTTTCCTCCATGCAAAAGACTCGCTTCCTTTATTCTACATTCGCGCCCCCGAACCCTTGCGCGGCCGAAAAACATTCGTAACATTTTATGGCCCCGCAAAGCCAGTACAGCATGGAAACCCGCCGTGCGCCCCGTGTTTGCGCCTTGACAATACGTTACCAACCCGTTACAATGAAGCCAACAAAGGCCGTTTTTTCCCTTTGACGCGCGCCTTTTGGATAAGGAGGTACTCGCATGAAGGTAGAGACCATAACCAGGCCGCACCGCCTGCTGGCCGGTTTCGTATGTTTGCTGATGCTCGTCTGCCAGCTGGGCGTGCCCGCGCTGGCGCTCACGCCCGAGGAGCAGGCCACCATGCCCACCGTGACCGTCTATTACCAGACGGCCGCCGACGGCGCGCCCACCGCGGCCATCGCCACGCCCACCAGCGACATGCAGGGCAAGGCGTATTGGGTGCAGCTGCCCGGCGAAGCGTTCAGCTTCCCGGTCACCATCAGCGTGCTGCCCAACCCCGCCACCAGCTATACCTTTACCCCGCCGGACGGCACGCCCGTCTCAGTGGACCCCGCCACGGTGGATTTCAACGGCGCGAGCACGTTGATCACCGCCTATCAGGACGGGGTGGCCATGGACGAGTACCGCCTGTACGTGTCCAGCGTGCAGATGCCCGTGCTGGCTCCGCCCGCCGTGGTGCCCGTCTACTATGTGGACGCGGACAACCCCGGCAACGTGCTCTACTCCGAGCAGGTTACCGCCTATTACGACCAGGAGAACCCGGTCTACGCCAACACCGGCATGGTGCCTGAGGGCTATACGCTGGAAGGCGACGCCACGCAGTACATCACCGTGGATCAGTCCGGCGTGCCCAGCCCCGCCAGCATCACGTTCACCTTCCGCAAGCCGCAGCAGGCCGTGAAGGGCTACGTGACCGTCTACTATACGGACATTGGCGGCACCGAGATCGCCAACGCCGAAACGCGGGAGTTCGACCCCGGCACGTACACCATTTCGCCCAACTACGGCATCGTGCCGCAGGGCTATACCCTGAACCCCGAAACCCCCGCCGAGGTGCAGGTGACCATCGGGGCAGACGGCGTAGCCACGCCCGAGGCCATCTATTTCGACTTTACCGAGGCGACCGCCGATACGCAGCCGCCTGCGGATACGCAGCCACCCGCCGATACGCAGCCGCCTGCCGATACGCAGCCGCCCGCGGACACCGATACCCCTGTTCCCCCGACGGATACGCCCGTAGCGGAGACCCCCGCCCCCGCCATCACCCCGGTCAACCGCTACGCGCAGACCGCCAAGGTGGCCAACTTCCGCACCCTGCCGGACACCACCAGCAAAAAGGCCTTTGAGAACGTGGCGGCTGGCCAGTACCTGTGGGTGCGCGGCGTGATGGACGTGACCGACCAAAACGGCGACACCCGCACCTGGGCCGTGATCACCTACAACGGCACCGATTGCTATGTGTGGAACGACCTGATCCAAACCCTCTCGCAGGAGGACAGCGACGCCTACAACTATGCGCAGGCCAGCCCCGTGCCCGGCACCGAGACCACGCCGCCGCCCGCCACGGAGGTGCCCACCGCGCCCCCCACCGATACCCCCACGCCCGCCCCCACCGATACCGCCGTGCCCATGCAGGTGACGGGCTACTTCGTGACCATCGCGGACGCGCAGCAGGTGCCCACTGTGGGCAGCGACACCATCCTGAACGTGTTGCCCGCCGGTACCGGCGTGTATGTGGAAGGGCAGAATTACTTAAACGGCGAGGCCTGGCACCAGATCACCTACCAGGGTGTGCCGGGTGTGGTGCGCGCGGCCCTGCTGCGCCCCATGACCGAGGAGGAGCAGAACGCCTTCCTTGCCACGCCTACGCCCACGGCTACGGCCACCGCCACCCCCACCGCGGCGCCCACGGAAACCGCGACTGCCACGGCCACCGCAACTGCGACGGCCACCGCCACCATGACCGCCACCGCGACGGATACGGCCACCACCGCGCCCTCGGCCACCGTTACGGCGACCGCCACGGCTACCCAAATCCCCGCCATGTACATGGGCTATGCTGTGACAACCGTGCGCACGGCGCTGCGCTCCGGTGCGACCCTGACTGACGATTCCGTGATCGCCATGCTCGACCCCAACACGCTGCTCTATATCAACGGGCAGGCAACCGTGAACGACGTGCTGTGGAGCAGCTCGCAGGTGCGGCTGGGCTCCACCGCCTCCGGTATCGTGCAGGACGGGACGGTCAAGCACATCTCCGACGCGGAGGCGCAGGTGCTGATCAAAGCGTATGAGGACGCGCACGCCACGCCCACGCCCAGCCCCACGCCCACGGCCAGCCCCACGCCCGCGCAGCTCTCCGGCTACTACATGACGCTGGGGCAGGTGCCCATGCGCACCGTGACCAGCAACAGCGCGAGCATCAATCTGTGGCTGGCGCCCAACACGGTTGTATACGTGACCGGCCAGCTCTATAACGAGGGCTACGGCTGGCACATCACCAACTACCTGCAATATTCGGGCTACACCCGCGCGGATCAGCTGCGCAAGCTGAGCGACAGCGAGGTGCAGGCTTACCTGCAAACCATCGCCACGCCCACGCCCACGCCCGCCGCCACTGTTAAGCCCTATGACCCCTACGCCGCGTCCAGCTACGGGCGCGTCACCTCCAGCACGGTCAACTTCCGCGCAACGCCCTCCACCACGGGCGCGAAGCTCAAAACGCTGCGGCAGTACGCCTTCGGGCTGGTCATCGGCTCGCAGGTGGTAAACGGGCAGACGTGGTATAACATCAACCACAACGGCACCATCGGCTGGGTGGATGGGCGCTACTTCGGCGTGCTGAACCTGACTGAGCTTTCCAGCTTCCTCAACAGCAAGGAGTACCTCGCCGGGCTGGTGAACAACGGCATCGTGGGCAGCACGACCGGGGGCACCAGCGGCACCTCGGGCACGTCCGGCAGCGCCACGCAGGGGCAGGTATCCTCGGTGGAGGACTGGAACCTGGGCGTGTGGAAGAACCCCAACGCGGGCGTGAATGCCTCGTATGAGCCGTTCAACCCCTACGCCACGCCCACCGCGCCGCTGGTCTCGGCCACGCCCACCGCTACGCCCACCGCTACCTTCGTCGTGGGCACGATGATCCCCATCCCCTATGACGACCAGACCAAGGAGACCCAGACCGACAACGGCTGGGTGGGGCTGGCCATCGGCGGCATCGTGCTGCTGGGCGGCGCGGGCGGCGTATACGCCTATGCCCTGAACCAGAACAAGAAGCGCAGGTTGGCCGCGCACAATGCCGCCATGAGCCGCAGAAGCGCCCAGCAGAGCGGCGCGGCAGGCGGAGCGGGTACGGCCGGCACCACCGGCAGCCCCTACACGCGTCACGCCGTGGCGGCCCCGCCGGTCGCGGGCACCACTCAGCGGCAGAACCCGAACGGCCAGCCTGGCGCACCCGGCTCCGCCACCGGCAGCTACCAGAGCCCCTATGGGCGCGGCACCGGCCCGAGCCCTTACGCTGGCGGCACGGCGGCCAACCCCTATGCACGCCCCGCACAGGAGGGTAACCCTTACGCGCGGCCTACGGGCGAGGCACGCCCCGCTGATGGCACCCCCGGCGGCGCGCAGGGCGCCGCGGACGCGGGCAGGCCCGCAAGCGGCAACCCGTATGTGCAGCCCACGCCGGGTGGCAACCCCTACGCGCGCCCCACGACGCCCAACCCGTTTGCGACGGGCAGCAGCGCAGGCGCCACCGAGGGCGACGAGCCCGCCAACCCCACGCCGCGCCGCACCAGCCGCGCCAGCCGCTATCAGGAGCGCGACGGCGGCGATACGGAGAGCTGACCAAACGAACCGAATACCGGAGCCCCCGGGCGCGTTAGGCGCCTGGGGGCTCTTTGTGCATGCACAGCATGAGCGTCGCGCCACGGGTGCCCGTATCCGCTTATGGCGTGCCGCATATGTGGATGGATACACAGGTGTACCAGAACCACACACGAACGCCTGCGCTGCGTAAGTTTTGTACTTGTACCTACAGGCCATACATACTGACCATTGGTGAGTATATACTACATTCAGCATTTCATCCCCGTTTGAGCCTGTCGGAGCAGGATGGGGCTACGAAAAGCGATAGGGAACAAGGCCTGCGTTCGGCGAACGCAGGCGGGCGGATGCATTGCTCATTTTGGTGAAAAGTAGGAGGGACGGCCCTGTGCTGGATCGCATCATGGCTCTGTTGGAAAAAATCGGGGATGAGCAGCTTTTAGAAACCATCTATTGGTATATCGAGCGCAAGCTGACGCGCACGCCTCCGGCGAAGTAGGCGGGGCGCCCCCCGCGCGCGGGACGCATGCCCCGGTGTGCCGCGTGCGGGTAGTGCGCGGGCAGCGAGGCAGCCTGCGGCGCATGGGCCGCCGCACGGGGCCAGCGCTGCACCACGCGGCTGCATGCCACGGCCTGCCCGCGGGCAGCGCGGCCCATTCTCTGCCGCGCCCCGCGCGGCGCGTTCAGTGCCCGCGCTGCCGCAGGGTGTACAGCCGGTCCACAAACACACCGATCTGCTCCCACGCCTCGGTGGGGAGGTTGATCAGCTCGCGCAGCGCGGATTTGACGAATGCGTTGTCGCCCGCCATGATGCACTCCAGCTTGTCGGTCAGCATCGCGTCCGCGGGCACGAACATGGGCTCGCGCCCATCCCGCAGCCACTCGTAACTCACGCCCTGTTCGCGGCAGATCAGCCGCACCACCGCCTCGGGCGGCTCCACACGGCCGTTCTCCCATGAGGCGACCACATCCCGCGTTACGCCGACGCGCGTCGCGAAGGCCATCTGCGTCAGCTTCAAATGTTTGCGAACCTGTTTGATTCGCTCTTTCAAGGCTCACACCCCCCTTGTTGTCATTGTATCATGGGAAAATGTGTTTGTCTACACAAAATGGCGTACAAACGTGTTGACACACACATACCTTTGGTCTATAATGTGTACAAATCCACAGGGTGAGCATTGATTTTAGCAGACTTTCCGATGTTGGATTGCATGCGATGGAAGCGAACGACCGCGAAACCAAAAGGGCGAACCGCGTGGGAAGGCCTGCGACGGGTTTTATCAGCCCGCGGGGCACGGCTGCGAAGCCCTACAATTATCCAGTGAAACCCAACCCATCCACAGGAGGAGGCGATCCCCATGGCCTATGAACCGGGCAGCAGACGACGCAGCAAGGCGCAGATCCTGGCGGACATCGACCAGAAGCTGCCCAAGCTGCCCCGCGCGGAGCAAAATCTGGTGGCGGCCTATGCGCACGGCATCCGTACCGGGCTGGCGCTGCGCGGCAATGCGGACGGCGAGCGCGCCCCCACGCCGCGCAAGCGTGTGGAGAAGCCTTGACGATGGCGGGTGTACTCATGCATACGTCAGGCAGGCGGTAAGACGCGGACGTAGGCGCCGTGGCCCATTGAGCGGCCGGAATGCCTCCATGTGCTGATGAAACGCTGCCGCGCCTGCGCATGGCGGCGGGCGGCACGCGCCGTGCCGCCATGGAAAAGCGACGCCGCGTCGCAGCCGATATCGGCCCCAAGGCTGGGTTTTCGGTGTAAAACAAGGCCCACCGGCATGAAGCACCGGCGGGCAAGAAGCGGGGAGCAAGCCCCATAAGCAAACTGAATATACCATATTTGACATTAAATAGCAAGGCGGTATTGTATTGTTGTTGTATTATTTTGGAAGGAAATATGCTCAAACGCTTGCACAACCAAAGTCGACTGGCACCATGCGGCGCGAGCGGCGGTCGGAGGCCCGCAAGGTGCTGCTCGTCGCCATGGTGATAGCCCTTTGGCTGGGCCTGCCCATGGGTGCGGCATGGGCGGAGGGCCTTTCCGGCACTGGGGCGGGCGAGGGCCGCACGGCCTTTGTGCTGGTTGGCGCGGAAAGCTGGCTGAACATCCGCGAGCGGCCCAAGGCGCACGCGCCCGTCGTGCTGCGCCTGACGCGCGGCGATGCGCTGACCCTCTACCGCATCGACGCGGATGGATGGGCCGAGGTGAGCCGCGCGGGCGACCCTGGCTACTGTCGCGCCACCTACCTGTGCGACGCGCTGCCCACCGGGGCAGAGCGCATGCGCGCAGCTGCCGGCAAACTCAACGTGCGCAGCGCGCCCGCGGGCGATGTGCTGGCACGCCTCAAGGCGGGCGCGGCGGTGACGGTGCGGGCGTACCTGACCGACGATGACGGCGTGCGCTGGGCGAACATCGGCGTGGGGTTCGTGATGGCGGCTTATCTGGAGCCGCTGTCCGATGCGGTGGGCTTGCAGAGCACGGAGGGCGCGCCGGAGTAAGCGCGTCGCGCGGACGAGCGCAGCGGAAGCCCCGCCGCGGCGCCATGGCTGCTACAAGCGCTGCACGCACCCATCAAGGCCACCCTTATGGGGGCCCATCACGGAAACGGAAAGGATGAACCGGCCATGCTGAACCAATCCCGCGTTTGGCGCGCTACCGAGACCAACCCCGTCAAACGCTACCTGATGGAGTACCGCGCTTTGGTCAGCCGCCGCGACGCGCTGCTGCGCGAGCTGGAGCACATGCGCGACGCCACCACGCGCGCCACGGGGCGCATCGCCGCGGTGCGCCTGTCCGGCACGCCCGGCCAAGGCGGCAACGAGGATGCCATGCTGCGCGTGGTGGATGGCGAGGCGCGCCTGCTGAGCGTGATCGACCATGTGTGCGAGGCGTTGGTCGCGCGGCTGTATGTGATCGAGGCGCTCACGGACGAGCGCCACAAGGCGCTGCTTACCTTGCGCTACATCAACGGCCTGAGCTGGGAGCAGATCGGCTACGACATGCACTACGAGCGTACGCAGGTGTTCGAGATACACGGGCAGGCGTTGCGGGAGGCGCAGGAGGTGATGGCGGGGGCAGGGGGCGTGCCGCCGGTGGGGGAAGCGGACGAGGGATAGACAGTCTCTGTATGAGGAGCGATTCAGGGCGCGAACGGAATAGGAAGCAGGGGGCTGGCAAGTGCCAGCCCCCCGCTTGGATATTATTATCGGTCTAGATGGAAGGAGAAGATATTGCCGCTCGCATCGCAGCGCCTGCGGCGCTGACCGCTCGCTTACGATTGTTACGCTGCGGCGGGGGTTACAGGGCGCTGCCCTGCACCCGCAAGGGCCATTGGCCCTTGACCCTTTTTTATCTTCCTTCCCTGTTACCTTGTGCTTTCCTTCTCGGTAAATCCCCATGGCATCACCAGCGGTGTCTGCGGCTGCCCGGCGATCATCTTCATCAATATACGCACCGCCTCCATCCCCAGCCGCTGCTTGGGGTGGTCCAGCGATGTGATGCGCACCGCCGCCAGATCGGCCATCGTGCTGTTATCAAAGCTGATGATGGCCGTATCCTGCGGCACCGCCTTGCCTGCGTGCAGCAGCAGGTTCAGCAGCGGCACCGCCACCTCGTCGTTATAGCACACCACCGCCGTGCACTCCTCGGTCACGCTCAGGCCGTAGCGGCTTACCATATCGGCGCGGGTGCTGCTCGTAAACCACAGCACGTTATCGTCCGTTACGGTCAAACCGTGCTCGACCAGCGCGCTGGCATAGCCCAGGTACCGGTCGTGCCCCTGCCGGTCGTCATACTTGAAGATGCCCGCGATCTTCGTGTGCCCTTTGCGGATCAGGTAGTTGGTCGCGTCATAGCCGCCCTGCCGGTCATCGGTCACCACATAGGGGAAGTCCGCCAGATCCTTGTAGTAACCGTCCAGGAACAGCACGGGGATGCCATGCTGGCGCAGCTTGCGGTACAGGTCCAGGTTCGGGTTGGGCAGCGCGCTTTTCGTGCCCTCCACCAGCAGGCCGTCGATGGGCTTTTGCAGCAGCTCGTTGATGATGCGGCGCTCGCTGTCCACCCGGTTATTGGTGGCAAACAGTATCGCGGTATAGCCGTTTGCGCTCAGCTCCTGCTGGATGCCCGCCAGTATGCTGGGCAGGATGTACTCGCTGATGTAGGTGCTGACCACCGCCACATTGTGCATCCACGCCTTTTGCGGCTGCGAGGCGCGCACATAGGTGCCGCTGCCGCGGATGCGCTCGGTCAGCCCCTCCGCGTCGAGGATGCCCATCGCCTGCCGCACCGTTTGGCGGCTGCAGGCGTACATGCGCGTCAGCTCGTTTTCGGAGGGCAGCTTTTCGCCCTGCACATACTGGCCGCTTTGGATGGCGGCGCGCAGCGTATCGGTCAAATGCAGGTACTTATACTTGTCCAACGCCCGCGCCTCCTTTGCTTGCCGTTGTGGCACACGCCGCGCATACGCACGCGCGCCCCGAGGGGTTGCCCCGGGGCGCGGCGTAAGCTGCGCGACTTTTTTTTACTTGCGCTTTTTGTTGAGCACGTCAAACGCCACGGCCATCAGCAGCACGAAGCCCTTGATGGCCTGCTGCCAGTCCACCGTGATGCCCATGATGGACATACCGTTGTTCAGCACGCCCATGATCAGGCCGCCCACGATGCAGCCGAACACCGTGCCGATGCCGCCGCTGGCGGACGCGCCGCCGATGTAGCAGCTGGCGATGGCGTCCAGCTCGAAGTTGACGCCCGCCTTGGGCGTGGCGGCGTTCAGGCGCCCCGCGAACACGATGCCCGCGATGGCGCTTAGCACACCCATGTTGACGTACACCCAGAAGAACACGCGCTTGGTGTTGATGCCGGACAGGCGCGCCGCCTTCTCGTTGCCGCCGAAGGCGTAGATGTGGCGGCCGATCGTAGTGCGCGTGGTCACGAACGAGTAGATCAGAATCAGCACGCCCAGCAGCACCAGCACGGTGGGGATGCCCTTATAGTCGTTCAGCCAGAAGGTGAACAGGTTGATGCCCACCACCATCAGCACGATCTTGACCGCCAGCATGAGGTGCGAAAGCACCGGGAAACCGTAGCGCCGCATTTCCGCGCGCTTGCGCAGCTCGCCGATGATGAACAGGATGCTGACCAGAATGCCGAACGCCAGCGTAAGCAGGTTCAGCTGCTTGCCAAACAGGCTGATGGGCCCCAGCAGGTTGGTCAAATAATCCGGGATAAAGCCGGAGGACACCACGGTGTAGATATCCGGGAACGGCGCTTTGGTCTGGCCGTTCAGGATCGCCATCGTGAGGCCGCGGAAGATCAGCTGGCCGGCGAGGGTCACGATGAACGCGGGGATCTGCACATACGAGATCCAGAAGCCCTGCCACGCGCCGATCAACCCGCCGATGACCAGGGAAAGCACCAGCACCAGCACGGGGTCCATCTTGAAATCCATGATGAACACGCCGCTGGTGGCGCCGATGAACGCCGCGATGGAGCCGACCGACAGGTCGATGTTGCCGGTCAGGATGCACAGCAGCATGCCGATGGCAAGCACCAGCACATAGCTGTTCTGCATGATGAGGTTTGACACGTTCAGCGGCTTGAGCAGCACGCCTTTGGTCAGAATCTGGAACAGCACCATGATCGCGATCAGCGCGATGCCCATGCCATACTGGCGGGCGTTCAGCTTGATCTTGTGTTTGTTCTGCGTCGCCTCCATGGGTTAACCCTCCCTGCTGCTTTGCATGATGCAACGCATGACACTTTCCTGCGTCGCCTCGGATTTTGGAAGTTCGCCTACGATGCGCCCCTGGTTCATCACGTACACGCGGTCGCTGATGCCCAGCACCTCCGGCAGTTCGCTGGAGATGATGATCACGGCCTTGCCGTCCGCGGCCAGCTTGTTGATGATGGTATAGATCTCATACTTCGCGCCCACGTCGATGCCGCGGGTGGGCTCGTCCAAAATGAGCACATCGGGGTCGGCGAAGATCCAGCGGCTCAGGCACACTTTCTGCTGGTTGCCGCCGGAAAGGTTGCCCGCCAGCTGGCTGATGGAGGGGGTCTTGATGTTCAGCTTGGCGCGGTATTCCTCGGCCACCTGAATCTCGCGGTTGCGGTTGATCACCAGCCGCTTGCTGAGCTTGTCAAGGCTCGCCATGGAGATGTTCTGGCGGATGTCGTTGATGAGGATCAGGCCCGCGGTCTTGCGGTCTTCCGTCAGGTAGGCGATGCCGTGGCGGATGGCGTGGTGGATGGACTTGAGCTCGACGCGCTTGCCGTCCTTGATCATGGTGCCGCTGATTTTGGAGCCGTAAGCCTTGCCAAACATGCTCATGGCCAGCTCCGTGCGGCCCGCACCCATCAGGCCCGCGATGCCCACCACTTCGCCCTTGCGCACGTGCAGGTTGATGTTCTTGAGTATCTGTTTGTCCTCGTCCACGGGGTCAAAGGCGCACCAGTCCTGCACCTCGAAGTACACATCGCCGATGGGGCACTCGCGCGCAGGCCAGCGATCCTTGATCTCGCGGCCTACCATGCCCTTGATGATGCGATCCTCGCTCAGGCTGTCCGCGCCCTTGACGAGGGTCTCGATGGTGGCGCCGTCGCGCAGGATGGTGATGCTGTCCGCCACCTGCTCCACTTCGTTGAGCTTGTGGCTGATGATGATGGAGGGCACGCCGCGCTTTTTCAGGTCCACGATGATGTCCAAAAGGTGCAGGGACTCGGCCTCGTTCAGGGCCGCGGTAGGCTCGTCCAAAATGAGCAGCTTCACGTCCTTGGCCAGCGCCTTGGCGATCTCAACCAGCTGCTGTTTGCCTACGCCGATGTCCTTGATGAGGGTATCCGGGTTTTCCGAAAGGCCCACGCGCCGCAGCAGCTCCGCGGTGCGTGCGCGCGTCTCCTGCCAGTTGATCACGCCGCCGCGGGCGCGCTCGTTACCCAAAAACATATTTTCCGCGATGCTTAAATAGGGCACCAGCGCCAGCTCCTGATGGATGATGGCGATGCCCCTGCGCTCGCTGTCTTTTATATGATGGAATATGCATTCTTCCCCTTGGAACACGATGCTGCCCGTATAGGTGCCATGGGGATACACGCCGCTCAAAACATTCATCAGCGTGCTTTTGCCTGCGCCGTTCTCGCCGACCAGCGCGTGGATCTCGTCGTCTTTGACCGACAGGTTTACGTGATCCAGGGCCTTGACGCCCGGGAACTCCTTGGTGATGTCGATCATTTGGAGGATCACATTGTCCATGGACGATCTCACACTCCTTATCAATGCGTGAGGGAGGGGGGGATGGCGCCGCGGGCACGGGCCCCGGCGCTGTGTATGCGGCTTCGCTGTAGCGTACATTTCGACGCGGCCCCTGCCGTACCTGCATGGACAACCGCCGCCACAGAAAAAAGCTGGCCCGCGGGGCCACAGGCACTTGCCGGCCGCACGCGCGGCGCGCCGCGCGCATGGCCGGCAAACGGTGTGCGGTACCTGACCGCCAAAGCGCCGCGATACAGAAAGAGTATGGCGGCGGCCAAGCCGCCGCCATACCTATGGCTTGGATTGCCGGTTACTTGAGCTGATCGGCGGTGTAGTAGCCGCTGTCGGTCACCAGAACCTGCACGGCGTTGGCGGCAGTGATCGGCACTGGCTCGCAGAGGAAGGACGGAACGACCTTCACGCCGTTTTCATAGGTGGTGGTGTCGTTGATGGAGGGCTCGCTGCCGGTGAGCACCGCGTCCACCATCTCAACCGCCTTGGCGGCGAGGGTACGGGTGTCCTTGAAGATGGTGGAGTACTGCTCGCCCGCGAGAATGCTCTTGACCGAGGGCAGCTCCGCATCCTGGCCGGAGATGATGGGCATCTTCTGATCCGCGGTGCCGTAGCCCACGTTCTTCACAGAGGCCAGCACGCCGATGGAAATGCCGTCATAGGGGCTGAGGATCGCATCCACGCGCGCGTCGGCGTAGAAGGCGGTGATGATGTTGTCCATGCGGGCCTGGGCGGTGGCGCCGTCCCAACGGAGGGTGGCAACCTGGTCAAACGCGGTCTGGCCGGACTTGACGACCAGCTTGCCAGCGTCGATGTAGGGCTGCAGCACGCTCATGGAGCCATTGAAGAAGAAGTAGGCGTTGTTGTCGTCCGGGCTGCCGGCGAACAGCTCGATGTTGAAGGGGCCGGCGGCATCCGGCAGGCCCAGCGCGTCCACGATGGTGGTCGCCTGCTGCACGCCAACCTTGAAGTTGTCAAACGTCGCATAGTAGCTGACGGCATCGGTGTTGCGGATCAGGCGGTCATACGCGATCACGGGGATGCCCGCGTCTTTGGCCTTCTGCAGCACGGCGGTGAGGGACTCGCCGTCGATGGAGGCGATAACCAGAACCTTGACGCCCTTGGTGATCATGTTCTCGATCTGGGAGACCTGGTTCTCGATGATGTCTTCGCCGTACTGGAGGTCCACTTCATAGCCCTTGGCTTCGAGCTGGGCCTTCATGTTGTCGCCATCGGCGATCCAACGGGCGGAGGATTTGGTGGGCATGCACACGCCGACCAGACCTTCGGCAACCGCGAAGGAAACCGCGCCCAACGCGAGCACGAGGGCAAGAACCAGTGCTAGTACCTTCTTCATGATTTCCACTCCTTTTAAGTTGTGCGTACAAGCGTGTTGAAACGCCGCGGAGGACTCCGTGCGACCGTCTCAAACTTGTTGTGGACAGGATAACATGTGTACGGTCATTTGTCAATACAAAGGTCGCAGAATTTCCGAATACGACATCGTATCCACACAAGCGCCACAAAAAAGGCTGAAAAATGGCGCTTTTGCGCGTATACAAGTAGAGTACAACTTGGAGGGGAAAAAGTGCCTTGTTCACAAAAAGGCTGAAAAGGGCCGCATGGTACGTACTAATTAACGTTATCTTCACTGCGCGCCTCTCGGCATCTTTTTGGCTACAATGAACGAAAACGGGGTGTGTTTCCCTGCGGTTTTGCTAAAATGAGGCCCTGCGTGTGCGGCGGCATGGCGCGAAGCGGATCGCGGCGCCCAAAACGGGGCAGATTTGAGCGGGTTGTTCTGACAGGAGCGGCCGCTCTGCGGTCTTTGGCACCGAAGATGAGCGTGCGGCCAGTGGCCGCTTCGCCAAAGGCGAAAGCGAATCGGAGGTGGCCAGCCTGACGAGCACAGGGCGCGGCAGCGCCTTGTGCGACGATCAGGATGGCGGGGCAGGGCGACGCGGCCGCTCTGCGGCCTTTGGGAGGGGGACTCTGTCCCCCTCCCAACCGCCCCCTTGGACGAGTTGGGTGCGTAAGGCAAGCAGGATGCATGTGCTACGGAATGCAAAGGGGGCGTTTGTGGTTTGCAAGCGTCAGGTCGGGCTGCATCGGTGCCTGAGAGTGGCGTAAGGTTTGAGGGTGTTATGTGGATAATGCAGAAAACCCGCCTGCAAGGGGCGGGCGGGAAAAGTGCGCGGTTTTGATATGGCGGGGTGCTTTTAAGCGAGGGGCGGAGTATCGCGGGGTGCGTTTGCGTAGTCATCGCTGCTCGCAGCGCAGCGCCGGAGACGCTGCCCGCTCGCTGGCGGGCATGGATGCGGCGGAGGGTCGCGGGGCCTGCATAGCAACGGCCATGATCCTTGAACCGTTGATGGGGGAGAGGTTTGGCGGCTTCAGCACAGCTCCGCCATGGGCGCCGTCTCATTGTGCAGGCCATGGTAGTAGTTGACGGTCTCGGGCGTAAACTCCAGCACCACATAGTCGTCATCCGTCACACCCTTGGGGTAGTACATCTCAAACCCGTCGCGCCACAGCAGTTCGCGGGCTTCGCGATCGTCACGCACGCGCATCGCGCCCGTGAACAGCGCGCCTTTGAAATTGCCTTCCTCGCAGTAGTACACGGCGGCTTTCGGGTTTTCAAGGAACTGCCTGGCCCGCCGCGAGCTTAAGTTGGTGGAGAAATACTGGCGCGCAAGGCTTTCGTGCTCCAGCACGAGCATGGCCTTCACCTGCGGGAAACCCTGCCCGTCCACGGAGGCGACGTAGGCGATCTTCGCGTTTTCGCGCAGGGCTTTGATTTCGTTCCTCATTGCGTCATCCATGGTTATGCCTCCCAATCGTACAGGTTTTGGAGCACGCGGCCCAATGCCGCCTCCAGCGCGGCCACCTCCGCATCGGTGAAACCCTTGTAGAAGATGCCGTTCATTGTTTCGGACACCGCGTCGTAATCCCCCTGCAAGCCGCGCGCCGCCTCGGTCAGGTGGATATCCACACGCCGCCGATCCGCGCTGTCCCCCGTGCGGCGGATGTGGCCGGAGGCCTCCAGCCGGTCGAGCATGCCGGTCAGCGTGGTTTTGGCCAGACCCGTGCGGTGGGCCAGCTCGGTAATGGGCAGAGGGCTCTGCTGCCACAGCACGTAGAGGATGCGCCCCTGCGCGCCGTTGAATGCCACCACGCCCTGCCTGTCGAGCAGCCGCTCGAACACCCGGCCCTGCACCTGTTTGATTTGGCTTACAAGGAACCCGCCGTTGGTTTTGGCTTTCAAGGCCTGGCCTCCCTTCGGTGTTTGTACGATAGAGTATAGTCCTATATAGTACAATTGTCAAGAGAGAGGTGATTGCAATTCAATCGAAACTGGTAGAAAATGGCGTGTAGGGAGCGCCTGGGGAAGGGTGAGTTTTCCCTCCGGCGACTTGACAGGGAAAACCCCCATGGCATGCAATGACCAGCGGCATCCCATACGTTTATCGCGCAGCAGGATAAAGCGCCCGATTTCTGCGTTGAATACGGGCGACAAATGACCGGTCATAGATTCGATTGCCTGAAGAAATGACCAATGCACAGGCAGCGCGCGTGCTCGCGCAAGCGCATCCGTATTGAGCATATCTTTCAGGCTTTACTTGGTTGCTTTATTCTGCCCATCTGTTTTCTGGAGGTTCGCCTGCGTGTTCAGTTCGCTACATAAGGGGCCAAGGCCGCGGTATCCGTATCAAGTTTCTGAAACGACGTTATTTTGTTATCCGTGTAGATGATTTGATACATGGTACCTGCGGATGTGCCCTGCGAGAAATATTCCGGCATCTGCTCCTTGGCCGCATCCACATCGACAACGAAATAGATGTACATGCAATGCGATGCTGCTAGCGTATCAATGAAAACCTGTTTGGCTTTTGCGATCGCTTCGGGCGTCACGTCCACCCCGCGTCCGCTGGGTATACTGATCATGGATGCACCCAAACCATAGAGTTCTACAAAAATCGTATCGCTGAGAAGATCGAAATAAATACGATGGTGGCGAATATCATAGTCATCTTGTGCGAAAGCCAAATATACACTTGTCCTCCTTCTGCCTGTGCTTCTTCCACTCTTCTCTACTGCGGTTTCGATAATGCGCGCATGGACGGCAGACTCGCTTGCTACGGGCATTTGGACCGGTTTGATGTATACGGGGAACAACGTGACGATCAAGACCACAGCAACTGCCATATTCACTTTGACCCACCGTGATTGCTTATAGGCTGCGCTAATTTGATCAGGCCCTGCATTCCCTATGCAGCAAATAAGCAGGGTGATATTGGCTTGCAGAATCGTAGCAGCGTATCGCTCAAAACTGGGCATGGCTTTTTGATAGGAAAAAAGATATGTCATATAGATACCAATAAAGTATAATAAATTCGAAATCAATAGAGCTACAAGAATCCTTTTTACATCTTTGCGCCTTTCTTTGGGATATATCAAATAGGCAAGCAAGGCAAAAACTCCGCATATCAGTTCCGTAAATAAGACACTCAAGCCGAACACGCCAATGGAATACTTCAGCAGCAGCGTATGCAGCACACTTCTGGAGACGAGCTCATTTAAAAACGCCAGCGTATATTGCGGGTCGAACGAGAAGTTTCGAAAATCAAAAGCATAAATGCTGACAACACCGTACCGTGTGATGGTGATACGCCAGAGCAAATAGAACCCGATCGCACAAGTTGCGGCAATCAGATATCGGATTCTCAAACGGCTGCTGCCCTTGTTTTGAAACAGACTTCGATTGTGATTCTTTTCGATGAAGGCCGACATTGCAAGGGCCATGACCGCTAGCGTGGCACCTGCATCCTTCATCAGCATCAAGGCGCCAAGCCCTAAAGCAAGGCGGATGGTTGCGTACAAGTCCGAAAAACCCTCCTGAAAAGCTAAAAACAAGCAGTAGGAAAACAGCAATCCCAACAACGGGTCAACATAAAGCGTGCGATACATATAGAGCGCATCAAAACCACTGTTGGAAAAAAGCATTGGAACGATTGGAACACTTACCGCCAGGAGGATGATCCACCACCAATTCTTCCATCGAAAATTTTTCAACGCCGGAAGCAGCGTTGAGATCGCAAAAATGCCATATGACCAAAAAAGCTTGGCTTCAACAAAGCCGCCATTGAGCTTTTGCATGAAATACTGAAAAAGAGCCATTCCAGGCGGATATGATTGCATAATGTCATAGATCAATGCATCAGGGCCAAGTTGAAGCTGGTTGGTAAAATACAGGGCTTTGGGATACGCTGCCCATAATCGCAACTCATCCCAGTTAGTGACAAGATTGTTGCGCGTTAGTAAATCTAAAGCCAGAAAAAGAAAGGTGAAGATTGCCATCCCCGGGGTAAGGAGCTGTTTTGCATAGCGCCGCAAAACACCGACTTCCTTTTTCACCAAACCTCGGTGCACGGCAAGGCAAGCCGCATAGATGTATATAGCGGCAATCATTCCCAATGTGATATAATATCCGATCAGCAGTGCGTTTGATATGTAAAATAAGTACAATATGCCAATGATCGATGTAATGGTAAAGGGGACGGCTTCTTCTGCCTTTCGTTTGGTATGGATAACCGTTACCATACTTCCAGAACATATGGATAGATATATCAGAACCAGATGCACGGAATCATCTACTTTCATTGACGCAATGTCTTGGCAAAGGACAAATGCGGCTCATTGATACATGCAGGGGCTCAGGAGAAACAAAGCGGTCAACGATTGGCAAAACGGCGATACCGACACCCGCTGCCAGCGGGAACCTGCCTTTCCTGTAACTGATTATACCAAAACACCGAGGCATGCGGAAGTGGATCGGCCACACTGAACGCGATGGAAAACGGACCAAAGCAGAATGACAAGGGAGTAAGCAAGAGTGATTCCGGATCACGGAGGATGTGTCAGGGGATACGCACAATACAGTCGCGTTCCGACCAACGTCCACAAAGCGCTTGAGCGCGATCAAATCCTGAAGGATACGGCAAGGCTGGCGGCAACAGGTAAACAACAGGAGAAAACGCCTCTTTGCCATTCGCCTTGACATTCACGAACGGTTATCATACAATGGTTTCCGTTCCCGTGCGCTTATAGCTCAGCAGGATAGAGCGTCCGCCTCCTAAGCGGAAGGCCCCGCGTTCGAATCGCGGTAGGCGCGCCAATGAAAAGCCCTTGCAGTTTGTGCTTTGCAAGGGTTTTTTCTTTTGATGGCGCGGCTTTCTCCTTCTGTTTCATGCTTTGTATTCTCCGGCGGGTTCAACAAGGGTTCAACATCATCCGTTGCATGTGCGCTTCCAATCCTTACATTCGTAGCCCCAGGTTACGTCCCCCGTCCCCGCGCCTCGAAAAGTAACCGCAAAAAACGATGTTCGATGCCTGTTTTGTAACCGTCCATGTAATCCGCGCTCGTTATACTGAGCCCGTACAATAACGAAACGAGGGGTAAACAACATGGTCGTCAACAGCTTGCTGGTACTGGCGCTCGCTCTCCTGTTCGGCTTCCCGGGCATCACCGCAGATGTGCAGCAGGGCGCGGTACCGGTGGACGAGTCCGCCTATGTGGAGATTATCGACGCACCGGTGCCGCTTGCAGGCCCGCAGGGTAACGGCACAGTGGGCGGCACGCGACCGACCGGCGCCGCCGCGACCCAGACGGTTGCCACCCCGACTCCGACCCCGACCCCCACGCCCACTGCCGCGCCGGGTACCACAGCGCCTGCCACGCAGCCGACTGTGCAGCCCACGACCGAGCCCGCCGCGCCCACGCAGACGCCCGAGAGCCCCGCGCCCGGCAGCGATGTAACCGAAGAACCCCCCGCCGAGGAATCGCCCACGCAAGCTCCCCCCACGGAGCAGCCCTCCACGGAGCCGCCTGCCACCGAGGAACCGCCCGCCGAGGAGCCCGCCCCTGTGGTGCTCAGCGTGGCGCAGCGCCTGCTGGAGCGCACCTACGCATTGCTCGCGCAGTACAACGCCGCCCCCACCGCCAAGGATAAGAAGGCCGTGCTGGAGGCCCCCAACTATTCGCTGGGCAACGATGCCTTCCGCACCAAGCTGCTCAAGGATATGGGCGGCCAGTGGGAGCAGGTGGAGGAGGAGGTCGTGGAGGCGACGCAGTACCAGCAGGGCAAAACACTCTACGCGCAGGTGTACATGAGCGGCGCTTCGAGCGATTTCCAGCCCGTGGTATACGCCACCCAGAACGCGGATCGCACGGGCAACCAGTGGGCCACCAACCTTGTCTACGACGAGGAGACCGCCACCTGGATGGAATACACCAAGAAGCACCCCTACAACGACAGCCGCGTTGGCTACGGCATGACCGCGCTTAATAAGGAAGGTTCGCTGGAGACCCTTCAGGAGACCATGGAGACCGACCCCAACTGGCAGCCGGTGGTCGTGCCGGAGGAAACCCTGACCGATGCGCCCGCCGCCGATGCGCCGGTGGAAACGCCCCCCGAAACCCCCGCGCCGTAACGCCGACCCGATGCGCCGCCCGAGCGGCAACGTAAAGCCCGCAGGTTGATCCTGCGGGCTGTTTTGATGCGTGCTGACGGATGCGCGGCGGATATGGTCGCCGCAGGCCGTGCGAAACCATGGCCATGTCCAGCGCGGGGGAACGTGCGCGCAAGGCAAGGCTTGGCGCCGCAGGGCAACGTTGCCGGTTGCGGGCGGCAAACTGCCGGTTGCGTGCATCGCGGCAAGGGCACCCGCCTTCGTCCGGTGATGATGGAAGCGGGTCATGCGCCGTGGGCAACCCTGCGCTTTTCCGTCAGGCTTTGCACAGGCAGAACGGGTGGCCCGCCGGGTCGATCATGGTGATGAAGTCGTCGCCGCCGTACTGCTCGCCCGCGATGCCCGCGCCCAGCTCGATGGCCCGCACCACGCCCGCAGCAAGGTCGGGGGCCTGAAAGTCAAAGTGCATCTGCTTTTGCTGCTTGCCCGCTTCCTCCGGCCACACGGGGGGCACGTAGTCCTCCTCCTGCGCAAACAGGAACACGACGTCCTCGGCCGAGCGCACGGCGGGCATCCCGTACAGCTCGCATATCTCCCATCCCAGCAGCGCGCTGTAGAACGCCTGCAAGGCTTTGGCGTCGGCACAGTCCACCATGACATTTCCCAGTTTGTATCCTGGCATCGATATACCCTCCCCTGATGTTTTGCATGATATTTGGCTGGTCAGGTCTGGCGGCTTGCACGCCGGCGCATGGCTGTTACCCATCCGCGGGTGCGGTGCGCGCGTCGGTGGGTGACGCATGCAGTGCCCGCGCAGGTGGAGACGGACCGATTTGCCGCCACAGGCTGCAAGCCCCCTTTGCGGATTCAGTATAGCATATTTTTAGAATTACGAATATATGTTCGCGTATGTTTTGCGGAGAAAATTTACGGCGGGGTTTCTCTTGTTTTTGCTAACGACGAGCGGTGACGTTGCCTGCTGGGCGCTTGTTTCTCTGTGGCGCCAACTTGTCGTCGGGGGTGTGGTTGGGCGAGGAAGCAAGCCTGGCGCATGGTGTCGCTCGCATCGCAGCGCCTGCGGCGCTGACCGCTCGCTTGCGGTTTTCGTTGCGGCGTGGGGCCTCCGGCGTGCAGGGGTTTCCTCCCTGCACCCTGACGAGGGCCAATGTCCGGTCGGTTTGATCGTCGCGCATGGCACTCCCGTGCCCCACGCTCGTCAAAACTCACTCCCGCCAGCCTGATCGGTGCACAGGTCACTACCGTGCCCTGTGCTTGTCAGGCTGGCCACCTTCGTTTCGCTCACGGCTTCGCTGTGGCCTTCGGCCCTGCCTGCTTGATCGGCGTGCACGACGCTATCGCGCCATGCACTTGTCAATCAGGCCACCTACGGCTTGCTTTCGCCTTCGGCGAAGCGGCCACAGGCCGCACGCTCTCCTTCGGTGCCCACTGGGCACACGCTCATCTTTGGTGCCTGCGGGTCGCTCGCCGCTACGCGGCGGCCTTCGGCCCTGCCTGCTTGATCGGCGTGCACGGCGCTATCGTGCCATACCCTTGTCAATCAGGCCACCTCCAGTTCGCTTTCGCCTGCGGCGAAGCGGCCACAGGCGGCACGCTCTCTTTTGGTGCCCACTGGGCAAACGCTTCCCTTCGGTGCCCTTGACCCCTTTTCCCCTTACTTCCCCAGAAAATCCAGCGCAAACTGCGCATACAGCGCCGCGCCGCGCACCAGCACCGCCTCGTCGATGGCAAAATGGTCATTATGGTTCGGCGCGCCATAGCCGAGCGCCTCATTGCGCCCGCCCAAAAAGCAGAACACCCCCGGCACCTGCTCAAGGTAAGCCGCGTAGTCCTCGCTGCTCATCTGCGGCGGTATGTCGCGCAGCACGCCCTCGCCAAACAGCCGCGTGGCCGCCGCGCGCGCCAGTCCCGCCAGCGCGGGGTCGTTGATCACCGGCGCGGCAAGGTACTCATACGCTAGCTCCGCGGTCGCGCCATACGCGGCGGCAGTATGTTCACACACGCGCCGTATCAGCCCCTCCACCTGCTTACGCAGGGCCTTGTCGTGCGTGCGCACGGTGCCCACCATCTCCACCGTGTCCGCGATGATGTTGAAGCGCTTGCCGCCCTGTATCTGCCCGACGGTGACCACCAGCGGCACGCGCGGGTCGCTCATGCGCGATACCACCGTTTGCAGCTGCATCACCATGGCGGCGGCGGCGACCACCGCGTCCACCCCCTGCTGGGGCGCGCTGCCGTGGGCCGCCTTGCCGTGCACGGTCAGCTTGAAGTTGTCGCAGCTGGCCATGCGGCTGCCTTCCTGAATGCTGAAATACGGCGCGTCAAAATCGCCCCAGATGTGCAGGCCAAACACGGCCTGCACCCCCTCCATCGCGCCCTGCTCGATCACGAAGGCCGAACCGGCGCTGATCTCCTCGGCGGGCTGGAATAAAAAACGCACCTCGCCCGCGAACGAGTGTCGCAGGGAGCTTAGGATGCGCGCCGCGCCCAGCAGCATGGCGGTGTGCGTGTCGTGCCCGCAGGCGTGCATCACGCCCGCGTTTTCGCTGGCGAAGGGCAGGCCCGTGTTTTCCTGAATGGGCAGGGCGTCGATATCCGCGCGCAGCAGCAGTGTTTTGCCGCTCGCCCCCGCCCGGCCCTTCAGCGTGCCCAGCACGCCCGTGCGGCCTTCAAAGCGCCGCGTGGAGACGCCCAGCGCGGCAAGCTCCGCCGCCACCGCGTCCGTGGTGCGCACCTCCTGCCAGCTCAGCTCCGGGTGGCGGTGCAGGTCGCGCCGAAGGTCGATGATGTGCGGCTCCGCCGCTTTGGCGAGGCTTAAGATGTCCATGGGGTACCTCCTTGCGTCGCAGGCGGTCAGATGTGGTATTCCACCGCATCCGTGCCCGCGCAGGTATGCTCGTTGAACAGCAGCACGCACTCGCGCCTTGCGTTGGGGCCAAGGCTGTAGTAGCTGTTCGCTTCATTATTGAATACGTCCCAGCGGATACGGCGGTTCAGGCACGCGGGCTCGCCTTCGACGGGCTGTATGCGCTCGTCGTGAAAGTCATGCTGCCAAAAGTAGGGGTCGAACACGTCCAAATACTCCTCGTGTGCGCCGGTCAGCAGCACGTAGTGCTCGCACTCCAGCCATACGCGGGCCA
>CAZOZO010000045.1:0-18641 GCA_964584315.1 uncultured Oscillospiraceae bacterium
AGTGGCTGGAGAGCGTCGCCAAAAACGTGCTGACCCCCGGCGAGGATGTGGGCTATTCCATCCCGGATGTGCTGGCGGGCGAGGCCCAGCTGCGCCGCCTGATGCGCCTGCCCTATGAGGATGCCATGCGCCATCAGGAGCTGATCGACTGGCGCGGCGCGCTGGCCATGCTGCTGCTCTGGGACGGGTGGGAGAAGGATGCCACCTGGCCCGATCTGGCCCTGGAAAACATGCTGGACGGCGAGGGCGGGGGCTTCATGCGCAGCGTGCGCGCCGCGCTGCCCCCCGCGCGCGCGGCGTTCGGCCTGTGGCTGTATACCCTTACCGTGGTGCGCGACGGCGTGCCGGAGCGGCGCGCGCTGGGGCTGCTTTCCCCCGCGGTGGCACTGTCGCCCGCGGCCAACCCGGGCGACCTGAGCGCTTTTTTGCCGGATGTAGTGCGCTGGTACAACCGCAAGCGCCAGCGTTTTGAAGACCCCTGCCCATTGCTGACCGAGGGCGACCGCGCGCGCCTACTTCAGCGCCTGCGCTATGTGCAGGCCTTAAACGAGCGGGCGGAGCTGCAAAGCCCCCTCTACGCTGTGGATGCCTCGCTCTGCGGGCTGATCGACAGCTTCATTGGCGACCTGCTCACCCAGCGCGGGTCGTTCCGCGAGCGGCTGGAGGCAGGCGAGCAGCGGGCGGAGCGGGAGCTGTACATCCGCGCGCTGGCGGCCTACGGCCTGCTGGAACTGAGCGGGCTTGACGGCCTCCGCCGCCATGAGGATCCCATGGCCCTTGCAGACCTGGCCCAAAACCCGCTGCTGTGCCGCCTTGCGCCCGCCTATGCCCGCGCCCCGGAGGAGCTGGGCGGCATGAGCGTGACCACCTATACCTATGAGGGCAAGGCGTTTGCCATCGAGTCGCCCCTGTACCTTTTGGAGCCCGCCAACGCCCCCGGCGAGGACGAATGCCTCCGCCGCCTTTGGCAGGAGATATCGCTGCCCCTCCAGTTTGACGGCGACTGGAACCGCGCCGTGGCCAAGCGCTTTGTGGAACTGGCCAACAACCTGACGGGCCGCCTTGGCGCCAGCCGCCGCGTGATATCGCTGCTGCGGGAGTGGAGCGTGCAGCGCGCGGGCTTCCGCGAGGCGGGCGACCGCGCCATCTCCCTGCAACTGCCGCTTGCCGACATCCCCGCCACGCTTCCCGATCTGGCGCATGAGCTGGTGGGCGTCAAAGATATCGCCACCCTGACCGCCGCGTTTTCGGATTGCCTACTGCTGTGCGAGGGCGAGTCCCCCTACCTTGACCCGCAGATGAACGAGCATTGTGCCGTCAAGGGGGCGGAGCGCCTCTACGCCGTGCCGCCCATCGGGCAGGCGCTGGCCCTGTGGCTGGACGCCGCCGCCGATGACGAGCCGGAGGATTTTCTGCGCCCGCACATCCCCGTGAGCGGCCTGCGCTTCGAGGCCGAGGAGGATGAAAGCGGCCGTCGAATTCGCGCCCGCATCCAGCTGATCCGCAGGCGGCGGGTGGAGGGCGCGGCCTTCCAAAACCGCATCGAGCTGACGTTCACGTATCAGGTGGGCGCGGTGTTCGCGCAGGGCTTTGCCGTGCCCGTGCCCGTGCGTGAGCTGCCCAGCGTGCGCTGCTGGCCCGCCGCGCGCCTGACGCGCGGCCAGTGGACGGCCTACTACCTGCTGGCCCAGCGGCCGGACGCGGTGGACGTGATGGTGCCCTTCGAGGGCCGCTTTGTGCCGGGCGAGCCGCGCCGCGCAGTGGATGCGGGCGCGAGCGGGCAAACGGTGGAGCGCCGCTTCCACATCGCGCGCACGCCCCGCTGGCCGCTGTTTGTCGCCTTTACGCGCGGCAAGCTGAGCCTTGGCTGCCTGATCAACGACGAGGCGCCCCAGCAGCTCAAGCGCGAAATGCCCGCCGCCATATCCATCGACTTTGGCAGCAACGCCACCACCGTGATGCTTCGGCAGGGCGAGCACATCCGCCCAGCCGCGCTGGAGCCGCGGCTGCTCAAAACCCTGCTTACGGCCCGCGCGGAGGACGATTTGCGCCTGCCGGACGAGCTGCTGCCGCCCCTCGCCGCCATGAGCGAGGCTAAGCCCTCCACCTTTGTCAGCAGCATGGATATGTTCAGCGACGACGAGGCCAAGTGGCAAAACCCCCTGCTGGACGGACACATCTACTACCCGCCGAACCTTGCCGCCCTGCTGGCCAAAAGCCCCAGCGCGCTGTATTACGACCTTAAATGGGGCGAGGAGCCGCATGTGGTGCGCTGCCTGCGCCTGTTCCTCAAGCAGGCCATGCTGCAAGGCACGCTGGCCGCGCGGCTTGCGGGCTCGCCCTCGGTCAGCTGGCGCGTGTCCATGCCCAACGCCATGCCCCTGCACCGGCAGGAGGCCTACCTTGAAACCGTGCGCGGCCTGGCCCGCGAGCTGGCCGCCGATACGGGCGTGCCGCTCACACAGGGCGTGCCGCAGGTGCTCTTTGCCAGCGAAAATCAGGCGGACGGCCTGTACTTCCGCCGCCGCAACGAAGTGAACGCCATGAGCGGCTTCATCAACATGGACGTGGGCGGCGGCACCACCGACCTGAGCGTGTGGCTGGGCGGCGCGCCCTACGCCGCGGTGGAGGCCTCGCTGCTGCTGGGCTGCCGGCAAATCTTGTTCGACTCCCTCAGCGACCACCGCCGCGAGGCGTTCGAGGCGGATTTCGCGGGCGCGGACGAAAACCTGCGCGCGCTGGTGCGCGAGATAGCGCTGGCCTTCGGCGGGGTGGAAACCAGCCTGCGCACGCGCCAGAAGAACATCTTCCTGATGGACGCATTCTTCGCAAACCACAGCGACGGCGTGCGCGACATGATGGCCGAAACCCGCGCCTATGGCCGCACCAGCCTGCTGGAAGGCCTACTGCTGTTTAACTTTGGCTTCTTGTTCCGGCTGTGCGGCGAGCTGCTGGAAAAGTGCCATCAGGTGCCGGAGACGCGCGCGATGCTCTCCCCGCGGATGCAGGTGTGCGTGGCGGGCGGCGGCGGCCAGTTCCTCAACTGTTTGGACGAGGGCACGCGCGGCAAGCTGTTCGACCTGGCGCTTTTGGGCCTCTCGCGCGGCAACCCCGTGCAGCAGCTGATGCTGGTGCAAAGCAGCGAGCCCAAGCTGGAGGTGGCCGTGGGCCTGCTGGCGGATGACGGCCGCCTGCGCAGCACCGTGCAGGGCGCCGCCACCCCCGCGCCCGCGCAAACCGCCCAAACCCCCGCGGAGCGGCGGCGAACCCTGCTCAAGGACTATGTGCGCGCCTTCTACAGCACGTTCCCCTTGGCGGGGCAAACGCTGCTGGGCCCGTTTATCGACAGCACGACCGACCCGCGCAGCCCCGCCCTCACCCCCAGCGCGGAAATGGCGCTGGACGCGATATTGGACAACGAGCTTTCCGGTGGCGAGGAGGGCGCGGGCTATGTGCGCGCCTTCGCAGCCATGAAAAGGCTGTGGAAAATCTAGCCGCGCGCCCGTACCGCCGTACCTGCAAGAGAAAGGGCCATGTCGCGCAAGCGCGGCATGGCCCTTGAATTTTTTGTGAAGGGTTCGCAGCCTGCTTCGCACCGCGTGCGGCGCGCGCGGCAGCGGCCGTCAGGTTTTCACGCCCGCGATCTGGCACTGGGGCGCGCCTTCCGGCGAAATTTCCCCCGCCTTGATCAGCGCCATCTTGGTGATGATGGGCCCCACCAACTCGTAAATCAGCGTGCCGGCGAGGATCACCGCCTGTATGCGCGGGCCGTAGGCGGGCAGCTTGACCAGCGCCATTTGCGCCATGCCAATTGCCACGCCCGCCTGCGGCACCAGCGTAAAGCCAAGGTATTTTTGCACGTTGGGGTGGGCGTGCACCAACCGGGAACCAATCATCGCACCCAGCCACTTGCCCAGCACGCGCACCACGATGTAGCAAACCCCCACCAGCCCCACGGTGGGCAGCACGCTCAGGTTCAGGTCCGCGCCCGAAATCACGAAAAACAGCAGGAAGATGGGCGGGGTAAACCGGTCCGTCTGCTCAATGATGGCGTCCGCCGATTTGGACAGGTTGGTCATCATCGCGCCGAGCATCATGATGCACAGCAGGTTGGACAGGTTCCACATATCGCACAGCGCCAGCGCCACCAGCACAAACCCGATGGTCAGCGCCAGTTTGTTGCCGCGCGAGGCAAAGAACCGCGCGGTAAAACTGAGCGCGACCCCCAGCGCAATGCCCAGCGCCAGCGAGCCGATGATCTCCAGCAGCGGGGACAGGAGCATACTGCCCACGGTCATGGCTGCGCCGCTGGCCAGCGACTGCGCGATGTTGATGGATACCGCAAAGGCGATCAAACCGGCCGCGTCGTCCATGGCGACCACAGGCAGCAGCATCTCGCTGACCGGCCCCTTCGCCTTGTACTGACGGATCACCATCAGCGTGGCGGCGGGCGCGGTGGCCGCCGCGATGGCGCCCAGCGCGATGCACATGGGCAAATCGAACCCCGGCACCCCCAGCGCGGAGAGTGATATCAACGCCGCATCCACCAGAATCACGGCCATAAACGCTTCAAACACCGTAATCACCAGCGGCTTGGAACCGATTTTTTTGAGGTAGGAGAGCTTGAACTCCGCGCCGATGGAGTAAGCGATAAAGCCCAGCGCCACCTCGGTGATGATGGCAAATGAATCTGCCGTATCCTTGGGGATCAACCCCAGCACCGAGGGCCCGACGACCAACCCGCCGATCAAAAAGGCGGTCACGTTGGGCAGGCGCATTTTTTTGGCGAAACGGCTGAAAAGAAGACCCACGCCGATGGCAAGGGCCAATGCGAGGAGCGTATTCATCTTCACTGCACCCCAATCCCGTCGGCGTAGAGAACGGGAACCGCAAACAGGATGCCGCTGTCCGGCTGGTTCAGGCCGCCGGTCACCTCGTGCACCAGCTTGCGCACGGCGGGGGCCTGCTCGTCCTCCACGACCATCATGATGGTCGTACTGTCCTTGCGGGTGGGGTCGTACAGCTGGCGCAGGGCGCCAAACATGGGCGCGTCGTCGCCGCTCTGGTCCAGCACGCGCATCATGCCCGTGCTGCGCAAGACCGTGGCCCCGCGCACCCCTTGCTCCAGCAGCTTGGAAAGCAGCGGCTCAAGGCATTCGGTACGGTTGAGCACGAGGAAAAGAACCTGCATGGAATCACCTTCATTAATCTGTATTTGCTACATGAAAGATGTAACGTAGTTATCATAGACCCCTGAAAATAAAAACGCAAGCCAACCTCGCGCATTCTTGCGCGCGGCGGCTATATGCTCCGCCGCCGTTATAACATTTTCTTCCGTTTGAAATACAGCATGCTTACCGCCACGAACACCACGCTCAGGCCGATGACCAGCGGGTAGCCAAACCACCAGTCCAGCTCCGGCATGTGCGTAAAGTTCATGCCGTACCAGCCGGAGATGAGGGTGGGGGGCAGGTAGACGGTGGCCAGCACCGTGAGCGTGCGGATCACGCGGTTCAGGCCGTAGTCCAGCGCCGCCTGATAGGCCTCGCGCACCTGCGTGAGCGAGTCGCGCAGCATCTGCACGTTGGCATAGAGCCGCTCCACCCGGCCCACGAACATCGATATGTAGCGGAGGGACTCGCCCTCGAAGATGTCGTTCTCGTTCTCGGTCAGCTCGCCGCCGATGTCGATCAGCTGTTCGTAATAGTTGCCCAGGTGCAACAGCCGCTTGCGCCGCTCGAACACCTCGATGTTGAACTTGCGGTCGGTCTTGCCCGCGGCCACCTCTTCCTCCATAGCGTTCACATCGAAGGCCATGGCCGCCAGCGCCTCGCCGTCGCGCTCCACAAAGCCTTCCAGCACGCCCGCCACTACCTTTTCCATGGTGGCGGCCTCGGGCTTGTAGCGGGTGGCCGCGCTCATGAAAATGCGCTCCGCGCTGCTGTCCTCATCGGCCAGGGTCACCATCAAGAACAGGTTGCGCTTGAAAAAGAAGGCCACCTTGTCCGCGTGCACGGTGGGGTTTTTTGCTTCCACCACCGTTACCACACTGAAGGTGTAGGTGTCGAACACATCCACGCTGTTGCGGTAGCGGTCGCGCTCGCTCAGGCACTGCTCGATCACCCGCTCGCTGAAGCCAAAGCGCACGCGCGCGGCCTTCAGTTCGTCCACGGTCAAAACGCCCACCGTCAGGCGCGTTTCGTCACATTCCGCAAGGCTAATCTCCCTGTATTCGGGCGTAAGCTCATAGAGCATACCGTGCCCTCCCCTCCCGTGATGCGCCCATTGTAGCGCACCCCCCTCGCCCCGTCAAGCGGCGCGCCGCATGGATAGGGGATACCCACCTCCCGTTAACCACCGTCGCGTGCAGCGCCCCTATCCTCCCCTTGCTCTCTTCTATCGCGCCTCGATTTTACCGCCACCGCCCCCATACCCCTCCCACCCAGCGAGCAAACAGCCGCGCAGCGGCGATGCCGCGAGCGACAACAACACCCGCCATTGCTTCCTGCGCCAACATCGCAAAGGGGGAGGTTGGCATCGTAGGGAAGCGTTTGCCCAGTGGGCAACGCCGCGCAGCGGCGAGCGACCCGAAGATGGGAAGTTTGACAAGTGTGGGCAGGGAACAACGTCCCCACCTTCCCGTCGTTCCCAAGGGGCGGTTGGGAGGGGGACAGAGTCCCCCTCCCAAAGGAGGCAGAGCCGACGCGTCCCCCTGTCCCGCCATCTCCGGTTCGCTTTCGCCTGCGGCGAAGCGGCCACTGGCCGCACGCTCTCCTCCGATGCCAAAGGAGGCAGAGCCGACGCGGGCCTACGTTGTTTTGACAGCTTGCCTCAAGTGCGGTACAATAAGGCGAAACGGAACGGAAGGGGGCCCGCTTTTGGACGAAGCCACACGCAACGCGCTGCTTGACCGTCTGCGCCCCATCGTGGGCCGCAGGGCGCTGACGCTGGATGCGCCCATGAGCCGCTATACCACGCTGGGCCTTGGCGGCCCCGCCGAGGTGCTGTGCGAGGTATCGGACGCGCAGGCGCTGCCCGCCATCCTGCGCGCGGCGGCGGAGCTAACCGTGCCCGTTACGCTGCTTGGCAACGGCAGCAACGTGCTGGTGCGCGACGGCGGCCTGCCGGGCCTCACCCTGCGCTTTGGCGAGCATTTTGCCCGGATCGATAAGCCCTCGCCCCTGCCGGACGGGCGCTTCGCCATCACCGCGCAGGCGGGCGCAACGCTGGCGCGGCTGGCCAACGCCGCCGCGGACGCCTCGCTTGCCGGGCTGGAGTTTGCCAGCGGCATCCCGGGCACGGTGGGCGGCGCGCTGGCGATGAACGCCGGCGCCTACGGCGGCGAAATGAAGGACGTGGTGGTCAGCGTCACCTGCATGAGCCTGACGGGCGACATCATGCATCATACCAACGCGGACATGGCTTTCGGCTACCGCAAAAGCCGCCTGAACGACCCCGCGCTGCCGCCGGAGATCGCGCTTTCGGCCACGTTTGCGCTCACGCCGGGCGATGGCGACGCCATCCGCGTGACGATGCGCGAGTTCAACGCCCGCCGCCGCGAAAAGCAGCCCGTGACCCTGCCCTGCTGCGGCAGCACTTTCAAGCGGCCGCACGGCGGCTTCGCCGGCACGATGATCGAGCAGAGCGGCCTGAAGGGCCTGCGGGTGGGCGGCGCAAGCGTGAGCACGCTGCACGCGGGCTTTCTGGTAAACGACAGGGGCGGCACCGCCGCCGACTATCTGGCCCTGATCGAAACGGTGCGAAACGCCGTGCACGCGCAAACGGGCGTGTGGCTGGAGCCGGAGGTGCGCATTTTGGGCGTGGACGCGCCCGCCGCGTCGGACGCGCAGGAGCCCGGGCGGTAGGCCGCGCGGACAGCGCGCCGTTTGGCCGCTTCGCACATATTGAAGCCGGTTGTGCGCCGCATGACCGCCTCGCACATCGCCCGAACGCCTGCCAGTCGCCCGCGCCCCTCGCATCCACGTCTTTTACCCTTCGCCCATCCCCGCACTGGCCCACTCCCTACCCCATACAACAGGAGGAACCCCGGATGCAGTTTTTGATCGTTACAGGGCTCAGCGGCGCGGGCAAGACCGTCGCCATCCGCACGCTGGAGGATTTGGGCGCGCTGTGCGTGGACAACCTGCCCCCCATGATGCTGGTGCGCTTCATGGAGGCGTGCAAGGCCACCAGCATCGCGCGGCCCCTGGTCGCCATCGCGGTGGATATCCGCTCCGGCGAGTTTTTTGACGCCAAGGCCGTAGTCAAGATGATCGACGAGGCGCGCAGCGTGGGCTTTTCCATCGAGACGCTGTTTATCGAAGCCAACGACACCATGCTGCTGAACCGTTATAAGGAAACAAGGCGCGACCACCCGCTGGCCGCCGAGGGCATGACGCTGGAGCAGGCCATCGCCGCCGAAAAGGGCCGCCTGCAACCCTTGCGCGAAACAGCCAACTACCTTGTGGATACCAGCGAGCTCAAAACCAGCGCCATGCAGGCCAAGCTGCGCGAGATCGTGCTGCAGGCGGGGCAGGAGCCAAACCTACGCGTGGAGCTGCTCAGCTTCGGGTTCAAGCGCGGCATCCCCCGCGACGGCGATCTGGTGTTTGACGTGCGCTTTTTGCCCAACCCCTTCTACATCCCGGAGCTGGGGCACCACACGGGGCTGGATGAAGACGTGAAGGAGTACGTGCTGAACCACCCCGTAACGCAGGAGTTTTTGGTCAAGTGCATGGATATGCTCAGCTTCCTGCTGCCCAATTACGTGAACGAGGGCAAGCACCGGCTGGTGATCGCCATCGGCTGCACAGGCGGCGCGCACCGGAGCGTCGCCATCGCGGAGTACCTGTGCGAGCAGCTGCAAAAGACGGGGCAGAAAGCCACCGTGACCCACCGCGACCTGGCCATCGAGCAGGCGCACTGGGCCGGGGGGAAGCAGTAGGGGCTCGCTCGCTGGTTTTTACTCTGCGTTTACGCAAGCATTCATCCTGAATTGACTATGATATGCACTTCTGAGATGGTTCTCATCGCTACGCCTTACGTCACCCGCGTGCCGATGGAGGGAGAATATCCATGAAAACGCAAAGAATCAGCCAGGGTCTGCGCTCTTTCTTAGGCTATTCCGATGATAAAACCGATGCGTCCATCAATCAAGATTTGAACAAAAGGTTAAGAACCATTTGCAAACCCTGCTGGGAGCTAAATTATTGTCCCTATGGGCCACTCGTTGAAGATTTCCCGTTGCCCCCATTGACGCCAGAAGAAAATGACGGCGTCATCGCCGGCCTGAAACAGGGCCTGGAGCAAGGTTATGTAGGTACAGACGCGTTAAAAGTAGAGTTGACGGACCTGGACAAACAGTTTTTTTGTGACCTGATCAATACAGAAATGGAAACATCGGCTAAGCTCTCAAAGTTTGAACAAGAGGCGGCTTGCAATGAATATGGACATTTATGTCCGGTTTATTTTGTCAGCGAGCCAATAGCCGAGACAAGACGATTCCGGAAAGCCACCAGCAATATTGCCTACACCACCGTTGTCAAGGTTGTTCACCGCGATAAAGGCACATGCCAGATTTGCGGCAAAGCGCTGCTCGACCGCAAAATTGTGATAGAGCCTATCATTCCATATTCTCGTGGTGGAAGTTCCGACGAGAGCAATTTAAGAGTAACTTGTCTTGACTGTAATCAGAAGAAAGCGTAAGCAGCCCGACTTGTGGCGTGCGTAGTACATATCGATCGATATTCCGAAACGCGCCGCCCATCACCCCAGCGCCACCTCCGCCGCCTTCTCCGCGTGCACCACGGTGGTGTCCACCAGCGGCACCGCCGTATCCGCCTGCGAGATGAGCATGCCGATCTCCGTGCAGCCCAGCACCGCCGCCTGCGCGCCCGCCGCCGCCATGCGCTCCACCACGCGCAGGTAGGCGGCTTTGCTCTGCGGCAGCTGCCTGCCGAAGCACAGCTCGTCAAAGATCACGCGGTGGATCATCTCCCGCTCGGCCTCGTCGGGGATATCCACGGTAATGCCCCGCGCGCGCAGCCGCGATTTGTAAAAATCCTGCTCCATGGTGTAGCGGGTGCCCAGCAGCGCCACGTGGGTGAACCCGCGTTGGAGCAGCGCGTCCGCCGTCGCGTCCGCGATGTGCAGGAACGGCACGCCAATGGCCGCCTCGATGGCGGGGGCACAGCGGTGCATGGTGTTGGTGCCCAACAGCACAAAATCCGCGCCACCGCGGGTAAGCCGCATGGCTGCGTCCGCCATCTGCTCGCCCACGCGCGTCCAGTCCTCCTTGCGCTGCTCGGCCTCCACCTCCGCAAAATCCACCGAGTAGAGCAGCACCTTCGCGCTGTGGTAGCCCCCCAGCGCCGCGCTTACGCGCTCGTTCAGGATGCGGTAATAGGTCTGCGTGCTCTCCCAACTCATGCCGCCGATCAGCCCGATGGTCTTCATTTGGCCCCGCCTCCACACCATATTTTGGCGATTGTACCGCGCGGGCGGCCATACGTCAAGCCCGCGCGTTTGACAAACCGCCCGCCCCATGGTATGCTTTAGCCACTCAAAGCCAGTAAAATCCAATGCTTGCGGAGGCGCTGCCCTATGAATATCGCCGTGCTGATCCCCTGCTACAACGAGGCGCTGACCATCGGCAAAGTGGTGCGCGACTACCGCGCCGCCCTGCCGGAAGCGGACATTTACGTATACGACAACAACAGCCGCGACGGCACCGACCGCATCGCCCGCGAGGCGGGGGCCACCGTGCGCTACGAGCGGCGGCAGGGCAAGGGCAACGTGATCCGCACGATGTTTCGCGAGATCGACGCGGACGTATACCTGATGATCGACGGCGACGACACCTACCCCGCCGAAAACGCGCGCGAGATGGTGCGGCTGGTGCAGGAGGACAAGGTGGACATGGTCGTGGGCGACCGCCTGAGCTCCACCTATTTTACCGAGAACAAGCGCCCCTTCCACAACGCGGGCAACCGGCTGGTGCGCGCGCTGGTCAACCGCATCTTCCGCGGCAACATCAAGGATCTGATGACCGGCTACCGCGCCTTCAGCTACGAGTTTGTCAAGTCGTTCCCCGTGCTCAGCAAGGGGTTTGAGATCGAGACGGAGATGAGCATCCACGCGCTGGACAAAAACCTGAGCGTGCAGAGCATCCCCGTGGGCTACCGCGACCGCCCCGCGGACAGCGTGAGCAAGCTGAACACCTACACCGACGGGATGCGCGTGCTGCGCACCGTGGCAAGGCTCTATAAGGAATACAGGCCTCTTTCGTTCTACGGGCTGTTCACCCTGCTTTTGAGCCTGCTGGGCGCGGGGCTGTTCGTGCCCATACTGGTGGAGTATTTCGCCACGGGGCTGGTGCCGCGCTTCCCCACGCTGATCGTAAGCGGCGTGCTTTTGACCCTTGCCATGCTCATGCTGGTGTGCGGCCTCATTTTGGACACCGTCGCCAAGAAGCACCGGCAGCTGTTTGAGGTGAACCTGAACCTATTGCGCCTGCTGAAGAACCGCGAACCCAGGGGCTGACCAGCTCCCCGTGTGGCCACGACCTTCGTGCTGCGCGGGGTATGCGCAGGCGCAGGCATAGCCCCCGCGCATCGCGACGGTAGCCGCGCAGCAGCCCCGTAAGCGGCCCAGCGCCCCCATACCCCGCCGCACAGCCCATCCCTTGATTCAAAGGAGCCGTTATGACGCCGCAGAACCGCAAAACCATCCATACCATCACGCGCCTGTCTGGCTGTTTGCTGGCGGGCGCGCTGTGCATGCTGGCGTTCACGCTGTCGCCCGTTGGCTATGTGGGCATCAGCGACCCGCCACTGCGTGCCCTTTCCCCCTCGTGGCTGCTGTATGCGCTGGGGCTGGCGGGGCTTGGCTGGCTTGCAACAGGCCCGCGCGCCGCGCGGCCCACGCCGGGCATGGCGTTGCTTTCGCTGCTGTTTGGCACGGTCAACTACTTTGCCACCACCCTGTTTGCCTACGATACGTGGGGTTTTTTGAGCACCGCCGCCGCGTGGCTCGGCGCGCTGTGGCGCATCCTGCTGCAAAGCGCCGCCATGCTGGCGGTGTTTGCCGTGGTGTGCGGCTGGCTGGAGGGCGGACGCGACGCGTTGCGCCACCGCTCCCGCCCGACTGAACCCCAGCCGCGCGATACGCGCGAGCCGGATGCATCCCCCACCTATGGCGAGCTCGTACCCCCGCCCGAAGCCGAAGGAGGCATGGCTCCCTCCGCCGCGAACGGGGAAGGGGGCGCGGCTGACCCCGCCTTTTCGTACCTCTTCTCCTCGGACGGCGTGATTCCCATTCCCGCTACCGACGCTCCCCTTGCGGACGAACCCCCCAGCTCCGCCATTTCCCCCATGCTGTGGCAGGTGACAAAGCAGAACGCGTTTTTCACCCGCCGCTTCCCGCGCATCTCCCGCGTCGTGCGCCGCCGCCCCACCCTGTGGATGATGCTGTTTCTGCTGCTTTGCTGGTCGCCATTTCTGGCCGCGTTTTTCCCGGGCACCATCATCTGGGACATGGGGGAGATGCTGGGCGGCTTGTATGGCCTGCGCGACCTGAGCACCTGGCACCCGATGCTGACCACCTGGCTGTTCGGCGGGTGCGTATGGCTGGGGCGGCTGTTTGGCAGCGACAACGCGGGCGCGTTCCTGTTTACGCTTTTGCAAACGCTGCTGATGGCCTACGCGCTGGCGCAGAGCGTGCGCTTTATGCGCAGGCTGGGGCTGCCCCCCGTATGGCGTATCGCCGCGCTTGCGTTTTGCGGGCTCACGCCCATCTTTGGCGCCTTTGCGCAGGCGGTGGGCAAGGATACGCTCTACGCCGCGGCGCTGCTTTTGTTTGCCCTGCGCGCGGCGGAGGGGCTGCGCTTCCATGCCCTGTCCGGCAGGCGGATCTTCGAGCTGGGCCTGTGGGCGCTGCTTTCCTGCCTGCTGCGCACCAACGGCCTGTACGTGGTGCTGGGCACGGCGGTTTTCCTGCTGCCGCTGTGGCTGGCAAGGCGCGGCCTGCGGCCCGCGTGCGGCGCGCTCGCGGCGGCGCTGCTGCTGGCCTTCGGCTTTAACGGCATACTGCTGCCCGCCCTGCACATCAAGGACGAGACGGCCAGCGGCCTGTACTCCGTGCCCTTTCAGCAGAGCGCGCGCACCCTGCGCGACCATGCCGCCACCGTGACCCCCGCGGAGTACGCCGAGATCGACCGCGTGCTGGATGCCAAAGCCCTGCCCGCCCTGTATGAGGGCAACATCTCCGACCCCGTGAAGTACACCTTCCGCCAGTACGGGCAGGGGCGCGAGGCCGAGGCCGCCGCGCTTGCCCGCTACCGCCAGACGTGGCTTGCCATGGCGCAGAAGTATCCCCTCACGTACATCGAGGCCTTCGTGGCGGGCGGCAGCGGCTACTACGCCTTTACCCCCAAGATCGACGCGGCCCGCACGTACAACTATCAGGGCGGCATCCGCTTTGTATTCGAGACCTATGACCTGGGCCCCGACCCCCGCTACCTGCACACCACCCAGCCCGCGGCGCTCGCGGGCGCGCGCACGCTGCTGGCCGCCGTGGCGCGCGGGTGGCGGCGCGTGCCGGTGCTGGAACTGCTGCTGTTCTGTCCCACCTACACATGGCTTTTGGTGGCGGCGGGGTTCTCGCTGCTGCGGCGCAGGCGCATCCGCGAGGCGGTCGCGTACCTGCCCGCGCTGCTGAGTGTGGGCGTGTGCCTGCTGTCGCCCGTGAACGACTACTTCCGCTACTTTTTGCCCGTGGTGGCGATGTGCCCCATGCTGCTGGGGCTGGCGAGGGCGGAAGGGGTCTGAGAGCCGTCGGCCTCAGCACGTTTTTCGCTTTGCCCGCCTTTCTGTGCGGGTCGCGACACACGGCTGCCGCTTAACAGCGTGGCGCCAAAGCCGTTCCGGCAGACCCATTCGCACGGCACGCCACGCGCACAGGGTTTTCCCCCTTCCATGTTGCAACACGCAACCGCCTGACGGCAGGCAAGCTGACACGGGAGATGTAAACCGATGAAGATTCTGATCGTACCCATGGTTGCCGTCGCGCAGACCGACGGCCCTTCCGGCCGCGCGGAGCAGCTGGCCGCCGCTTTTGCGGCGCGTGGCTTTGAGGTCGCACTCTGCCATGCCCGCGGCACGCCCGCGCGCGCCATGGCGGGCGTTCAGGCCATCCCCGTTACAGTGCCCAGCCCCATGGGTCTGCCCACATGGCTGGGCAAGCGCATTTTTCCGCTGGCGGAAAAGCTGGGGGTGATCGGCCGCAAGCCCGTGCGAAGCTTCGAGCAGGTGCTGCACCTGGCGGGCATCAGCGCGCAGCCCTGCCTGGCCGCCAGCGTGGCCGAGCTGCAAGGCGTTATTCGCGTCTTCGAGCCAGACGCGGTCTACTCCGAGTTCAGCCTGCCCGCGATCATCGCCGCGCTGGCGGAGCATACGCCGCTGTTTGCCTCGCACAGCTATCCCGCGCAGGCGGAGTACGCCGCCTCGCCGCAGTATGCCAAGCCCGTCAACCGCGTGCTGAAATCGCTGGGGCTGCCGCCCGTGCGCTCCGCGCTGGAGCTGTTTGAGCGGGCGACCCTGCGCGTCGTGCCCAGCAGCCCTGCGCTGGAGCCGATGGCAGGGGAAAACCTTCTGTTTACCGGCCCCTTTGCCGCCGCGCCTGCCGCCGCGCCCACGGAGGAGAGGGATTGCGTCCTTGTCTACATGGGCTACGGCACCATACCGCGCAAACGGATGCTGCGCGCAGTAAAGGGCGCGTTTAGCGGCAGCCGCTATACTGTATACGTCGCGGGGCGCGGGCTGGGCGAATATCGGCTGGGCAACCTGTGCATAGCCCCGCGTTTCCCCTTCGCGGCGCTGCTGCCGCGCGCGGCGGTGCTGATCAGCCACGGCGGCCAGAACAGCGTAATGGACGGCCTTCGGTACGGCGTGCCCCAGCTGCTGTGCCCGGGGCTGGTATTTGAGCGGCTCTACAACGCGAAAAGCGTCATGGTAAACGGCGCGGGTCTGTTGCGCCCCCTTCGCCGGTTTACGCCGTCAATCATTCAAAAAACCGTCGATACCCTGACCGCCGACCCCCGCTACGCGCAAAACGCGCTGCGGTTGGGGCGCGAGCTCACGGCGCTGGGCGGCGCGAACGCCGTGGTCGACGCGGTGGCGGAAAGACTGAATGCCAAACCATAAGCGAAAAGCAGGGGCGCCACCGCGCATGGCTGCAGCGCCCCTGCTTTTCTCATCCACTCTTTGCCGTATTACAGCCTTGCGATGCGCGCCAGCGCCTCCTGCGTCTTTTCATACGTGTTGAACGCCGTCAGGCGGAAATACCCTTCGCCGCTGGGGCCAAAGCCCGCGCCCGGCGTGCCCACCACATGCGCTTCGCTGAGCAGCCTGTCAAAGAAGGCCCAGCTGTCCACCGGGGTTTTGAGCCATACATAGGGCGCGTCCACGCCGCCGAACACCGCGTAGCCCAGCGCGGAAAGCTCGTCGCGGATCAGCTTTGCGTTGCGCAGGTAGTAGGTGATGGCCTCGCCGCACTCCTTTTGCCCCTCGGGGCTGAACACCGCCTCCGCCGCGCGCTGCACGGGGTAGCTCACGCCGTTGAACTTGGTGCCCATGCGGCGCTTCCACAGCGCGTTCAGCTCCACCGGCTGGCCCTGCGCGCCGAGGCCCCGCACCTCGTGGGGGATGATGGTATACGCGCAGCGGATGCCCGTGAAGCCCGCCGTTTTGCTGAAGGAGCAGCACTCCACCGCCACCTCGCGCGCGCCCTCCACCTCGTAGATGCTGCGCGGCACATCCGACGTGATGAAGGCCTTGTACGCCGCGTCATAGACGATCACGGCGCCGTTCTTTTTCGCGTAGTCCACGAAGGGCGTCAGCTGCTCTTTGGTCAGCGTGGTGCCGGTGGGGTTGTTGGGGTAGCACAGGTAGATCACGTCCACTTTTTCCGTAGGCGGCTGGGGCACAAAGCCGTTTTCCGCGTTGCAGGGCAGGTACACGAGGTTTTGCCAGCGCCCGTCCACAAAATCGCCCAGCCTGCCCGCCATGGCGTTGCTGTCCACATACACGGGGTAGACCGGGTCGGTCACGGCGATGCGCGCGTCGGCGGAGAACATCTCCTGTAGGGCGGCGGTGTCGGTCTTGGCGCCGTCGCTCACAAACACCTCGTCGAAGGCCAGCTGCACGCCGCGCGGCGCATAATCCTTCTCGCGGATGGCGTTTACCAGAAAATCGTACCCGAAATCCGGTCCGTAGCCACGGAAGGTGGCCGCGTCCAGCATCTCGGCCGCGGCGCTCTGCATGGCGCGCACCACGGCGGGCGCGAGCGGGCGCGTCACGTCGCCGATGCCCAGTCGGATGATGTCCGCCGCCGGGTTTGCCGCCTGAAACTCCTTCACGCGCCTTGCGATCTCCGCAAACAGATACGAGCCCGGCAGCTTCTCAAAATTCGGGTTCACGTGCATGGCAGCCCCTCCTTATCGTTCGCCCGCGCAGGCCGTTCGGCAGGCGATCAGAAAATCAACCTATTCAAATGGCAGGTATACGGATCATTCGATGATCCTGCATAATCGTATCCTCACGTCCCAAACCTCGTCTCCCCGTTCCCAGGGGGATGGTTGGCATCGGAGGGAAGCGTTTGCCCAGTGGGCAACGCCGCGTAGCGGCGAGCGACCCGCAGATGGGCAGTTTGACAAGCGTGGGATGCGATAGCAGCCCGCGCGCCGATCAAACGGCCGGGGCAAGGGGATCACATTCCCCTTCCCAAAGGCGCGGATGCGCCGTCCAGCCATATGCCGTCGTATACAAACGTCGCCGGGCCGGTCATGTACACATGCCCGTCGGCTTCGCTCCATTCCACGGTCAGGGTGCCGCCCGGCAGCTTCACATCCGCCTTGCGGTCAATGAAACCGTTGAGCACGCCGGCCACCATCGACGCGCACGCGCCGGTGCCGCAGGCCATGGTCTCGCCCGCGCCGCGCTCCCACACGCGCATCTCGATGTGCGCGCGGTCGACCACGTGCACAAACTCGATGTTGCACTTGCGCGGGAAGGCCAGGTCGCGCTCCAGCACGGGGCCTACCGTGGTCACAGGCGCTTTTTGGGGGTCGTCCACAAAGGTGACGGCGTGGGGGTTGCCCATGCTCACCAGCGTGACGGGCCATGTTTTATCCAGCGCCTTGAGCGGCTGCATGCGGATGGGGTCGCCGCTGAACACGCTGGGAATAGAGAAGCCGTCCGTCACCGGCGCGCCCATGTCCACCCGCACCAGCGCCGTGCGGCCCTGCGCGTCCAGCGTGAGCTGCATGTGCTTCACCTGCCCGCCGGATTCGATATTGAATTCCGTCTTGTCCGTCAGGCCCCGGTCGTGGCAGTAGGCGGCCACGCAGCGGATGCCGTTGCCGCACATCTCGCTCTCGCTGCCGTCGCTGTTGAACATGCGCATCCAGAAATCCGCCTTTTTCGAGGGCAGAATCAAAATCAGCCCGTCGCTGCCGCAGCCGAAGCGCCGGTGGCTCATGCGGCGCGCAAGCTCCGGCAGGTCGTCGGGGAGGGTTTCGGCAAAGCCGTTGATGTAGACGTAATCGTTGCCGATGCCGTGCATTTTGGTAAAGCGGAGCATTCCATCACCTGCTTTCATAGGCGATAGTATAGCAGATATGGTCGGTTTTGAAAAGCGCGGGGCGGAAAGGGTTGTGGGATAAGGGGTTGCGGCGGTCGAAACGGGGTAAATGAGCCTTCCGTTGTCAGCAGGCTGGGCAAGACATGGGCAAGCCGCCGGTGAGCAAAGCCCGCACAGCGGCAAAGGCCCGCGCCCTTCTTGGGGCGCGGGCCTGCAAGCCTTGCGGCAAAACGGATATGCGGCCAACCGCCACGGTCGGCCCGCAGCTTGCCTACTCCACCAGCGCATACTGCGCGCTGGGCGTCAAGTCATACACCACGCGGGTGATCTGCTTTTCCTCGGCCATGATGCGCGTGGTCACGCGCTCAAGCAGGTCATAGGGCAGGCGCGAGGCGCAGGCTTCGCCGCTGCATGCCTGGCACGCGCGCAGCAGGATGGCGTAGCCGCCGTGCTGATCCGGGTTTTCGCACATGGTGGCGTAGTACTGCCACAGGCGGCGCTCATGCCCCGTGGCGCGCACCTCCTCGCTGAAAAACGCATCCGCCTGCCGCAGCATGTTCAGCCGCTCCTGCGTTACCTCGCCCAAAATGCGCAGCGCAAGCCCGCTGGCGGGGAAGGGCTGGCGCTCCGCAAGGGTCGCGGGCAGAGCCAGCGCGCGAGCCAGGCGGCGCACCTCGTCCTTGAACAGGCCGCGCAGGGGCTCGGCGATGCGCACCGGCTCGTCGCCCTCGAACTGCGGGGGCGGTGCGTCGGGCGCAAAATCGCCGTAGAGGGCGTCGTTTAAGTTGGTGCCCAGCACCAGCGTATGCGCGCCCGTATCATAGCGCAGCTGCTTGTAGAGCACCTGCCCCAGCAGCGCGCTCACGATGCGCTCCTTGTCCCGCGGGGCGCGCACGCCGCGCAGCGCCTTGAGGAACGATTCGCTCGCGTCCGCGTAGGCCACGACCAGCCCCAGCGTTTCCATATAGGTGTGGATGACCGTATCCGCCTCGTCCGCGCGGAAC
>CAZOZO010000045.1:18651-24245 GCA_964584315.1 uncultured Oscillospiraceae bacterium
GGAACAGCCCCGTATCGACAAACACGCACATCAGCCGGTCGCCCACGGCCATGCGGGCGAGCCTGGCGCACACCGCGCTGTCCACCCCGCCGGACACGGCCACCAGCACGCGCCCCTCGCCCGCCACCTCGCGCAGGTCCCAAATGGCCTTCTGGATGATGTATTCCGCCGTCCACAGCGGCTCTATGCCGCACACGTTCAGGGCAAAGTTCTGCAAAAGCTGCACGGCGTCCGGGTCGTTGCGCTCGATGGGGTACTGGATGGCGCACAGGTTCTTCTGCTCGTCCATAAAGCCGATGCACCGCTGCGTCGCGGTGGCGATGCAGGTGAGCCCCTCCGGCAGGGTCAGGCCGTAGAGGCCGTGCAGCACGCGCTCGCCGCTGGCGATGCCCGCAAGCAGGGGTAGCGCCGTCAGCTCGAGGGTCACGCTGTCGTGCTCGCACTGCTCGCACTGCTTCAGCTCCGCCGTGCCGCCCAAATGCGCGCACAGCGCGGCAGCCGCGCCGCCCAGCGCCAGCACGGGCAGCCCCGCGGAAAGCAGCGCCTTGTCCATGCCGTCAAGCGACACGGCCGCCCCCTGCGCGGCGGCGATGATAATGCCCCGCGGGGCCAGCGCCATGGCGCGCGAAAGCGACATGCCAAAAGGCACGGGCTCGCAATAGATCTGCTGGCTGCGAAGCGTGCGGGCAATGAGCCCCGCCAGCGCCTCGTCGTGGTCCAAGATGAGTATCGCGTCCTGCATAGGCTTGCCTCCGCATGGTCCTGTTAGCACATGGCGTAAGGGTTCAACGTGCGGGGGAGGTTTCCCTGCAAGCGGCGCATCCGCGCCTTTGGGAGGGGGACTCTGTCCCCCTGCCCCGTCAGTTTGATCGGCGCGCGGTGCGCTACCGCGCCCCGCGCTTGTCAAACTTCCCATCTTCGGGTCGCTCGCCGCTGCGCGGCGTTGCCCACCGGGCAAACGCTTCCCTGCGATGCCAACCGCCCCCTGAGGACGACGGGGTTTTGGTTTGCGGATTGCCAAGTGGCATCGCTATTTGTTGCGTTGATGGGCGGGCTGGAGAGGGGGAGGGTTTTGCTTATCCTAGAAGAATAGCATGGCCAGTTTTTTCTTTGTTGCTTTCGCGGGGATGTCCGTGGTTGGCTCTAGGCGGTAGGCAAAGAAGGGGGTGTATGGCGTGGAGGGAAAGCAGGAATTTGCGTGGCTTTGCGATAATTTTACACCAAGGCGGGCTGGTTTACCTGCCGCGTTGGCAGAAAGAGGGTATTTCATGAACGAGATTCTGGAGAGTTTGAAAAGCCGCAAGTCCGTGCGCGCGTATCTGGACAGGGCGATACCGCCGGAGGCGAAGCAGGCCATTTTGCAGGCGGCGTGCGAGGCGCCCACCGCGGGCTGCCAGCAACTGTACACCATTTTGGATATCACCGATCAGGCCATGAAGGACAGGCTCGCCGTAACGTGCGACGATCAGCCGTTCATCGCCAGTGCGCCGCTGGTGCTCATCTTTTGTGCCGATGCGCAAAAGTGGTACGATGGCTATGCGGCCGAGGGGCTTGCGCCGCGCTTGCCCGGCGCGGGCGATTTGCTGCTGGCCGTGACCGATGCCGCCATTGCCGCGCAAAACGCCGTGGTCGCGGCGTGGAGCCTGGGCATCGGGTCGTGCTACATCGGCGATGTGATGGAAAAGTGCGAGGAGCACCGCGCGCTTTTAAACTTGCCGCCGTATGTGTTCCCCGCCGCGATGCTGGTTTTCGGCTACCCCACGGAGCAGCAGCTTGCCCGCAAAAAGCCCGCGCGGGCAGCGATGGAGCACATCGTGCACGAGAACGGCTACCGCCGCATGGGCGCGGCGGAGCTGCAAGCGGCGCTGGGGCACGACACGGGTACAAAGCCTTACGGCGAATGGCTCAAGGCGTTTTGCCAGCGCAAGTACCAGAGCGACTTTTCGCGGGAGATGACCCACTCGGTGGAGATGTATCTGGCGGCGTTTCGAGGGACGGGGCAGGAGTCCTGATACGACAGGCGAACACAGGCGGCGGAGCGCGCGGGGCGTGCCCGCCGCTTTGCGTATGCGGGGGAGATGTATCTGGCGGCGTTTCGAGGGGCGGAGCAGGAGCCCTGACACGACAGGCGAACACAGGCGGCGGAGCGCGCGCATGTGTGCCCGCCGCTTTGCATATGCGGGGGGTTCCGCTCCACAGTGCCCTCGCTTTTGTTAAGCAAGCGCCGCGTTGCCTGCCATCGGCTACGGGTCGTCTGCGTTCCTTTGGGTAGCATGGATGCCCTCCAGCCTAAGGGTTTTGGGCGGCGGGAAGCAGGCGGGCGGCGGGTGTGAGCGCCACCGGCTTCCGGTCACTGGTCGATTCCCTGTGTGCTACGCCCCTGCCGCATGCCCGCTCTCTGTCAGTCTCTCCCATCTTCGCCCATAAACCCGAACGTTCGGAATTTACAAACATTCTCGCACATTTTTTCATCGAATGTTCGGAAATACGCTTGACAAGCTCTCCCCACCCCGCTATAATCCAAGGTGTTTGTCAGGTTTGTCGCTCGTCGGACGCTGGTTTTGACCACGTCCGGCGGTCGACTGATCGCCTGTGTGCGCAAGCCTGCCAGCAAAAACACGAACATTATCGGCGGCAGGCTCGCAAGCGCCCGCCCCGCAGGGGAGGGTTCTCAAGGCCATGAAAAAGGTTGCCGTCATCATGGGCTCGGCCAGCGATCTGGACACGCTGGCCCCTTGCTTTGCCCAGCTCAAAGAGCTGGGCATCCCTTTTGAAAAGCATGTGTACAGTGCCCACCGCACGCCGGACGAGGCCGCGGCCTTCGCCGCCGGTGCCGCCGCAAATGGCTTTGGCGCGATCATCGCGGCGGCGGGCAAGGCGGCCCATCTGGCGGGCGCGCTGGCCGCGCACACGGTGCTGCCGGTCATCGGCATCCCGGTCAAGGCCAGTGCGCTCGACGGGCTGGACGCGCTGCTTAGCACCGTGCAAATGCCTGCGGGCATCCCCGTGGCCACCGTCGCCATCGACGGCGCGGCCAACGCGGCCATCCTGGCCGCGCAGATCATCGCCGTTTCAGACGAAGCGCTGACCCAAAAACTGCAAGCCGCGCGCGCCGCCATGCGCAACGCCGCGCTGGAAGCCGACCGAAAGCTCGCCGTGGAATAGCGTTCCGCCGCGGGCTTTCCCCATGCACACAAAAACAGGAGGGGCACTATGGAAAAGCGTGAACAGCTCTACGAAGGCAAGGCCAAGAAGGTATTCGCCACCGACGACCCCGCGCTGGTGCTGGTCGCCTACAAGGACGACGCCACCGCCTTCAACGGCCAGAAGAAGGGCACCATCGAGGGCAAGGGCGCCATCAACAACCGCGTGACCAACCATCTGATGAAGCTGCTGGAAACGCGCGGCGTGCCCACGCATTTTGTTACGGAGCTTTCCGCGCGAGAGACGCTGGTCAAGCGCGTGACCATCGTGCCGCTGGAAGTGATCGTGCGCAATGTGGCGGCGGGCTCGCTCAGCAAGCGGCTGGGCCTGCCGGAAGGCACCAAGATGAAAAAGACGGTGCTGGAGTTCTGCTATAAGGACGACGAACTGGGCGACCCGATGGTGAACGACTACCACATCGCGGCCATGGGCTGGGCCACCGAGGACGAGATGAAGCTGATCTGCGCGTATTCGCTCAAGGTGAACGAGGTGCTGGGCGAATACCTGAGCGATTTGGGCATCGCGCTGATCGACTTCAAGCTGGAGTTTGGGCGGCTGGCGGATGGGACGATCGTGCTGGCGGATGAGATCAGCCCGGATACGTGCCGGTTCTGGGATACCAAGACGGGCGAGAAGCTGGATAAGGATCGGTTCCGCAGGGACATGGGCGGGGTCGAAGGGGCGTATCAGGAGATATTGAGGAGACTGTTAGGAGAGTAAAAAAGGGGTCAAGGGCCAATGGCCCTTGTGGGGTTTGGGGCAAAGCCCCAAATCTCTGCGCCGCAGCGCAAACCCTGCCAGCGAGCGGCCTATGCCGCAGGCGCTGCGATGCGAGCGGCGATAGGCGATTGCATGATGTTGGCACAGGCCTCGCGTCGCCTCCCCGCTCCTCTCTAGGCCTCAAATTCTTTCTTGCCTCCCCCTCAGTACGGGCATGGCTTCATTTTCCAGACAATCGCTATCATCACGTACATCAAGCCGCCATGCCAGCGAATGATCCTCTCGTTGCACGAGAAACGTACCGCCACACCAAACCAATGCACAAGGAGCGCCTTCAGCCAAGCTCGGTTTCAAAGCCAATCCGCGCCCAAGGGGGAGGTTGGGAGGGGGACGAAGTCCCATTCCCAAAGGAGGCAGAGCCGACGCGCCCCTTGACCCTTTATCTGTGAGGTTATCAATGAGCGACTTACACGAGGAATGCGGCGTTTTCGGCCTCTACTATCCCTCCGGCGCGCACCCCGTCGCCGAGGCCGCCTACCTTGCCCTCTACGCCCTTCAGCACCGCGGGCAGGAGAGCTGCGGCATCGCCGTATCCAGCGGCGCGGCCATCGCCTGCCATAAGGACGTGGGCCTCGTTGGCGATGTGTTCACCGGCGACGCGCTCGGCAAGCTTCCCCTCGGCCGCATCGCCGTGGGGCACTGCCGCTACGGCACCACCGGCGCGCAGAACCGCGAAAACGCCCAGCCCCTCGTGGTCAACAATTTGCAGGGCGGCCTCGCCCTGTGCCACAACGGCAACCTCATCAACGCAAACACCCTGCGCATGCAGCTGGAACTGGGCGGCGCCATCTTCCACACTACCAGCGACAGCGAGGCCATCGCCTACACCGTTACCCAGCAGCGGCTTTTGACCGGCAGCCTCGCACGCGCCGTGCTGGCCGCCATGGAGCAGATCTCCGGCGCGTACAGCCTGGTGGTCATGGGGCAGGACACGCTGGTGGCCGCCCGCGACCCGCGCGGCTTTCGCCCGCTGTGCATGGGCGCCCTGCCGGACGGCGGCGTCGCCTTTGCCAGCGAGAGCTGCGCGCTGGAGGCCATCGGCGCCACGTTCACCCGCGACATCCGCCCGGGCGAAGTGGTCGCCGTGGATCAGGGCGGCATCACCACGCTCCAGTGCCCCGCGCGGTGCGACCCTGCCCTGTGCGTGTTCGAGTTCATCTATTTTGCCCGGCCGGACAGCGTGATCGACGGCAGCGCCGTGCACACCGCGCGGCTTCGGGCGGGGGCTTTCCTCGCGCTGGAGCACCCCGTGCAGGCGGATGTGGTCGTGGGCGTGCCGGACAGCGGCATCGACGCGGCCATCGGCTACGCGCGGCAGAGCGGCATCCCATACGGCGTGGGCTTCATCAAAAACCGCTACGTCGGCCGCACGTTCATCCAGCCCACGCAAAGCGAGCGGCAAAACGCCGTGCGCATCAAGCTGAACGCCATCCGCGCCACGGTGATGGGCAAGCGCGTCGTGCTGGTGGACGACAGCATCGTGCGCGGCACCACCAGCGCCCGCATCGTGAGTTTGCTTCGCGAGGCGGGGGCTACCGAGGTGCATGTGCGCCTGAGCTCGCCCCCGTTCCGCCACCCGTGCTACTTTGGCACCGATATCGACAGCGAGG
>CAZOZO010000046.1:0-24184 GCA_964584315.1 uncultured Oscillospiraceae bacterium
GTGCCCGCGCGGGCCTGCAGGATCCCAAGCGCCCCATCGGATCGTTCATCTTCCTAGGCCCCACAGGCGTGGGCAAGACCGAACTATGCCGCGCGCTGGGCGAGGCGATGTTCGGCGATGAGAACGCGCTGATCCGCATCGACATGAGCGAGTACATGGAAAAGTTCAGTGTCAGCCGCCTGGTTGGCTCGCCTCCGGGCTACGTGGGTTACGAGGAGGGCGGCCAGCTGACCCAGAAGGTGCGCCAGAAGCCCTACAGCGTGGTGCTGTTCGACGAGGTGGAGAAAGCACACCCCGATGTGTTCAACATCCTGCTGCAAATTTTGGACGACGGTCGCCTGAGCGACAGCGACGGGCGCGTGGTCAATTTCAAGAACACCATCATTGTGATGACCAGCAATGCCGGTGCGCATAGCATTCTAGGTAAGCGGGCGCTGGGCTTTGGCGGCAGCGTGGAAACCGTGCGCGACTACGAGAGCATGAAGGAGCGCGTGATGGCCGAGGTCAAGGATGTGTTCCGCCCCGAGTTCATCAACCGCGTGGATGAGCTGATCGTGTTCCACGCCCTGGAGCCGGACGATATCCAGAAGATCGCGGGCCTCATGCTGGGTACCGTGGCCAAACGCCTTGCCGAGCGCGGCATGAAGCTGCTCTATGACGACGATGTGGTACAATACCTCGCCACCGAAGGCTACGACGCCAGCTACGGCGCGCGTCCCCTGCGCCGCACCATCCAGCGCACCGTAGAGGATGCGCTCAGCGAGGAGATCATCGCGGGCCGCGTGTCGCTGGGCGACAGCGTGCGCCTATCCGTGCAGGATGGTAAGATTACCTTCGCCAAAGAGAGCGCTTTGCCCGCCCCATCCCCCATCACCGAACAAGCCTGATATCAGGGCCAAAAGCCGCGTATCTACACATACGCGGCTTTTGGCAGTCTAGGAGGCCCGCCGTGAACGTAGACCAGCTGATTGGTCGCCTCAAGGGCGACCCCGCCTTTATGGAAAACGTGACCGCATGGACGACCCTCCCCGCATCGGAAGGGCGCTATGCGGATTTTCCCGTTTCGCTGGATGAGCGCATCCGCAAGGTGCTGCACGCGCGCGGTATCCACCGCCTGTATACCCATCAGGCGGAGAGCTTTGCCGCCGCCGAACAGGGGAAGGATTTTGTGGTGGTCACGCCCACAGCCAGCGGCAAAACCATGTGCTACAACCTGCCTGTGTTATCCGCCATCCTGCGTAACCCGGACGCGCGTGCCATGTACCTGTTCCCCACTAAGGCGCTCTCCGCCGATCAGGCCAGCGAGCTGTACGAGCTGGTGGAGGCCATGAATGTGGATGTGAAGGCCTACACCTACGACGGCGACACACAGGGCGCGGCACGCAAAGCCATCCGGCAGGCGGGCCATATCGTGGTCACCAACCCGGATATGCTGCATGCCAATATTCTGCCCAACCATACCAAGTGGGTCAAGCTGTTTGAAAACCTCCAGTATATCGTGATCGACGAGATCCACACCTACCGCGGCGTGTTCGGCAGCAACCTGGCAAACGTGCTGCGCCGCCTGATCCGCCTGTGTGATTTTTACGGCAGCCACCCGCGCTTTATTCTGTGCAGCGCTACCATCGCCAACCCGGACGAACTGGCGCATATCCTCACGGGACGCGACGTGCTTAAGATCGACAACAACGGCGCGCCCATGGGCGAGCGTCACTTCGTGTTCTACAACCCGCCGGTCATCAACCGACAGCTGGGCATCCGGCGCGGTGTGGTAGGCGAAACACGCAACATCGCGGGGTTGCTGCTGAGTAACGCTATCCCCACCATCGTATTTGCCCGCAGCCGCATCCAAGTGGAGGTGCTCACCCGCTATTTCAAGGAGCAGGCGCGCGACCCTTATGGCTTCAGCGGCCGCGTGCGCGGCTACCGCGGCGGTTATCTGCCCAGCGAGCGGCGGGAGATCGAGCGCGGCCTGCGTGCGGGCGAGATCGACATGGTGGTGTCTACCAACGCGCTGGAGTTGGGTATCGACATCGGCTCGCTTACGGCTTGCGTGCTGTGCGGCTACCCGGGCACCGTGGCCAGCACCTGGCAGCAGGCAGGTCGCGCGGGTCGGCGCAAGGATACGGCGCTGACGGTGTTCATCGCTTCGTCCGCCGCCATCGACCAGTATATCGTGAACCACCCGGAGTACTTTCTGGCGCAGTCGCCGGAGCATGCGCTGCTGGCCCCCAACAACCTGTACGTGCTGCTCTCGCACATGAAATGCGCCGCTTATGAGCTGCCCTTCACCGACGGCGAAGCCTTCGGTAACGTCAAGGATACGGAGCAGTTTCTCGAGTATTTGACCGAGAGCGGTATTCTGCGCCATGTGGGCGGTAAATACCACTGGTCCGCGGAGGATTTTCCCGCCAGCGAGCTTTCCCTTCGCTCCGCCACGACCGAGAACTTCGTTATCGTCGATATCAGCAACCCCGCCCATCACCGCGTGATTGGCGAGATGGATCGCTTTACCGTGCCCATGCTGCTGCACGAGAACGCCATCTACATGCATGAGGCACGCCAGTATCAGGTGGAAAAGCTGGATTTTGACGCGTGCAAGGCGTTCATCCGCGCGGTGGATGTGGACTACTATACCGATGCGGACTTGAACGTGAACCTGGGCGTTCTAGACGAGCTCAAACAAAAGTCGCTGAAAAATGGTGTGGATGTCACGCTGGGCGAGCTCAAGATCACGGCCATCGTCAAGCTGTTCAAAAAAATGAAGCTGGACACGCACGAGAACCTTGGCTTTGGCCCCGTGATGCTGCCGGAGACCAACATGCACACCGTTGGCATGTGGTGGACGGTGCCCGAGCGGCTGAGCGGCCAGTATGGCAATGATGACCTGCAGGGCGCGTTGATGGGCGTGGCTAACCTGCTGTGCATCGTGGCCCCGCTCTACTTGATGTGCGCCCCGCGCGACATCAAGGTGATTTATCAGGTCAAAGCGCCTGAGACGGACAGGCCCACCCTGTTCCTGTACGACCAGTACCCTGGCGGCGTGGGGCTGGCTGAAAAGGCGTATGAGATGCAGGAGTTGCTGCTGGAGCACGCGCTGAAAGTACTGGACGGTTGCGGATGCGAAAACGGCTGCCCCAGCTGCGTGGGTCCCACTGCGGAGGTGGGCGTGCGTGGCAAGGCCAACGCCCGCCGCATCCTTCGGGAGTTGATCGAGTCATGCCAAGCCTGAGCGACAAGTTGCGCATGATCGACACCGGGGCCAAAAAGGCATCGGCAGCGGCCGTTTCCCCACCACCCGCGGGTTGCTATCACGCGTCGGAGCGTTTTCCCTTGTCCTCTTTCAGCGAATTTAGGCACATGCGAGCCGATGTGCTGGTGGAGGTGTTCGGTCTCGCGTTTCCACGAGGGATCAAGCCGCAGGATATGCTGTTTCTGGATACGGAAACCACCGGTCTCTCCGGCGGCGCGGGCACTATCGCCTTTGAGGTGGGGCTGGGTTACGTGGCGGGCGGGCAGTTCGTAGTGGAACAGTTTCTGATGCGCGATTACCCGGAGGAGCCTTTTCTGCTGGAGCGAGTCGCGACACTCCTGCGCGCATTTCCGGCGGTGGTCACGTTTAACGGACGCACATTTGACGTGCCCCTTTTGCAGAGCCGTTTTCTGATGCACCGCATGCCGGATGTCAAAGTGAGCGATCTGCACGCCGATGTACTGCATGCAGCGCGTCGCGTGTGGAGGCTGCGCCTTGGTCGCTGCACGCTGCAGCGGCTCGAGGCCGCCGTGCTGGGCGTAACCCGTGAGGACGACCTGCCCGGCGCAGATGTGCCAAAAACATACTTTCAATACTTAAAGGACAGGGACTTTGCACCCATCGAGCGCATTTTGGAGCACAACCGTCAGGATGTGGTCAGCCTCGCGCACCTGTTCTTTTTTCTTTGTAAGCTCTATGACAGGCCGGAGACCGCCGCCGAGCCGGACGACCTGTTCGCCCTCGCGCGCACCATGGAGAAGCGAGGCGCGGCGGCCAAGGCCAAAAAGTGTTACCGCATGGCTGCACAGGGCGAGCGGCGGGCCGAAGCCTACGCCGCCATGGCGGCGGGCGAGAAGAGGGCGGGCAACACCGCAAAGGCAGTCAAGCTGTATAGCGCCATGCTTGCCCACGGTGACGAGCCCGTGCTGGCCTGCGAAGCGCTGGCGAAGCTCTATGAGCACCGCCTGCACAGCCCGGAGCAGGCGCTTACCTATACGCGGCAGGGACTTCTGCTGCTCAGCGAGCCGGGCCTTGACCAAAGCGAGGCTGTACAATTGCAGCGTAATGCGCTACAATACCGATATGCGCGCCTGCGCCGAAAGCTTATGGGCGACGCAAAAGCATAGGAGGGCACGCCATGAACCTGATCGCATCCCTGAAGGCGCGCAGCGCCGCTTCTTTCATGAGCAAGGGCAAGGTTGCCGAGGCTAAAAAGCTTTACGCCGAAGCCGAAGCCGCTGGGCTGAACGAACCGCGCTACCTGCTCAGCTATTCCGTGCTGCTGATCCGCGAGGGCGAATATCAGCAGGCACGCGAGCTTTTGGTCAAGCATCAGAAAAACCCGATGCTGACCGATGACAACCGCAGGCAACTGTACGTGAACTATGCCGTGTGCATGTACAAGCTGGGCGATATCCAGCGCGCGGTGGAGCTGTTGGAGCGCCAGCATGAGAAGGAACCCAGCGGCCTGATCTATGAGACGCTCGGTTACCTGTACGTGGAGCAGGGCGATGCGGAAAAAGCCATCCCCTACAATCAGGAAGCCGTCGCCTACGATGAGGAGGACGCCATATCGCTGGATAACCTCGGCCAGTCCTACTATCGTCTGCTGAATGATAAGGACACTGCCAAGCAGTACTTCGACCGCGCCATCGCCCTGAAGCCCGGCCAGATCGACACGCTGTACTTCCTGTCAAGGTACGATGTTGCGGCCGGCGACCGCGACGCCGCGCGTGAAAAGCTCGAAACCGCGCTGAACGGCCGCTTTTCGCCGCTCAACTATGTGACGCGCGACATGGTCAAAAAGGAGCTTGCCGCCATCGCCTGACCCGCTTGCTTTCCCTTTTGGCGCAAGGGTTTCCGCCCCCGTTTGGGGGCGTTATTTTTTTGTAAATCCCTTGACAAGCATTTTTTGATATGGTTTAATGGTGCTTGCTTCTGAGTTTAGCAAAACTAAACTTCTGCCGCGGGGCCTTCGCTCCGGAGAGAGGTAAAGCCTATGCAAATCGGGGAAAAACTGCGCGAGCTGCGCATCCAGCGAAACCTGACCCAAGAGGAACTGGCCGACCGGTGCGAGCTCACCAAGGGCTTTATTTCGCAGGTGGAGCGCGACCTGGCTTCCCCTTCCATCGCCACACTGGTGGATATGCTCGAGTGCCTTGGCAGCAATCTGCAAAGCTTCTTTGCCGATGCGGGCAAGGAGAAGGTAGCCTTCGCCCCGGCTGATATGTTCGAAAAGCCGGATGACGAGGCCAGGCATGGCAAGATCACCTGGCTGGTGCCCACCGCGCAGAAGAACAGCATGGAACCGATCCTGCTGGAGCTGGAAGAGGGCGGCGAGACGAGCGTTTTGCCCCCGTATGAGGGCGAGGAGTTCGGCTATGTGTTGGCAGGGCGCGTAACGCTGTGCTACGGCAAACGGGAGTATGTAGTGAAAACAGGCGGGAGCTTCTGCCTGCATCCCGCTGCCACACACTTCCTGCGCAACACCGGCAAAACCAAGGCCAAAGTGCTCTGGGTGAGCACGCCGCCCAGTTTTTGAATACAGCGCCGCAAGGCGATCGATAGCAAAGGAGCGTACTCCTCATGGTTGAAAAGCAGCACCTGATCGACCTTCAGCACATTTCCAAGGATTTTGACGGTACGACGGTTCTTGATGATATCAACCTGTATATCCGCAAGCGCGAGTTTGTGACCCTGCTGGGCCCCAGCGGCTGTGGCAAGACCACTACGCTGCGCATCATCGGCGGGTTTGAATACCCCACCAGCGGTACGGTGCTGTTCGAGGGCAAGGATATTGGCAACCTTCCGCCCTATAAGCGCAAGGTGAACACCATCTTTCAAAAGTATGCGCTTTTCCCCCACCTCAACGTGTTTGACAACATCGCCTTTGGGCAGAAGATCGCCAAGGTACCGCAGGATGAGATCAAGCGCCGCGTGGAAAAAATGCTGGAGCTGGTGAACCTGACCGGCTACGGCAAGCGGAGTGTGGATCAGCTCAGCGGTGGCCAGCAGCAGCGCGTGGCCATCGCGCGCGCGCTGGTCAACGAGCCGCAGGTGCTACTACTGGATGAGCCGCTGGGCGCGCTGGATTTGAAGCTGCGTAAGGATATGCAGCTGGAGCTCAAACGCATGCAGCAGGCGCTTGGCATCACCTTCCTGTACGTGACACACGACCAGGAGGAAGCCCTCACCATGAGCGACACCGTGGTGGTGATGCGCGACGGCAAGATACTGCAAATCGGCGACCCGAAAAGCGTATACGATGAGCCCGCCAACGCCTTTGTGGCGGATTTTATCGGCGAGAGCAACATCATGCGCGGCGTTATGGTACAGGACGAGCTGGTGCATTTCGCGGGCGCCAGCTTCCCCTGCGTGGACGCGGGCTTTGGCCAGAACCAGCCTGTGGACGTGGTGGTGCGCCCGGAGGATATCATGATCGTCGGCGAAGATATCGGGCAGATCAACGGCGTGGTGCAGAGCGTGCTGTTCAAGGGCGTGCACTACGAGATGATGATCGACGCCGGCGCAACGGTTTTCAAGGTGCACTCCACGGTGATGCAGCCGCAGGGCTCCAGCGTAGGCCTGAATATCGTGCCCTATAATATCCATATCATGAAGCCCATGACCGAGCCCATCCTCTCCAAAGGGGGCGACGAGGAGATATGAGCCAGAACCTGAGCCTCCCGCCATGGATGCTGTGGCTGCTGGCACTCGTGCTGGCGGCACTCGGCGTGCTGGCCGTGGTCACGGTGCGGCGCACCAATGGTATCAAGCGGTCGTTCTTCGCCTCGCCCTATACGCTGTGGATGGTGCTTTTCACCATCGTGCCGTGCGTGCTGATCGGCTACTACGCCCTGACCGATGCCAGCGGCGCCTTTACGCTGGATAACTTTAAAAACTTCTGGGATAGCAACTATAGCGTGAATCAGCTCTACCAGCAGATGGGGCCGGAGTATGCGGTGCTGGTACAGCGCGGCACAGTCAACATCGGCATACTGGCCTATTCGCTTTGGATGGCGCTGCTTTGCACGGTCATCTGTCTTGGGCTTGGCTACCCCGCCGCCTACTTCATGGCGGATCGGCAGATCAAGATCGGTTCCACGCTGGTGGTATTGTTCATCATTCCCATGTGGATGAACTTTTTACTGCGCACCGTCGCGTGGATGACGCTGCTGGAGGATCAGGGCCTTATCAACACGCTGCTGAAGGCATTGGGCTTCCACTCCGCACAGCTCATGTATAACGACGGCGCTGTGCTGCTGGGCATGGTGTACAACTTTTTACCGTTCATGGTGTTCCCCATTTACACCTCGCTTACCAAGATGGACAGCCGTTTGCTGGAAGCCGCTCAGGATTTGGGCGCGGATCACTTGCGCACTTTCTGGCGCGTCACGGCGCCGCTGTCCATACCCGGGGTCATTTCCGGCATCACCATGGTGTTCATGCCCTCTGTCACTACGTTCTTCATCCCCCGCATTTTAGGCGGCGGCAACACCATGATGTTTGGCGACCTGATTGAAAACCGCTTTTTGACCGAGGGCAACTGGAACCTTGGCAGCGCGCTCAGCCTGATCATGATGGTGCTGATTTTGATCAGCCTGAGCATCCTGCGCAAAGCCGACCCCGAGGGCGAAGGAGGCGGTATCGTATGAAAAAGCTGTTCAAGCGCGGCTATCTTGCGCTGGTCCTGCTGTTTCTCTATACACCCATCGTGGTGCTGATCCTGCAAAGCTTCAACGCAGGCAAAAGCCGGGCCAAATGGGAGGGATTCTCCTTCCGCTGGTATGCGGAGCTGCTGAACGATCAGGCCATCATGAAGGCTCTGTATGTGACCCTTTCCATCGCCGTGATCGCCGCCATCGCGGCCACCATCCTCGGCACGCTCGCAGCCATCGGTATCCACGCCATGCGCAAGCGGCCGCAGGCTGTAATGATGACCATGACCAACCTGCCCATGACCATGCCCGATATCGTGACCGGTATCTCGCTGATGATCCTGTTTACGTTCAGCAAGATCGAGCGCGGATATGTGACCATGCTGCTGGCGCACATCACGTTCAACACCCCGTATGTGATCCTCTCGGTGCTGCCAAAGCTCAAGCAGATGAACAAGCACACCTACGAGGCCGCGCTTGACCTGGGCGCTTCGCCCACCTACGCGCTGTGGCATGTGATCCTGCCGGAGATCAGCCCGGGCGTAATTACCGGCTTACTGCTGGCCTTCACCCTCTCGCTGGACGATTTTGTCATCAGCTACTTTACCACCAGCCCGATGGTGCAAAACCTGTCCACGCTGATCTACTCCAAAGCGCGCATCGGCATCGAGCCCACGTTGAATGCCTTGAGCGCGCTGATGTTCCTGGCCCTGCTTGCGTTGCTGCTGGTGGTGAACCGCCGCGCGAGTAAGACCGCCAAAGCTTGAGATGGGCGCATAGATGCGCTTATCATATCAATCTGCATTACAGGAGGGAAACGACCATGCTGAAACGCATAATCTGCCTTGTGCTTCTCGCCGTGCTGCTGGTGCCCGCGTGGGCTGCCGCCGAGGAAGTGGTGAACGTCTATAACTGGGAGGATTACATCGCCACCGAAACGCTGGACATGTTCACCAAGGAGACGGGCATCACCGTGAACCTTATGAACTTTACCACCAATGAGGATATGCTGGTAAAGGTACGTAACTCCCCCTCATCGTTTGATGTGGTATTTCCCTCGGATTACTGCATTGAGCGCATGATCGCCGAAAATCTGCTTGCCCCCATCGACTTTGCGAACGTGCCAAACATTCAGTACATCGACCAGAAGCTCCTGAAGCCGAGCTACGACCCCACGGGCGCCTACAGCGTGCCCTACATGTGGGGCACCGTGGGTATCCTGTACAACAAGACCATGGTGGACGGGCCTGTGACCAGCTGGGGCGTGCTGTTTGACACCAAGTACAAGAACAACGTGTTCATGATCGACTCCATTCGCGATTGCCTGGGCGTGACGCTCAAGTACCTGGGCTATTCGATGAACACGCGCGACCCGCTGGAGCTGAACGCCGCCAAGGAACTGCTGGTTAAGCAAAAGAAGGACGGCATCGTCAAGGCCTATCAGGTGGACGAGACCAAGGATAAGATGGTCGCGGGTGAGGCCGCGCTCGCGCTGGTGTGGAGCGGCGACGCGCAGTACGCCATCGACCTGAACCCGGATCTTGCCTATGTGGTGCCGGACGAAGGCAGCAACATCTGGGTGGATGGCATGGTGATCCCCAAAGCGGCCAAGAATAAGCTGAACGCCGAGAAGTTTATCGACTTCATGTGCAGGCCGGACGTTGCGCAGATCAACTGCAACGAAATCTGGTATTCCTCCCCCAACACCGAGGCCATCAAGCTGATGGGCGACGAGTACATCAACAACCTGACCATGAACCCAACGCCCGATATCGTAAACCGCTGCGAGTATTTTCTGGACATTCAGGATTTCATTCTGATCTACAACGCCATGTGGCTGGAGATCAAGAGTGCCTAACGCTGATGCGCCGTGCCTTCCCCCGTCGCGCTTTCAAACGCGGCGGGGGTTTGGCGTTTCATTGCTCTTTCAGCTTGCTCCCCTGTTGCTTCGTAAACCCGGCGTTCAGGCAGGAAATACCGTGATAAATCGAGAATGTTTAATAAGTTTCGGGAAAGGGGGATGCGTATGGCGACCATTCCAATGGTCGGCGTCACCAGCAGCATCGAGGAGGATGAGCGCCGCCAGTTTATCAATGCCAACTACCTCCACCGTGTGCTCAAGGCGGGTGCCATTCCCGTCGTGCTCAGTATGGATATGGATGCGGACCAGATCGCCACTTGCCTTGACCGGCTCGACGGTTTGATGCTCAGCGGTGGTAATGATATCGATCCCATGATTTTCGGCGAATCGCCCGCCAAGGGGCTTGGCCAGGTGAACCCCAAGCGCGACAAGCTGGAGATGAAGCTGATCCGCGAGGCCTACCGGCGTGATATGCCCATTTTTGCGATCTGCCGCGGCGTGCAATCGCTCAACGTGGCGCTGGGCGGCACGCTATATCAGGATTTGCCCACCATGTACGTATCGCCAGAGAGCGGCCCCGCCATTTTGCACTCGCAGACGGCGCACGAGCGCTATGCCTCGCACACCATCACCCTTGCGGAAGGCACGCCGCTGCGCGCGCTCTACGGCGAAGAGACCATCGGCGTCAACTCCTTCCACCATCAGGCCATCAAGGCGCTCGCCCCGCATTTGCAGGTGGCTGCCCGCGCGACCGACAGCGTGATCGAGGCTGTATACGATGCAGGCAAGCCCTTTGTGCTGGGCGTACAATGGCACCCCGAACGCATGAAAGAGGGCGCGCCGCTGTTTCACGCATTTGTGGAGGCGTGCGCGCGCTATGCTGCCAACGCTGCGCGATAAAACGGTGCTTGGGGCTAACTGCCTTCCTTTGCACAAACCAAACGACCGCCCCGACAGAACCGGCCAATGGCCGGCCTGCGAGCGGCCGTTTTTGTTGCGGTCTGCGTTTCATTGTGCTGTGCCGTGAGCGGACTGTCAACTCTGCATCGCATCGATACAATTCTTGCCTCACAGGCTACCGGTGTTTGCCAACTCCAGAAAAACCTGCGCCCACTCGGGGTCGAACTGTGTGCCCGCGTGATTGAATATCTCCGCCAGGCACTGGCTGAACGGCAGCGCTGCGCGGTAGGGCCGGTCGCTGCTCATGGCATCGTAGGCATCTGCGATGGCGATAATGCGGGATGCGAGCGGTATATCGTCGCCGCGAAGGCCATCCGGGTAGCCGCTGCCATCATAATGCTCGTGGTGGTGGCGCACAATGTTGGAGATCGTACTTCCGCTGTCCAAGGGACTGAGGATCGCCTCTGCCATTTCGCTATGCCGTTTGATTACGGCATATTCCTCGGGGGTCAGCTTGCCGGGCTTGTGCAAGATTTCGTCCGGTATGCCCACCTTGCCGATGTCGTGCAGCATGGCCGCTGTGCGCAGTGCGTTGTACTCGTTGCCTATGCCGTAGCGGTATTCAAACATCTTGAGCGCATAATCGCACACGCTTCGGGAGTGGTCGCAGGTGTAGGCATCGCGCGCCTCCAGGATTCGTGCGACGGTTTCCAGCGAGGCCAGTAAAAGTTCGTGGTACTTCTGACGGATGGCGTTGCTGCTCTCCTCCATCATCTGGTAGCTGGTGGCACGCTCCAACTCCAGCTTGCGCTTGTCAGTCACATCCTCGGTGAGCACGGCCATACCGATGGCCTCGCCGCCCGTGTTCACCAGCCCCGCGTAGGTGTTGATGTAATAACGCCCATTGCGCGTATCATCCACCATGCGCTTATACACGGTCTCCGGGTTTTGCATGATGTTTCCGACAGCGCGCTGCACATTGGGGCGCGACTTGGCGCCGTGGCAATCCAGCACATTGCGGCCCAGCATATTCTGGCGCTCGATATGGCGTATCCGTTCTGCCGTCTGGTTCACCAGCACCATATTCCCCTGCGGGTCGGTCAGGATCACGCCAATGGGCAGCTGCTCTAGCAGCGCGTCGGTCAGCATTCTGAGCTCGTCGCGTTCCATAGCGCACACCTCCGTGATAGGGCGGCACGGCAATCCATGCAACCGCATCGGAAAATTGTTTTGTAGGTTACGAAAGTTGCCGGCAGTCAGTGCAGTAGAGTAATTATATGGAAATTTTAATACTTTTGTTGCGCTAAGTCAATGCCATTATCGAATTTTATTGAATATCGAAAGCTCGAAAGCCTTACGGAGACATGTATTTGGTTACGCGGCTAACCGGTTATTAATCCGTAGACGCAAAATGTGGTATTGACTTCATGGTCAATACATGATAGGATGTACCTGTAAGTTGACTGAACAGTCAAAGGAGGTTGGCATGACCAATCACGCATTTGAGCATTTGCCGCCAGAGCGGCAAAAGGCGATCCTGGATTACGGTATCGCCGCCTTTGCGCACAGCGGCTACGCCGAGGTGAGCACTGACGCGATCACCAAGGCATGCGGCATCGCCAAGGGGCTTTTATTCCACTATTTCGGCAGCAAGCGTGCCTACTACCTGCGCTGCATGCGCGAGGCGCTGGACAGGCTCATGGTGGTGCCTCAGGCGCCACCGGACGGTGGCTTTTACGATATCCTGTTCGCTTCAATGGATCAAAAGCTGCGCCTCTACCTGACCTGCCCCGACGAGATCCACTTCATGAGCCTTGCCGCCTGGGATACCGCCGCCGATATCGCCAAGGAAAAGGCCGAGATATTCCGCGAGTATCAAGCCTTGACGGCGGCCGCATCCACGCAGGCCATCGCGAGCGCGATGGGCAAGCTGCGCCTGAGGGAGCCGCAAAGCCCGCTGGTGCGCGATGCACTCGCGCTGTACATTGGCGCGATCAACAACAAGTTCCTGGTGGCTTACCGCGACCGGCCCTCGGCGTTCTTTCAAGAGGCGGATGCCATCAAAGCCCAGATTAAGGCACACATCGACCTGATGCTCTACGGCATCACAGAAAGGGAAAATCAATGAAGCACATAGGCATCGTCAAAGCCCTGCTCAGTTGCCGCCGCTACATAAAAATGAGCACCACGGAGCGGGCGCGGTTGCAACGCGAACGACTTACGAAAATGGTTACTTACGCGCGGGAGCACAGTCCCTACTACCAACGGCTGTACAAATCCCTGCCCGCAGATTTTGCCTTGACGGATCTGCCACCTGTGACCAAGGCCGACCTCATGGCGCACTGGGACGATTGGGTGACCGACCGTGGGGTAACGTTCGCGCAGGTGAGCGCCTTCATGCAGGATCTGGACAACGTGGGCCGGAAGATGGCGGGCAAGTATCTGGTGTTTTCCACCAGCGGCTCCACCGGTAACCCGCTGGTGATGCTCTGCGATAAAGGCGTCAACAACGTCATGGGCGCTGTGAATATCGCACGCTGCTTTGCACGCAAGGATATCCTCAAGCGTTATGTGTTGCGCGGGGGGAAAACGATCGGCGTGTTTGCGACTGGCGGCTTTTACCTGAGCAATGGCTCCGTAAGGGCGCGGCTTTTACAAATGCCATGGAAAAAGAAGCAAATGGCCATCACCAGCGCGCTGCTGCCCATCCCCGAGATCGTCAAGCAGCTGAACGCCTTCCAGCCTGTGATGCTGGGCGGGTACCCCACCAATCTGGAACTGCTGATCGACGAGCAGAAGAGCGGCCGCCTGCACATTGAGCCCGTGCTGATCATGACCGGCGGCGAATACCTGTCCGATGATCTGCGGGAGCGGCTCTCGGAGGCCTTCCATTGCTTTGTACAAACCACCTACAGCTGTACCGAAGGCGGAACGCTCGCAGGCGAGTGCACGGCGCGCCACTTTCACGTCAATGAGGATTGGCTTATCGTCGAGCCTGTGGATAAGGACAATCGCCCGGTGCCGGACGGCGTACAGTCCGATAAGCTGCTATTGACCAACCTGTTCAACTTTACGCAGCCTTTTATCCGCTATGAGTTGACGGATCGCGTGGTGATGCACCACGAGCCTTGCTCTTGCGGCAGCGCCCTGCCATGGCTCACGTTGGAGGGCCGAACCGACGATGTGGTCACCTTTATGCAGGATGGACGCGAGGTCAAAATCGCGCCAATCCCCCTGTACGCCACGCTTAAAGAGGTGCACTGCCTGCGTCGCTTCCAGCTACTGGTGTATCCCGGAAACCGCATCGCCATGCGACTCATACCCGCGGAGGGCATAGTCCGTGAAGATGCCTTCACGCAAGTCAAAACTGCACTGCAAGCTTATCTTGCCACGCAGGGCGTGACTGAGGTCACGATGACCCTTTCCGATGAGGAACCCCAGCAACACCCGGGCAGCGGTAAATTCAAGCATGTCATGCACATGATGGCAGATGACCCGATGAAAGCGTAAAACGAGAAGCACAACGCGCGCAGGGGCCCGACCGGCCAACCTTCGCGCGTTGTGCTTAGTTCATCGACGTATCAGCGGGTAATCCCCGCCGTTTTAAACGCTGATCTTCTGGATATGCGGCATCTGCACGCCCTCCGCATCAAAACGTTCCTTGACTCGCTTGCGCAGCTCCCGCTCGATGCCCCAGTTTTCCTTGACGCTGCACATGGCCGCGATGCGTACGATGATCGCGTCCGACTCGTAGCTGAGCACGCCCAGCACCTGTGGCACCTCGGACAGTCCTGCAACATCCGTTGCCGCCTTCTCCATCTCGTCTGCCAGGATCGTGAGCAGGCGGTCGAGCTTCTCTTCATACGGCAGACGCACGTCGATGATGGCGCGCTTATACGAGCGCGTCATATTGGTCACGGTGCGGATGTCTCCATTGGGGATCACGTACAGGTTACCACTGTAGTTGCGTATGGTCGTGGTGCGGATGGCGATGGCTTCCACCTCGCCGGATAGGCCATTCACCTCCACGATGTCGCCTACGGTGATGTTGCCCTCCACCCACAGGAAAATGCCGCTGATCACATCCTTGACCAGTGTTTGCGCGCCAAAGCCGATGGCGATGCCGCCCACGCCTGCCACAGCGATCATGGACGTAACGTTGACACCAAAAATCCCCAGCACCACAGTGATAAGGATGAAGTACATCGTATAGTTAAATACGCTGATCACCAGTGAGCGCAGGGTCTCCCGCTGGCCGGGGCTCTTGACGCTGGCGCCTTTTCGGCCCTGAACCAGCCGGTTGATCAGCTTGCGCCCAAAGCGAACCACCACTGCGCCAAACAGGATGGCGACGGCAGCCAGCATAAGGCGGCTGAGCCAAATGGGCAGGTCGCTTAATATCTGCCCTGCTGCCTGACCGGCGGTGTGCAGCGTATCGCTGACGGTCTCCATGATCTCGGGCACGGGTGTGGGTGTCGCAGCCATTACATATGCTCCTTACGGGTTCGCGTTTCGCGCAGCGTGTGACGGACAGGTATGGGTTCCCCCAATAATGTTCACCGTTTCGCACCAATCCATCCTACCCCATCGCGCCCGGGTTGGCAAGCCCCGGCAGCGTATCGTTACAGGTTAGGTAGGGTCGGTCGCGTACTGTTCGCAAAAGGCGCGTACAAAATCGGTCAGCAGTGTGTCCTCCCCCGCGATGCCTGCCACCTCGCGGTCGATGCGGTACTCGATCAGGCCGTGAATGGTCATGGCATAGGCTACGGCGGCAATATCGATGTGCGGTACGCAAATCAGCCCATGCACCTGCAAGGCATAGAACAACTGCTTGGTGCCCAATATCATCCGCTCGGTCTCGCGGCAGAGAATATCTGCCGCTTCTTTGGAGAACACCCGTTCGGAGAGGATGAGCCGGTAGAAGTTTTTCATGTCCGGGTTGGTGACCAGCTGCCAGTAATTGTCAAGACCCGCCAAAAGCACCTGTAGCGCCGTTTTGCCGCGGATAAACGCGCCGATATCCACGGGCGGCGCGGCAAGACGCTTGTACGACTGGTCACGAAGGTAGTCATACAGTGCGGATACGATCTCTTCTTTCGAGGTAAAATGGTTATACAGCGAAGCTTTGCGGATACCCACCTTGCGCCCGATATCCGAGAGCGACACGTTGCTGAGGCCCCGCTCCGATGCCAGCACAAGCGTCGCCAGCATGATCTGCTCCCTGCGGTCCATGGAATCATCCTTTCATTTCCAATCATACAGATTATACTACCGGTCGGTAGTGCTGTCAAATCAATTTATAAATAAGCTTTCTAAGAATAATGCTTCATATTCTCAAATCATTCTCAAATTTATCTTGACAAAACTACCGATAGGTAGTATCATCGCTGCGGATCGAACGTTTAACGCTTCACCTGTCGACACATGGAAGGAGCCACGCCATGAAACCTGCCGCCACCACCCTTATCCGCCGCCTGGGTATCCTTGGCATCATCAGCATGCTGTCCTACACTGCCGCCGTGCTCTTTGCACCCGCCGCCTACCCGGGTTACAACTGGATGGGCCAGGCTGTGAGCGACTTGAGCGCCGTATCCTCGCCCAGCCGCGAGCTGTGGAACCAGATCGCCAGCCTATACAACGTGTGCGGGCTTGTTACGCTCACGCTGTGCTGCGTGTTTGTGCAGGGCAGGCTTACACGCACGCTGCGCCTTGGCGTCTACCTGTTTGCACTGATGAGCTGGGTTAGCGCCATCGGTTACACCTGCTTCCCTCTGACCGAGAGCGGCTATGCAGGCGGTTTCCAGAATGTTATGCACGTGGTGGTCACGGCAGCGGTGGTGCTGCTCTCCATCGCCTCGCTGGTGCTGCTGATCGTGGGCGGTTTCCGTCGCCACGCGCTGCCGTCGCTGGCTGTGTGGGCCTGCGTCGCGCTTGGCATGATGTTTACCGGCTCCATCGGCCTTGGCGCGGCTCCGCACGCGTACTTTGGTATCTTCGAGCGCTTTAGCGTGTTCTCGGCGGTGGGCTTTACTGCCGTGTTGGGCGTATACCTGATGATGGGCTTCCCCAGCCATGCGGACGCAGGGGTTTCTACGCAGGGGTAAGCGTGCGCGCTGTGCTCGGTGCGCTTTGAGCGCGTAAAGTGCCACATACAGACCGTATGTGGCACTTTTTAGCATATATCCCTTTTCTGCTTGTCTGCGCCGGTTTATAATAGCATGGTTGGATGTGTTTTGTGCGCATTTTGATATCAGAGCCATCGAAATAGGAGGGTCGCGCCATGAGTAAAAGATCGGTATTTCTCCTGCTGGCCGTTTTGGAACTGGTGCTTGCCGTGGTTGCGGTAGCATTGGACCTGCTGCTGCCAGCACTGGTTATTGCCATTGTGGGTGTTATGATGCTGCTGATCCGCAGGGAATCATTCGATACGCTGGGATACCGTAAACAGCTGGGGTTCATGCGGCTGGCCGGGGCATGCTTCCTGTGGGCTGCCCTGTGGACGCTCGTGGATTTTGGGCTCCTGCTGCCCATCCTGACCCGCATTACAGGCGAAACGCGTGACCTGAGCGGTTACCAGCAACTCAAGGGCAATGTTGGCATGCTGCTTTACATGCTGGCGGCCGGCTGGGTGCTGGGTGGTTTTTTGGAAGAGTTTGCTTTCCGCGGTGTGCTGATGGCGCGGGTACGCTCCCTTCTGCCGGATGGCAGGCTCGCGGTGGTCATCAGCGCGCTGTTTGCGAATGTACTGTTTGGCTTTTTGCATACCGAGCAAGGGTTGGTTGGCATCGCCATCACCATCATTGACGCCACGTTCTTCACCGTTCTCAAACTCAAGTACAGGAACACCTGGGCCGCCACGCTGGCGCACGGCTTTCTCAACACCATCGGCCTAGTGGTACTGTTCTTTACCGGCCCGCTGCCCGCATTCTGGTAAACGCAATCAAACGGCTGGAGAGGTGGCGGCAAGTGAACCTCTATGTGCGTCTGATCACCGAAACGGTGGATTACATTGACGACCACCTGCGCGAGCCCATCTCGCTGCAAGCGGTGGCCGAGCGTTTCCACGTCTCGGCGTTTCACTTCAACCGCATCTTCAGCACTGTGACAGGGCAAACGCTCAAGCAGTACATCCTCGGTCGCAAACTGAGCGAGACGCTTGGCGCGCTGGCAAGCGGAGACCGGCGGGTGATCGATATCGCCTATGATTTCGGTTTCGCTTACCCCGAGGTATACAGCCGCGCGTTCAAGAAACAGTTTGGCTTCTCGCCGGAGGCATACCGTCGGCAAAAGCCTCTCGCCAAGGCGGTTCCCCGGGCGTGCGTAGTGGAGCGCGTTATCACGCACCATCAGGGACGTATGGCGCTCACAGGGGAACCGACCCATCTTGAAGCGTTTACCCTGTGGGGTATGATGCTCGCCGTGGATGTGAATAGCGATGGCTTTCGCACACAGACGCAGGCCGCATCGGACGCGCTGCTCGCCCGTGCCACTGAGGACCACGCCCTCGATGCGAGCCGCTTCTACAACGCGGTGCACTGTTTGGGCAGTGATAATGGCGAGTACGCTCTGTTCATGGGTTTCGCTGCAAATACTGAACAACCGCCGGATGGCTTGGCAACGTTCACCGTGCCGGGCGGGGCTTACATGCGCTTTCGCTATACAGGAGATATGTACGACATCCGCGGCACATTCACGGATGACTTGTATCGCTTCGTGATGGTGCGCGAGGTCGCCCTGCGCGACTGCGAAGTCGGGATGCTCTGCATATACCATGCGGATTACCCCACTACACATTCCGTGGAAATACTGGTGCCCATCGCGGATGGCTGAACATCGCAAGTTTCGTCATGAAAGCCTCCCTTGTACGCGGTACACTGTGTCTGTCGGCAACAGTGAAGCGCAAGGGAGGCTTTTTGAATGGACTTGAAAGGCAAGGTAGCGATCGTGACCGGCGCCAGCCGCGGTATCGGGCGCGGCGTAGCGCTTGGGCTTGGGGAGTATGGCGCTACGGTCTACGGTACGGGCCGCACCGAGGATGCGGCCGCAATGCCCGCCTTTTTGCAGGGCACGGGCATACACCAGACTGCCGCCGCAGTAACGGCGCTGGGCGGGGTAGGCGTCGCATGCCGATGCGACCATGCAAGCGACGGAGACATGGAGGCGCTGGTCGCGCGTGTTCTGCGGGAACAGGGCAAAGTGGATATTCTGGTGAACTGTGCGTGGGGTGGCAGCCAGCACGCAATGCAATCTTACTTTTACAACACGCCTTTTTGGGAACAGCCCAACGCCATACTGGACGATCAGTTCGTCGTGGGTGTGCGTTCCGCTTATGTAATGGGCAAGCTGGTCGCCAAGTCGATGGCGGAGCGTGGGCAGGGGCTGATCGTGAATATCGGCTACTATGGCGCGAGGCGTTACCTCAACAATGTCGCCTATGGCGTGTGTAAGGCTGCCGTGGACAAACTGACCGCTGATACCGCGCTGGAACTCAAGCCACACGGCGTGACCGTTGTCTCACTCTACCCCGGTACCGCCGCTACGGAGGGAATGCTCGCCTATGCGGCCCTCAACCCGGCGATCGACGTTACCACCATGGAAACGCCGCAGTTCACGGGGCGTTGCGTCGCTGCGCTGGCGAGCGATACGGCATGCATCATGCGTGCAGGCGAAGTGCTGATCGCCGCGGAAGTAGCACAGGCCTATGGCTTGACGGATGTGAACGGCAGGCAGCCTGTCAGTGAGCGCGCAAGGCTGTGGTCGTAAACTGGCTTTCGCGGGTGACCCACTACCCCATGTACCTGCATGCACTTTCGATACCATAACGCGAAGCAGCGCTCTTGCCCATCGGGCATGGGCGCTGCTTCGCTCCTAACCATGGCGACCAAACGTATTCAGTTTTGTTTGGCGGGCGGGAGACCCCGCGGGCCCGCGTGGCGATGCACCAGAAGTGCGCTTCTCATGGACGGGGTTTACGGATTGTGATGTTTGCGTTAGTCAGGTTTGGCGACTGGCCGCGTTACGGCAGCTTTTTATCCAGAGCCAGCAAAGTTTGGATGAGCACGTTCACACCCTTGGCGCAGGCTTCGGTGGGCGTATATTCAAGCTCGCAATGGCTGTGGCCCTCTTCACTCGGCACAAAGATCATCGCCGTGGGGATGATGTCCGCCACGAACTGTGCATCGTGCCCCGGCCCGCTGTGGATGCGCATGTATGGATAACCCAGCCCCTGCGCAGCTTGCTCCACCGTTTTCACCAAAGCCGCGTCAAACGCAACGGATTTACGCGCCCACGCCTCCTGATAGCTCACCTTGCAGCGAGCGACCACGGCGGGAATGGCATGGATTACCGCCAGCACCTGCGCGATGACGGCAGGATCATAATGCCGTGCGTCGAGGGTGAACTTCACCTCATCCGGAATGATGGTGTGGATGTTGGGGTGGGCCGATATCTTGCCGGTGGTGTATACAAGCGACGGATCCAGCTTATCCAGTTCGTCATGCAGGTACTGTATGGTCTTGACCGCCGCGTAAAGCGCATCCTTGCGGTATTTCATGGGGGTGGTTCCGGCATGGTCAGCCTGCCCCACAAAGGTGAACTCGAAGTTGATCATACCGCACACGCCGTCCACCGCGCCGATGGCCAGCCCCTCCGCCTCCAGCACAGGCCCTTGCTCGATATGCAGCTCGACCAGCGCGGCGTGCGTTGCAGGCGACAGGCGGTTTGCCTCGCTACCGGCATAACCGCTCGCTGCCAGCGCCTCGCCGAAGGTGTAGCCGGGCACATCCTTGGCGACGGACGCGAGCATCTTCTCCTTGGGGAACTTGCCGCAGATCACGCCGCTGCTCATCATGGCTGGCTCAAAGCGCGCGCCTTCCTCATTCGTCCATACAATGGCGGTAAGCGGGTGCCGATGCGGTTCGCCCGCTTTCACGATGCTCTCCAGCGCCTCCATGGCGGCCATGACGCCCAACACTCCGTCAAAATTGCCGCCTTGCCGCACCGAATCGAGGTGCGAGCCGCTCACGATGGCTGGCAGCGCCTCTGTGCCCGGGATGGTCGCATACATGTTGGCCATGTCGTCGGTCACCACGGCCGCGCCGATGGCCTCCATGCGGCGTTTGAACTCCGCGCGCGCCATAAGCGCCTCCGGCGACAGCGAAAAGCGCGTCACGCCGCCCCTTCCGGTATCTCCAAAGGTCGCATAGGTTTTGATCGTTTCATTCAGCCGTTTGACATCGCACGTAATCATGGCTTTATCCTCCCTGTTGCATCATTCACAGGCCAATTGCCTGCACCCTTGGGCGTTTGGGCACGCGCGTGCCCGGCGCGATGGCCTCCACGGGGCACACGGTCAGGCACAGGTGACAGCCCACGCACTTGGCGGGCTCCATGAGCGGCTTACCATCCTCACCTGTGCACAAAGCCTGGTGGCCCGCATCATCGCAGCTGATGCGGCAGCGCCCGCAACCCACGCACTTTTCCCGGTTGAAGCGCGGGAAGCAGACGGATTGCCTGTCCAGATCGTCGGCGGGCACCACATAGGGCAGCGCGCGTCCCACCAATTGACGCACACTGTCAAACCCAACGGCGGAAAGGTACTGCCGCATCCCCTCGATCATATCCTCAATGATGCGATAGCCGTATTGCATCACCGCGGTGGTCACCTGAATGTTCTCACACCCCATTGCGAGGAACTCCGCCGCATCGCGCCAGGTCTCGATGCCACCCATGCCGCTGATGGGTACGTCTGCAAGGCGCGGGTGCTGCTTCATGGTCTGGATAAAGCGCAGCGCAATAGGCTTGACCGCCTTGCCGCTGTAGCCGCCAACGCTGGTCTGCCCCGCCACATCCGGTCCGGAAGCGAAGGTAAACAGGTTCACGTTCATTACGCTCTTGATGGTGTTGATGGCCGCGATGCCGCTTGCCCCAGCCTCCATTGCAGCCATAGCGGGTACTTCCATCTGCCCAAGGTTTGGGGTCATCTTTGCCAATACCGGCACATGTGTGCCGGCGAGCACGGCCCTGGTATATTCGGCCACCAACTCAGGGCTTTGGCCCACATCGCTGCCCAGCCCGTCCGCCGCCATATGCGGGCAGCTGAAATTGCACTCGATGATGTCCGCGCCAGCCTCGGTCACAAGCCGCGCCAGATCCGTCCATTCCTGTGGCGTGCGGCCCATGATGCTCGCGACGATCACCTTGGAGGGGTAGTCCATCTTGAGCCGCCGGATGGTGGCAAGGTTCTGCGATACCGTGCGCTCGGATATCTGCTCGATGTTCTTAAAACCCAAAAACGGCGTCGTTTCCTTATGAATGGCATCAAAGCGCGGCGATACCTCCGCCGGCACAAACATGCCGATGGTCTTGATGCACGCGCCTGCCCACCCCATATTGAATGCACGAGCGATCATGTCATAATCGTTCGCCACGATCGACGAGGAGAGAAAAAACGGGTTCTCACAAGGAATGCCGCAGAAGTCGATAGCAAGGCTGGCACGGGAGCGTTCGGTTTTCTGTACAGATAGGAGCCTGAGAGCTCTATCGATTTTGATGCCGCTTCCTGCGCGTGCCTTCAGGCATGCCGCAAGGCAGGGCTTGCCCTCGCAGCTTTGACAGGGCAAGGGATCGGACAGATGGTTGGCGGCGCCGGTCAGGTTCTCAAACCGCGCGGAGCGAAGCGCCCGTGCCGCATCCACCCCATAGGGGCAGACGGCGGTACAGGGCGCGCTGTCGCACAGGTAACAGCCGCCTGCCTCCTCACGGATGGTCAGCGCGCCGTAGAGGTGTTCCATGCTTATCCCTCCCCCGCGTTACTTGCGCGGTGCGCGTTTTACGAACTGGCCGTAGCCCGGCGTACCCACAAAACCGCCGTTGTCATACACCAGTGCGCCGCGCACGTAGGTCTGGATCGGGTAGCCCTTCAGCGTTTTGCCTTCCCAGATGGTGTGGTCGTAATCCGAGTGCATGTTGGCAACCGACACGGTGAAGGTCTTCTCAGGGTCATAGATCACGATGTCCGCATCCTTGCCCACAGTGAGGCTCCCTTTGCTTTCGCATCCAAAGATGCGGGCGGGGTTGGTGGCGCATAGCTGCACCGCGCGCGGAAAGGTGATCTTGCCCTCGTTGGCGGCGCTGAGCATGTAGGGATACAGGTTCTCGATGCCCGCGCAACCGTTGGGTATTTTCGTAAAATCGTCTTTGCCCCAATCCTTCTCATAGCTCTGAAAGGGGCAATGGTCGGTGGCGACGGTATCGATACCGCCATCCGCAACGGCCTTCCAAAGGGCGGCGCGGCTCTCCTCGTTTTTAATAGGCGGTGAGCACACAAAATTGCGCCCGTCCTCCCGCTTATATACGTCGCAGGTAAACTCCAGGTATTGCGGGCACGTTTCGATAAAGATGGGTGCGCCCGCATGCTTGGCCTCAATGGCGGCCTCCAGCCCTTCCCTGTCCGCCATGTGCACGATATATAGCGGTGCGTCTACGGACTTGGCCCAGTGAACGGCACGCTTGTCTGCTTCCGCTTCGACAAACTCCGAGCGGCTCAGGTAATGGTACCACGGCGATGTTTTGCCCTCGCGCTTGAACTGCTCGATGTACATATCGATCAGATCAGGGTTTTCGGCATGGATGTTCGTGATGGCTCCCGCATCTCGCGCGGCCAGCAGCACTTTCACAAAGGTGCCGTCGTCCACCATCATGCCCTCTTTTTTATAGACCATGAAGCATTTGAAACTGGTTATGCCATAATCCACAGCGGCGGGGAACTCCTCCAAAATGGCGCCGCCATTCAGGTCGGTAATGATGCAATGGAACGCGTAATCCACGCAGGCCTCAGGGTCGCACAGCGCGCGGCGCTTTTCCACGATTTCCAAAATGCCCATGCCCTTGCGCTGCATGGGGTAGTCAAACACGGTGGTTACGCCGCCGCAGGCTGCCGCGCGCGTGCCGGACAGATACCCGTCCGCGGACACGGTTCCGCCGAAGGGCATTGCCAGATGGGTATGCGCATCGATGCCGCCGGGCAGCACATACTTGCCTGTTGCATCCACGACTTTTTGCGCGGGCACATCCAGCGAGGCGCCGATCAGCGCGATCTTACCGCTCTCCACACCGATGTCGCCGCGGAATACCTCGTTCGCTGTTACGATCAAGCCGTTCTTGATGAGCATATCCATGGCTTTATCCTCCTGACGGGGCCCCGCGGAACGCATGGCCTGCGTTCCGCGGGGCTGCGCGTTGTGAAAACCGAACCGTGTTACTTGGCGAGCTTGTAGACCAGCACGAGACCGGAACGCTGGAACACTTGCGCCACCTCGATCAAGCCCATACCGCCCGCGTTGGCGGCGATCAGGTTGCTCACCCACGTCACGCCAAAGTCCACCTGACCGGTGTATACGGCGGTCGTCTCGCTGATATCGCCGCCGCCGGGCACGATGGTCACATTGAGACCGGCTTCGGTGTAATAGCCCTTGTCCAGTGCCACATAGTAGCCCATGAACTGCGCCTGCG
>CAZOZO010000047.1:0-24013 GCA_964584315.1 uncultured Oscillospiraceae bacterium
CGGCCCCATGCTCCCAAAGCACGTGCGCTACCAGACTGCGCTACACCCCGTCTGCTTCAAGCCCATACAGGCGACGAAAGATATACTACCTGATTGAAGGCCCGTTGTCAAGGGGTTTTTGTGATTTTTCAGCAGGCTGTAACTCTTTATTTTTTATCATGATTCTGCACGGGCGGCGGCAGTGGGCATCGGTGGCGGTCAGGGGCACGGTGATCGCTGAATGCCCTTGCCCGTATGGGGCCCACCTTCGGCGTGAAGCGAAGGCAAGCCGGCTTACGCCAACCCTCGGTTTACGCCGCGTGCACGCAGCGATGCCTGCCCGCGCCAATCGCGCGCAGCTGCACCATTCGCCGGGATACGGGCACGGTGCCCGCCGCGGCAGCCGTTGCCCCGGCGGGCGCGTCAGGGCTTGCGGGGGTCGGGCTCCACAGGCTGCACCGTGAGCCTTGGCGTCTCAAACGCGGCGCGCAGCTCCGCGAAGGGCACGGCGGGGTTCAGCCACGCCTTTTTGAGCGATTCGTCGGTCAGGATCACCGGCATGCGGTCGTGGTAGGGGGCTACCTGCGCGTCCGCCGCCCGTGTCATGACGGCGAAACCATCGTACCCGTCGCCCTTGAACCCGCCTAAAAACTGGCCGTAGACGCCAGCCAGATACATCAGTTCGCCCTTTGGCGCATCCTGAAGGCGGAAGGCAAACTTATCCTTCGTCTTTTTGCCGTTCCGCCGCCGCCACTCGTAAAACCCGCTCATGGGCACCAGGCAGCGCCGCTCGCGCACGGCTTTCTGGAACATGGGCGTGACGTCGGCCTTCTCGCTGCGGCTGTTGATCACAAACCCGCCGCCCACGCGCGGGAAACCCCACTTCATGGGCCGCACCGTGTACTCCGCGGCTTCCTCCATCAGGATGACCGGCATGATCTGCGAGGGAAACGCCTCGCCCGCGTGCACCTGGTCGTACATCGGCAGGCGGCGCTTCGCCAGTTCCGCAAAGATGGCGCGCAGCTTTGGGTTATCCGCGTCGATATCGATAAAACAGCGACCGCACATCGGCCTCGCCTCCTTGCGCGTCAGGTCGGGGCTTTTACGCCACGGCTGTCGCCCGAGCGCGATCCAGCCAGTCGCGTACCAGCGCCTCAAAAAGCGGCTGCCGCTCCCACTGGGCGTTGTGGCCCGCGCCGTCCAGCACGGCGCAGGTCACGCGCGGCAGGCGGTGCACATAGGGGAAGGCGTCGGCATAGCCCACGCACTGATCCTGCCTGCCCAGCACGAAGCACACGGGCCTGTCAAACGTCAGGCTTTCGAGCTTGGCAAGGCGCGCGGGCGCATAGCCGCCGTTATCGTAGGCATGCACGAAGGTGGGGTCCGCGGCGGCAAGGCCGGGCTGCACATCGGCCTGGTAGCGCGCCCAGGTTTCGGGCGTGGCGACCACCGCGTATTCCAGAAAGCCTTTGAACGCATCGCCCTGCTCGCGGGCCAGCAGCGCCGCGTCCGCCGTGAGCAGCGGCTTTTTTGGCGTGAGGGCGGGGTCCATTTCGTAGCGGATGCGCGGGCACAGCAGCAGCGCGCCGTCCAGTTGGGCGGCAATATCGGTCGTCAGCAGCCCCAGCGTCATAAAGCCGCCGTAGCTCTCCCCCGCCACGAGGAAGCGCTCCTGCCCCAGCACCGCGCGGATGAAGCCCACCAGCGTCTCCAGCATCGCCTCCGCGGTGTGCAGGTCGGGCGCGGCTTTGCTTTGCCCAAGGCCCGGCAGGTCGATGTAGATGCGCCGGTAGTTTGGCAGGGCTTGAAAGATAGGCTCCATACAGCCCGTCATCAGGCGATGATCCACGGGGAAGCCATGCAGCATGAGGACGGGCTTGCCGGAGCCGATAATTTCGTAGTGGATGGTGGAACCGTTGATTTCGATGGTCATGAGATGGATGCCTCCTGTGATAAGTTGCCTTGGTTGCGTATGGTGCCATGTCAAACGGGTGCGGGTTGTGCGGGCAATGATAATTGGCCGTTATTCCGCTCGCATCGCAGCGCCTGCGGTGCTGACCGCTCGCTTGCGATATCTCGCTGCGGCGTGGGGTCGCAGGGCTCTGCCCTGCACCCGCAAGGGCCATTGTCCGGTCGGTTTGATCGGCGCACATGGCACTGCCGTGCCACGCGCTTGTCAGGCTGGCCACCTCCGATTCGCTCACGGCTTCGCCATGGTGCCCACAGGGCACATGCTCATCTCTGGTGCCTGCGGGTCGCTCGCCGCTACGCGGCGTTGCCCACTGGGCAAACGCTTCCCTCCGGTGCCCTTGACCCTCCTTTGTTCTCCCTAGAAGAAAAGGCTCCTGATATCCTCCTCCGTCAGTGCCTCCAGCGCCGTCTCGCCCGCCAGCACCACCCGGTCGAATATCGCCCGTTTCCGCTTGCTCAGATCCGTTACCTTCTCCTCAATCGTCCCCTGCGCGATCAGCTTCACCACATCCACATCCTTCGTCTGCCCGATGCGGTGCGCCCTGTCTGTCGCCTGATCCTCCACCGCCGGGTTCCACCACGGGTCATAGTGGATCACCAGATCCGCGCCCGTCAGGTTCAGCCCCGTGCCGCCCGCCTTCAGGCTGATCAGGAACACCTGACCCTCGCCGCCGTTAAACCGGTCGCACAGCTCCTGCCTTGTTTCCGGCTTCGTACTGCCGTCCAGGTACAGCGTGCGCACCCCTTCGCGCGAAAGCCGCTTGCGGATGATTTGCAGCATGCCCACAAACTGGCTGAAAATCAGCATCCGGCGCTTGCCCTGCACGGCCTGCTGCACCGTTTGCACCAGCAGTTCCAATTTGCCGCTGGTGCCCTCGTAATCCGGCAAAAACAGCCTTGGGTGGCAGCACACCTGCCGCAGCTTCAAAAGCACGCTTAAAACCTGCATCCGCGCCCTGGGCAGCGAGCCGCTGGCCAGCGCCTCGCCCACATGCTGGCGCAGCGTGCCCAGCAGCTGGCTGTACACCTTCTCCTGCTCCGGCGTCATGGCGGCGTACAGGCTCTGCTCCCGCTTTTCCGGCAGGCCCGCGAGCACCTCCTGTTTCAGGCGGCGCATCAGGAACGGGCGGATGCGCTCCTGCAGCTCCTCCGCGCGTTCGCTGCCGCCGTAGCGGCGCAGGAACGAGCCCTGCGTGCCCAAATAGCCCGGCAGCGCGAAGTCGAAGATGCTCCATAGCTCGCCCGTATGGTTCTCCATGGGCGTGCCCGTCAGCGCGATGCGCACCTGCGCGTTCAGCTCCTTGGCCGCCGCCGCGCCGATGGACTGCGCGTTTTTGACGAACTGCGCCTCGTCCAAAATGGCAAAGCGCAGCGGGATATCGCGGATGAAGTCGATATCGCGCCGCAGCAGCGGGTAGCTGGTCAAAATCACGTCCACCGCCGGGTCGGCCCGCAGCTCGTCAATCTGCCGCCGCCGCTCCTCCCGCACGCCGTTTACCAGCCGCACCGTCAGGCTCTCGTCAAAGCGCTTGAACTCCGCCAGCCAGTGGTACACCAGCGACGTGGGGGTCACGATCAGGCTCTTCATGCCGCCGTTTTTCTTTTTTGCCGCGGACAGCGCGGCGATCACCTGCACGGTTTTGCCCAGCCCCATCTCGTCCGCCAGAATGCCGCCCATGCGTGCCTCGTACAGCGAGAGGATCCACCCCGCGCCGCGCTTCTGGTAGGGGGCCAGCTTACGGCTCAGCCGCGTGGGGATGAAGCTCTCAAACGACTCCGCGCGCTCGGTCAAGGCGCGGGCCGCGTGCTCCACGTCCTCGGTGGCGTCCACCTCGCCGCCCGCCATGCGCAGCATGCTGACCATGTACGCCGCGCGGTAGGCCCCGAAGCTCAGCTCCCGCGCGCTCTCCTCGGCGGCGGGGTCGTCCAGCGCGGCGGCCTCCAGCAGCTCCTGCGCCACGGGCGCGAGCGCCGCCATGTCGCGCAGGTCGAGGAACTCGCCCGTTTTCAGGCGCACATACTGCTGGCGCGCCACCACGGCCTGCAAAATGGGCAAAAGCTCGGCCACGGGCTGGTTATCCTCCAGCAGGGCGAACACCAGCCTGCCTCCGCGCATGCGGAACGACGCGCGCCCGCTGAAGCGCCGGGGCTTGATGCGCTTAAACGCCTCGCTCACATACACTTCGGCCAATTTGCCCAGCTCCGCCACGCCCTGCGTGCAAAACGCGAGGATGTCGCGCGCGCGGCGCAGCACGATGCGCCCCTGCCGCACCACGAAGCCCGCGTCGCTGAAAAAGTCCAGCAGCTCCGTTTCCGCGCGGCCGTCGCGCAGCAGCAGGCGCTGCGGGGGCGGCGCGGCCCCGTCGGCCTGGGCGTCCTCCGCGGGCGCAGCCTCGGGCACTTCGGGCGCCGATTCAAAGGGGTTGAGCTCCTGCTCGCCGTAGTGCAGGGCAAGCCGGGCCTCCACGTTGCCGTCCGACAGGTCGATATACACCCGCGCCTTGAGCGGCTCGCGCACAAGCCTGCGCATCAGCTCGGCTGAGGGCACCACCGTGCCCACCGTGGAGAGGGCGGGCAGCAGCGTGGAGAGCGTTTCCTCCGGGTCCTGCGCGGGGTAGCGAAAGTCCCGGCCACTCTGGCACATCAGGCGGCATACGCGCGCCTGCGCGCCGTGCAGGCGCACGATGCGCCCCTCCGTGAACACGTAGCGGCCGTCCGGCGTTACCAGGCGCATATCCTCCGCGCCGTCCGCGCGCGCCAGCACCGCGCCGCCCATGACGCTCACCGAAAAGCACAGCGGCAATTCCACCGTGCGGATGTTCGCCTGCGGCTTGTGCGCGCCCTCCGCCATCAGCAGGAAGGGCCGCGTCTCAAAAAAGCGCAGCACGCTCTGTAAAAACGCGCCGGTCAGCAGCACAAAGCGCCCCTCGCTCGTGGGGCGGGCCGCGCCGTCCTCCGGCGCGGGTTCCGTGTCGGGCTCCGCGTCCGCCTCGCGGGGGGGAATGTGGCTGAGCAGCAAAAGCAGCAGCCCCTCGTCATCCTTGGAAAAGCGGGTGGCGGCGGGCCGCCACGTTAAGCGCTCGGACAGGATCAGCGGCGTGCCACGCAGGTAGCAGCCCAGCAGCTCCGGGATGCTGCGCACCGCATAGAGCCGCTCCTGCCCCATCTGCACGCCGAGGCCCACGCGCCCGTCCGCAAACAGGCGCAGCGTGGCCGCCACGCGCACGCTCTCGCCACCCGGCATGGCGCGGCTTAAGGCCAGCAGCATATCCTGCCCCAGCTGTAATTCCTTCTCCTGCCGCAGCAGGCGCAGCGAGCCATCCTCCCCCGCCTTCAGGGTGGCGGCCACGATATGCTCACAGCCCGCGTCGCCGCGGCCCCCGCAGGTGCACTCCGCCGCGCCGTCCGCGTGCAGCACCACGGTATGCTCCGCGGCACCGCCCACATGCAGCGTGAGGGCGCGCGCATCCTGCGCGTGCAGGCTCACGCTGCCGCGCCGGAATATCTCCTCGCCCGCGGCCCTTAACGCCGCTGCGCTCTTTTGCCCGTCCTGCGACATGGGTACCTCCTGCTTTTGCTTATCCTGTTATTATTCTCGCCCGCGCTTCGCACTTCCTTCCCCGCGCAAGGCCCGCGCTGGAAATTTGCGCCTGCGCGCGATGGGCGCGGGGTATGCTTTGGCGCCGCAAACCCGTGCGTTGACATGGCATAAGCGCCGTGCTATGATGCACGCAAACACCTTGCGCAGGAGGTTAACCGCCCATGAAACGCCTGAAGAAAGACCTGACCCGCCTGATGGACGAAGCCACGGCCCGCGGCGACACGCCTTGCGCGCTGGCCACGCTGTGGCGCGGCGGCGAGGAGAAGCTGTTCCTGACCAGCGGCCACGCGGACCTGGGCCGCGGCACGCCCGTGCAGCGCGATACCATCTTCCGGTTCTATTCGCTCACCAAGCCGGTGTGCGCCGTGGCCGCCATGACGCTGATCGAGCGGGGCCTGCTGGACATCCTCGCCCCCGTGGGCGATTTTCTGCCCGCGTTCAAGCAGCAGCGCGTGGCGGTGAGCGATACCAAAACCGTGCCCGCCAAGCGCCCCATGCTGGTGCGCGACCTGTTTTCCATGACCAGCGGGCTGTGCTACGCGGGCGACGCCACGCCCGCCGAGCGCGCCGCCGCTGCGATGTTCGACCAGTTCTACGCGGATACTGCCGCGGGCAACCAGCCGGATACCGTGACCTTCGCCAACCGGATGGGCGAGGCGCCGCTGGCGTTCAGCCCGGGCGAGGGCTTTCAGTACAGCACCTCGGCGGATGTGCTGGGCGCGATCATCGAGCTGGCGAGCGGCAAGCCGCTGGATCAGTACATGCAGGAGACCATTTTTGACCCCCTGGGCATGGACGACACGGGCTTTTACGTGCCGGAGGGCAAGCAGCACCGGCTGGCCACGCTGTACGAAAAGCGCGATGGCATTTTGTGCCCGTTTTCGGGCAACCATTTCGGGCCCTCGCAATACCTGACGCGCCCCAACTTTTTGAGCGGCGGCGCAGGGCTGACCGGCACTGCGGACGACGTGATGAAGTTTGGACGCATGCTGCTGGGCGAAGGCGAGCTGTGCGGCGAGCGGGTGCTCAGCCGCTATGGGGTGGATTGGCTGCGTCAGAACCATTTGACGCAAAAGCAGATGGACATGACCACGTTCGACAGCCTGCTGGGGCAGGGCTACGGCGGGCTGATGCGCGTGCTGCTCAAGCCCGGGCAAAGCTTTTCGCTGGGCGCGGTGGGCGAGTATGGCTGGGACGGCTGGGCGGGCGCGTATATGTCGGTGTGCCCGGCGGAGGATATGGTGCTGGTGATGTTCCAGCATTTGACGGGCGCGGGCACCAATGAGCTGGCACGGAAGATGCGCAATGTGGTCTATGCCAGTTTGAATTAGGGCAGGAAAATGGGTCAAGGGCAGCGGAGGGAAGCGTTTGCCCAGTGGGCAATGCCGCGTAGCGGCGAGCGACCCGCAGGCACCAGAGATGAGCATGTGCCCTGTGGGCACCATGGCGAAGCCGTGAGCGAATCGGAGGTGGCCAGCCTGACAAGCGCGTGGCACGGCAGTGCCATGTGCGCCGATCAGGCTGGCGGGAGTGAGGTTTGACAAGCGCAGGGCACGACAGTGCCTTGCGCGACGATCAAACCGAGTGGGACAGAAACCCCAAGGCCCCACGCCGCAGCGTAAAGTAGTAAGCGAGCGGTGAGCCGCGCAGCGGCTCCGATGCGAGCGACGGCAGAAGCCAACCCTGCAACGCGACCACGTCGTTGTCATCCATCGGGCTAGCCACGTAAAGAGGCGGCGGTGGGAACGCTGCCCGCCTTAGTGGCAGTACGCCAGTGCCGCTCGCATCGGAGCCGCTTAGCGGCTCACCGCTCGCTTTCGTTTTCCTGTAAACGGGGGAACCTTGGGGCGCCGCCCCAAACCCCGCGAGGGGGCATTGCCCCCTCGACCCCTGTGCCGCCGCGGCAGGGGAAGTGCCCCTTTCCTCCCCCTTTCCCCACTTGCATTTCCCCCCGTTCGCGCGTATAATACCTTCACGGCCATGACCGCGGCGGGGTCAGCCGCCTTTTACAGAGAGCGGGCGTTCGGTGCAAGCCCGCAAAGGCGCTATCCCCCTTCCACCGCGTTAGCCTCCGGCGACGAGCCGGTCGGGCGCGCCCGTTACAGCGCGGCAAAAGTGAAGCGCGCCCAGCGCGCTTAAGCCGGGTGGCACCGCGGAGCAACGCATCCTCCGTCCCTGCGATGGCGTGAGCCATTGGCAGGGGCGTTTTCTATTCTTCCATAAGGAGGGCATTCATCATGCTGGACGTACGCCGCATTCGCCAGAACCCGCAGGAACTCAGGGACATGCTGATAAGCCGCAACAAGGACGCATCCGTGGTAGACGATTTTCTGCAAAAGGATGAGCAGCGCCGCGCGCTGATGGCGCAGGCAGAGGAAAAGAAAGCCCTGCGCAACCAGACCAGCAAGGAGATCGGACTGGCCAAGAAAAACGGCAGGGCCGAAGCCGAGACCGCCGCCATCATGGAGGCGATGCGCGCGCTAGGCGAGGAGATCACGCAGCTGGACGCGCAGATCAATGCGCTGGACGAGGCGCAAAACCAGTTTTTGATGACCGTGCCCAACTACCCGCATGCCTCCGTGCCGCTGGGCGAGGACGACCGCGCCAATGTGGAGCAGCGCCGCTGGGGCCAGCCGCGCACCTTCGCTTGGGAGCCCAAGCCGCACTGGGATATCGGCACCGACCTGAAAATACTGGATTTCGACGGCGCGGCCAAGATCAGCGGCGCGCGCTTCACGGTGTACCGCGGCCTTGGCGCGCGGCTGGAGCGGGCGATTATCTCGTTTTTTCTGGACACGCACATCGACGCGGGCTACGAGGAAGTGCTGCCCCCCTACATGGTCACGCGCCAGACCATGACGGGCACCGGCCAGCTGCCCAAGTTTGAGGAGGACGCCTACAAGGTGGACCCCAACACCTTCCTGATCCCCACGGCGGAGGTGCCGGTCACCAACCTGTACCGCGATATGATTTTGGACGGCGAAACGCTGCCCATCCGGCACTGTGCTTTTTCCGCGTGCTTCCGCTCGGAGGCGGGCAGCGCGGGGCGCGACACACGCGGCCTGATCCGCCAGCACCAGTTCAACAAGGTGGAAATGGTCAAGATCACCAAGCCAGAGCAGAGCTATGACGAGCTGGAAACTATGACGGCGGAGGCCGAAAAGGTGCTCAGGCTCCTGGGCCTGCCCTACCGGGTGGTGTGCCTGTCCACGGGCGACATGGGCTTTTCCGCCGCCAAGACGTATGACATCGAGGTGTGGATGCCCAGCTATAACCGCTATGTGGAGATCTCCAGCTGCTCCAACTGCGAGGATTTTCAGGCGCGGCGCGCGGGCATCCGCTACCGTGAAAACGCCAAGGACAAGCCGCAGTTCTGCCATACCTTAAACGGCAGCGGCGTGGCCGTGGGCCGCACGGTGGCCGCGATTCTGGAAAATTACCAGAACGACGACGGCAGCGTGACCGTGCCGGAAGCGCTGCGGCCCTTCATGCGAACGGACGTCATCCGCTGACCCGCCGCCCGCTGTAACGGAAACTGGATGCGGCGCACGAACGCAACTCGGCTATACAACAGGCAGAGCGACCCCCCGCCAAGGCGGGGGGTCGCTCTTTTTTCCACCCTAGATGTCTATCCCAATCCGGGGCTCATCCTCCGGCTCCGCGGGCCGGATGGTGATCAGCAGCCTTTCCAGCGCTTCCAGCAGCGCATCATCCGGCGCGGCTTCGTCGCTGTAATAGCAGCTCAGGTTCACGCTTGTGCCCCCGATGATCGTTTCGCCGAAATAGTAAGGGCCGTCTTCGCCCTCCATGCTGAAAATGTAGAACGGGTATCCGCTCACCGAGGTGAGGGCGTCCACATACACTGCGTTGTAATCCGCGAAGCTCTCCAGCGTTTCGGCCACGTAGGCTTCGCGCTCGTCCTCGTCGGCCTCGTAGAGGTTTACGCCCTCGTAGCCGTACGCGGGCGCCAGCGCCGCGTCGATCACCATGCTGTCGTCATAGAGCATATACAGCCAGATATAGTCGTCGGCGTTTTCGCCGGTGTAGGAGGTATCGTCCAGCCAGAAGGCTTGGTCGTCGTAATCCATCGTGTAATACCGGCCCGCGGTGTAGGTGGCGGCCGAGGCGAAGCCCGTGCTGAGCGCCAGCAGGGCCGCGAGGGTCAGGGCAACGATTTTCTTCATGGAACGCTCTCCTTTCAACCTGTGCGCGCCGCGCGCAGGCACCCCAGGAATCACGCTTCGCCGTCCGGCGGCGGCGCGGCCTGCGCCTCTTCGCGGGCGCGGCGGCGGTTCTCGCGCAGGTTGTTGGCAATGCTCATGACCGCGCCGATGATCAGGAACAGATAGAACGTGAAAAACCGCCACACGAGGATTGCCACACCGATGACCCCCTGTGGGAACAGCCCGCGGAAGAACACCAGAAACCCGCCCTCCTGCGCGCCGCTGGCCCCCGGCAGGGGCGTGTAGCTCGCGCTCATGAACAGCAGGGTGGAAACCGTCAGCAGTTGCAGCCACGGCGTGCCGCTCAGCCCGAAGGCATAGTACACGCACACCGGCACCGCCATCAGCCCCAGGTTGCTCAGCCCCGCCAGCAGCAGCAGCGCGACCAGCTGCCAGGGCTTCTTAGCCAGGCGCAGGATGCTCGCGTGGTAGGTGTCCAGCCCCGCGCCGATGCGGATCAGCCGCTCCTCGGGCTTTTTGACCAGCTTCATCCTTGCCAGCAGCCGCACGAAAAACCCGATCACCGCCTCCACCAGCGGGCGGTGCAGCGCCGCCAGCAGGATCAGCGGGATGGACAGGAAGTTGAGCCCGAAGCCGATGTAGACGATCAGGCGCACCCCGCCCAGCTGCGCCTCCACAAAGCCGGCGTTTGCAAGCCACAGCGCCCCGGCGGTGAGCACCAGCATCAGCTGCGACGCAAAAAAGCGGATGGACACGGCGCTGGTGCCGATGGCGACCGGCACGCCGTGCTTGCTCATGTGGTACACCTGCATGGGCTGCCCGCCGCTGGCCCCGGGGGTGATGTTGCTGTAATAGAAGCCGATCAGCGACACATAGACCGCCGTGCCCAGCGTAACGCCATGCTTTTGCCCGCGCAGGAAGTAAAACATGCACAGCGCGTCAAACAGCACGTTGAGCGCGATGGCCGCAAGCGCGGCCAGCACCCAGCGCATGTCCAGCGTGCGCAGCGCGCCCCACGCGCCGGTCAGCTCGCCGCCCGAAAATGCGAGCACCACCATCAGCCCCAGCGTCGCACCGATGAATATCAGGCTGAACAGGTTTCTCCGTTTCATGCACGGCCTCCTATCGGCAGCGCGGCCCCGCACCCCGCGGGCCAGCCCGCACGCCACGGGGCACGCCGATCGCTTCTTAATAGTATAGCACACTGCGGCGCGGTTGAAAACCATACGTTCCATCCCTTCACCCACCGGGCACTTGACGCGCGCCGCAAGGCACCGTACAATGCCATTAGTCACCCAAGGGAGGCGTTTGCCGTGCGGCTTTTGCACCTTTCCGACCTGCACCTGGGCAAAAAACTGAACGAAGCCCCGCTGGCCGCCGACCAGCGGCACATCCTTACGCAGATCCTCGCCATGGTGGATGCGGAGCGCCCGCACGCCGTACTGGTGGCGGGCGACGTATACGACAAGCCCGTGCCCTCCGCCGAGGCGGTGGGGCTGCTGGATATGTTCCTGACCGGCCTTGCGCAGCGCGGCGTGCCGGTGGTGCTCATCAGCGGCAACCACGACTCGGCGGAGCGGCTGGCCTTCGGCGCGGCGCTGCTTACGGCGCGTGGCGTGCACATCAGCCCCCCGCTGGACGCGGCGCACCCCACCGTGACCCCCGTGCGCCTCACGGACGAGCACGGCACGGTGGCGCTGTGGCCGCTGCCGTTCCTCAAGCCAGCGCACGTGCGCGCCGCCCTGCCCGATGCCAACGCCGATACCTACACCGACGCGGTGTGCAGCGTGCTTGACACCCTGCCGCTGAATGCGGGCGAGCGCAACGTGCTGCTGTGCCACCAGTACCTGACCGGCAGCGAGCGGACCGAGTCCGAGGAAGCGCCCATCGGCGGACTGGACAACGTGGACGCGGCGATTTTCAATCCGTTCGATTATGTGGCGCTGGGGCACCTGCACCGCGCCCAAGGCGTGGGCCGCGATACCGTGCGCTACGCGGGCTCGCCGCTCAAATACTCGTTTTCGGAGGCGCGCGACCAAAAGAGCGCCGCGCTGGTCACCCTCGGCGCAAAGGGAGACGTGGCGGTGCGACTGTTGCCACTTTCACCGCTGCATGAGCTGCGGGAACTGCGCGGCGCCTACGCGGCCCTCACCCTGCGCCAAAACTACCTTGGCACCGCCGTGGACGATTACCTGCACATCACCCTGACCGATGAGGATGACGTGCCCGACGCGCTGGCGAAGCTGCAGGTCATCTATCCCAACCTCTTGCGGCTGGATTACGACAATACGCGCACACGGGCGGGCGGTACGGACGCGCCGGACGCGGAACGCCCCCGCGCGCCCCTCCAGCTGCTGGAAGATTTTTTTACCCTGCAAAACAACCGCCCCATGGGCGAGGCACAACGCGCCTACGCGCAGGCGCTGATGGAAAAGCAGTGGGAGGGCCGCGCATGAGACCTTTGCTACTCACCATGCGGGCGTTCGGCCCATTCGCGGGCGAAGTGGCGCTCGACCTGGCCGCCCTGGGCGAGCGCGGCCTGTACCTGATCACAGGCGTGACGGGCGCGGGCAAGACCACCGTGTTTGACGCCATCACCTTCGCGCTGTACGGCGAGCCGGGCGGCCTCAGCCGCGACGCGGGCATGCTGCGCAGCCGCTATGCCGAGCCCGCGGCCCCCGCGTTCGTGCGCATGACGTTTGCCCACCGCGGGCACACCTACACCGTGGAACGCACCCTGCCGCGGGAGCGCGATGCCAAGCGCGGCGGCGGCACCGTGACCGAGGCGGGCGGCGCGACGCTTACCTGGCCGGACGGGCGCGCCCCCCTTGCCAAGCCCACCGAGGTGACCCGCGCCATTGCCGATCTGCTGGGCGTGGACAGGGAGCAGTTTTGCCACATCGCGATGATCGCGCAGGGCGCGTTCCAGCAGCTTTTGCTGGCGGGCACCAAGGAGCGGGGCGAGCTGTTTCGCGATATCTTTGGCACGGGGCCATACCTTGATTTTCAAAACCGCGTCAAAGCGGACGCGATGGCCGTGGATGGCGAATGCCGCCTGATGGACCGCGACATGGCGCAGTGCATGGCCGCCGTGCGCGCGCCCGAGGGCGATCCCGCCGCCGAGGAGCTTGCGGCTCTCGCCCGCGCTGTGCCGGACAGCGCGGCCGCCATGGCGCTGATACAAACGCTGCTGGATGCGGACGACCGACTGCTCGACGCCGCGCAGGCGGAGATGGCCGCGCTTGACGCGCGCATCAGCGATGTGGACGCGGGGCTGGGCAAAGCCGCGGAGTATGCGCGCCTGCAAACCGGGCTGCGCGAGGCGGAAAGCTGGCTGGCCGTGAACGAGCCGCTGCTGCCGCCCCTAAAGCAGGCATTGGCCGCCCAGCGCGCCCGCGCAGGCGAGCGCGAGGCCCTGACCGGTCAGCTTGCCACCGCCCGCGCAGACTTGCCCAAGTACGACGCGCTGGCCCGCACCGCCGCCGCCCATGCCGCCGCGCTCGCCGCCCAACAGACCGCGGAGGCAGCGGAGGGCAAGGCGCGCGCCGAGCATACCGACCTTACGGCCCGCCTCAACACCGCCAAGGCGGAGCTGGAAACCCTGCGCGATGCGGGCCGCGAGGCCGAGCGCCTGCAAAGTGATGCTGCGCGCCACCGCGAACGCGAGCAGAAGCTGGCCGCCCTGCAAAAGGATTCCGCTGCGCTGCTTGGCGCAATGCGCACGCTCGCGCAGGCGCAGGCCGCCTACCGCAAGGCTGCGGACGAGGCGGGCGCCGCAGCGGACCTGCATCAGTCGCGCCAGCGCCTGTTTTTGGACGGGCAGGCGGGCGTGTTGGCGCAAACGTTGCGCGCGGGCGAGCCCTGCCCCGTCTGCGGCGCGCGGGAGCACCCCGCGCCCGCTGCCCCGCACCCGAACGCCCCGGACAAGGCCGAGCTGGCCGCGCTGCGCGAGCGTGCGGAGGCGCAGGCCGCCGAAGCCGCGGCGCGCAGCGCCGAGGCCGCCACCCGCTCCGGCGCGGTTCAGGCGGCGCAGGCTCACCTGGCGGACGCGGCGCTTGCCTTGGGCCTGAACGCAACAGCGGAGGATTTTGACGCGCGGCTGGATAGCCTGCTGGGTCAGGCCGCCGCCGAGGGCGCGCGCATCGCGGCGGCGGTGAGCGCCGCGCAGGCGCGCGACCAGCGGGCCATCAGCCTGCGCGAGGGTATCCCCCGCGCCGAGGCAAAGCTTGCCGAGCTGGAGACCCGCCTGCGGGATACCGCCGCCGAGGCCGCCGCGCAGGGCGCGCGCGCCGCGTCGCTGGCCGCGCAGCTTGCGGGCGAGCAGGCCAGCCTGCCCTATGCCAGCCGTGAGCTGGCCGCGGCGGCGCTCGCCTCGCTGGAAGCGCGCAAAACTGCCATGGACAAAGCCCTGGAAGATGCGCAAACCGCCTGCGACGCCGCCGAGGAGGGCGTGCGCAGCCATACCGCCGCCTTGGGTGCCCTGCGTGCCCAGCTGCAAGGCGCGCCCGCGCCGGATATGGCCGCCCTGCAAGCCCAAAAGGCCGCGTTGCTCGTCGCCCGCACAGCACAGGATGCCGCGCGGCAGACCGCCCGCACGCGGCGCGAGCTGAACGCCGCGCAGCTTGACGGCATGGCGGCACTCACCCGCCGCATGGGCGCGCTGGCGGAGCGGCGCGCGTGGCTCGCCACCCTGTCGCAGACGGTCACGGGCGAGCTGCGCGGCAAGGAGCGCATCCAGCTGGAGACGTATGTGCAGACCACCTACCTTGACCGCGTGCTGCGCCGTGCCAACACGCGCCTGATGCGCATGAGCGGCGGGCAGTTCGAGCTGGTGCGCCGCGCCGCGCCGGACGACCTGCGCCAGCGCAGCGGGCTGGAGCTGAACGTGGTCGACCATTACGGCGGGGGCGAACGCGACGTGCGCTCGCTCAGCGGCGGGGAGCAGTTCAAGGCGTCGCTCTCGCTGGCGCTGGGCATGAGCGACGAGGTGCAGGCCGCTTCCGGCGGCGTGCGGCTGGATACGCTGTTCATCGACGAGGGCTTTGGCACGCTGGATGAGGATTCGCTCGCCGCCGCGGTGGACGTGCTGGCCACCCTCAGCGAGGGCAACCGGCTGGTGGGCGTGATCTCGCACGTGCAGCAGCTCAAGGAGCGCATCGACAAGCAAGTGCTGGTCACCAAGGCGCGCGGCGGCGGCAGCAGCGTGGCGCTGCGGCTGTAAAGGACATCGCCGCAGGCAGGCTTTTCACACCCCCGGCCGTTGTATGGATCGACCGTGCCCTTTTGCATTTTCCCTGCGCCGCATCGCCCTGTTCAGGTCAGCAGGGGCGGCGCTTGACCGCCCGCTGATGGAGGGGACCCGCCATGCCCACGCTTTTGGATCATGTACGCGACCTCGGCCACGAATCGCTCGCCGAGCGTCCCTTTGGCGCGCCGGACAGCCTCGCCCTCACGCAAGTGGTGTACATGCCCATGGAGGGCTTGGCGGACGAGGGGCGGCAGACGACCGTGGCCGCGCTGTGGGAACACCTGCATGCCACCTATCCCGATAGCTTTGCCGACCCATTCCAGCGCAAGCGGTATTTTTTGACCGAGGCATGCGCTATGGCTCCCTGCTTTGCGGACATCCGCATCACGGACTATGTGAACCACATCGACCCCGCGCAGGAGACGCAGTTTTGCGCCGCCACCTTCCACCTGCCGGACGGCTCGCGCATGGTCGCCTTCCGCGGCACCGACCTGACCCTCGCGGGCTGGAAGGAGGACCTGAACATGTCCTTCAAGCCCGTGCCCGCACAGGCCGAGGCTGTAGCCTATGTGGAGCGCGCGGCGCAGGCGTTTGACGGGCCGCTGCTGCTGGGCGGGCACAGCAAGGGCGGCCACCTGTCGCTGTACGCTGCCGCGCACGTCTGCCCGGCTGTGCAGGCGCGCCTTTCGCGCGTGTACAGCTTCGACGGGCCGGGCGTGGACGAGCCGACCCTGCTGGGAGAGGGCTACGCGCGTGTGAGCCCGCTGGTGGAAAGCTACATCCCCCAAAGCTCGGTGGTGGGCATGCTGCTGTGCTACCACCCCGTGTTCGTGGTGGTGCGAAGCCACGCCATCGGCCTTTTGCAACATGACGCGCTCACCTGGCAGATACGGGAGGGCGGCTTTGAAACGCTGGGCGGGCTGGACATCGGCACCCGCGTGGCGGACGAGGCCCTACGCCAGTGGATCGACCACCTGACGCTGGACGACCGCCGCTTTTTGACCGACACGGTGTTCGGCATCATCGCCACGCTGGACGGCGAGACCATCGACCCCCTCGTGCAGGATCTGACCGGCAGCACGGTCAAGCTGTTCTCCGCCTTCCGCCGCCTGCCGCCGGATACCCGCGCGCAAACGCGCCGGCTGCTGGGCGAGCTGTTCGCCTCAGGCGCGAGCGAGGCCGTGCGCATGCTGCTGCCGGGCACATTCCGCCGCGGGCCCGCGGAGGAAGCCGCGCCCGCCTCGCCGCTTACGGCGCAGGTGCGCAAAAAGCAGGAGGAGATCGCCGAGATGCTCGCGAGCGGCGCGGAGCAGGCGGAGGACTGAGCCTTTCCCCCATGGCTCGCTTCGCCCCGTGGCGCGCCCGCGTTTCGGCAGGGCCTGTTTTGTGTATGCTGTAGTCGTCGTAATGATGTAAAGAACCGATTGATGCGGGCAGGCCTTCCATCCCGCGCGCCACGCAAAAGGCCCGCGCCGCAGGGGCGCAGGCCGTGGGTCGCTCATCGGTTTTTTGGAAGGTACCATTTGGGGCTGGACTTTCGCAGGGGTTAAGCCTGCGCTTCGCCCTCGGCTTTGGGCGCTTCGTCCGCGGCGGCCTCTTCAGCTTCGGGTTGCGGCGCGTCGGTCGCTGCGGATTCGCCCTCGGCCTTTGCTTCCCCCTCCGCCTCGGCGGTCGCGGGGTGCTCGCGCATCCACTTGATGCCAAAATCCACCAGCGGGGCGATGTGCAGCAGCTTGCAGTCCGCCGCGCCGATCTTGCCCACCGTCACCACGCCGCCGCTCGCTTCGTACGCTTCGCCGATCTGCGGAAAGCGGTCGCTGTCAAAGTCGATGTCCTGCCATGTTTTCCACTTGCGACCGCCCAGCGTTTTGACCGCCGCGCCCAGCGTGGTCTGCGGGGTGTTTTCGCTGACCGCCTCGGCCAGGTGCAGCGAGGTGCAGTTGCCGTAGCCCACGCCGATCAGCAGCGTGCGCGCGTTTTGCCGGTACAGCCGCCCCAGCGGCGACTTCATGCCAAAGCAGGGCCTGCCCGCCGTGTGGCCGCGCAGCCGCCACGCGGCAAACGGCCCGTGCATGGCCCAGCTCACATTGGGGTGGGCGGAGCGCTTCGTGCCCGGGTAACGGCGGAAGGTCTCGGCCACCTGACCGATGGCGCGCGTGGCCGTCACGCGGCGGTCAAAACCGGGCATGGAATCCCGCACGATGGCAAACCAGCTCTCCGGCACGGGCGGGTTGCTCCATTTGGAAGGCTCGCTGTTGTCGCCGCTGTGGGCAGGCATCACGATGGTGCCAAACGGCCCCACCGCGCGCAGGAGCGCGCGGATCACCGTGGCCTCGCGCCCGCACACCCAGCCCAGCTTGCTCATGGCGCTGTGCACGATCAGGGTTTCGCCGCGGCGCACGCCCATCGCGCGCAGGTCGGCCAGGATGCTGTTCTCGGTCACGGGGGCGCTTACCGCCGCAATGGTGTCTTTTTCAGGCATATCAGGTAAGTCCTTTCAAGAAGTCTTCAAAGTTCAGGTGCGCGATGCGCTCGCGCTCGGTTTCAAGCAGGGGCAGCGCATCGAAGCGGGCGCGCTCCTCCACGGGGTCCCACATGGGGTAGTCGGTGCCGAAAAGCACCCTGTCCGCCCCATAGCGGCGGATGATGTCCACCGCCCAGTCCGGTTCCATCGCATACAGGCTGGAGGACGTATCCACCCATACGCCGTCCAGGTCCGCAAGCTGCTTCCAGCCCTCGTCCCACACCGACCAGCCGCCAAGGTGCGCGCAAATCACCTTCAGCCCCGGCACGGCCTTCAACACCGCCGCCATGCGCGCGGGCTGGCTGTAGGGGTAGCGCGTATCGCCCGTGTGCACCAGCGCGGGCATCCCCGCCTCCGCCAGCGCGCGGAACATGGCGACCGCCGCGCCATCATCCAGCAGAAAGCGCTGGAAATCCGGATGCACCTTGACCCCGCGCAGCCCGCCCGCCCTGATGCGCCTGAGCTCCGCGCGCACATCGGGCACGTCGGGGTGCATGGTGCCGAAGCCCACCAGCCGGTCGGGATGGGCAGCCACGGTGCGCATCAGGTAGTCGTTCACGCTAGGCACCCTGTCCGGCGTAACGCCCACGCTGTGCACTAGGTGGCGCGATATGCCCGCCTCAGCGCCGCGCGTGAGCAGCGTGCCTAAACGCCCGTCACCGCACATAGGGATATCGTAAAACTCCGCGATGGAGTGCGCGGCCTTCACCGCGATGGCATCGGGGTAAATGTGCGCGTGCGAATCGATCAGCTGCAAGTAAAACGCCCCTTTGTGATGGCTGGGCCGTAGCCGTGAGCCTTTCCTATCTAACCACCAAAGGCTTGCCTTGTCAAGCTTACAGACGTTTTTCACGCTTTTTTGCACATAGAGGGAACAAAACGAAGGGCTTGCCCGTCCAATGAGTATGGCCAGTCGAAAGGGGGTGCGCGGGTGAGCGAACTGCTGCTCAGGAAAGCCCGAACGGGCGACGCGGAGGCGTTCACCGCGCTTTGCGCACCCTACGAGGGCCTCGTGTACCGCCACTGCCTGCAAATGCTCAAAAACGAGGCCGACGCGCAGGACGCGGCGCAGGAAGCCATGCTGCGCGCCTACCGCGCCATTGGGCGCTTTTACGGCCTGAGCAGCGTGGCCACCTGGCTGTACCGCATCGCGCACAACGTGTGCCTGGATATGCTCCGGCGCCCCCGCGTGCGCGCGGAAGCCGCCTCGCTGGATGCGATGGGCGAGGCGGGCTTCGACCCGCCGGACGATGCCCCCACGCCCGAGGAGGCCTATGAGCAGGATGCCGAGCGCGAGCGCCTGCGCGAGGCCGTCGCGGGGCTGCCGCCCGACCAGCAAATCCTGCTCTCGCTGCGCTACGGCGAGGGCATGAGCTACGAAGCCCTCGCGGAGGCGCTTCGCCTCTCTATCGGCACGGTCAAGAGCCGCCTGAGCCGCCTGAAGGACAAGCTGGAGGGCCTGCTCAAGCCGTAGCGGCACCCCCCGCACCCAGAATGATCGCATGCTGGATGGAACCTTTCGCAGCGAATCTCGTCCAAAGGGATGAAAGGAGGTCAGCCCATGGAAAAGCAACACGAAACCGACGCGCTGGACCGCGCGCTGACCGACCTGTACCAAGCGGACATACCCGACGGCTACCGCGCCGCGTGGCGCGCAGCCGTACTGCGAGAGGAGAGACAAACCATGAAAACGCAACGCCATACCAAAGCCCTCTGGCGCACCCTGCTGCCCGCCGCGGCGGCGCTGGTGCTCGTGATCGGCGCGCTATCGGCCGGCAACCTGATCCCCACGCTGGTTTATAACGAGCCGGACTACGCCCCCTCCCCCAAGGTGCAAGCCAGCCAAAGCGGCGGCGGCAACAGCTGGGCCATGGACAGCGCCGAGAGCTACGCCGCCCTGCCCGAGGCAGAGTACGGCATGACCGCCGCAGCACCCGCGGGCGGCGATACGGGCGCGCGCGGCACGGATACCGCCACGCCCCCGCAGGGCGAGGCGGGCACGAAGATCGTGCGCACCGCGGACCTGACCCTTGCCACCACCAGCTACGACGCGGACGTAGCCGCCGTGCAGAAGCTGGTGGCCGATCTGGGCGGCTATGTGGCCAGTGTGAGCCTGAACGGCGAGCCTTCACCTCGCATGGATCGCGTGGCCTACCTGAGCCTGCGCGTGCCCAGCGACAAGCTGGACGCGTTTCTGGAGGGCATCGGCGGCATCGGCCGTGTGCTGAGCCGCTACGAGAGCGCCACCGACATGAGCACCCAGTACGCCGATACCTCCATGCGCCTTGCCACCCAGCGCGACAAGATGACCCGCCTGACCGAGCTGATCAAGCAGGCCGCCGACGTGACCGACCTGCTTGAGATCGAGAGCGAGATCGCCGATACGCAGTACCAGATCGATTCGCTGGAGAGCAGCCTGCGCACCATCGACCGCGATGTGGATAAAAGCGCCGTGAGCGTGACCCTGCAGGAGCAGAGCGCGGGCGACACCGCGCAGGCCACCGAGCTCACGCTGTGGCAGCGCATCGGCAGCGGCTTTGAGGCGAGCATCAAGGGCCTTGCCACCTTCACGCAAAACCTGCTGGTGTTTCTGGCCATGATGCTGCCCGTGCTGGTGCCCCTCGCGCTGCTGATCGTGCTGATCGTGGCCCTCCGCCGCGCGTGGCGCAGAAAGCACCCCAAAGGCGACAGGGACGACGCAAACACGCCCAGTATTGCCGCCGCCAAGGGCACTGACACCGCCGCGCCCACAGCGCCCGAGCACCCCGCCGAGCCCGAAGCCGACGGGCGCGAGTAACGTTTGCCCGGGGCGGCGGCCCGCCGCCCCTTTCTCTCTCCCCTGACCATTGCCGATATTGAAAGGAGCAACCTTCATGTTTAGAAAGACCATCGCCATCCTCATGATGCTCACGCTGTGCCTGTTTGCCCTGCCCGCCTTCGCCGAAGGCGAAGCCACCGTGACCGCCGTGGGCACCGGCACCGTGACCTTAACGCCCGACCGCGCCGTGTTCACCGCCGGCGTGACCACGCAGGATACCACCGTCATGGGCGCGCAGGTCGCCAACGCCGCCGCCATGCAGAGCGTGATTGACGACCTCAAAAGCCTCGGCATCGCCGCCGAGGATATCCAGACCAGCAACTTCAGCGTAAGCCCCGTGTATGACTACAGCGCCACCAGCGCCGCCGAGCAGCAGAAGGTGATCGGCTACACGGTCAGCAACACCGTGACCGTGACCGTTCGCACGCTGGACAGGCTGGCCGCGTTCCTGGACAGCGCCATGGCGCACGGCGCAAACCAGATCTACGGCGTCAACTTTGAGAGCAGCGAAAGCGCCGCCGCCTATGATCAGGCGCTTTCTACCGCCGCGCAGGAAGCGCTGCGCAGGGCCACGCTGCTGGCCAAGGCCATCGGCCGCGACGTGGGCGACATCGTCAGCATCGGCGAGGCGAACGACGTGTACATGCCCTACTCCGGCAGGGCCATGGCCTATGACATGGCCGCGGGCACGCCCATCGAAGCGGGCACCCTGACCGTGACCGCCAATGTGCGCGCGGTGGTCACGCTCAAGTAAAGCCGTCACAGACCGCCCTCCGCGACATCAAGCCGCGGCAAGCGCAAGAAAGCGTTTGCCGCGGCTTTTGCGTGCGCGGAAGCGGCATGGCGCGTCGCCCGCCCCACCTTCTCCCACCATGCCCCACCGGCTTTCGAGTGCGCGACCGGTCAACGGGTTTGGAGCCTGCTCGGGTGGTATGTCAGCGCCATATTGCTCCACTTTGTACCACCATGGCATTGCGGCAACCCCGCCGCCCATCCAACCACGGTTTGCCACTGTATGGGCACACGCGCCACCCTGTGCCACTTTGCCCCATTCTCCGCCGGAATGGCGCTGGTCTTGGCTGCCATGTCCCCACTGTGCGGGCATGTTCCTCCATGATGCTCCACTTTGCACCACAAATGCATTGCAGCGCGCCCTTTCGCCCATTCAGCCCGCTTCCCCACCGCATGGGATTTCGCGCCACCCTGTGCCACTTCGCCCCATCCCGCGACGGAATGGCGCCGGCTTTTGCCCCGCTTCCCCCACCCTGCGGGCGCAGTCGCCCATTTTGTCCCGCCTGCCTCCACCGCGCCGTTAGCAAGCCCCCTCTTGCCCAAACCCGAACGAAATGATACAATACAGCCATGAACGAGCAGTTTGTCGCCACGGTGGAAGCCGCGCTCGCGCGCGCGGAGGTTTTGCGCGCGGACGCGACGCTGCTGCTGGCATTGAGCGGCGGGGCCGATTCGGTCGCGCTGCTTTACGCTTTGTGCGAGGTGCGGGCGCGGCATGGCCTGACCGTGCGCGCCGCGCATGTGGAGCATGGCCTGCGGGGCGAGGCCTCGCTGGCGGACGCGGCCTTCTGCCGGGCGCTGTGCAGGACACTTTCCGTGCCCTTCACCTGCGACCACGCGGGGCTTGCGGGCGGCATGGAAGCGGCGGGCGCAGAGGCCCGTGCCCGCGAGGCCCGCTATGCCATGCTGCTGGCCCGCGTGCGCGAGGCGGCCGCAGACGCGCTGCTCACCGCCCACCACATGGACGACCAGGCCGAGACGGTATTGAGCCGCCTGATCCGTGGCAGCGGCGCGCGCGGCCTTGCGGGGATGCGCGAGATGACCGTGCGGGATGGCGTGCGCATCGTTCGCCCATTGCTGTCGCTTGCCAAGGCGGATATCCTGACCGCGCTGGACGGCGCGCCTTACCGCGAGGATGCGAGCAACGGGAGCGCCTGCTGCCAGCGCAACCGCCTGCGGGCGGACGTGCTGCCCCTCCTGAACGCCGAAAACCCCCGCGCCGCCGAGCACATCGCCCAAAGCGCGCGCTTGCTCGCGCTGGATGAGGACTGCCTCGCCACGCAGGCGAACGAGCTGCTTTCCAGCGCGCTGTGGAATGCGCCGCCGCTTTTGTGCGTGCGCCGCGCGCCGCTTGCCGCCGCACCCAAAGCCGTGGCCGTGCGGGCGCTGCGGGCGTTTGCGGAGCTGGGCCTTAACGCCATGGCCGCCGAAGGCACGGGCGACGGCGAACATTCCCTGAGCGCCGCCGATACGCTGGCGCTGCTCGATTTGCTGGCCGCGCCCCATGGGCAGTCGCTCAACCTGCCGCGCGGGCTGTGTGCGCTGGCGGGCACAACGCACCTGCACCTCGTGCGCATGGCGGACGGCGGCCCCGTTGCCCCCGCGGGCGCACCCGCGCCGCTGCCGCTTGCGGGTCACGCGGTAGGCCCGTCGCCGCGGATGCTGCACTTTGGCACGTTCGCGTTCATCCTGCGCCCCTTCGAACCGCAGGCCGACCCCGTGCCGGACGGCGTCACCTGCGTCGCCGTGCCGCTGGAAATGTTGCCGCGCCTCACGCTTTGCACCGCGCGCGGGGGCGAGCAGTTCGCCCCGTTTGGCGCGGGCGGCGGCAAGCCCCTGCGCCGCTGGCTGACGGATCAAAAGCTCGACCTGCCCTTCCGCCCCGTGCTGCCGCTGCTGTGCGAGGGCGACGCGGTATGGTGGGCCGCCGGAGTGGGCGCGGGCGAACAGACGCGCCTGACCGACAAGCCCGCCGCGCTGCTGCGCCTCGCGTGCGCGCCGCCGTGGCTGCCCGCCATCAACCAGCCCATGCCTTGCACCTTCATTGAATCATAAAAGGAGTGACCCCTCATGAACCCCAACTCCCCCCTGTATCAGGATTTATCCAGCGTGCTTTATACCGAGGAACAGCTCAAGGAGGCCGTGGCCGCGCTTGGCGCGCGCATCACGCACGACTATCAGGGCAAGGCCCCGCTGATGGTGTGCATCTTAAAGGGCGCCAGCCTGTTCTTTACCGACCTGATCCGGCAGATCGACCTGCCGCTGACCATCGAGTTCATGGCCATCTCCAGCTATGGCGCGGGCACCGTGTCCAGCGGCGAAGTGCGCATGATCAAGGACCTTGACCGCCCCATCACGGGCCGCGATGTGCTGATCGTGGAGGACATCGTGGACAGCGGCATGACGCTGAGCTACCTGACCCGCACGCTGACCAGCCGCGGCGCCAACAGCCTCAAGATCGCCTCCCTGCTGGACAAGCCCAGCCGCCGCACCGTGCCGCTCACGGTGGATTACAGCTGCTTCCAGATACCGGACGCGTTCGTGGTGGGCTACGGGCTGGATTATGACGAGAAGTACCGCAACCTGCCGGTGGTGGGCATCCTGGACCCGAAGGTATACAGTAAATAAAGAAGAATCCATAGATAACGCAAGCGACGCGGGCGGCCTGTGGCCGCCCGCGTCGCTTTTTGCTCGTTAGCTTCTTACTTCTTCATCAGCTTGACCAGCACGGCCTTCTGCGCGTGCAGGCGGTTTTCCGCTTCCTCGAAAATCTCGTCCGCGTGGGCTTCCAGCACGTCCGCGGTGATCTCCTCGCCGCGGTGCGCGGGCAGGCAGTGCAGCACCATCGCGTCCTTCTTGGCCAGCGCCATCACGCCCGCGTTCACCTGATAGCTGG
>CAZOZO010000048.1:0-23918 GCA_964584315.1 uncultured Oscillospiraceae bacterium
GTTGTTGCCAAGCGTAGCCTGCATGGTGGATTCCCCTTCCATTGTGTGTTTCTATGGAGCCGTTTATGCGTACAGGGTCTCGCTGCCTACCGCGTAGTGCATGATTTCGTCTTCATTGGCGTTTTTCGTTTCCAGCTCTGCCATCACGTGCCCGTCGTAGAGCACGTAGATGCGGTCGGTGATGGAGAGGAGTTCCGCGTTTTCGCACGAGGCATAGATCACGCTGCCCCCCTGCCTGACAATATTATTGATCAGGCGGAAGATATCCTGCTTGGCGCCGACGTCCACACCCTTGGTGGGTTCGTCAAAGATGTAGACATCGCAGTTGGCCGCCAGCCATTTTCCGACGACCACCTTTTGCTGGTTGCCACCGGACAGGTTTTTCACGATCTGGCGGATGCCGGGCGTCACGATGCCTAAATCCTTAACGTAATGGCGGGCGTTCGCATCCGCCTTACGGCGGTTGATGAACGACAGCGTGCAGAACTTGCCCAGACAAGCCGCAGAAAGGTTGAGCGTCACGTTCTCGTTGACCAGCACGCCTTCCTTACGTCGTTCCTCGGGTACCAGCGCAATGCGGTTTTTGACCGCGTGCGTGGGGATGTCGATCTTCAGGGTGCGGCCGTTGAGCTTAATCACACCGGCAGTCTTTTTGTACGCGCCAAAAAGGGTCTTGCACAGCTCGGACTTGCCCGCGCCCACAAGGCCTGCGATGCCGACGATCTCGCCCTTGCACACGGTCAGGCTCACATCGTCAACCTTGCCATCCGCACCGGAGAGATGGGAAACTTCCAGCACCGTCTCGCCGATTTCCACTGGGTCTTTGCGGAACAGCTCCTCAAACGAGCGGCCAAGCATTTTATCGATGATTTCTTTGGTGGTCGTGCTTTTCGTGATGGGGGTGGTATCAACAATCTCTCCGTTGCGCATCACGGTATACTGGTCGCAAATCTGCAACACTTCGTTGATGCGGTGGGAGATGAAAACGATCGCGATATTTTCTGTCTCCTGAAGGTGACGCACCAGCCGGAACAATTCGGCCGTTTCAGTGTCGCTCAGAGGGGCGGTAGGCTCGTCCAAAATCAAAAAATTGCACTTGGCGGCGATGGCCTTCGCAATCAGCACCATCTGCTTTTGCGCGAGGGTCAGGTTTTGCACCAGGTGGCGAACGTTTACGTTGATGTGCAGGCGCTGGAGTATCTCACGGGCAGCCTGACGTACTTTGTTCCAACGCATGATGGGGTTGCGTGTATCCATGACCAGGTTGTTCAGCATGACGTTTTCCGCCACGGAGAGCGTGGGCACCAGCGCGGTATCGACTTCCTGATAGACGATCTGCACGCCGTGCCTCTGGGCGGCCATCGTGCTGCGCAGCTCGATTACTTCATCATTAAGGTATACTTCACCCGTGTATTCGGGGTTCGCACCCGCAAGTATCTTCATCAGGGTGGATTTCCCGGCTCCGTTGGCACCGACAACCGCACGGATCTCGCCGGTGCTGACCGAAAAACTGACATCCGTCAGCGCCTTTACGCCGGGAAATTCGATGGAAACGTTCCTTGTACCAAGCGTGAGCTTATCCATGGATTTCCCTCTTCCTTCAGTGGGAGCAGCAAATCTCTACGAAGGAAGCGCCGGAGCAAAGACTCCGACGCCTCCCCCTTAAAGATACATTGCTCAGATGGCTTTACATGTGCCTGGCATCAGTGAATGAGGTTGGCGGGCATCCAGTCCGCGATGGACAGATACGAGAGGTTGCCGTAGGTGTCGGGGGCCACGGAGCTGAGGTTCTCAACGGTAGAATCGGTCTTCAGGCTGGTCGCCAGAATCGCCGAGCCGGGCACTTCCACAACGTCCACACCGTACTTGCCGGAGGCGGGGTCGTAGATCTTGTCATACTCGTTGGCCAGTTCCAGCAGCAGCAAGCGCATCGCGATCTCGCCATTCAGGGTCCAGTCGGTGGTGCCGGCAGCGGTCCAGATGTCCGGGCGGGTAAGCATGTTGGTCACGTCGACGGGGTCGATGTCAACGGAAGCCATCGGCAGCGCGGCGCCGACTTTGCCGTTGAAGTTGTCGTTCTCCACGATCGCGTTGTACACGCCCTGGCCGTACGCATCATAGTATACCACAACGCCGTCCACATCCGCGCGGTTCACACCCTGCAGATAAGCGGCAGCCACGGTGTTGGCGGAGTCCACGGTGTCCTGCAGGGGCTGGATTTCGCCGACGGTCTTGATCTTGCCAGCGGCTTCGTATTCCTGCCAGCCAACTTCACGACGGTCGAAGGGGCTGTTGTAGTTGGGGCCACGCCATACCTTGATCAGACGGACGCCCTCGCCGAAATCGGCGATGAACTTGTCGAGCAGAACCGTCACAAGGCTCTTGTCCTGCTGGAACATCTGGGTGACGCCGGGCAGCTTCTGGTACGCGCCGTCCGCAAACAGCTGGGTATCAAACAGCACGAGCTTCATGTTGGGGTACTGCTCCGTGATGCCCTTCAAGAACACGTAGGAGCCGTCCTTGTTGCCGTGGCTGACGATCAGGCCGTCGTAACCGGCGGCGCCGCAGCTGGCGATGGTGTCCTGCCACTTGTTGATGTCGTTATCGCAGAAGAAGAAATCGAACTGCACGCCCAGCTTGGCAGCCAGATCGGTGCAGGAGTCTTTCCACATCTGGAAGATGGTGGAGGAAGACAGCCACATCACATACGCGACCTTCTTGCCGCTGACGGGCGTGGCAGCCTCGGCGAAGGACGAGGTGCACAGCGCGAAGACCATCAGAAGGGCCAAAACCAGAGCTACGATCTTTTTCATGGTAAACCTCCTATTTAATTCATCGGGGTTTCAGTAATCGTTCACCCCTTGTTGAGGTGAGTATAGCATCTTTTTGGTGTGTTGGCAAGTGAAAATTTCTTGTAATTTAGTTGAGTTTTAACAATGCGTTTAGTCATGACAATCCTTACAAAATGGGAGTTTAGCACAAATTGATGTAAAATCGTTTAGAATTCAGTCTTGAAAAGAATTTCTGTTTCGGAAAGATAGTGTTGACAATTTTGCATGGCACATCTATAATGACAGAGTGAATAGATAAACGTGTTTATCAATAAACACGACTGTACAAACGCACATCACGTGCGATCATAGTAAGAAAGCGCGCAGGTGAATGCAATGCAGGGTGAACGGTTGTACCCCACCGACAGCGAGGCCAAGAAGCTGATCGTGGAAATCGGCAGACGCATGTATATGAAGAATTTCGTCGCCGCCAATGATGGCAACATCAGCTGCAAGGTGGCGGACGATATCATCTGGACCACGCCGACCGGCGTCTCCAAGGGCTTTATGGCCGAGGATCAGATGGTCAAGATGCGGCTGGATGGCACTGTGCTATCGCAAGGAGCGAGCGGCCCTTCCAGCGAGGTCAAGATGCACCTTCGCATATATAATGAAAACCCCGAGGTAGGCGGCGTGTGCCATGCGCACCCGCCCATCAGCACATCCTTTGCCATCGCCGGCTTGGGGCTAGACAGAGCCATCTATCCAGAGGCACTGGTCAACCTGGGCACCGTACCCTGCGTGCACTACGAGGCCCCCGGCTCGCAGGGCATCCCGGATTCCATCGCCCCTTACGCACGCGACTATAACGCGCTATTGCTGGCCAACCATGGTGCCGTGGCTTGGGGCCGCAATGTGATGGAGGCTTGGTACCGGTTGGAGTCGACCGAGCACTACGCGATGGTCATCATGTACACGGGCAACATTATCGGCAAGGCCAACGTGCTCAGCTGCGACCAGGTAAACGAACTGATCGAAATCCGCAGCAAGCTGGGCATCACCTCAGGCGGCGTTCCCGCCTGCTCGGCACGGCCCACCAACACCCGCGACGTGATCGCCGGACACTCGCCCGCCGGGGCGGCGCCACAGAGCGGTGCAAGCTGCGGCTGCGCGGGTGATAAGGCACAGAGCGAGCTGGACGTGCAGGCCATCACACAGGCGGTACTGGAACGGCTCAAGAACCTGAACCGGTAAATTCTTTCATTATATATTATGGCGAAGCCTGCGCAACAGGAGTGGACGCGGGCCGCGGAATGGGGAGGGAGCGTTATGAAAGCCATCGTACTGGGCGGCGTGGCCGCGGGCATGAGCGCCGCCTCCAAGCTGCGCCGGGAGAAGCCGGATGCGCAGATCGTCGTGTACGAGCGGGGCAACTTCCTGTCCTATGGCGCGTGCGGTCTACCGTACTACATCGGCGGCTTCAACACCGACGCGACCAAGATGATCGCCCGCACCCGCGAACAGTATGACCAGATGGGCATCGAGACCCACCTGCGCCACGAAGCCACCTCGGTGGATCCAAGCCGCAAGCAAGTACAGGTCAAAAACCTCGACACTGGAGAGACCTTTTGGGACAGCTATGATGCGCTGATGATCGCCGTCGGATGCGACAGCGTGACTCCGAACGTCGCCGGGGCAGACCTGCCCGCTGTGATGTACGTCAAGACCATGGAAGACGGTTTGCTGTTTGAGAAGATCGCCCGCATTGAGGGCGTGAACGATGTGGTGATCGTGGGCGGCGGCTACATCGGCGTGGAGATGGCCGAAGCCTTGCTGAACCTGAAGAAGCGCGTGACCATCGTGGAGGCGGCGGACAGGCTGCTAACCCCGTTTGAGCCGGAATTTTCCGAGATGGCCGCACAGGAGCTGGAAAAGCACGGAGTTGCCCTGCGCCTGAAGGAACGCGTGACTGCTTTTACCGAGGAGCAGACGCACCGGCTTGTGCATACCACCGGCGGCCAGTACCGGGCGGATATCGTGGTGGTCGCTATCGGCGTGGTGCCTGCGACCGATTTCTTGAAGGGCATCGGGCTGGACATGGCTCGCAACGGCGCGCTGGTCGTAGACAGGCAGCAGCGCACCAACCTGAATGACATCTTCGCCGCGGGCGACTGCGCCGTATGCTGGAACCGCGTCGCGCAGGAAAACTACTTTCTGCCGCTGGGCACGGTGGCCAACAAGTGCGGGCGCATCGCCGGGGCCAACATGGCAGGCGCGCATGAGGTGTTCGACGGTGCGCTGGGCACTGCGGCCATCAAGGTGTGCGAGGTCGAAATGGGGCGTACCGGCCTTTCCGAGGCGGATGCAAAGCGCAAGGGCATCGACTATGCCACGAAGCTCGTGACCGTGAACGACCATCCCGCTTATTACCCCGATCCCGCCAAGCTGACCATCAAGCTGCTGTACGAGCGGGGCACCCGTCGCCTGCTGGGCGCGAACATTGCGGGCGAGCGCGGGGCAGTGCTGAGGTGCGATATCTTTGCCACCGCCATCCACGCGGGGTTGACCGCCGACGAGTTGGGCATGGTGGACCTTGCTTACGCTCCGCCGTTTGCCAGCGTGTGGGATGCAGTGCACATCGCCGCCAACGCAGCCAAATAGGCTGATAAACACTGAACGAAACGAGGGGGAGCCATGAGCAAGCTGACCGATTTAGCGACCGCCGTCCGCGCCGTGCCCGATGGGGCGCTGGTTGGGCTGGGTGGCAACACGCTGAACCGCGCGCCCATGGCTGCCGTGATGGAGCTGGCCCGCCAGAAGAAGCGGGGCCTACGGCTGGTAAAAACCGCAGGCGGCATGGATGTCGATCTGCTGTGCATGGCAGGTGCAGTCGCAAGCGTAGCGGCGGGTTTCATCAGCTTTGAAACGGAGTATGGCCTGTGCCAGCGATACCGCAAAGCGGTGCAATGCGGCGAAGTCAAGGCAGAAGAACATGCCTGCTACACGGTCATGAGCGCGTTGCGCGCAGCCAGCTACGGCATCCCTTTCATGCCCGTGCGCGGGTTGCAGATCAGTGATCTGGCTCAGGTAAACGACTATTTTGCCCCGGTCAGCGACCCGTTTTCCGGCGAAACGCTGAATGCCGTGCGCGCCATCCAGCCTGATGTAAGCATCGTGCATGCCCATATCGCGGATGAAAAAGGCAACGCGCTCATTTTGGGGCCGATGTATGACGATGTGTTGCTGAACCGCGCATCCAAGACCACCATCGTGACCGCGGAGCGCATCGTGCCGGAAGGCTGGTTCGCAGCGGAAGCCCGCAAGGCCAACATCCCGCATTTTCTGGTAAGCGCGGTTGTACATGTGCCGCATGGCGCATGGCCATGCGCGTGCCACGATGTTTCCGGCGTGGCGGACGACGCATTGCGCGCCTACCTCGCCCTGCCGGATGCGGAAGCGCTCGGCCAGTGGCTGGCAAGGAGGGCGTGAGCATGTTGCGTACCTGTGATATCATGGCGGTTTGCATGGCGCGCCTCATTCGCGATGGAGAAACGGTGTTCCACGGGGTCAGCTCCCACCTGCCGCTGGTGGCGGTTCAGTTGGCCAAGCACACCCACGCGCCCAACGCCGTGCATCTGAACATCCCCGGCGGGGTGGACCCTCGCGCGCCGAAATTGCTCAGCCACACCAGCGCGGGCAGCGATCAGTGGCAGGCGGGGGAGGCGGAGTTCCCCCTGGGCGAGATATTCGACCTGAGCATGCGCGGGGGACTGGATGTGGCCTTTTTGAGCGGCGTACAGTTCGACAGCCACGGCGGCGTAAACGCGTCAGTCATTGGACCCTACACAAAGCCCAAAGTGCGACTGCCGGGCGGCGCGGGCAGCGCAGTGCTGATCCCCACGGCAAAGCGCGCCATCATCTGGCGCACGAAGCACGACCGCCGCACCTTTTGCGAAACGCTCGATTTTGTGACCGCGCGCGGCAACGTGAGCGATATCGTGACACCGCTTTGCCACTTCACGATGCACAGGGGAGAGCTGATTTTAAGCAGCATCCACCCCACGTCGAGCATTGAGGAGATCGCGGAGAACACCGGATTTCCCATCCGCTACTTCGAGCTGAAGCGAACGCCGCCGCCCACCGACGCGGAGCTGCGCGCGCTTTGCACCATCGACCCGGACGATCTGCGAAACCTTGAGTTCCGCAAGGAACCATAACGCCGCCTAACGCCAAATGATAAAAGGAAGGAAGTATTGCCCATGTCCCGCTTCGACACCTATTTCCTGATGAAGACCCCCGACGTGCTGGAGTACGTCAAGGAGAAGGGCTATATGCCCAAGGACGCGGAAGTGACCGCGAAGGAAATCGGCGACGGCAACCTGAACTACGTTTACCGCGTCGTGGAGGAGCAGACGGGGAAGAGCGTGATCGTGAAACAGGCTGGCGAGGCGCTCCGCATTTCCGCCGATATGCATGTTTCCACCGACCGCAACCGCATCGAGAGCGAAATTTTGGAAATCCAGTGGAAGTATGCGCCCGGCCTAGTGCCCAAGATATTTGGCTATGACACTGTCATGAGCGCCTGCGTGATGGAAGATCTGTCCGACCATGCGCTGATGCGTTATGCCCTTATTCGGCATGAGACGTTCCCGCGCTTTGCGGAGGACATTTCCACTTACATGGTGAACACCCTGCTCAAGACCACCGACGTGGCGCTGGAGCACAAGGCCAAGAAGGATCTTGTCAAGCGCTTCATTAACCCCGAGCTGTGCGAGATCACTGAGGATCTGGTGCTCACCGAGCCTTACAACGACGTGAACCACCGCAACATCGTGTTCCCCGCCAACGCGGAGTTCGTCAAGCGTGAGCTGTACGATGACGAGGCGCTGCACCTGGCCATTGCCAAGCTCAAGTTCGAGTTTATGAACAATGCACAGGCACTGATCCACGGCGATCTGCACACCGGCTCCATCTTCGTCAAGCAGGACAGCACCCGCGTGTTTGACCCGGAATTCGCTTTCTTTGGCCCCATGGGCTACGATATCGGCAATGTGGTCGCCAACATGATCTTCGCCTACGATAACGGCGTGGCGGCGGGCGATACCGCCTTCTGCGAGTGGGCGCTCAAGGCCACCGAAGAGCTGCTCGATCTGTTCAAGGCCAAATTTTTGACCGCGTTTGACGAGTGCGTGACCGACGTGATGGCGAAAACCAAGGGTTTCAAGGAGTGGTACCTCGGCAGCATCATGTCGGATACCGCTGCCTATGCGGGCACCGAGCTTATCCGCCGTACGGTGGGCATGGCGCAGGTGAAGGACGTGACCACCATCCAAGACCCGGACAAGCGCGCCTATGCGGAGCGTGTGAACATCCTATGCGCGAAGGACTACATCCTCCACCGCACGGCGTTCCAGACGGGCAGCGATTTTGTGGCCGCCGTCAAGACAGCCTCGCAGAAAGCCAAGTAATCGCAAACACGGCTTCTTGAGGCCGAATATACACGCAAAGGGTGGTTACCATGAGCGAGAAGAACATCATGAGCTACGAGACCGTCGCGTTGGACGATGCAAACAGCGCGCTGGTCATTCTGGATCAGACCAAGCTCCCCTACGAGGTGGAAGTGCTGAACCTGACCGAGCAGAAGGATATCTGGAACGCCATCTATCTGCTGCAGGTGCGCGGCGCGCCCGCCATCGGCGTGGCTGCGGGTTTCGGGGTCTACCTCGCGGCCAAGGCCATCAAGGCCGATACCTACGCGGATTTTTACGCACAGTTCAAGGCCGCCAAGGAATACCTAGACTCCGCGCGCCCCACGGCGGTCAACCTCTCCTGGGCGCTGAACCGCATGGAGCAGGTGGTGCTGAACCATACCGACAAGTCCGTGCCGGAGCTGAAGGAACTGCTGCACAAGGAATGCGTCGCCATCAAGGATGAAGATGTGTGGATGTGCCGGCAGATCGGGGAATACGGCCTCTCGCTCATCAAGGACGGCGACGGCATCCTGACCCACTGCAACGCTGGGCAGCTTGCCACCAGCAAATACGGCACCGCGCTGGCGCCCATCCATCTGGGCCGCGAGCGGGGCATGAACTTCAAGGTCTTTACCGACGAGACCCGCCCGCTGCTGCAGGGCGCGCGCCTCTCTGCGTTCGAGCTGCATGCCGACGGGGTGGATACTACCGTGATCTGCGACAACATGGCCTCGCAGGTCATGAAGAACGGCTGGGTGCAGGCGATCTTCGTCGGGTGTGACCGCGTGGCCGCCAACGGCGATGCGTGCAACAAGATCGGCACCAGCGGCGTGGCCATCCTCGCCAAGTACTACGGCATTCCCTTCTACGTATGCGGCCCCACCAGCACCATCGACATGAACATCGCCCGCGGCGAGGATATCACCATCGAGCAGCGCCCTGCCGAAGAAGTGACCGAGATGTGGTATAAGAAGCGCATGGCCCCCGTAGGTGTCAAGGTGTACAACCCCGCCTTTGACTTTGCGGATAATGAGCTGATCACGGGTATCATCACCGAGTACGGCATCGCACGCCCGCCCTACAGCGAGAGTTTGAAGGAAATCTTCCGCAAGAAGCAGGAAGCGCAGAAGAAGTAGTATGAACCAGAAAGAGCTTGCCGGCGTGGTGCTGCGCATCGTGCTGACCGAGGTGGCCAGGCTGGGCGAACGCTTTGTGCCTGTCAACTCGTCCGGGCGTCACGTGCACCTGAGCCAACCGGATGTGGAGCGCCTCTTTGGCGCAGGCTATCAGCTGAACAAGTTGCGCGATCTGCTGCAACCCGGTCAGTTTGCCTGCAACGAGACCGTCACCATGGAGTGTGAAAAGGGCAAGACGTCGTTGCGTGTGGTGGGCCCCGTGCGCAAGGAAACGCAGATCGAGCTGAGCTACACGGACTGTGCCAAGCTGGGGGTCAAGCCCATGCTGCGCATGTCCGGCGATACGGCGGGTACACCCGGCTGTACGTTGAGCAACGGGGACAAAAAGGTTGCTATCGACCACGGCGTGATCGTGGCGGCGCGCCACCTGCATATGTCGCCCGCCGAAGCCACCGCCTACGGCCTGAAAGACGGCGATGTGGTGGCGCTGGTGGTGGAGGGTGAGCGGGCGGCGACGCTTGATAACCTTGTGGTGCGCAGCGGCGAAGCGCACAGCCTGGAAGCGCACATCGACAAGGATGAAGCCAACGCCTGCGGTGTGGAGGATGGGCAACTGTGCCGCATCGTTTTGCGGTGCGAGCCACAGATTACAAGCCCTGTGCCCAAGGCCGTGCCTGCACAAACGACGCTAAAGACCTACACACCAATGCCCGCCAACCCTTCGCAGGCCATGGAGCTTAAGACCTACTTGCCCCAAAAGACGCCGGAGATCAAGACCACCATGCTCGACCTGTCCAGCGAGCCGCACTGCTTCATCTCGGAAGACGACGTGCTGGCCGCCGACCGGCAGAAGTACAAGCTGATCCGCCACGCGGCGGACGCGATCATCACCCCGCTGGCGCGGGACGCGGCCGCGGCGAAAGGCATCGCCCTGATTGAACTGATATAAGGAGCCGATGACCATGGCACTTACCCAGCAGGATATCCTGAAGATCACCGAGGAGATCGTAAAGAACCTCTCCGGCGCACTCAAGGCCGAAGCGCCCGCTACGCCTGCCGCTGCGCCTGCGACTGCAGGCTGCACGGGCCGTTGGCTGTGCGACACTGCCGAGGAGGCTGTTCAAAACGCTAAGGCCGCTCAACAAAAGCTTGCGGACAGTACGTTGGAAAAGCGCGCCGAGCTGATCGAGGCCATGCGCAAGACCGCCATCGAGAACGCGGAATATCTCGCCATGATGGCCAATGAGGAAACGGGCTATGGCACTGTAGCCGCCAAAATCCAGAAAAACCTGCTGGTGGCGCGTCGCACCCCGGGCGTGGAGGATCTCTCCACCTATTGCAAGACCGGCGACAACGGCATGATGCTGATCGAGCTAGCGCCCTTTGGCGTGATCGGCTCCATTACGCCCTCCACCAACCCCACCAGCACGGTCATCAACAACTCTATCAGCATGATCGCGGCGGGCAACGGTGTGGTGTTCAACCCGCACCCCGCGGCTAAGAAGTGCTCGCAGGAGACCATGCGCTTGCTGAACGAGGCCATCGTGCGTGCGGGCGGCCCCAGCACCCTCATCACCACCGTGAAGGAACCCACGCTGGAAAGCGGACAGGTCATCATGACCCATCCCGATGTGGCGATACTATCCATCACCGGCGGCGAGGCGGTGGTATCTGTAGCGATGAAGATCGGTAAAAAGTGTATCGCTGCAGGCCCGGGCAACCCGCCTGTCATGGTGGACGAGACCGCCGATATCGACAAGGCGGGCAAGGACATCGTAGACGGCTCCAGTTTTGACAACAATGTGCTGTGCATTGCGGAGAAAGAAGTGTTTGTGGTATCATCCGTGGCAGATCGACTGATGGCCGCCATGGAACGCAACGGTGCCTATCGCATCAGCGACGCGGATATCGACAAGATCGTGCGCACCGTGCTGATCCCCAAAGATGGCAAGCACGTGATCAACCGCAAGTATGTGGGGCGCGACGCGGCAGTCATCCTGCGGGATTCGGGTGTCAGCTTCACGGGCAACCCGCGGCTGGTGATCGCAGAGGTAGACCGGAACCACCCCTTCGTGATGACCGAGATGCTGATGCCGGTGCTCGCCATCGTGCGCGTGCGGGACATCGACGAGGCCATTGAGGAGAGCTACCGCGCGGAGCAGGGCTGCAAACACAGCGCGATGATCCACTCCACCAATGTGCACAACATGAGCAAAGCCGCGCGCCGCATGAACACCACCATCTTTGTGAAAAACGCGCCCAGCTACTCCGGGCTGGGGTTCGGCGGCGAGGGCTACACCACCATGACCATCGCCACGCCAACCGGCGAAGGCGTGACCAGCGCCCGCACGTTTACCCGCCTGCGCCGCTGCGTGCTGTACGGGGATTTCCGCATCAGCTGACGGGGGAGTGACATGATGGACATATTACAGGCGATACGCGATGCGGGTGTGGTGGGTGCAGGCGGCGCGGGCTTTCCAACGCATGTCAAGCTGGCTGTAAGCGCCGCGCGCGTGATCGTGAACGGCGCGGAGTGCGAGCCCCTGCTGCGCGTGGATCAGCTTGCCATGCAGCATCAGGCGGACAAGATGGTGCGCGGGCTGCTGTACGCCATGGAGGCAGCCAAAGCGCCGGAGGGCGTGATCGCCACCAAAACGCACTACCACGAGGCCGTGGATGCGCTGCAAAAAGCCATTGCAGGAAAGCCCAACCTGCGCCTGCACCTGATGGAGAGCTACTACCCCTCAGGCGATGAGAAGAATGTGATCTTCGAGATCACGGGGCAGGTGGTGCCAACAGGCAAGCTGCCCATCGACACAGGGTGCGTGGTGATCAACGTGGGCACGGCGCTGAACATCGCGGATGCCGTAGATGGTAAACCCGTGACCGAAAAGACTGTGACCGTTACCGGCGATGTGCCGGAGACATTGACCGTTACCGTACCCATTGGCGTATCCATGCGCGATGTGTTACACTTGAGCGGTTTTACCGGTGATGAACGGGCGTTTGCCCTGCTCGTGGGCGGCCCGTGCATGGGCTACATCGAGGAAAACTGGGATGCTCCCGTGACCAAGACCACCGGCGGCTTGATACCGCTGATGCGCAGCCACCAGCAGATCACGCGGCGTTTGCTCACGGTGGAGCAGCAGGCGAAGCTTGCACGCGCCATCTGTTGCCAGTGCAACCGCTGCACGCAGATTTGCCCTCGCCATGCGATGGGCCTCCCCGTGGAGCCGCACAAGGCAATGCGCGCTATCTCCACCGGCCACGCCGATCTGCTGGGCAACGCGGCCGGAGTGCTGGCCTGCTCAAGCTGCGGGCTTTGCACCAACTTTGGGTGTGAGATGGGGCTTACCCCATCCATCATCATGACCATGCTCAAAAGCGAGCTTGCCAAGGCGGGCGTGAGGCCTGTGCCGGAGGCGGACATCGTGCCGGAACCGTGGATCGCGCTCAAGGAAGTGCCGGTAAAGCGCCTGATCGCGCGCATGAACCTGACTGACTTCGACCGACCGGCGCCACTCTCGGCCAAATCGGTGCAGCCTGCAAGCGTGACCCTGCCGCTTCGGCAGCATGTGGGCAAGCCCGCCGAGCCGATCGTAAAGGCAGGGGACAAGGTGGTCAAGGGCCAGCTGATCGGCACCATCCCGGAAAAGTCGCTGGGCGCGGCGGTACATGCCTCCATCAGCGGCACGGTACAGGCGGTTACGACGGAAGCGATCACTATTTCAGCAGATTAGGCGGGAGGGACAGGCCATGATGGCAATCGGCGTTGTGGAAACAAACTGCATCCCGCTGGGCATCCTCGCGGGGGACAGCATGGTCAAGACTGCGGATGTGACGCTTGTCTCCGCGCAGACGGCCTGCGCAGGCAAGTACATCGTGATGGTCGCGGGGGATGTGGCGGCGGTCAAGGCTTCGGTGGCCGCGGGGGTGGAAAGCGCCGCCAGCGCCCTGGTAGACAGCCTCATCATACCCAATGTGGATGAACGGGTGATTTGCGCCATGAACGGCGCGCCCGCCATCGACCATGCGGATGCGGTGGGCGTGATCGAGACATTCTCGCTGGCCAGCGCCATTTCCGCCGCGGATACGGCTGTCAAGGCTGCGGAAGTGGAGCTGATCGAGGTTCGTCTGGGCAGGGGTATGGGCGGCAAGTCCTTCGTGGTGTTCACGGGGGCGGTATCGGCGGTCGAGGCGGCTACGCGTGCCGCCGAGACGGAAGAAGGATCCAAGGGGCTTATCGGGGCCAGCGTCGTGATCCCCTCGCCCCATATGGATATGGTCAAAGCGTTGCTCTAATGTAAAGGATAGTAAGGAGTCGTCAGTATGCAGGAAGCTCTGGGTATGATCGAGACCCGCGGACTGGTTAGCGCGATCGAAGCGGCGGATGCGATGGTCAAGGCGGCCAACGTGCACCTTGTGGGCAAGGAGCATGTGGGCGGCGGCCTGGTAACGGTGATGGTGCGCGGCGATGTTGGCGCGGTAAAGGCGGCTGTGGAGGCCGGTGGCGCCGCTGCCAAGCGTGTGGGCGAGCTCATCAGCGTGCATGTGATCCCCCGTCCGCACAGCGATGTGGAAGCCGTGCTGCCCACGCAGGGCGAGGATGCGGCCCCCGCGAAAACGGTAAAGGCCAAGGCGTAAAACGCCTCGAAAGGAGATACGACCATGGAAAAGCAAGCATTGGGTATGGTTGAGACCAAGGGCCTCGTTGGTTCCATCGAGGCGGCGGACGCGATGGTCAAGGCGGCCAACGTTCACCTCATCGGCAAGGTGCATGTGGGCGGTGGCCTTGTGACCGTGATGGTGCGCGGCGACGTGGGCGCTGTTAAAGCGGCTGTGGAGGCCGGCGGCGCGGCTGCCAAGCGTGTGGGCGAGCTGGTGAGCGTGCATGTGATTCCCCGTCCGCATGACGACGTGGAATCCATCCTCCCCAAGCTGTAAGGAGGGGTACGCATGCTCAAGGGCATCTCGCCTTTGCTCTCCCCTGAACTGCTCAAGATTTTGGCCGAGATGGGCCACGGCGACGAGATCGTGATCGGCGATGCCAACTTTCCGGCGCAGAGCATGGGCCAGCGCTGTGTGCGCGAGGATGGGCACGGCGGCGTTGCGCTGCTGGACGCCATCCTAAGCCTGTTCCCGCTGGACACGTTCGTGGATGCGCCGGTGACTCTCATGCAGGTGGTGCCTGGCACCATCGATTACGAGCCCCCCGTATGGAAGGAATTTGCCGCCACGGTGGACAAGCACCAGCCCGGCGCGCAGATCGGCCACATCGAGCGGTTCTCGTTCTACGACCGTGCGCGCAAGGCGTATGCCACCGTCGCTACCGGCGAACGCTCGCTGTACGCCTGCATCATCCTCAAAAAAGGCGTGCTGTAACGCGATTTGTAGCCCCGCCCGTACCGTTTGAGGGCGGGCGGGGCTGCGCGCGGCCGGTGTTAGCCCTGCGGTTGGCCAGGCGGGGCATGCGCCGTTACCAACGGCTTTCTTTGCGTTGCACACCATGGCCACACGACGTGGCGCACCCGCAGGCACAGCTTCCCGCATGGCGCACCGCCGGTTTGCAAGCCGTCGGTGCATTGTGCGGGCGTATGTGCAAACGTCCTCCCATAAAAGAAAGGAATGCTGCTCATGAAGAAGATCATCAACACTGCCGAACGCTTTGTGCCCGAGATGCTGGAAGGTATCTATGCCGCCCATCCCGGCGAGCTTACCTATGTAAATGGCGACCTGCACTGTTTGGTCAATGCGCGCAGCCACGAGGGTAAGGTAGGCCTTGCCACTGGCGGCGGCTCTGGCCACCTGCCGCTGTTCCTCGGCTTTGTTGGCGAAGGGATGCTGGATGGCTGCGCCATCGGCGATGTGTTCCAGTCCCCCAGCGCGGAACAGATGCTGGCTGTTACCAAGCATATCGATCAGGGCAAGGGCGTTTTGTACATCTACGGCAATTATAACGGCGATATCTTCAACTTTGACAGCGCCGCCGAGATGGCGGATTTTGAGGAGAGCATCCGCGTGCTCAGCTGCGTCGCTGGCGAGGATGTGGCTGGCCCAGCCGCCGCCCCGGGCGAAGCCAACAAGCGCCGCGGCGTAGCGGGCATCTACTTCGTGTTCAAGTGCGCGGGCGCGGCAGCTTCCGCCGGTCTGGATCTTGACGAGGTGAAGCGCGTGGCCGATAAGGTGTGCGCGAATGTGCGCACCATGGGCGTGGCTTTGTCCAGCTGCACGGTGCCGCGGGTGGGCCGCCCCAGCTTTGAGATCGGCGCGGACGAGATGGAGATCGGCATGGGCATCCATGGCGAGCCGGGCGTACGCCGCGGCAAGCTGCAGCCTGCCGATGAGATCGTGGACGAGATGCTCGCGCCTGTTTTGAACGACATCCCCTACGCGGCGGGCGACGAAGTGGCCGTGTTGATCAACGGCCTTGGCGCGACCCCGCTGGAAGAGCTGTACGTGATGTACCGCCGCGTGAGCGAGACCCTAACGGCCAAAGGCATCAAGGTGTTCCACGCATATGTGGGCGAGTTTGCCACCTCCATGGAGATGGCAGGCGCCTCCATCTCGCTGTTGAAGCTGGACGACGAGCTCAAGGCCTATCTCTCCGCTCCGGCCAATACGCCATTCTTCAAGCAATTCGCGCTGTAAGGGGGCAACCGTATGGCGGATATCAAAACCCTGCTGCTTGATTGGGCCAGCATCATGGAGGCCAATAAGCAGCGGCTGATCGAGCTGGATGGCATGGTGGGCGACAGTGACCTTGGGCTGACCATGTCCGACGGTTTTCGCGCCGCGTATGAAGCCGTGAAGGACAGCCCCGAGACAGACCTGGGCAAGCTGGTGTATGCCGCGGGCAAGGCGATGGGAAACGCCGTGCCCTCCACCATGGGCACGCTGATGGCCAGCGGCTTGATGAATGCAGGAAAAGAACTCAGGGGCGTCGAAAGCATGGACAGTCAAAAGTGGCCTATATTCTTCAAAGCCTACTTCGACGGCGTGCAAAACCGCGGCAAAGCCCAGCTGGGCGATAAAACTTTTCTGGATGGGTTGCACCCCGCCGTGGAGGTGCTGGCAAGCGGCGTAGCGGACATGAGAACCGCCGCTCCCTTGGCTGCCAAGGCGGCCAACGAAGCCTTCCTTGCCACCAAGGGTATGCTGGCCAAGCATGGCCGCATGGCGATCCGCGGCGAGCAGTCGCGGGAGTATCTTGACCCGGGCGCTGCCGTCGCCGCGCTGCTGATGGACGGCTTTGCCCAAACCATGCTGAGATAGGACGGATCAGATATATGACGATCAGGGAAATTGCCAACCTGGCAGGGGTTTCTCCGGCAGCGGTTTCGCTGGTCATCAACAATAAAAAAGGCGTGAGCGAGGAGACTCGCCGCCGCGTGCAGACCGTGATCGAGGAGAACAACTACACCGTGCCCGGCCAGAAGCGCGTGACCGGCAAACCCAAACGCTTCCGCCTGTGCGTGATCAAGTTCCGTGCTCACGGCATCGCACTGGAAGAGAACCAGGGCTTCATCGCCTCCATCATCGACCAAATCGAGAGCGAGTGCCGCCACTACGGCTACGACCTCGCGATGGTCAACTGTGAAGTGGCCACCGCGACCGAGACCCTGCGCGAGCTGATGACGTCCCCGCCGGATGGCGTGCTCATGATGGGCACCGAGTTGAGCGAGAGCGACTACAAGCTGCTTGACATGCTTACCGTGCCGACCATCGTGATGGACAACAGCATGAACGACGTGCATGTCGACAGTGTGCTGATGGACAACGAATCCATCAGCGCCGAGGCGGTGCGTTACCTCTACGGCCTCGGCTACCGCGATATCGGCTACCTGCGCTTCAGCCTTCCGGTGCATAACTGCGACGAGCGCTACCGCGGCTACACACGGCAGATGGAGCTGCTTGGCCTGCCCATCCCCAAACCGACGCTGATCATGCCCACGCTGAGCGGCGCATACCGCGACATGAAGCGCATGCTGGAGGAGGGGGAGTTCGTGCCCCACGGCGCGGCGGTCGCGGACAACGATACTGTTGCCATCGGCGCCATGAAGGCCATTCGCGAGGCCGGCTACCGCATCCCGGAGGATATCTCCATCATCGGTGTGGACGATATCCCCTTTGCAGCCATGACGATGCCCGCGCTCACCACCATGCGCATTTCACGATCTGCGCTGGGCACGCTGGCGGTGGATATGCTTCGCAAGCGCATCAAGTACCCCAACTGGCCCAGCATGCACATGCGCATCGCAGGCAGGCTGGTGGTGCGGGGCAGCACCATCCGCAAGCCCGAGGAGTAGAAGCGGGCGTGCGAATACCATACGCCCATATCATCGCAAAATCTTGCGCAGAGGGAGGGGTGCCCATGCTCGTGGGCCGCGTGACAGGCAACGTCGTCAGCACCAGCAAGGTTGCCACGCTGCTTGGCGCTAAACTTTTGATCGTTCAGCCTGTGGAGCTGGATACCCTCGCCATGAAGGACGATTACGTGATCTGCGTGGACGATGTGGGCGCGGGCGAGGGCGACCTCGTGTTCTGCGCTTACGGCAGCTCCGCGCGGCAGTCGGACACCTCCAAGCTGCTGGCTTCGGACTATACTATCTACGGCATACTTGATACGGTCACCATTCACGGCAAGCAGACCTATGACAAGGCAAAGGAGACGGACGCATGCAGCTGGCGAGAGTGATCGGCTCCATTGTGAGCACGCGCAAATCCGAACGGCTCGACGGGCTCAAGCTGCTGGTGGCCGTGCCCATCGACATGGACACCATGCAGGAGAAGGGCGCGCCGTTCGTGACTGTTGACACCGTAGGCGCGGGTGAGGGCGAGATCGTGATGTGGGCGGGCGGCAGCAGCTCCCGGCAGACCGAGCTTACCACCGGCAAGCCGGTAGACAGCTCCATCGTGGGCATCGTGGACTATGTGGACGTGCTTGGCCTGCGCAAGTACGACAAAGCCAAGGTGGAGAGCGACCTATGAAGCTGGGACGCGTGACGGGCACGGTGGTATCCACCGTAAAATATGATAAGTACGTGGGCATGAAGCTGCTCAAGGTGCGGCACCTCGACCTTGCCATGAATGAAGTGGGGGAAGAGCTGGTCGCCCTGGATGCGGCCCATGCGGGCGTGGGCGATATCGTGCTGGTGAACAACGACGGCGGCGCGGCGCAAATGGTGTTTGACGACAAGGCGCTGATTGCCAGCGTGACCATCTGTGGCGTGGTGGATTCGTTCACCTGTCAGGGAAAGACGACCCATTGCCACTGAAGGGGGCGGCAGTTTGAACATCGGGCGCGTGGTGGGCACGGTGGTGTGCACGGTCAAAACGCCGTCGTTGGAAGGCTATAAGCTGATGGTGGTGCGCCAGCTGGTGAACGGACAGGAAAAAGGGCTGGTGATCGCCTGCGACGGTACGCGCCAGGCGGGCATCGGCGATACGGTCTATATGATCGGTCGCGCGGAAGCGGCGCTGCTGCTCAGCAAGCAGCTGCCGCCGCCGACGGATCTGTCCATCGCGGGCATCATCGACCCGGAGACGCTCTAGCGGTTGTAAGTTTGCTCCCGCAGGTCAAACGGAAGGATCTATCACACTACATAAATATGGATACTATCAGCAGCGATTTCGCTGCTCCTTTTTATTTATAATGCTGCTAGTCATGAAGAAAACCTTTTCGCAGGGCTGGAAACCCCAAACAGGGCTTTACATTTGCGACAAGGCTTGTTACTATGATGGCGAACTTGCAGAGGAGGCATTGCATGAGCAATATCTGGCATGACATCTCGCCCGCGCGCATCACGCCGTCCGATTTTATCGCCGTTGTGGAGATCGAAAAGGGTGGAAAGAAGAAGTACGAGCTGGACAAACAAACGGGTTTGCTGATACTGGATCGCATCCTGTATACCTCCACGCATTACCCCAGCAACTACGGGCTGATACCGCGCACCTATGCCGATGACGAGGATCCGCTGGATGTGCTGATCCTGTGCAGCGAGGTAATACAGCCATTAAGCCTTGTACGTTGCTTCCCCATCGGCGTGCTTACGATGCTGGATCAGGGTCATCTGGATGAAAAAATCATCGCTATCCCGTTTCAGGATCCCACTTACAACAGCTATCGGGATGTGAGCGAATTACCCGCACATATCTTCTCCGAAATGTCGCATTTCTTCACTGTATACAAAAACCTGGAAGGCAAGGAAACCGTGGTTGATGAGGTGCGCGGGGCGGCGGAAGCGCAAAAAGTGATTGCGAAGAGCTTGAATGCCTACGTGGACAAGTTTTGCCGGTAGCGATCATCACCAAACGTGATAGGGCTGCGGAAACGCGGAACAACCCGCTCAAGCCCGTAATGCGTGAAGGGAATGGTTCAATGAACAAAAGACTGGGCCAGATCGGCGCTCTGATAACGGGCGCGGCTGTGGCCGCCTTTTTGGTATCGATGATCCTTGGCGTCTTCATGCCTACGATTTATTTCAGCTGCTTTTCGAGCATGTTCATCGCCATCGGCTACGTCATCTTCACGGTGGCATTGGCGGGCGCAAACCATGATCTGCAGCGCCGTGCAGTAAGCTACGCTGCTGTCGCCTTCGGGGTCATTTACACGGTTCTTGTGCTGCTGGTCTACTATGCCCAGTGCACGACGTTGCGGCTGAACCCGTCGCTGAGTGCGGAAACGCTGAGCCTTATCAGCTACGGGCAGGCGGGCAGCCTCTTTTTCAACTATGACCTGCTTGGCTACGGCTTCATGGGGCTCTCGACATTTTTCGCCGGTTTTGTGATCAAGCCGGTCAGTGGCAAGGCCCGCGTGCTTCGGTGGATGCTCTGGCTGCACGGCGCGTTTTTCCCCATCTGCTTCATTATGCCGATGCTGCCCGTATTTACGGGCGGGGGCGACAGCAGCTACGGCACATACCTTCTGCTAGGCTGGTGCGCATATTTCCTGCCGCTGTGCCTGCTGGCGAACGACTACTTCCGCAGGCCTGAAGACGCTTGAGCATCCGCACTGCCGACCGCTGCGGCCAATGCCATGGCGGCCGGCAGGCAAAGATGGTAAAGTGGCGACCGTATGCGGCGCTTACGGCGCTCGACGCACATTTGTTACAATTATGGTCTGGCGAAACAGACCGGGCTGTGCTATGCTCTGCGGACACGGTGGATTGGGAGGTGCTTTGATATCGGCATATGGATATTTATATGGAAATCATGTCGGTTGTGTATGGAAAACGTAAAAAAAGAGAACGAAAAAGCGGCCTCCGCTCTTGCGAATTGTGCATAAAAAGGTTACAATAAATGATGGTACTTTGGGTTTGCGTTGCCATCCGTACTTCCATGGTGCGCGTACACCGCCAACGACCACTGGCGCAGGCCTTCTGGCCTCGCGGTTGATTCCTTAGGAACAGGGGTATGTTTAACTATGAAATCAACGATCGCAGCCATCGACTTTGGCACCAGTAAGATCGTGACGCTTGTTGCTGAAACCAGCGGCACGCAGCGTTGCGATATCATCGGCGCGGGCATATCCATGTACGACGGCTACCTTGAGGGCGAGTGGAACAATGCGCTGCTGCTCAATGAGGCCATGGGCAAGTCGATTGCCGAGGCGGAGATGCAGGCCAAGCGAAAGATCCGCGAGATCAACGTGGGCGTACCGGGCGAATTCACCCGCGTATACGCGGTGGAGACGTCGGTCACCATTCAGGGCGCGGACCCGCGCGTGACGCCCCGGCATGTCGAAAAGATTTTTGCGAGCGCCGATAAGCAGCTCTCGCCCGTGCGAGGCGTGGTGGTGCACCGCAGCCCCGCGTGGTTCATGGTGGACGGGGGGAAGAAGACTCTCGAACCTGTGGGCATGAAGGGCACAGAGCTCAAGGCGCTGGTGTCCTTCGTGGTGGCGGATACGTTCTTTTTGGACGATGTCATGGCCCGCCTCAGGGACATGAACATCACCGTAAGCGGATTTTTCTCCAGCTCCACGGGTGAGGCGATGCTCTACCTCTTGGAAGAGGATCGCGACCGCACGGCCGTCCTGATCGACATTGGCTACCTTTGCACCGATGTGATGGCCGTCGAGGGCGACGCCGTTATTTTTCAAAAAACGCTGCCCGTGGGCGGCGGCCATATCGCGGCGGACATCGCCGAAGGCTTGTCCATCCCGCTCGCCTCTGCGGAGCAGATCAAGCGCGACTATGTGTATGGCATTTCCACCGTATCGCAGAGCTACTCTGTCTCCAGTGGAGACGGCCTCAAGACTGAAACCTTTACGCAGGATCAGGTGGCCGCGGTGCTGGAACCCCGCGTGGACGAGATCGCCGAGCTGATTAAGGAATGCATGACCGAGAGCGGCGTGAAGCTAGGCAACTGGTCCACGATTTACCTGACGGGCGGCGGTCTGAGCCTGAACCGCGGCGGCCGCGATTATCTCGCCAGCAAGCTGGACAGGCCCGTGCGCGAGACCATCAAGCGCACCATCAAGCTGTCCAGCCCCATCTACGCCAGCAGCATGGGCCTGATGGACCTGATCATCGACACCATCGAATCGCGCAGCACGGCTGCGGGCGGCATGTCGGGCGGCATCAAGGATTTTTTCAAAAGCCTTCTGGGCAGTTGAACCTCTTCAACGGATGCCACCAAACGCTAAGCATGACTAGGGGGTAGCATTGTGCTAGAATTCCAGATCGAGGATCAGCAAAGCTTTGCGACGATCAAGGTGATCGGCTGCGGCGGCGCGGGCAACAACGCGGTTAACCGTATGGTGGACGCGGGTCTAAAAGGCGTGGAGTTTATTGCCATCAATACAGACCGACAGGCTTTGTCCATGAGTAAAGCAAGCCTGACGATCCAGATCGGCGAAAAGCTGACCAAGGGCCTTGGCGCGGGCGCGGTGCCGGATATCGGCCGTCGCGCGGCCGAGGAAAGCCGCGAGGAAATCGCGCAGGCCATCAAGGGTGCGGATCTGGTTTTTGTGACCGCCGGAATGGGCGGCGGCACCGGTACGGGCGCGGCTCCCATCGTGGCGGAGATTGCCCGTGATTTAAACTGCCTGACCATTGCCGTGGTCACCAAGCCCTTTCAGTTTGAAGGCAAGCAGCGCATGAAAAACGCCGAGATGGGCGTTATTGATCTGAAACAGCGTGTGGATACCCTTGTGGTCATCCCCAACGATCGGCTGCTTCAAGTGGTCACTAAAGGCACGACCATGCTGGAGGCCTTCCGCATTGCCGACGACGTACTTCGGCAGGGCATCCAGGGCATCAGCGACCTGATCGCCGTGCCCGCGCTGATCAACCTTGACTTTGCGGACGTAAAGACCGTTATGGAATCCGGCGGCCTTGCCCACATGGGCATCGGCAGCGGCAAAGGCGAAAACCGCATGGTGGACGCGGCGAAAAACGCCATCGCGAGCCCTTTGCTGGAGACGAACATCGACGGCGCGCGCGCGGTGCTCATCAACATCACCGGCGGCGAGGACATGAGCATCATCGATATCAACGAGGCGGCTAACCTGGTAATGCAGGCGGCCGACCCGGATGCGAACATCATCTTCGGCGCGGGAATCGACGATACGATGGACGACGAAGTGCGCATCACCGTGATTGCGACGGGGTTTGAGAAAACGCCCTTCCCGCAGAAGGAGCCCGCCAAGGGCAAGAGCTTCGGCATGGACCGGGATTGGACCCGTTCGCTTGGCAACAATGACCAGCGCGGCGGCTATGGCAATAACTATCACCCCACGCCGCTGGTGCGGCAGGATTACCCGGCGCAGGCCTATGAGGACATGAGTTTTGATATGCCGGGCGACGAAGAGCGCACCATGGGCATGAGCGTCGGCGGATATATGGATCAAAACCGCGGCATGCCAACGCCCGCCGCCATGCCGCAGATGATGCCTCAGAACCAGACCATGTATCAGCAGGGCTTCAACCCCATGTATCCGCAGGGCGGATACGGGCAGCCGATGAACGATTTCGGCGGTATGCAGGGCATGCAGAACCCCTATCAGCCGGTGCAGCAGCCGATCATCCCAACGATGGAATACGGCCAGAGCTACGGGGCGATGGCCCAGCAGCCCCCGCAGCAGCAGGCACAGCCGATGATGCCCCAGCAGCCCGCAGCACAGAATAAAGCGCCCGAGCCCCAAGCGTCCGCCTCGCAGCCCCCCGCCGCCGAGCGCGATGATCTGGGCGTACCGGCCTTTCTGCGCAGACCCGCCAAGAAGTAACCGTATTTCGAACCCCTCAAACCCGCTTTCCATCTGTGAAAGCGGGTTTGCCATATCTCAACCCAAACAAAAAAAGCCCGGCCCACATCGGCCAGCCCTCGCACCTTACCTATCAACCCTTTGTATTAATGCCCTCTCCTGCAAAGAACTTTTTGAACTAACGTTCATAACCGTCACCAACCCGTCCCTACCCCAAGGGAAAGGTTGGGGAAGGGACCTCAGTCCCTTCCCCAAAGGCGCGAATGCGCCGTGCGCCGTTTAGTACATGCCGCCCATGCCTGCGCCGCCGGCGGGAGCCGGGGGTTCGGGCGCG
>CAZOZO010000049.1:0-23422 GCA_964584315.1 uncultured Oscillospiraceae bacterium
TCCAAGGGGGCGGTTGGGAGGGGGACAGAGTCCCCCTGTCCCGCCAGTTTGATCGTCGCGCAGTGCGCTATCGCGCCCCGCGCTTGTCAAACCGGCCATCTCCGGTTCGCTTTCGCCTTCGGCGAAGCGGCCACTGGCCGCACGCTCTCCTTCGATGCCAAAGAAGGCAGAGCCGACGCGGGCTAACGCGCCGACGTGCTTGTTTTTCGCTCCCTTATCCTGTAAAATAGGAAAAAGCGTTTATCGGAGGCTTCTTCCATGCGCAATATGTCCAAATTGAGCTTATCGGAATGGAATCATCTGCGGGAGCAATCTCTGGCCCCCACTGAAGCGGTCGCCTACCTGTATGCGGATCTGCCCTGCCGCAGCTTTGCGGAAACGCTGGCCCGCCTGCACCCGGGCGCCGACCTGCGCGAGCGCCTGACCGCCATCCTGGCGGAGAGCGGCGTGGCGGCAGACAGCGCGGATCGCACCGTGCGCAACTGGCTGGCGGGCAAGAGCGTGCCCGCCGAGCGGGAAACGCTGTTTCGCGTCGCGTTTGGCCTAAGCCTCTCCGTGGAGGACGCAAACCGCCTGCTGTGCGCCGCATCGGACTACGGCATCCACGCGCGCGACCCGGAGGAGGTCGTGTACCTGTTTGCGCTGCGCACAGGGCAGAGCTTCGCGCAGGCGCAGGCCTTAAAAAGCCAGTGCGCCGCGCTGCGCGGCACTGGCGCGCCCACCGACCTGAGCACCCGCCTTTTGGGCGGGCAAGTGGCTACCCTGCGCGACAACGCAGAGTTTTTGCAGTGGTACGCCGCCCATACCGAGGATTTTTCGCAGCTGCACAACGCCGCCTACGAGGCGTTCACGGAGTATTTGAGCGCGCTGCTGGGCGACGGGGAGGATTTTAGCCTCGAATACATCGCAAACACCTGCCTGCGCTTCCGCAGCGCCGTGCCGCTCGACCGCAGCGTGAGCCAGCTTGACGGCATGCAGCGCCTGCTCAAGCACTACTGGCCCAGCGCCACCACCATCAAACAGATGAAAAACCGCCGCATCGACGTGAGCCGCAAAACGCTGCTGCTGCTCTTTATCCTCTGCGAAGGCGAGGCGGACGAGAACGAGTACCTCGACCTGGACGAGCCCTACATCACCCCCGCGGAACGGCTGGAGGCGCACGCCTTCAGCGCGGACGAGATGCTCAGCCGCTGCGGTATGGGCACGCTGGACCCGCGCGGCCCGTTCGACTGGCTGGTGATGTATTGCATGTGCCACGACGCGGACGAGGGCATGAGCGAGCGCATGGAGCAGGTCATCAGCTGCTTTTTCGGCTCGGAAATAGACTTAACGATGGTCTGACGCGCCCGGGTACACTATACCCGTGATGCCGCAACCGGCCCGCCGCGGGGTTTGCGCAAGGCCCGCCCTGGGGTCTCTGCGCCAGCCTGATGCGGCGGCGCGGGCCCGCGGCTGCCAACGGGGGCCTATCAAGCGGCACAGCAAGTGTTGAGGGCGGTGGACGCATGGAGCAACGGGCGGTTTGGGCAGTGGGGGAAACGCTGCGCCTTTCGGATCGCGACTACCGGGTCGAGGCCGTCGTGGGCATGGGTTCCAATGCCATCGTCTATCAAGTTGCATATCAGGACGGGCTTTCGCCGCACGCGCACACCGCGCTGCTCAAGGAGCTGTACCCAGCCATCGCGGGGGTATCGCGCGCGGGCGGCGTGCTTTGCGTGTCGCCCGAGGCGCAGAGCGCGTTTGCCCTGCACCGCCGCAGCTACCTGCGCGGCAACGACGCGCACCTGCGGCAGCTACAGTCGCAGGCGGGGCGCGTGAGCGGCAACATCGACAGCTTTGCCGCGCGCGGCACGCTGTATACGTTGCTTGACTACCATGCCCAGCAGACCCTGGCCGCCCTCTTGGACACCGCGCCCCGCGCGCCCGCGGAGGTGTGCATGCGGCGGCTCTACGCGGTGCTGGACGCGCTGGCCCCCTTCCACGAGGCGAGCATGCTGCATTTGGACGTGAGCGCGGACAACCTGCTCATGCTGCCCCCCTTGCACGGCTACGAGGCGGATCAGCAGCCCATGCTGCTGATCGACTACAACGGCGTGTGGGATCAGGGCGATACGGCAGGCCCCAGCCTGAGCAGTAAATCCGGCTATACCGCGCCGGAGGCGCGGCTGATGGCTGTGCGCTCGCTGGGCTTTGCGACCGACCTGTTTGCCGTGTGCGCGGTGTTTTTTGAGATGCTCACGGGCCGCCGCCTGACCGACAGCGAGTGCGGCGGGCAGTTCCACGCCCGCATGAGCGCCGCGGTGGAGGCCGCCTGCGAGGGCCTGCCACAAACCGCGCGGCTGATGGCCGTGCGCATCCTGCGCAAAGGCTTGCAGCCCCTGCCCTCGCGCCGCTACCAGAGCATTGCGGAGCTTCGCAGCGCATTGTGCGAGCTGATGGATCGCATCCACGGCAAGGGCGTGACCCATGCCGCCCTGTGGGAGGCCGCGCGCCTGAGCCTTGCGGACGACGCGCCGCCCGCGTCTCCCATCCCCTTGACCGTGACCATGGATGGGCAGACCGGCCCAGCGGATGGCGACTGGCTGGCCGCGGCCACGCGGCCCCTCTTGCTCACGGGCGCGGGCGGCAGTGGCAAAACCACGCTGTTCAAAGCCCTGCACCGCCGCTTTGCCCAGCGGTACGACCCCGCCGCCCCCATCTGCTACTATGTGCCGCTTTTCCGCTGGCAGGGGCGCATGCCCTTCCTGCTGCGCTGCCTGGCCGAGGGCCTGACCCCCCTGGACGACGCGGACACGCAGGCCGATGTGCACGCCGCGCTGCTGCGCCTGCTGAAAGGCCCCCTGCCGGGCGGCGGCCCCTTGCTGCTGCTGCTTTTAGACGGCCTGAACGAGGCTGGCGCGCGACCCGATGCGCTCTACCGCGAGATTGCGGAGCTTTCCGCCCTCGCAGGCGTGCGGATCCTCGCCACCTCGCGCGCGCAGGCCGATCTGCGCCGTCTGCCGGATGGCTTCGGGCTGGCGACCGTAGACCCCCTCGCCGAGGGCGACGTGATGCAGTATCTGACCCGCGCGGGCCTTTCGGCAACCACATCGCCCGCCGTGCGCGCCATGCTCACCTGCCCGCTGCTGCTCACCTACTACCGCGACACCTGCGAGGCGTGGCGGCAGAGCGGCCAGAGCCTTGCCGCCGCCGACCCCGACCTGGGCACGCCGGAGGCGCTGCTGCGCGCGTACATCGACGGTCAGGTGACCCGTTTTGAGGCCCTGCACCGGGGCAGCGAAGTGGATTGCCTGCGCGCCCGCTACGCCGCGGAGCACCTGCTGCCAAAGCTGGCCGCCGCCATGCGCGGGGGCCCCGCCCTCCCGCAGGCGCAGGCCGCCGCCGTGGTGGCGCGCGACTACCGCGCCCTGCGCAGCCGCGCGTTTGGCAAAGCCTTTCCGGAATACATGGGGCGCAGCAGGCTGCTGCTTACGGATGTGCGCAGCGCCGCCGAGTGGTACGACGTGGCCCTGCGCGAAAGCCTTGCCCAGCGGCTTGGCCTGCTCACGCTGGAGCGCGGGGGCGAAGTAGCCCTGCGGCACGACAGCTTCCGGCCCCCGCTCCGGCAGGCGGCGCGCCGCCTTGGCGGGCGCATGGCTGGGCAGCGCGCGCGGCAGGCGGCCGTGTGGCTCCTGTGCGCGGCGCTGGCGATGGGGGCGTTTTTCGGCACGCGGGCGCTGCTTGACCCATCCATGACCCGCGCGGAGCAGGCCTATGTGCTGGATCTGCAAAACGCGGAGGGCTCCGCCATGCTGGCCGTAAGCGAGATCGAGAAGGCGCAGGCGGGCGTGCGCGCCGCGCTGGCAGGCGGGTCCAGTCCACCGCGCATCCAGGCGCTGCTGCCGTCCTTCACACTGACGCTTGACCTGGCCGCCGTGCCGTGGCAAAAGGCGGGCCTGACCCGCGCCGCGTGGGAGACGGTGCTGCGCGCGCCGGAGGAGGCTTCGCGCCTGTACCTTGGCGCGCTGCTGGTGCTGGCCGATGCGTTTGGCGGCGGCCATACCGACGATTACCGCACCCAGCGCCTCGCCGCCTACGACGCCTTCAGCGACGCGCACCGCACCTACTACCTGCTCACGCTGTATGCGGCGTTCGCCCAATCCACCGACGAGGCGCGCAGCGAATTTTACCAGATCATGAAAAACTCCGCGAACGCGCTGCGGGATGCGTTCGTTCAAACCGCGCAGCCGCAGGGCGACGCCGCCGCCATCCAGGCGCAGTGCGACACCGCCCGCGCGGCGCTGGAGCAGACGCTGTTCTACCAGCTGGCCGTAGCCGAGGCCGACCGCTGGCCGGACACCCAAACCATGGCCGATACGCTCAGCCAAAAGATGCCCTGAGCGGGGCGCGGTATCCTTGCCGGGCAACGGGAAGGCTCCCCGCTTGACCCTGCTGGCCGCGAGCGCCGCCCGTGCCCCACAGGCGCGCCATCGCCCATGCCTTGGCAAAAGGAACGGCCCAAGGCGTTTCGCCCTTCCCGGTTGCGGCGTTCGCCGCGCCATCGCCACATGACCCAGCGCGCCGCGGCGCACCGCCACCCAGGGGGCGGTGCGCGCCCGGCGCATGAAACATAAGGGAGGTACCCCCATGCGAAGATGGACTTGCCTGCTGCTTGCGCTGCTGCTGGCCGCCGTGCCCGCGCTGGCCTGCGCGGACGCGATGTTTGACGAGCTTTGCGGCCTGCTCAAGCAGGCCGTGGGCGCGCCGGACCAAAGCTACGCCCTCTACGGCGAGGCGCTGGACACGGTGGACGCGGTCGCCGCCGGAACGATGGGCCTTGACGAGGCAGTGCCAAAGCTCACGGCGCTCTCGGCCGCGCTGCGCGCCCTATCGCCCGCGCCGCTCGCCCCGTCCGAGGCGCTGCTCCGCTACATGCAGGGGCGCGGCCTCTCCATGGAGGATTACAGGGCTGTGGGCACCGGCGCGGTGCTGACCTCGGGCTACTACGCCGACAATGTGGATATCTTCCTGTCCATGTGGGCGCAGTTCCCCGACTATCCGCAGCTGGATACTACCCTGAATCGCGTGGGTTTGGGCTATGAGCGCCGGATGGACTACGTGGCCATCAACACCCTGCTGCTGCCCGCCAACGACGCGGAGCGCGAAACCGTCCAGCGGCTGGTGGTAGACGCGGTGCCCTTCCTGACCGAGGCCAACCTGCCGTGGGAGAGCGACGAAGCGGTGCTGAACGCCAAGTACGACGCGCTGGAGCAAGCCTATACCGACATGCTCGACGATGTGAGCATAAACATCGACCAACAGGAAGCCGAGCTGGACGGGATGCTGAAGTAAGGCAGGCGGGGGCCGCAGGAGCGCGCTTGCCCGGGCCTGACCGTTGACCGTCCGATACCTCTTGCCGGATCGCCCTCTCTTTGCGCACGCGCGGTGCCTGCGCCTCTGCCGCCGCTCGCCTTGCGTGCACGGCGGCGGCCATGCAAGCTTGTCCCCGTGCCCGCAGGCGCGCATTGTCCCCTCCATGAATGGATACATCCGTTCCGCCGTTTCCCTGATCCCCTTTCTCCCTTCCGGCGTTTCGCCTGCCCCCTGGCGCGGCATGGGCCAAACCACTAGCCGCCGCACGCCCCCACCGCCCTGCACAACCGAATGGAATGAGCTCCCCGCGTACATCGGCAACTGCCGGTACGCGAGCGAAGCATAGCCATCTTGCTTGGGGTTCAAGCAGCCCGGCGCGGCTGTCGGGGGCAGGGGGCAAGCCCCGTGATACGGTTGCCGCGTCGGGGCGCAGCGAAGCCGCCATCAGCACGATCCGCAGGCCAAGGCGCCGCGATACCCGCGCGCCAAACGCCGCATTCCCCGCCCGTTATTCCCCCCAAACCAAACCAGAAAGTGTGACGATGCATGAAAAACCGCCCCCAATACGCCAACTGGATCTCCTTCCGCCCCATCCTCAAGGGTTTTGTCCTTGCGGTGTTCTTCCTGCTGCTTGCGGTGGCCGCGCGCGCCGTGGCGGGCATGCCGCCCCTCGTGGGCTGGGCCCTGTCGCTGCCCGCGCTGCCGTTTGGGGCCTTTGCGCTGTACCTGCTGCTATGCAAAGCCACGCTTTCCTACCGCGGGGGCCAAAGGCAGGCCGCCGTGCTGCGCGATTTGCTGGCCAGGCTGGGCACGCTTCCCCTCAAGCAGGATGGCAAGCTGCTGGACATCGGCTGCGGCGGCGGCGCGCTGAGCATCATGGCGGCGCAGGCGCACCCGCAGCTCTCGGTCACGGGGGTGGATTACTGGGGCGACAACTGGTATTACAGCAAGCTGCAATGCGAGCGCAACGCCCGGCTTGCGGGCGTGGAAGGGCGCGTGCAGTTCCAGATGGGCGACGCGGCCAGCCTCGATTTTGCGGATGGCACGTTCGACGCGGTGGTGAGCAACCTGGTGTTCCACGAGGTCAAGACCCAGCCCAACAAACTGCGGCTGGTGCGCGAGGCGCTGCGGGTGCTCCGGCCGGGCGGGGTGTTCGTGCTGCAGGACGTGTACTTCGCCCGCGGCGTGTATGGCGATATCGCCCTGTTTACCGACGCGCTGCACGCGGACGTGAAGCAGATCGCTTTGACCGACCTGCGCCACCCGACGTTTACGCCGTTTTACCTCTCCACGCGGTTCGTGATCGGCAACCTTGGCGCGCTGCACGGGGTGAAGTGATAGCGAACGGCCTTGCACCGTGCCGCATGGCTGCGCCGCTGCGGCTGCCTGCCCGCGAAGCCCTCCTACCGCTGCGTTTGGCGAAGCAGCGCCTCGCTGCCTGATGTCGCGCGGCCAGCCCGCAGCGTTACCGCCCTTCATGCCATGCGCCGGGCACGTCTCCGCGCCCCGGCCTGACCCACCGCCGTCATGCGCGGCCAGCCGCGCACCCGCGCGCCCCCCGTCCGCCGCGCCCGATCGCGCCCGCACGCCGCCTCTCCCCATCCCCCGCTACGATGTAAGGAGCATATGCCCCATGCAAACGCCCGCCACAAGCCACAGCGTCGCCATCCTTTCGTTTTTGCACAACGTGAACTATGGCTCCATCCTGCAGGCCTATGCGCTGCAACAGGTGCTGCGCGATATGGGCTGCAACCCCTGCCACCTCAACTACCAGCCGGACGCGCGGGAAAAGACGCTCAACCTGCTGGCGCACCAAAACTCGCCCGCGCTGCTGCTGGAGGGTGCGCAGAAGCGCTCGCTGGCCCGCAGGGAGCCCGCGGCGAGCCGCAAAAAGGCGGAGATCGCCCGCTTCATGAAGGCAAACCTGCGCCTGACCGCGCCGCTCAACAACCGGCAGGCCCTCGCCCGCGCCGCCGCGGCGTTTGATACCGTGCTGTGCGGCAGCGACCAGATATGGTCGCCCACATGGCTGAACACCGCTTACTACCTCGATTTTGTGAATGCGGGGCAGCACCGCGTGGCCTACGCCCCCAGCCTTGGGGTGCAGCGGCTGCCGCCCGCGCACAAACAGGCCGCCATCCGGCGGGCGCTGGCGGGGTTCCGCTGGCTATCGGTACGGGAGGAATCCGGCAAACAGGTGCTCCGGCGCATCACCCGCCGCGAGGATATCGCAGTGGTGCTCGACCCCGTGTGCCTGCTGCCAGCCGGGCACTGGCTGCGCATCGCCGTGCCCCCGCCGCGCCAAAAGCCGTATGTGCTGTGCTACTTTCTGGGCAACCACGCGGGGTGCTACCGCACGGTGGAGTTTATCGCGGAGGGCATGCAGCTTGACATACTGGTCGTGCCCGTCACGCGTGAAAGCTACCGCCTGCCCTACACGGTGCTGGGCGGCCTCACCCCGCAGGAGTGGCTGGGCTACATCGCAGGCGCGCGGTACGTGATCACCGATTCATTCCACTGCATCGCGTTTTCGGTGCTGTTTCAGCGCGACTTTCTGTTTGTGCGGCGCGATGGCGATACCGACCCCAAGTGCCGCAATTCCCGCATCATGGACTTTTTGCACCTGCTGGGCGCGCAGGCCGCAAGCCGCAAGGGCGGCTGGGCGGCCATATCCTCTAGCCTGGAAACGCAGCGCAAACGCTCGCTGGACTGGCTTCGCACGGCGCTGAAGGGTGGGGCGGGGCCCGCGCTGCCCCATGGCGGGCGGTAGCGCGGCGCGACCGCCGCGCGGCAAGGGGCATCCAAAAAGCCATGGCGCGGAAGCCTTCATAAATCGGCGGCGGCCACAGCCGTGACGGTGCGCGCGGTGTTCCTGCCCCGCACGCCCCCTGCCGCCTCGTCGCCGCATGCGCGCCCGGCTCCGCGCGCTGCGTTGGCCTTCCCTCTGCCCTACCCGCCAGCAAAACCCAAACCAGCAAAAAACTGTGTGCGCGCCCTTTTCTGGCGCGCCATTTGTGCTATAATGGAAAAAACGTGAACGGCCCCGCTACGGTGCGTGCTATCATAGGCCAGCTTCAAAATGAACCGCGAGGAGGCCCCGCCGCCATGAATACAAGCCTGTTTCGACGTATCCTTGCCCTGTGCCTGATGCTGCTGTGGCTGGGCGCGCTGCCCGCCCAAGCGGAAACCGCCGCCGCGGATGTGCTGGATCAGCTGCGCGCGTCCATCCTGTCGCGCGCCAAAACCAGCTACACCGAGTTTGACACAAACGAGCGCATCAGCGCCGAAAACCAGCTGAGCTTCATGGTGGACGGCTACTACCTCTCCTCCGTCGGTCAGGAAGGGGCCATGGAGGTGGACGTGCTGCTGACCGCCAGCCTGAACCCCGATTGTCAGGAAGCCTTCTCCATGGCGGATTTCGACTTTGTGCTGGTGGCCTTCTCCGGCACGCCCAAAACGCCTGAAAATTTGCTTTTGTATACCCCCAGCCGCGTGTTCGACATCACCGGCGAGCGCGATCAGGAGCTTTTGTGGCCCGTCGCCCTCTATAACGACCGCGCCATCAAACTGGATCTGGTGTTTGACGTATCCAGCGACCTTGGGGAGTTCGGCTTCCTTGCGACCAACACCATCGGCACCGAGGCGGACGAACTGGAGGCGCAGGGCCCCCTCTACGGCCTCACCTTCACGGTAGGGCCGCTGGATTTCAACCTGATCAACCACACGACGCAGGACATCACCAAGCTGGAGGTATCCCCCCTTGAAGCCGACAGCCGGGGCACGAATATGCTCCTGCAAAACGGTTTGGTTTCCCTTCAGAGCACCTACTGGACGGAAATCACCATGGACGGCAACCCCTTTTCGGATTCTACCGCCGCGGAATGGACGGTGCATGTCACGTTTGCAAACGGCGATACAGCCTCCTTCAGCCCCGTGGAGATCCCGCGCCTGATCGACCTGACCGTGACCGAAAACGACGGCAGCTATGCCTTTGAAGCCGGTTATTGACCGCGCGACCGATAGCAGTGTGCATACCCTGACAACTTTGACAGAAAGGTGGTTCCCCCCATGAAAAAGGCGCTCACGATCCTGCTTGCGGTACTCCTGCTCTCCCTTGCGCTGCCGCTGGCCGCCATGGCCGATGACAGCACCATCGCCGACCTGTTCCGCTACGTACCCACCTGCATCACCGTGACGGGCACGGAGGCCAAGGTGGAGGGCTACTTTGTGAACCTGAGCAAAAAGGCCATTTCCAACATCACCGAGCTGCGCCTGTCCATCTACAAGGACGGGGAGGAACTGATCGCCGAGGGCAGCTTCAGCGGCGATAACCTGGAGAGCTTCGACCTGGAGGGCCGCAGCGCCATCCCGTGGTATTTCACCTTTTCCGAAGGCGGCAAGGATTTGAACGAGGGCACCTACGTGGTGGACAGCAACGTGTACGCCAAGTTCGCCTGCTCGTTCAAGAGTGACGCCAACTGAGCAGTAAAAGGTCCCGATGCGGCGAAGGCCCCTCGAAGCGGTCGCTTCGAGGGGCCTTCGCCATGCGTTGGCTCGCAAGGCACGGCGGCTTCCCAAGCCTCGTGCGGCAGGCGGGTTCGGGCCTGCGGAAAGCGGCGCCCCTTTCTGTCACGGCAGAGAAACGGCACGCTGCCTGCCACTCCTGTTTCGCATTGGAAACGACTTGAACGCTTCGCCGGCCACCGTGGGCGATAATGCGTTTGCAGCCGCATACGCGGCCCGCCGCCCCAGCGCCCCCTTGCGCGTCCGGGTCACGCGCCCGTCCGTGACAGGGCATATTGTCATTGACAAATCGGATAAAATGGTGTCTACCCCCTGCACAGATTTGCATTGAATGCCGTATAATGGTAGCGGTGTGAGGCATCACCCATGGCCTGCCCCCAGGCAGGGCAAAACGCCTCCCCCAATCACCGCTTTGACAACACGCCGCCGCTTCGCGGGCGCGCCGCCCGCCGCCGATACTGCCCCCCGCGCACGCATGAAAGGGCTGAAGCTGGATGGAACAGGATCATCTGTTGCAAGGCATCCAAAACGCGTCTACCGTAACCGAAGCCCTGCACTTTGTGGAGCAGCAGAGCCGCATGACGCCGCTGAGCGACCTGCTGGGCCGCGCCATGGCCGCGGAGGAGCTGTCCCCGCAGGAGCTGGCCAAGCGCATCGACGTGGAACGCTCCACGCTGTACCGCCTGCTCAGCGGCGAGCGCCTCACCACCCGCAACGTGCTGCTGCGCATCGCGCTGGCGCTGCGCCTGCCGCTGGAGGATACGCAAACACTGCTGCGCGCCGGCCAGCGCGCGGAGCTGTACGCCCCCGTGCGGCGCGACGCGGTGCTCCTGTTTTGCATCAGCCACGGCCTTTCGCTGGAGCAAACCGAGGATATGCTGGGCCGCAAGAACGAGGCCAGCCTGTTTGAGCGCATGTAGCGCCGCGCGAACCGCGCAGGCGTACCGCCGATGCCGCCCCGCGAGCCCTTCCGGCAAGGCAGGCCGTCAGCGTCGCCTCTCGCGGCACGCCTGCCCAGTCGGTTTCAAAACCCCCGCTCCGCACAAGCCGCGGAAGCGGGGGTTCTCTTTTCATCTGCCAAATGGTAAGATCTCGCCGCGCGTATCAGCCCACGTTCACGCCCAGCAGCGCCTTGGCCAGCAGGCCGATAAGGAAGGCGATCACCGCCACGCCCAGGCTGATGCTCACCATTTCGATAAAGCGGCGCTTGAAGGGCAAGCCCTTGGCCACGCTGATGTAGTAGTTGAACGCGAGGATCACCAGCACCACGACGGCCACCATGCAGATGAGCGCCACCGGCCACAGGTTGTTGGGCAAAAGCAGGTAGGGCAGCACCAGCAGCGCGACCGTGATCACGTACGCAACGCCGGTGTAGATGCTGGATTTGAGCGCGTTGGGGTTGCCGTCCGCACGCTCGGCCAGGTAGTTGCTGGCCGCCATCGACAGCGTGGCGCTGATGCCCGTGATGATGCCGCTCAATGCCACCAGCCCCGTGTTTTGCAGCGCGAAGCTCAGGCCCGCGATGGTGCCCGTGAGCTCCACCAGCGCGTCGTTGAGGCCCAGCACCATCGCGCCCACGTAGTTCAGGCGTTCCTCATCCAGCATGGCGATCAGCTCTTCCTCGTGGCGCTGCTCATCGGCCTGCACGCGCTCGGTATCGGGGATGGCCGCCTTCAGCTGGTCGTAGCCGGTCACAGCGCCCTCCTCGTCCGCGAGGATGCGCTTTAGAACAAACGTATAGCCAAGTATGCGGCTCACGATCTTCAGCCACAGCACCTTGAGCCGATCGGCCCTGACGGGCTTGCCGCTGATGCTCTGCCAATAGCCCGCGTGGCTCTTTTCATCCGCGCTCATGCGCGCAAGGATGGCTTTGTTCTCCGGGTTCTTCTCCCGCCGGGCCATAAAATCATACACCAGCGCGCCGGTTTCCTCTTCCTTCTGGCTGCGCAGCACCGCCTGCTGCACCGCGGGGCTGAGTGCGTCAAACCGGATGGGGCTACTGTCCATTGATTTCATCCTCCCTTGTGGGGTAAGGGTTCGCGGTGGGGGCGGGGCGTTCCTGCCGGGGCGCGGCGCGGCGGCACAAAAGGGCGGTGCATTCCCATGGGGGTGTTTGCCAAAGTGCCCGCCGCTTCCATCCCCTTGCAGCGACTGAAGCAGCGTGGCGCAGATGTGCGTGAGAAAAGCCGCAGGAATCGTGGTGCCATTGCAAGGCTTTTCGCGCCCAAAGATGCGCTGCCCGCAATGATCGCCGCGAAGGCGTTTGATTTGGCGGCTGCCTACCCCCGGTTCACGATCTCGTACATGAACACTGCCGCCGCGATGGCCGCGTTCAGCGATTCCGCGCCGCCGCGCATCGGCAGGCGGTAGCGGTGCGTGGCCGCGGCCTTGGCCGCGTCGGTCAGGCCCGCGCCCTCGTTACCCACAAGCAGGCACACGCTCTGCGGCAGGGGCTGGCGGGCGTAAAAATCATCCCCGTCCAGCGCGGAAGCGACCACCGCGTAGCCCCGCGCCGCCAGCGCCCGCGCGGCGGCAGGCGCGTCCGCCGCCTCGTGCACCGGCACGCGGAACACGCTGCCCATCGTGGCGCGCAACGTCTTGGGGGCAAACACGTCCGCGCAGCCTTCGGTCAGGATGCAGCCGGTAAAGCCCGCCGCGTCCGCCGTGCGCAGGATGGTGCCCACGTTGCCCGGGTCCTGCACACTTTCCAGCAGCAAAACGCGCGGGCCCAGGGCCGCCAAGGCCGCCATGGACGGCTTATGCACCATGGCCGCGATGCCCTGCGGCGTTTTGACCTGCGAGAGGGCGGCCAGCACATGCGGCGGCACGGCATACAGCGCGGCGGCGGGCGCGGCCTTCAGCAGCGCCGCGAAACGGTCCGCCTGCGTATCATCCACAAACAGCGCGGCCACGCTTGCAGGCGCGGCGTGCAGCGCCTCGGCGACCATATGTTCCCCTTCGCACAGGAAAAGGCCGCTCGCGTCGCGGGCGGCCTTGGCTTGCAGGCTCTTTGCCGTTTGGATCAGGGGGTTTTTGGTGCTGGTTATGCTTTGCATGGCTTTCCTTTCCGTGGTTGGCAACGGGTATGCTCGAAAAATACTGTTTGATTCCAAGCGACTATCGAATGCTTCTGCAATCTGGTTTGACAATGGCAGTGTCGCCCCTGCGCCATGTTGGCTCATGCACCCAACCCGTAACCAAGGGGGAGGTTGGCATCGGAGGGAAGCGTTTGCCCAGTGGGCAAAGCCGCGAAGCGGCGAGCGACCCGAAGATGGGAAGTTTGACAAGCGCGGGGTGCGGTAGCGCCCCGCGCGACGATCAAACTGACTGGACAGGGGGACGAAGTCCCCTTCCCACAGGCGGCCTTGGCCGCCGCTACACCGGTATGTACGTCATGACCACGACGCGGTAGCTGTACACGATCACCGCCGCGAATAGGATGCTATCCATGCGGTCGAGCATGCCGCCGTGGCCGGGGAACAGGTTGCCAAAATCCTTGACGCCGCAGTGGCGCTTGACCATGCTGGCGAACAAATCGCCCATCTGCGCGGCCACACCGCCGATCACGCCCACCGCGATGTTCGCCCACATGGGCGGGAATGCCTGCGTGGGCAGCACCTTGGCGAAGATCACGCCCACCAGCCACGCCAGCAGCACACTGCCGATCAGCCCGCCGATGGCCCCCGCGACCGTCTTGTGCGGGCTGATGTTGGGGCACAGCTTTTTGCCGCCGATCCACGTGCCCACGAACAGGGCGAACGTATCGCTGCCCACCGCGATGGCGAACACCATGGTCAGCAGCATCAGCTGCATGCGGCGCAGCGGCGTGTCGAGGATGCCGAACAGGCACATGCCCGGCAGCACCAGCGTGAGCACGGGCAGCAGGCTCATCGCCACATCCGAGAGCTTTGGCTCCGGCCGCCGCATGATCTGCAGCAGCACCAAAAAGCTCACGATGGTCACCATGGGGATGATGACCACGGAGCTGAAATACATCATCAGCGGCACGCTGGCAGCCAGCGCCGCGTAGCTGACCCACTGCACGGGGCGGTAGCCGCACTGCCGGATGGCGCGCTGCTCCTCATAGATGCACAGGGTGATGGCCACCAGCGCGCCCACCGCGAAATACCAGCCGCCCAGGAACATCAGCCCCGTAAGCCCAATGATCAGCAGCACCGCGGTCACGATTCTCTGTGTCATGCCTAAGCCTTCCTTCCGGTTGGTTTGCCGTCCGCGCTACTGCTCCTCGCGCCCGCCAAAGCGCCGCGACCTCCGCTGGTAGGCGGCGATGCAGGCGTGGTAGTCCGCAAGGGTAAAATCCGGCCACAGGGTTTCAGGGAAGATGAACTCCGCGTAGGCGCATTGCCACAGCAGGAAGTTGCTCTGCCGCATCTCGCCGCTGGTGCGGATCAGCAGATCCACATCCGGCAGGCCCGCGGTATACAGGCGCGCGGCCACGGCGGCCTCGTCCACGGCCTCGGGGGCGAGCAGGCCCGCGGCCACGTCCTGCGCGATCAGGCGCGCGGCACGGGCAAGCTCCGCGCGGGCGCCGTAGTTGATGCCGATGTTCAGCCGGAGGCCCGTGTTGCCTGCGGTGCGGGCCTCGGCGGCCAGCAGTGCCTGCCGCTGCTTCTCGGGCAGGCCGCCCTTGTCGCCCAGAATGGTGATGCGCACGTTCTTCTCGTGCAGCTCGTCGATCTCGCTGGCAAAAAACTCCAGCAGCAGGGCCATCAGCGCGTCCACCTCGGTTTTGGAGCGGGTCCAGTTCTCGGTGGAAAACGCGTAGATCGACAGCGCCTCGATGCCGATGTCGCTGGAGTTGCGGATGATCTCGCGCAGGGCCTCGGTACCGGCGCGGTGCCCCAGCGCAACCCTGATGCCGTTTTTCTTGGCCCAGCGGCCGTTACCGTCCATGATGATGCCCACATGCCGCGGCAAACGCTTCCTGTCAAGGTTGATATCGGTCATAGGCTGCAAAGCCCTCCTCCAAATCAGGTGATGGGTCAAGGGCAAACGGCCCTTGCAGGTTTCCAAGAGGTGCCGCATCTTGCCCTCGGGGTGCTCTCACTGAAAGCGTTGCAGCAAAGCCTCCGGCGGGCAAGAGTCTTCCCCCTGCACCCCAAACGGGCTTTACTTTTGACCCTTCGACGCTGCCGACGGGGGTCTTCAGCAATCTGCGCCACGAGGCAGTCGTGCCTCGCGCGGCGGTAACAGACAAACGATCGTGAACCGCCAACCCGTCCCTCAGGGGGCGGTTGGGAGGGGGACAGAGTCCCCCTCCCAAAGGAGGCAGAGCCGACGCAGCGCAGTTCAACGTTACGTTTTTTCCTCTTTCACGACACACTTTTTCGGTTCGCCCACGTGGAACCGCGCGACGATCAGCTGCCTGCCGTCGTCCCGCACGGCCACGACGCGGCTTTCCACCAGCATGCCATCGTCCAGCGAGGCGTCCAGAAGCGGGTCGAAGCCCGCGGGTTCATCATCGTCGTCGCCAACGGAAAACTGGCGGCTCATACCCTCCAGCGCGCTGATGCGCCTGTTCGCCTCGGGCACGCACTCCGGCGCGCGGCGCGCGGCCATGGGCGGCGCGCCGGTCAGGGTCACGCGCACATCGGTGATGCCGTAGCCAGCCAGCAGCGCCAGCGCGCTGCGGGCAGAAAGCCCCAGCAGATGGTCAAAGGTCTTTTCCATAGGTCATAGCCCCCTTCGCAAACGGCAAACGCCCGCCTTTTTCATGCAGCATGCGCGCGGCGCTGCGGCCTGCCCCGCGCCCACGGCGGGCGGCGGCGCGGGCAGCCGCGGCGGTAAACAAAGCGCGCGCAGGTTTGGCCGGTGCGCGTGCCGCCGTGCGGCACGCCGCGCCGCACGCAGGCGGTGAAAACGCGGTTCACACCTGGGTACGGCGATTGACCGGGCAAGCCTTCGCGCGCCATGACGCATGGAGGCAGCGGGGAGGGGCCGCGCGCCCGAGCCGCCGCCGCGCCGCAAAATACGCGGCGCACGGGGCAGGTGCGGGGCGGCCCGCCGGGCTTATACCTCCATGATCTCCTTGTCCTTCTTGGCGGCAAGGTCGTCCACGCCCTTGATGGCCTCGTCGGTCGCTTCCTGCATCTTCTTCTCGGCCTTGGTCAGCTCGTCCTCGGTGATCTTGCTGTCCTTCTGGAGCTTCTTTAAGTGCTCCATGGCGTCGCGGCGGATGGCGCGCACGGCGACCCGCGCTTCCTCGGCGGCCTTGCGCACCAGCTTGGTCAGGTCCTTGCGGCGCTCCTCCGTCAGCTCGGGGATCACCAGGCGGATCACCTTGCCGTCGTTGGAGGGGTTCAGGCCGAGGTCGCTCTTTTGGATGGCCTTTTCCACCAGCGGCAGGGCCTTCACGTCCCACACGTTGATCACCAGCATCCGCGGCTCGGGCGACACCACGTTGCCCATCTGGGGCAGCGGGGTGGGCGTGCCGTAATAATCCACCATCACGCGGTCGAGCAGCTGCGGGTTGGCGCGACCGGCGCGGATGGCGCGCAGCTCCGCCTGAAAGACGGCGTTGGTCTTGGTCATTTTCTCCTTGGCAGCCGTGATGACCTCCTGATACATCGGGATACCACCTTTCCGAAATCGTGCATCCATCCGTTTACGCACATTGTACCCAATTTTTACACAAAACGCAACCCTACGCTTCGGTTGCAAGCAGCAGCGAGGCCGCCTGCGCGAGGGTGGGCACCGCGTGCGTGGCGGGGCAGCCCTCGGGCGCGGGCGCGCCGCAGGTAAACAGGATGCTGTCCACACCGGCGTTCACCGCGGCGGCGATATCAGCGGTCACGCTGTCGCCCAGCATCACGGCGCGGCGCTTGTCGGTAACGCCCGCGCGGCGCATGCCCTCCAGCAGCATGAAGGGGTCGGGCTTGAAATGGCCCAGCTCCTCGCTGATCAGGATATCCTGAAAGTAGGGCCGCAGCTCGCTGTTTTCAAAGCGCCCGCGCTGCACCCGCGCGATGCCGTTGGTCACAAGGTATATCGGCATGGCCGCGGATACCTGCCGGAGAAAATCCTCCGCGCCCGGCATGGGCACGCGCTGCCGGGCGAGCGCGTCCACGAAAACCTCGCTCATGTGCTCCGCGGCGGGCGAAGCGTGGGGCACGCCCAGCGCCGCAAGCTCGGTCAGGAAATCCTGAAACCGCTCCACGCGCAGGCGCGCCTGCGTGGTCTCGCCCCGCTCGAGCTTTTTCCAGTGGCTCAGGTTCACGCGGCTGTACAGGGCGGCCACATCGTCGCTGGCCGGTATGGCAAAGGCCGCCAGCGTCTCCCGAAGGGCCGCGCGCTCGCCCGCGTGAAAGTCGAACAGCGTGCCGTCCGCGTCGGCCAGGAGCAGGTCGTAGCGCATAAACACCCTCCCGTATGGTCTGCGGGCGTGCGCCCGCGCCGCAGTTGGTTTGCGGCGCTTTATCTTACCACAGGCGCGCGGGGGTTGTAAATCCGGGGCGGGCGGAAACGGACGGCGTGCGGCGGATGCAGCGGGCGCAAGGCACGTGGCATGGGGCAAACCCCGCCAAAGAGGCGACCATCCACCCGCGCGTATTATGTGCAAAGATTGCCCCGCTCACGCAAACCGCGCAGCTTGTTTTCCACAATATTGTGGGTATCGGCACGCACTGTATTTGGCTGCAAGCGGCGTGGGCGCGGCGCACCACGCACCGTGGCAGAAACCCATACAAGCAGTCACTTTCCACCTGCCTGCCAGCCGCCTGCCCCGGGGGTGAAACAGCCCTGTTTCCGCGTCGCCGCTCCCGCCTTTTGCGCGATCGTTTTCCACATCTCTATGGAAAACAACAAGGGATAAAACAGAACCAACGGGCATGGAAAAGGGAAGGCCCAAAATGCGGCCTTCCCCTACGATGCACAGGCTTCGCCAGCCGATCCTTACAGGCGGTTGACCAGCCTGTACAGGTCTTCGTCGAAGAACTTCTTGCGGTTTGCGTCCAGCGCGTCCTTAAAGGGCGTGCTGTATACGCGGCCGTTGCGCACGCCGATGGCGAAACCGCCCGTCAGGTCTTGCTCGCCGGTCAGGATATCCACCGCCAGGCGGCCCGCCTCAAAGGCGTAGGCGCTGTCGTATGCCGTGGGGATGGCGCCGCGCTGCGTGTAGCCGATGACCGTCGCGCGCGCCTCCACCTTGCAGGCCAGCGAGAGCATCACGGCCAGCCAATCCGCGCTGATGCGCTCATCGTCGTGGATGTAGTAGCCGCTCTTGTCCTGGTCGTTCTTCTTTTTGGGGATGGTGCTCTGCCAGTTGAAGGGCTCCATGCTCTTCCAGCAGTTTTCGCTGATGACCAGCGTGGCGCGGGTGTTGCCCTTGGCCACCAGCTCGCGCAGGCGCTGGGCAACATCCTCAAACCTCCAGGGCATTTCGGGCACCAGCACCATCTCCGCGCCGGTGGCAGTGGCGGTGCGCATGGCGATATCGCCGCAGTTGCGGCCCATCACCTGCACCACGGCGGGGCGGTCGTGGCTGCGGCTGGTCGCGCGGATGGAGCGCACGGCCTCCACGCACACGTTGACCGCGGTATCGTAGCCGAGGGTAGCCTCGGTATAACTCAAATCGTTGTCGATGGTGCCGGGGATGCCGATGCACGGGATGCCCAGCTCGCACAGGCGCAGTGCGCCGGTAAAGCTGCCGTCGCCGCCGATCACCACCAACGCCTCGATGCCCTGCTTTTTCAAATCCTCCGCGGCCTTTTCGCGCACGGCGGCATCCAAAAACGGCTTGCAGCGGGCGGTGCGCAGGTACGTGCCGCGCATGTCCATGATATCCAGCACCGTCTCCAAATCCAGGTACTCGATATCGTCATCCGGGTTGTCGCTCAGGCCCAGCAGGCCGTTGTAGCCGCGCTTGATGCCCATCAGGTGCAGGCCTTTTTCTTTCGCGCAGCGCGCCACGCTGACCACTGCGGCATTCATGCCGGGGCTGTCGCCGCCGCTGGTCAATATGCCGATTTTACGATCCTTGTCCATGTCTTTCCCTCTCCCGTTCGCCCGTTGGGCGGCCATGGCGGCCCCTATTCCGCCGCGGCTGCCAGTATTTGCTTGGAGCAGACGCTCCAACGCCTACTATATCATACGTTTCCTGCCATGGCAAGCCGAAATCGGTTTAGCGTCGGCTCTGCCACGTCGGCTCTGCCTCCTTTGGGAGGGGGACTCTGTCCCCCTCCCAACCGCCCCCTTGGGGACGGGTTGGCGTCGGGTGCGGAGGTGTATGTTATCCTGCCTTTTTGAGGGGTATATGTTTCTACGCATGCTTGGCAACACTTTTCTTTGGGAATGCGCCCTCTTCCCTCTGTCCCGTCAGTTTGATCGGGGCGCAAGACACTGCCGTGCGTTGTGCTCGTCAGGCTGGCCACCTCCGATTCGCTCATGGCTGTGCCGTGGTGCTCACAGGGCACTCTGTCATCTCTGGTGCCCACTGGGCAAACGCTTCCCTACGATGCCAAGGTATACGTTACACAGCCGATATTGAGGAAGGTATATGTCCTTGCGCTTGCCTCGCAACGCTTTCCTGTAACAATTTTCGCGTCGCGCGGGCTTCTCGGTTTGCTTCGCCCGCCGCACCGCTTCACACAGGCCGTTTTCACGCCTTGCTCTGTCCACCCGTGCGGGCCGCATTTCGCCCGCCTCCCTGCCCCGCGCATTGACACACCCCCGCGCCGCGTGGTACGCTGTGCGTGCCAAATCATACCTGTTACACCGTTCCCCCCTGCGCCATCGCCGCGCCATGCGCGGCGGGCCCGCCCTGCGCGCCTGCCGCCCGAACCATGGAGGTGTCGATTTTGAAACGTTGCCTGTCCGCGCTGCTTGCGCTCACGCTGCTGCTGTCGCTGGCCCCCGTCGCGCTGGCGGATCAGCCCCGCGAGATCTTCCCGCTGGATTATGACACGCTGCCCCCCGCGCTGGAGGGCCAGCACCACTACCTGCTGGCCTGCGTGGACACCTGGGCCACCAACCCGGGTAACCTTGGCAATACCGACGGGGTGATGATGGTCACCTTCGACACGCGCGCCAAGCGGCTGCTGTTTACCACCTACATGCGCGAGATGCTGGTGCAGCGCCCGGACGGGGCCATCGGCCGCATCACCTATCTGGCCAAAAACTACGGGCCGGAGGTGCTGGCCAGAACCATCAGCACCCATTTTGGCGTCAAGGTGGATAAGTACATCCTGTTCAGCATGGACAATGTGCAGAGCATCATCGACGCGCTGGGCGGCGTGAACATCACCGTGACCAACGAAGAGGCGGACTACCTGAACCGCTACCGCATCGCGCGCGACGCCACCAAGCCCAGCATGGACAAGGCGGGCACGTACCTGTTCGGCGGGCACGCGGCGGTCATCTACATGCGCATCCGCAAGGTGGGCAGCGACGGCGACGCGGGGCGCACGCGGCGCATGCGCACGGTGCTTTCCACCCTTGCGCAGCAGTATAACAGCGTGACCCTCACGCAGGCGATGAAGGTGCTGGAGAGCGTGACCGACAACCTGTGCCTGACCAACATGACCCTGAACGATATGATGCAGGCGCTGGGCTACGCCATACAGGTGGCGGGCGCCACGCCGGAGGGCCTGCAAATGCCCGCGGACGAAGCCATGACCCCCATCACCTACGCGGGCATGAGCACGCGGCAGGTGGATTTTGAAAAGTGCCGCGTGCTGCTCAAGGAGTTTTTGGATAACAGCTACGTGGTGGTCGATCAGTAAGCGGGCGGCCTTACGCCTGTTGCATGGATATCGCTTCGCTGTGGCGCAGCTTGAGGCATCCCGTCGGTATGCCTGTTTTGCGTATCTGTTTTTCGGTCACGCTCCCGCAGCCAGATGAAGGAGGCCCGCGATGGAACTGCAAGGCGTTTGCATCTACACCGGCGACGCGCCCCGGCTGGCCGCCTTCTACCGGGCCGTGCTGGGCGAGGCCCCGCTTCAGGAGGGCTCGCATTACGGCTTTGCGCGCGCGCAACTGGCCGTGTACGATCCCGGCAAGGTACGGGCCGTCAAAACCAAAAACATGTCGCTGATGTTCGCGGTGGCCGATGTGCAGGCGGAGTTTGACCGCATCGTGCGCGACGCGCCGGGCATCCGTGTCGTCTCGCCGCCCCAGCGCCGCCCGTGGGGCGCGTTCTCCTGCTGGCTGCTCGACCCGGACGGCAACCAGTTCAGCCTGATCGAGAAGGCGCCGGAGGCTGCCGCGGGCACACAGCCTTAAACATCGCATACTGTTGGTTTCGCCGTGGGAAACCTGTGGGCGGCGGCGGCAAACCCTTGCGCTTCCACGGCGGCGCTTCCCACAGCCGGGTTTTCCACCCCTGTGGATTGCGTGGAAAACCCGCGTAAGGCGCGCCCGCCGCGCCGCCGTTTTCCCCTTCCGGGCGCAAAAAACTGCCCCGCCCCCTCGGCGCGCGGCAGGATTCGCCCCTTTGGTTAGCGAAAGTTTGTACGAATCGGCCTCGGACGGGTTTGGGCGCGGCCCACGCGCATGGAAAACCTGCCCGTTGCCCCCGCTCCGTCCACATCTTTCCCATGGGGCAAAACCCAGCCCCCGTCAGGCAAAAACCGGCTTTTCCACGGTTTCCACACCCCCTACTACTACTACGGTAGAATATAGATACTGCTACTACCCTTTGCGATACGGAGGCGAACGGATTGAAGCTGCAATGTTCCGCGCAGGAATTGATCACCGGACTCGTGAACGCGACCAGGGCCCTGAGCGCGCGGCCCGCTACCCAGATACTCGAATGTGTGAAGCTTAAGACCGGCCAGGGCGAGATCGCCCTTACCTGCACGGACGGGTCGCTGACCATCTGTGCCCGCGTGCGCGCGCAGATCGAGGAGCCCGGCGAGGTGCTGCTGCCCGGTAAACTGTTTGCGGAGATCGCCCGCAAGCTGCCCGAGGGCATGGTGAGCCTTGCCATGAACGAAAAATACGTGACCACCATCCGCTGCGGCACCAGCCGTTCCACGCTGACGGGCTTTGCCACGAAGGATTTTCCGCTCACGCTGGACCTGATCAACACCCATGCGCTGCACGTGCCGCAAAAGCGCCTGCGCGAGATGATCGGCCGGGTGACCTTCGCCATCGCCGTGCAGGAGAGCCGCCAGACGTTGACCGGCTGCCTCATGGAGGTGACCAAGACCGAGCTGCGCCTGGTGGGGCTGGACGGCTTCCGCCTGGCGCTGCAAAAGATGCACGGCGATTTTATCCTGCCGGATGGGGTCAGCATCTTGAAGGCCATCATCCCCGGCCACGTGGTGGGCGAGATGAGCCGCATCATGGTGGACGATCCGGAGGCCATGCTCACCTTCCACATGGACGGCGCGCACCTGATGGCCGTGATCGGCGATACCACGCTGGTCACCAGCCTGCTGGCGGGCGAGTACATCAACTATAAGCAGATTTTGCCGGACGCGTGGCAGACCCGCGTGACCGTCAAGCGCGCGGAGCTGTGCGACGCCATCGAGCGCGCGTCGCTGATGGCGCGCGAGGGCAAGAACAACCTGATCCGCATGAGCGCCGCCAACGACGTGATGCGCATCACCTCCATGAGCGAGCTGGGCGACGTGCTGGAAGAGCTGAGCGTGCATCTGGAGGGCGAGGAGATCGAGATCGCCTTCAACGCCCGCTACATCAGCGACGTGGTCAAGAACATCGACGACGAGTGCTGCATGCTGTCCATGAACACCAACGTGAGCCCCTGCGTGGTCAGCCCCGTGGAGGGGGACGACTATCTGTATCTGGTGCTGCCGGTAAGGGTGGCCAATTAACGTCGGCTCTGCCTCCTTTGGCACCGAAGATGAGCGTGTGCCCTGTGGGCACTGCGGCGAAGCCGCAAGCGAATCGGAGGTGGCCCGCTTCACAAGCGCATGGCATGGTAGTGCCTTGCGCGTCGATGAAGAGGGCAGGGCAATGGGACTTCGTCCCCCGAAAACCCCTCCTGGGGACGACGGGGTAAGACGAAATGACGAAGACATCGTAACAAAACGCCGCGTGCATGAAGTAAAGCACGCGGTGTTTTTTAAGCGTGAGTTGGATGATCGGATGCTCATTTTGGTGGGCAATGAACCTCCCGGTACAGTGCGGCTGGTACAATTGTAACAATACTTCCTTTGCACAACGCTCCCACCCTTCAGGAACCCATCGCCCCTCGGATGTTTCCGCTTTCCGCCACACCCCGTTCATCGCCCGTTCACGGTTTGTTTACACGCCGCGGCTTGACGGGGTTGGCATTGCCGCCTATACTGTGACTGTAAAACCAATATCGGTCACATCGTTTAGGGAGGCGTTACCATGGGCTACATCACCTTCGATCAGGTGAGCAAGATATACGGCGCGGGCGAATCCGCCGTGCACGCGGCGGACAACGTGAGCTTTGCCGTGGAGCGGGGGGAGCTGTGCGTGGTGCTGGGCCCCAGCGGCGCGGGCAAAACCACGGTGCTCAATTTGCTGGGCGGCATGGACAAGGCCACCAGCGGGCTGATCCGCGTGGGGGACAAGACCATCACCAAAATGCGCTCGC
>CAZOZO010000050.1:0-23001 GCA_964584315.1 uncultured Oscillospiraceae bacterium
AGGCATGGCTCCGCACAGTAACGATACTGATGCAAGTTTATATTTTAGCACTTGTAGATGCCAGTGTCAAGCACTGTGCCATATTTTAGGCAGCGTTTTCATTTTCCGAAGCGCCGCAAGGAGATCGCAGCACATGACGAAATTTGGGCAAGTCTACGAATATAATGAAGCGACGGGCATGGCGAGCGTGCGCTTCGCACGGCCGGAAGCCTGCTCAAAATGCGGTGGCTGCGGCGCGGGCAGCCAGCAGGGCACCGTGACGCTCAAAGCGGATTGCAAGGTGGGGGACTGGGTGCGCGTGGAGCTGCCGGAAGGCCGCTTTCTGTCCGCAACGGCCATTGCCTACGTGGTACCGCTGGTGATGTTTTTCGCTGGGCTGGGGCTGGGCTGGCTGCTGGGCGGGGGCAACGACCTGTGGATGCTCGCGGGTGCGCTGCTTGGCATCGGCCTGTCGGTGGGCATCCTGTACGCGGTAAACCGCCGCATCGCGGGCAAACCGGAATGGACGCCCCGCATCACCGAGGTGTACGGCAACGCGCCGGACATGAGCCAGATCGGCTGCGGCGAGTAATCTCCATCTCCCTTTGACGAAATGGCAAGCGGTTCTCTCCGCTTCTGTGAATAGAGCTGCCGCAATGGCGCGCGCAGTTGTATTTTCTATTGCCGTTACAGCGTCCGTCTGGCTATCACGCGATCCGGCTCTACCGAACCCTTTGCGTGTAGCCGTTTGATGGCGCGTTTCTCCCCCGCCCGCCGTGAGCAGCGTGTTTGCATACCATTTGCCAGGCGCGCCGGTGACGGGGTGCCGTGTGCAGCGTCGATCGGCGGCCCTGCCTGCGCTCTCCGGCGGCTCGACGGGTGTGCCTTGCAGTTGCTATCTAGCGCTGGACGTGCCCGTCTGCGGATCGCATCGCCATATCACGGGCTGCTTTTCGTCTATCCCTCGTGGGCTTGCTGTCACGGATGGCTTGCAGGGCATCGTGATCGCGTGCTTCGCGCGGGCTACGGTAGTCACGGCACTGTTACCGACCCTCCCACACTCTTCTCACCTGTCCTCGCATTCGCTCGTGTCCGGCACACGACCGGTCACGCGGAAAGCGCAAATGCAAGTTCACTATGTAATACTGCATTCTTCCGCACGATCTCCGCACCCTGCCACGCGCCCGTATCCCTTATCCAGCAATGTTCCTATCGCCGCACCGTGCAGGGCGCGTTCCCCCACGCGCCCTGCACGGCTTGCAAAATTTATGGCGGTATGGTTTGTCGATGTTTTCCCCACCCGCGCCATCCGAACCCGCAAACCCTTTTACGCAAACGGATTCCGCATGAGCCAGCCATGCTTCGCCCATGCGCAGACCCTTCCCCGCACCCTGTTCAAATGCATGCAAACATGGTATAATGGTTCTGTTATGGGATCGTTGACCGGTTGCCTGCGAAAAGTGCATCCCTCACGCGGGTTCGCCCGTTTGGATCGCAAGCGGCACGACTGTGCGGCTACCATCATATTACCTTTATGAAACGGTGCATTTGCAAAGCGTAGGTTACGCTTATCAGGTTAAGAAGCCCAAATTATCGCGTCGCTCTGCGTCGCCATTACTCGAAAGGAGGCTCTGCAATGACGGAAATCGAACAGCCAAAACTGCGCATCATCCCCCTTGGCGGCGTGGACGAGTTCGGCAAAAACATCACCGTAGTAGAATGCGGCGATGATATCATCGTGGTGGACTGCGGCTCCATCTTCCCCGAGGCGGATATGCTCGGCGTCGATTTGGTCATCCCGGACGTCACATACCTCATCAAAAACAAGGATCGCATCCGTGGCATGGTGCTTACCCATGGCCACGAGGATCATATCGGCGCCACGCCGTATGTGCTGCGGCAGGTGCCCATGCCCCTGTACGGCACCAAACTGACCCTCGCGCTGGTGGATCTGAAGCTCAAGGAGCACCGCATCGCCGGCATACAGCTGAACGTGGTCAAGCCTAAGGACACCATCCAGCTGGGCGGCTTCACGGTGGAGTTTATCCATGTGAACCACTCCATCGCGGGCGCGGTGTCGCTGGCCATCACCTGCGCGGCGGGCACCATCGTCGTTAGCGGCGATTTCAAGATCGACTACACGCCCATCGAGGGCGAGGTGACCGATCTGGCCGAATTTGCCACCATCGGCAAGCGCGGCGTGCTGGCCTTCCTGTGTGAATCCACCAACGTGGATCGCAAGGGCCACACCATGAGCGAGACGAAAATCGGCCAGACGTTCATCGACAACTTTCAGGTGGCCAAGGGCCGCGTGATCGTCGCCATGTTCGCCAGCAACATCCACCGCGTGCAGATGGTGGTCGACAGCGCCGCGATGTTTGGCCGCAAGGTGTGCTTTGTCGGGCGCAGCATGGTGAACGTCAGCCGCGTGGCCATGTCCATCGGCGAACTAAACATCCCGGAAGAGAACATTGTGGATATCGACGATATCGACAATTACCCGGACGAGGAACTGCTGGTGGTGACCACCGGCAGCCAGGGCGAGGCGATGGCCGGCCTGACCCGCATGGCCTACCGCGAGCACCGCAAGCTGCAAATCAAGCCCAGCGATATGGTCATCATCTCCGCCAGCCCCATCCCCGGCAACGAAAAGCCCATCAGCCGCGTCATCAACCAGCTGTACCGCTGCGGCGCGAACGTGATCTACGGGCAGATCGCCGAGGTGCACGTATCCGGCCATGCCTGTCAGGAAGAGATCAAGCTGATGCATGTGCTGGTAAAACCCCAGTACTTCATCCCCATCCACGGCGACTACTCCAAGCTCTGGCAGCATGCCGAGCTGGCGGAGAGCCTTGGCACCCCCAGCCAGAATATCGTGATCCCGGAGCTTGGACAGGTGATCGAAATGTCCACTGCCAACCTGGCCATCACGGGCGTGGTGCCCACCGGCGGCGTGCTGGTAGACGGCCTTGGCATCGGCGACGTGGGCAACGTAGTGCTGCGCGACCGCAAGCACCTGAGTCAGGACGGCCTCATCATCGTGGTGATGGCCATCGACCGCGACAACGGCGCCATGGTCAGCGGCCCGGACATCATCAGCCGCGGCTTCGTATATGTGCGCGAGAATGAGGACATTATCGAGAGCAGCCGCGAGTTGGCCCGCAACATCATCATGAGCTATGGGCGCATCGACGGCAGCGAGTGGCAGAACATGAAAAACCGCATCAAGGACGAGCTGCACCGCTACATTTTCGAGAAGATCAAGCGCAATCCGATGGTGTTGCCGATCATCATGGAAATTTGAACCGCTTTGGGAACCCAAAGCGCAAAAGGTTGCAAGGGAAGAGATTCCCTTGCAACTCTTTTTTGTTATGGTTGGTTTGTGGTTTTTTGTTGCTTTGGCTGCGACCCACAGGGTACTACCCTGCGAGGGCGGGCAGGGGCTTTCCGCTCGCCCCTACGTCGGCTCTGCCTCCTTTGGGAGGGGGGACTTTGTCCCCCTCCCAACCGCCCCCTGGGCACGGACTTGACTTTGAAAATCAAGTTGCGTTTCACCATACCCCCGTCCGCGCCCGCAGGCGAGGCTGGGGAAAGGTTGGGGAGGGAAACGCCCCTCCACAAAGGGAGCGAACGCGACCGTCGTCCGCGCCCGCAGGCGCGGCTGGGGAAAGGTTGGGGAAGGGATCGCCCTTCCCCAAAGGCGCGCTCCTAGCGCGCCGCTACCCGCCGTACGTTTCGCGTATCGTGAAGCTCACGCCCCACACATAGTAGGTCACGATCAGCTCGCGGATGGAGTTGCTGTTCCGCGCTGTAAGGATGGTGGCGGTGATGTCACCCTGCGATTTGGCGTCGAGCGAGTGTACCGTAAGGTCCCCAAGCTGGACGATATCGGCGGGGTCGGGTACTACCTGCACCTCCACCATGTCGATGGGCACCAGGCACTGGTTGCTCAGCCGCAGCGTGTAGGTGATAAAGGCATAGTCCGCCGCCTCGCCGAGGGCTGCGGTGCTGAACCGCGTGCCGATGAAGGCGTTCTGGTTCAGCTCCGCCTTGACGGACGCGAACTGGTCGGCACGGTCGGCGGCGGATACGCCCTCCGCCTTGAAGGCGGCGATGCTCACATACGCCGTGGCGTAGAAGTAGCCCACCAGCAAAAGCGCCAGCACGACCAGCGCGATCATGAAGATCATCAGCCATTTCAGTATCCGCAAGGGTATATCCTCCTGCCTGCCGCCGTTTGGGCGGGCGATGTGGGGCCTTGTTACGCGGCGACGAAAGCCGCTTGGGCTCGGTGCGCGCGGGCACAGGCGTAGCGAACTGTGCGCCTTGTCCTGCCGCATGCGCGGGGATGCTTCACTGATGGAGCAGCGGTGTAGCGTCGAGTCGGCTTGCCGTCACAGCCGCGCACGTGGCAACAGTGTGTCATACTCCGCCGCATGCGCGGGGATGCTTCACTGATGGAGCAGCGGTGGAGCGTCGAGTCGGCTTGCCGTCACAGCCGCACACATTGCAGCAGTGTGCCATACCCTGCCGCATGCGCGGGGATGGTCAATGCCCAATGCTGTTGCGGCGCGCGTCAGGGTCTTCGCTTATCATACGATGCCCGGCGCGCTTTTATTGCCCGCCGGAGAGGATGGCGCGCATTTCGTCGATCATCTCGCTGTCCTTGAGGCGGAACTTGAACTCCACGCGGCGGCTGGCATCCATGTCCACCGCGCCGGAAGCGGTGTAGACGGGGTCGGAGTAGCTCTTGCCCTTAGCGGTCAGCACCTTGCGCAGCATCTCCTGCTGACTGGTACTCAGCCCGTGCATTTGCAGGCAATATGTGGCGACCGTGAGGGCTCTGTCCTGCGAGAGCGCGAGGTTGTCAAGGTAGGTGCCTTGCGTGTCGGTATGCCCTTCGATAATGATCTCGCCAAGGTAATCGACATAATCCTTGCTCAAAAGCACATTGAGGTACAGGGGCACGAACTTGTCCAAAAACTGCTTGCCTGCGTCCTTGATGTCAAACTTGCCCACATCGAAGAACACATTGCTGCTGAGCATGATGTCGCCGGTGTTCTTATCCACGCTGGCCTTGAGGTTGGCTTTGGCAAGCGTATCGCTCAGGTCGCGAATGATCTTCGTGCGCACGCCCACCAGATCGTCCAGCTTTTGCTGCTGGGTGGCTAGCGCCGTCTGCTGGGTGGTCAGCAGTACGTTGGCCGCGTCCAGCGCCGTTTGCTGCTGGGCCAGCGCCTCCTGCGCGGCGGCCAGCGCGTCCTCCTTCTCTTGGAGGGCGAGCTGCGCGGCAGCGATGGTCGCCTCCTGCTCGCTCAGGGTCTGGTTTTGCGTGTTCAGGAGGCCCTGCTGGTTTTCAATGGCAGTCAGCGCGCTGTTCAGATCGTTTTGCTGGGCCGTGAGCGCCGTCTGCTGGGCGTTTAGGGTGGTCTGCTGCGCGTCCAGCGTGGCCTTTTGCGCGTCCAGCTGGGCCTGCTGGTCGTCAAGCTGCTGCTGCTGTGTGGTCAAAAGCGCGCCCTTCTCGTCCAGCTCGGCGGTCTTGGTCTCCAACATCACAAAATACTGGTACACGCTGTAGCACAGCACCAGCACGAACACCAGCAGCAGCGCCGCCATCATGTCGGAGTAGGATATCCACGCCGCGCCCGCGTCCACACGCCCGGGACGGCGGCGGGCATAAGCCTTCCTTGCCATATCCAGCGCCTCCTCAGGGTTTTGCGGGCGCGGGGGCAGGGGTGGCGGCTCTTGGCAATTCGGCGGCGTTCAGCCGCACGGTCAGTGCGTCGGTCGCCTTGCGTGCGCGGTCCAGCGCGGCGGTAAGCGCCTCGGCCTGCGCAGCCACGGCGGTGTTGCCGCCATCGCGGCCCGCCCACGAGGCCAGCTCACGCAGCGTCTCCACAAGCTCGGCCTGCACGCCGCCCAGCGTGCGCGCGATGGCGGATTGCTGGTTGGCCGCGTCCTGCATCAGCGCCAGCAGCTCCTCCTGCCGCTCGCGGGTGAAGGCCTGCGCGTTCTCCTCCATAGAGGCGGCGAAGGTGTGGCTGCCTTGCTGGATGCGCTTGGCATCCTCCGCCAGCGCCTCGGCCACGCGCAGGGTGCGTTGCAGGTTTTGCTGCGCGGCGGCTTGCGATTGGTTCAGCTGTGCCAGCGTTTCGGCCAGCGCCGCCACCTGCCCGTTCATGGCCGCGTTCATCTGCCCCACAAACTGGTTCACGATGCGCTGCACCCCGTCCACTTGCTCGCGCGAGGCCCCTTTGATAAAGTTTTCCATCGCCATGGCCATGGGCTGCACGGCACGACCCACGCCCATCTCCACCGCCGAGGCCAGCTGCCCGCCCACCTGATCGGCGGCGCGCTGCAGGTTCAGCTCATCGTCCTGCTTCTGGCAAATCATCTGCACTTCGGGGTCGAGCGGGCGGGGCATGGCCAGCTCATAAAACGCCTCGTCAAACGCATCCAACGCCTTGAAGGCGTGCCCCACCGCCATGCGGTTGGCCATGTTGAAGGCGAGCGAGCACACGATGCCCGCCACCGACGTGGCAAAGGCGAACCGCATGCCCGTGAGCAGCGTGGGGATGCCCGCGATGGTCTTGCTCGCATCGCTCAGATCGAGGTTGGTCAGGCCCTGCATCAGGCCCATGAACGTGCCCAAAATGCCCAGCGAGGTCAGCAGGCTGGGGATCAGCTCTGCCAGCTGGGCGTGGCCGGGCTTGTAGACCACGGTATCCTCGTTGATGTACTCCTGCGTGTTGCAGGGCATGCCGCGCAGGTCCAGCTGCCCCGCGTTCAGCAGAAAGCGCTGCCAGTCCGGCCGCAGCGCGCGGCCCAAAAAGCGCGCCTCACGCCAGATGGGGCGCTCGCTCGTGGCTGCGCTGCGCTCCAGCTTCATGATGGCACGGTTGAGCAGCGCGCTGTTGCGCAGCACGGGGTAAATGCACTTCATAATGCCCGCCAGCGTGACCAGCGCGATCGCGCCGTACACCAGCGTGCCGGAAAGCTGCTGTGCCACCAATGCGATGATCGTGTTCACCATGTTTCGCACCACCCGTCCCGGTCATTTGTCTGATAATCTTAACATTTAATTCACACTTTGTAAACTTGTAACCTGTAAACAGTGGGCCACCGTTTCGCAAGTGGCCCACCGGTGGAAATTCCTTCTCGCAACCGGCGATTTTGAGATTTTACTTGCCATCTTGCTAAATTATGGTTATAATGCAATCAGTTCTATTCGTAGAAGTGTTTTTGGACGGAATTGCGCGTTTGGAGGTAGAGATATGCCTCGAAAGCACATGCCCAATGAGGGCCTGATCGACAGTGTCGCCCAGAACCTGTTCCTCGCTCTGCCGATTTTTCGCAAACGTCTCCTGCACATGGATGTGATCCAGCGCGAGTTCAGCGTTCCGCTGTCGCACGTGCAGGTCATGGCCATGCTCAACGACAACGGGCCCATGAACGTCAGCGAGATCTCCCGCCGCCTGGGCATTGCAAAACCGAACATCACGCCCCTCATCGACCGGCTGATCGCCGACGGCTTTGTGGAGCGCAAACGCGACGAACACGACCGCCGCATGGTGATCGTGAGCATCTGCCAGCCGGGCATCGCACGCCTGATGGAGATACGCGGCAAGATGCAGGAACTGGTGGGCGAGTGGGCGATCAACCTGACCGCCGCCGACCTGCGGGAGCTTAACGAGAGCCTGCGCGTCATCACCCGCGTGCTGGGCGCAACGCTGCAAAACAACCGCGAGTAAAAAAACAAGCGCCGCATCCCTGAAGGGGGTGCGGCGCTTTTCGCCCCGTGGCGGAGGCGTTCCGCCGCGGGGTCTTGTGCCCTGTCAGCGCGTGAGCGCGTCGTTAATGGCCTTGAGCACGGCATTGGAGGTGATGGTCGCGCTAGCCACGGCATCCACATCCGTGCCGTAGACCAGCTGGCCGCCCTTGCCGATGAACTGGTTGCGGAAGGCGTTGGTCTGTACCCCCGCGCCATAATACTCCGTCTCGGCAAAGTGAGGGCCGCCGATCGAGAGCGACGCGATGGTGCCGTCCGCGGCGATGCCCACGGTCACCACGATCTCACTCGTAAAGCCCTGCACCGTCTCGGTCACGATCTTGACCGCGCCGTTTGCGTCCGGCGCGGCAAGGGTCTGCACGGTGGGCTCGGCAGCGGCGGGCTGCGCGGCGGCCTCGCCCCCCGCCAGCGCATTGTTGATGGCGCCCAGCACCGCGTTGGAGGTAATGGTCGCGCCCGAGATGGCGTCCACATCCTTGCCGTAGGCGAGCGTGCCGCTCTTTCCGATAAACTGGTTGCGGAACGCATTGCTCTGCACATCCGCGCCCAGCGATTCCGTCTCGTTAAAGTTGGGGCCGCCGATCTTGAGCGAGGCGATCTTGCCGTCCGCCTCCAGACCGACCGTTACGACGATCTCCCCGCCATAACCCTGCACCGTCTCGGTGTAGATAGTCACGGCGCCGCTCTCATCCGGCTGGGCCAGCGTCTGCGTTTCGCCCGCGGCCACGGGCTTGATGCCCATCGCCTCGTTGATGCCCTTCAAAACGGCCTTGGAGGTGATGGTCGCGCCCGAGATGGCGTCGATGCCCTCTCCGTAGCTCACCGGCGCGGTCTTGCCCTTGAACTGGTCGCGGAAGGCGGCCTCCAGCACGCGCGCGCCCAGCCCTTCGGTTTCGGCGAAGTTCGCCCCGCCGATCTGCACGCCCTCGATCACGCCGTTTGCGTCATAGCCCACCGTAACGTCGAACTCGCTCGCGTAGCCCTTGACCGTCACGGTCTTGACATTGGCAGAGGAAAGCGGCGCTTCGGTCGCCTCAGGGGCGGCCATGCCCGCAAGCTGCTGCCAGTACTGGTAGCTGCGCTTCGCAGCCGAGGTAACGGCGCTGGAACTGATGGTGGCGCCGCTGATGCCGTCGATGTTCACGCCCAGCTCCGGCACAGCGGAAAGCCCGATGAACTGATCCGTGAACTCCGGGTCGCGCGTGCGGGTGCCAAGGCCCGCCGTCTCGGCGAAGGCGCTGCCGCCCACCGAGATGCCGGTGATCTTGCCGCCGTTATCCACGCCCAGCACAACTTCGATGGGCCCGCCGTAGCCATTCACAGTGGCCTGCAGCACATAGCCCACGGTCTGCCCGCCGCGCTCGGCGGAATATACGCTGTCCAGCTTGCTGCCCTCGGCGGGGGTAAGCTGGGTAAAGCTTTCCGCATCTGCAAACACGGCGATGCGCGCCGCGTTGCTGGCCTTGAGCTTCTGCTCGGCGATGGGCCCTTCGGTCACCATGTTGGTCAGGCTCAGCGCAAACGCGGCCACGACCGTGATCAGGCACAGGATCAGCCAGGCGTACTTGTTCTTCACGGGTTACTCCTCCAACTGTTTATTGTCACGATCACGACTCTGCATTTTCTTGAGGGGTGGCAGGTAGCGCATCAGCATGGTGGCGATGGTGCCCGTCAGCAGCCCCATCCCCGCGCCCACCGGCATCAGGATGCCCAGGTAATAAACCAGCGATGGCGTTTGTAAAATGAGCATGGCGACCAGCACTTGCCCCACGTTGTGGGTAACGCCGCCCGCGATGCCCGCGCCCACGGCGCTCACGCCCTTGCGCCCCGCCAGCAGCCCCATAACGGCAAGGCTCAGCGCGCCGCCCGCAAGGCTGTATACGATCATCATGGGGTTGCCAAGCACGATGCCCAGCAGCACCACTTTGACCAGCATGACCTCAAAGCTCACGCGCACGCCCAGCCAGTATACGGCGATCAGCAGCGCGCAGTTGGAAAGCCCCAGCTTGATGCCGGGCACTGTGGAAATGGGTATCAGGCTCTCCAGATACCCCAGCACCAGCATTACAGCAACCAAAATGGCCGAAAGGGTCAGTTTTCTGGTTTGGTTCATTGATCCGTCCCCGGCGCGGCGCCATCCTTCGTGACCAACTCCAGCACGACCTTGTGGGGCAGGCAGATGATCTGGTTGGCAAGCGGGCGCGTCGCGATATTTTGCAGCGTCACATCGCCCTGATGGACGCAGTCCTGATTATGGCAGTTGCTCTCCTTCATGCGGAAGCCGCCCTGAAACACGGTGACAACGTTGTGCGAGCCGTCCGCCTGGTCGATCACGATTTCGCTGTCCGCTGTGAGGGGAACCAGCGAAAAGGTTTGATCCGGCGCGGTGATTCGCAGATACACGTCGCCCGACGCCGGCGATACCACGCCCGGGCGCAGCACCAGCAGCACAAGGCTCAAAGCCGCCACGACGCCCACGATCAGCCAATCCCTGCGCTTCATGCATCCGCCCGCCTATCCGAAGGAAAAATCCACATCATTCGTATTATACCATCCAAACCCGCAGGTTTCAATGGCAGATGCCCGCACTGCGAAGAGGAGGCGAAAAAAGGCGTGTTCCATTGTATACATACTTGGTATGTATTGACGGGAAGCATGGGATATGGTATGGTAGTAGCGGGATTGTTATAAAATTCTCAATCCCGCCCCCCTATTGCGACCGACCCTAACGATTAATGGAGGGACTCACATGAAAAGGATCGTCACCCTGCTTCTGACCCTTGTACTGATCCTCAGCTACGGCACCTTTTCTATCGCCGCCGCCCAGGAAGGCACCGGCCTCAAGCTTGGTTTCAGCGTGATCACTGGTATTGCCAAATCCAAGGATGCTTCTACCGACGGCGACGGCCTTGCACAGGTGGACAGCTCGCTGGTCGCCCTGCTGCTGGATGCCAACAACACCATCGTGAACCTGTACATCGACGATGTGCAGACCAAGATGCCCTTCACTGCCACCGGCACGCTGGGCGCCGGCTTCCCCTCCGATGTCAAGACCAAGATGGAGCTGGGCACTGCCTATGGCATGTCCCAAGTCTCCAAGGTTGGCGAGTGGGACGCGCAAATTGGCGCGCTGCGCACCTACCTGCTGGGCAAGACCATCGAGCAGGTACAGGGCATTGCCGTAGACGATGCGACCCGCCCCACCGGTGCTGACCTGACCGCCGGCTGCACCATGGCCATCGGCGACTACATTGCCGGCATCGTGGCCGCTGCCGAAGCTGCAAAGCCCGTCGCCTCTGCCGCGACCGACAAGGTGGGTATCGGCATCATCGTGACCACCGACAAGTCCAAGGATGCAATCGACGGCAAGGACGGCCTTGCGCAGGCATACGGCACCTATGCCGCCGTAACCGTGAACGAGAGTGGTATTGTAACTGCCGCCGTGATCGATGGTACCATCGGCAATGTAAACTTTGACGCGACCGGCAAGATCACTTCGGATACCACTGCCAAGATCGCCACCAAGCAGCAGATCGGCGATGCCTACGGCATGCGCGCCGCCTCGCCCATCGGCAAAGAATGGTACGAGCAGGCCAACGCCTTCGCGGCGTATGTGACCGGCAAGACCGCCGCCGAGATCGACGGCATCGCGCTGGACAATGCCGAAAAGCCCACCGGCGCGGACCTGACCGCCTCCGTGACCATCAGCGCCGGTGCGCTGAAGACCACCGTGCTTAAGGCTATTGCAAACGCACAGTAACGTGATACAATCTGGAAAGGGGCCCGGCGTGCTCGCGCCGGGCCCCTTTCAATCCAACTTTTGGAGGTGCGCCGATGCGCAAACGTCTATGGATCGTGCTGGCCGCCGTGGCCGTGCTGGCCGTTGCGGCGGTCATCGCCCTGCCGCTGCTCGCCAAGCCGGAGCTCAAGCGCTTCAAGGCCAGTTTTTTCGACGTGTTCGACACCTACTCCGAGGTGATCGTCTACGCAACGGACGAGTCCGCCGCCAACGAAGCTATGAACGCCGCCCACGAAGAGCTGAAGGCCTACCATCAGCTCTACGATATTTACAATGACTACGACGGCGTGAACAACCTCAAAACCGTGAACGACAACGCGGGCGTAGCCCCCGTGGCTGTTGACCCGCGCCTGATCGGCATGGTCGCCTTTGCGCAGGAGATGGACGTAAAGACCAACGGGCGCATGAACATTGCGATGGGCGCAGTGCTGAAAATCTGGCACGACCACCGCACCGCCGGCATCGACGACCCGGCAAACGCCACGCTGCCCGATATGGCGGAGCTTCAAGCCGCCAACCAGCATACGGATATCAACGACCTGGTGGTGGACGGGGCGGCGGGCACGCTCTACATCACCGACCCTGCGATGCGGCTGGACGTGGGCGCGGTGGCCAAGGGCTACGCCGTGGAGCGCGTGGCGCAGGATATGATCGCGCGCGGCGTGACCAGCGCCATTTTGAATATCGGCGGCAACGTGCGCACCATCGGCACCCGCGGCGATGGCACCCTGTGGCGCGTCAATGTGCAAAACCCGGATCTGACTGCCGAAAATCAGGGGCTGACCACGCTGAGCCTCAAAGACCTTTCGCTGGTGACCAGCGGCAGTTACGAGCGCTTCTACACCGTGGATGGCAAGCAGTACCATCACATCATCGACCCCGATACGCTCATGCCCGCCGCCTACACCTGGTCCGTGTCCATCGTGACCGAGGATTCCGGGCTGGCGGACGCGCTCTCCACCGCCCTGTTTACCCTGAGCATCGCGGATGGCAAGGCGCTGCTCACAAAATTCCCCGGCGTAGAAGCGTTGTGGGTGGAACTGGATGGCACCATCGTGCGCACGGACGGCTTTTCCGCCCTGACGGGCGAGGAGCCTGCCGCGGGCTGACCGCCGCATACGCGATGCACTCCAGGCATGCGGCAGGGGTATTCGTGTTTGACAGCCGAGCAGCCGCTCCGCTTGCACCGTCTATCCCTTACGCCGTGCCCATGTTCTCTCCATTGTGAAATCCATCAAGACGCGCACAGGGTAAGCGTACCGCGAGCCAAATATCTTCACTGATATCAAGCGTGGCCATACAGCAAGCGACCGATCCCTTTGACGGGCATCGGTCGCTTTTTGTATCCAACCTATATCATCGTTCGCTTGTCTGGCATCAACCGTGCTAATCCCGCAGCGCCTCCATGCCCAGCGCCGCGCCTACCATGACCGCGTCGCCGCCGCACGTCGCCTGCCGCGCAATGGCCGCCTCCGCTTGCCCGCCTGCCAGCGCCGCAAGGCGAGCGTTGAGCGGATCGATCAGCAATTGCTGGTAAGGGCACAGCGCCCCGGCCAGCACCACCTCGCGCACGCCGTAGCGCGCGCACACGGGCACAAGCGCCTCCGCGAGAGCCGCCACACGCTCGCCGATCAAGGCGCGCGCCTCGGCATCGCCCTGCTCCGCCAGCGCGAACACATCGCGCGCGGATAGCTTCTCCGTGGGCAGCTTGTGCGGAAAGCGCAGGCGCGCGGCGTGCGCCACGGCATGGCTGCCGATGGCCCCCGTAAGCGCCTCCGCCATGGCCTTTGGCAGCACATCTCCGCCCGCGTCTGCCTCCGCGGCGCACGCGGCAGCCAACTCCGCGGCCTGCAACACGCCGCCGCGCACCAGCGCCACGCCCACGCTGCGACTGAGGGTCAGGCACAGGTAATCGCCCTGTTTGCCGGTGTGCCACAGTTCCGCGATGGCTGCGGCGCGCGCATCGCCCAGCACGGCGGGGTCCACGCCCACCCGGCCCTCCACCAGCCTGTGCAGCGGCACCGCCTGCCCGCCGAACACCTCCGGCGCGCAGATATCCTCTCCGCGGGCCATGAGCGCCCCGCCTGCCACCGCGATGCCGATGCGCTCGACATCGCCGGGCTGCAGCCCGCGCTTTAACAGCAGATCCTCCAGATGGTCGCACAGGGTATCGGTAAATCGCTCTGCGTTGCTCACGCTGGTCGCGCCAAACGCCCTGCGGCACAGGATGGCCCCCTGCCCGTCCACCACGCACATGCTCGCCCTGTTCACGCCGATCTCCACGCCTACGCGATATGAAGCCATGTCACCGCTCCCGCCTCTATGTGTTGTGCCAATAGCACTGTTTGCGCTCATCAGCCGCCCTGCCCGTCGCGCGCGACTCGATACCGAACCGAAGGCTGCCAACCGGCCGCCCCCATGGAAAGGACGATTGAGCCAACGCGGTTCTTGCATCGCGCGGCATATTCCCGAGGCACCAGCCGGCGCATCTGCAAAAGCGGGGTCGCTAATCCCTAGCAGGCGGTGCATTTACCGGTACAGCTCACATCCGCTTTGCTGCACGCACGGTGCCCAGCCCAAGGCTCAATATCCGCTCAAATGCCGCTGATAGGCGATCTCCATTGCCTGCTTGCACTCCGCCTCGAAGGCGCGAAAGCGGGTCAGCAGAGTATCCGCCTCGGGCGTGAGCGTTGCGCCGCCGCCCTGTTTGCCGCCGGTCGCGCTGTCCAGCAAGGCAAAGCCGAAGCCCTTCTCCGCCTCTTTGATGACCTTCCACGCCTTGGAATAGGCCATGTCCATCCGCATGGCAGCCGAGCGAAGGCTGTGCGTGTCGCGCACGGTCTCCAAAAGCTCCGCCACGCCGGGGCCAAACACTTTTTCCTCGCGGTACAGGCGCAGCGTGATGCCGCAATGCAGCGGTGTTTTGGGCATGGCGGGTGCCTCCTTTGCGGGTGCCTTGACGGCGGGTGCTGGTCGGGCTTAAGGCGAATCATTTCTCCATTGGTTCGCCACGCGCGCGCCGGATTCCTCCCTGCGGCGTAAAAGCACGCTTTCGCTCATGCTTTGCGGTAGGCGGTATCTTCCAGCGGAAGGCTGCTGCGGAACTTGCCATCCACCCGCTGGCAGGCCAGCGCGGCAGCGGGCGCGGTCGGGATGGTGGTGATCTCCCCCACGCCCTTGGCGCCAAATGCGTTCTGCTCCGGCGTGCCTTTTTCGATCAGGTGCACCTCGATGGGCGGCACATCGGTCGCCCGCCACAGACCCAGCTTGCCGTAGGTGGCCGTCGGGTGCCCCGCATCCATGGGAAAATCCTCGGTAAAGGCAAAGCCGAGGCCCATCACCACGCCGCCCTCCACCTGTCCCTCGCAGCTTTTGGGGTTGACCACGCGGCCCACGTCGTGCGCAGCCACCACGCGGATCACGCGTTTTTGTTCATCCATGACAACCACCTGCGCGGCAAAGCCGTAGGCCAGGTGGCTGATGGGGTTGGGCTTGTCGCTGCCCATGGGGTCGGTGGGCTCGCCAAACTCCGCGTAGTAACGCGCGCCCTCCAGCTTGTCTAGGCTGCCCGCCGCGTCAAGCGCTTCCTTGAGCTGCAAAGCCGCGCGGTGCGTTGCCTCGCCGGTGAAAAGCGTCTGGCGGCTGGCGGTGGAGGTGCCGCTGTTGGGCGTGAGGCCCGTATCGGGCGCTTCATGCACCACCATGCTTGGCGGCAGGCCGGTGGTCTGGCAGGCCATCTGCACGCAAACGGTGGCCACGCCCTGCCCCATGCAGGCCGCGCTGGTCAAAATGTGCGCCTTGCCGCCGCGCACCTCGATGGCCACACGGCCAAAATCCGGCACGCCCACGCCCAGGCCGCTGTTTTTCATGCAGCCCGCGATGCCCGCATAAGGGCTGCTGTCGTAAGCGTCCTTCACAGCCAGCAGGCACTCCTCGTAGGCTGTGTCCGGCCCGGCGATCTGTCCGTTGGGCAGCACCTCGCCCGGGCGGATGGCGTTTTTGAATCGCATCTCCCACGGGGTAAGGCCCGCCATCTCCGCCAGCAGGTTCAGGTTCTGCTCCGCGGCAAAGCAGCTCTGGGTCACGCCAAAACCGCGGAACGCGCCGCCCGGCACGTTGTTGGTATATACGCACAGGCCGGTGATATCCACGTTCTGGAAGTGATACGGGCCGCCCGCGTGCGTGCACGCCCGCTGAAGCACCGGCCCGCCCAGCGACGCATACGCGCCGCAATCGCTGATGAGCAGCGCGCGCATGGCGGTCAGGTTGCCGTCCTTGTCGCAGGCGGTGGTCATCTCGATGTCCATGGCGTGGCGCTTGGTGTGGATGTTCAAACTCTCCTGACGGGAGAAGCGCACCTTCACGGGTAGCCCCGTATGCCACGCCATCAGCGCGGCGTGGTGTTGCACGCTCATATCCTCCTTGCCGCCAAAGCCGCCGCCCACCAGCGAAGAAATGCTGCGCACCTTGTCGTTTGGCAGCTTGAGCATACGGGCGATCTCCCGCTGCTCGTCGTACACGCTCTGGCTGCCGGTGTGCATCAGGATACCGCCCTGCCCGTCCGGCATGGCGATGGCGCACTCCGGCTCCATAAAGGCATGGTCGGTCTGCGGGGTCTGGTAGCGGCGGGTGACCACGTAGGCCGCCTCGGCGATGGCCTTGTCCACATCGCCACGCTTCAGTTGCTGGCGGCTGAGCAGGTTTCCTTTTTCGTGCAGCAAAGGCGCGCCTTCGGCCATGCCCTCGGCGGGAGTCAGCAAGGGGGTTAGCACCTCGTATTCCACGTCGATCAGTTCAAGAGCCGCGTCCAGCTGCTCCGGTGCGCGGGTCGCCACCAGCGCGATGGCATCGCCAATGTAGCGGGTGACGTCGCCTTCGGCGATCATCACATCCCAGTCCGGCACGAGGTGGCCGGTCTTGTTGAATGGCACGTCCTTGGCGGTCAGCACCCGCACCACGCCCTCCATCGCCTCGGCGCGGCTTATGTCGATCTTGACCACGCGCGCGCGCGGGTGCATGCTGCGTAGGGCTTTGGCGTAGATCATGCCCTCCACGGCGACGTCGTCGGTATACAGCCCTGTGCCCAGCACTTTGGCCACCGCGTCCACGCGGTGCAGGTCGCGGCCCAAAAGGCCGTCGTCCGCGGCCATGGGCACGGGTCTGCCCTCGCGCAGCACCTCTGCCGCCATCAGGATGGCATCCTCGATTTTCACATAGCCCGTGCAGCGGCAAATGTTACCGCGGATGGCCTGCTTCACCTCGCCGCGGGTGGGGCTCAGGTTCACATCCAGCAGCGCCTTGGCGGATATCACCATGCCCGGGATGCAAAAGCCGCACTGCACCGCGCCCGCCGCCGCAAAGCAGTGGGCGTAAACGTCCCGCTCCCGCGGGGTCAGGCCCTCCACGGTGGTCACGGCTTTGCCATCGGCCTTTTGCGTGGTCAGGATGCACGCGCGCAGCTTTTTGCCATCCACAAGAATGGTGCACGCGCCGCACGCGCCCTCGCCGCAGCCGTTTTTCACGCTGGTCAGGCGGAGCGTGTCCCGCAGGTAGTCGATCAGCGGCATATTCTGTTCCGTCTGGGTCGGTTTGCCGTTCACGGTGATCGTAAACATGGCGTGCACCTCGCAAAGCCGCGTCGCTAAAGGGCGGGCGGTCAGGTTTCGTGGGTCAGCTCCGGCCGGTGAGCCACGGCATCTGCATGAGCGTCTCGCGCATCAGGCGGGCAAGCCCTTCAGGCAATTCGGGCGAATCGGGCGCAGCGGCAAACACGCGGCCATCCAGCCGCACCTTGAAAGTGCCGTCCGTAAGGCGCGTCCAGCCGGGGTTCTGGCTGTCCAAAAGCGCGGCTTCGTCCACGAACCACGTCAGCTTGTCCAGGTAGGGCGCGCTGTCGTAGGGGCAGAAGGTGGCACAGTTGCCGCACTCGTTGCAGCGCCCGTCGATGTGCACGATCTGCGGGTCGCCGTCCACCCAAACGGCCTCGTTGGCGCGGTTGGGGCACACGTCCACACAGGCGAGGCACACGGTGTCGCAGCCCATGCAGCGGTTAAACTCGGTTTCCGGCGCGCCAGCGGGCTGCATCGCGCCGCGGCGCATGAGCAGCGCCTCCGCCCCCGCGCCGCAGTGGCAGGCGGCGGGCGCAAGGCCCAAAATATCGCCGGTGACGGCCAGCGCGTCCGCGATCGCCTCCACGACGGTGGCGGGGCCGCGCAGCGCGTCGCCTGCGACAAACACCTTGCCGCTCTGCGCGCGCGCGGCGGGGCGGCCGTTCTTTGCCAGCTCCACGCCGTTTTGCGCAAGGGCCTGCGCGTCCGGCTTCTCGCCGATGGCGGCGATCAGGCTGTCGCAGGGCAGGGTCACGCGCTCGCCCGTCGCCTCGGGGCTGCGGCGGCCGCTCGCATCCGGCGCGCCAAGGCGCATCACATCGCAGGTGAGCAAGCCGCCCTGCCATGCCACGGGCGCCAGCAGCTCGCGGAAGGTTACGCCATCCTCGATGGCAAAGCGGTATTCCTCCTCGTCGGCAGGCATTTCAAACTTGGTACGGCGGTACACGATGGTCACATCGGTAACGCCCGCAAGGCGCTTGGCGGCGCGCGCCGCATCCATCGCGGTGTTGCCCGCGCCCGCCACCGCCACGTGTCCGCCCATGGCCAGCGTTTCCGGCTGCTTTTTGGCCTTTTCGAGGAAGTGCAGGGCGTTCAGCTCGCCTGCGATGCCCATCTGTCCCGCCACCTGCGCGCCCAGGCACAGCACCACATGGGTGAAGCCTTCCGCAAGCAATGCCTGTGCGGGCTTGGCGCGGGTGTTCAGCTTTACGGTAACGCCCAGCTTGTAGAGCATGGCCGCGTCGTTTTCGATGGACCCGTCCGGGATGCGGAACGCGGGGATCGTGCGGCGCACCACGCCGCCCAAGCTCTCCCGCTCCTCAAAAAGCGTAACCTGCGCGCCCTCGCGCGCCAGAAAGAACGCCGCCGCCATGCCCGCGGGGCCGCCGCCCACCACGGCTACCCGCTCCGCGCGCGCGGCCTTGGGCGCAAGCGTTTCCAGATACGCCTCAAACCCGCCCTGCGCGGCCAGCAGCTTTACATCACGGATATGCAGGGGCTCGTCGTACTGGTTGCGCACGCAACTGCCCATGCAGCGGTGGTTGCAGATGGTGCCGGTGATGAAGGGCAGCGCGTTTTTATCGCAGATCACGCGCAGCGCCTCGGCGTAGCGGCCCTGCGCCGTCAGTTCCATGTAGGCGGGAATATCCTGATGGATGGGGCAGCCGTCCGAGCAGGGGGCGAAGGAACAGTCCAAAAGCGGCACCTTGCGCTTGCTCTTATGCGGGGCCTCGGGCTTCAGGGGGCGGCGGTAGCGCGGGTCGGTCAGGCTCTGCGCCGCCAACGCGGAAAGCTTTGCCATGTCCACACCGCTGAAGGGCTTGTAGTCCATGGCGGCCAGCCGCTCCGCAGCGGGCGCGAGGCGGTTGTAGCCGCCGGGCTTGAGCAGCGTGGTCGCCAGCGTGATGGGCCATACGCCCGCGTCAAACAGCGCCTCGATGTTCATCTCGTCCGCGCCGCCGGAGTAGCTCACCCACATCCGTCCGTCAAACGCCTTCTCGATCTTCTCCGCAAGGTGGATGGTCAGCGGCCACAGCGCTTTGCCGCTCATATACATCTCGCCGCCCGGCAGCTCGCCCCGCGTGATCTGCACAGGGAAGGTGTTGCTCAGCTTCAGGCCGAACTGCAGGCCCTTCGCCTGCGCGCGGGCCAGCAGCCGCGTAAACATGGGCACCGCGTCCGCAAACTGCAAATCGTTGTTGAAGTGGTGGTCGTCAAAGGCCACGCCCTCATAGCCCAGCGCGTCCATGGTGTCGCGGGCAAAGGCATAGCCCAGCAGCGTAGGGTTGCACTTGACGAAGGTATTCAGGCCCTTTTCCTCGATCAGGTAGGTGGCGATGCGCTCGATCTCGTCCGGCGGGCAGCCGTGCAGGGTAGAAAGGGTGATGCTCTTGCACACACGGGGGTCAAACGCATCCACATCCGCGGCGTTCAGGCCGCCAAGCTCGTGCAGGTTCGCCATCGCCCACGCTGCGCATTCATCCCACACGGGCGTGTTCCGCGCGTCCTTGAGGCCCTCGATGAACGCGTCCAGCTTGGGCAGCATGATGCCCGCAAGGTCGTACCCCACGCTCATGTTGAATACGAACCCATCCCGCGCGCCAAGGCCGAATGGCTCGCACACCAGCTTCAGGGCAAACCACGCCTTCACATACTCGTCTAGGGCTTCCGGCACGGTCAGCTCCGTGCTCCACTCCACATTGTAGCCCTCGGCGGCGACCAGGATGCACGGCTTGCTCACTGGCAGGTCCTCGCCGTCCAGTTTCTGCACGGTTTTCAGCTCAAAGAAGCGCGCGCCGCCAGCATACGCCGCGATGATGTTTTGCGCGAGCTGCGTGTGCGGGCCCGCCGCGGGGCCGAAAGGCGTTTCCGGCGCCTCGCCGAAGAGGGCTAAACGCTTGCCGCCCGCGTGGCGGTACAGCCTGCGCACGCCAAACACGGTATGGTCGCGGCGGTACTCGGTCAAAAGCTGCTCCATGAGTTCCGGAAAGGGAATGGGGCGCATACGGTCGCTCATGCGGGTTCGCTCCTTTATGGTTGTTGGCTGGCCGCGCGGCAAAAGGCACGGGTCAAGGCTGGTTCAGGCATTGATGCGGTCCCACAGCCCCTGCGCGGCCTCGCGGCAGCGCGCCAGCACGGCCTGCTTGTCCACGCCGATGAGCTCGCGGTTTTCCATGCGCACCTTGCCGTCGATGATCGTATGGGTCACGCTCCGCCCACTCATGCCAAACAGCACATGCCCGTCGATATTGTCCGCGCCCAGGGGAGTGAGGGGCATATAGTCCAGCGCGATCACATCCGCCGCCGCGCCCGCCTTCAAAACGCCCAGCTCGCGCCCGAAGAAGCGGCTCGCCAGCTTTGCGTTGTTGTCAAACAGCATCTGCGGGGCCTCCGCCCACGCGGTGGTCGCGTCGTGCAGGTTGTGCTGGTGCAAAAGCTTGGCTACCTTCAGGCTCTCCAGCATGTCGTTGGTGTAGCCGTCCGTGCCAAGGCCCACGCACACGCCCTTGTGCAGCATCAGGATGGTGGGCGGGCAGCCGATGGCGTTGCCCATGTTGCTCTCCGGGTTGTGGGCCACATTGCTGCCGGTTTCTTTCAGCATATCGATCTCCGCGTCGCTCACATGCGTGCAGTGGCCGCAGATCGTGTTTTCGCCCAAAATGCCAAAATCGTGCAGGCGGTATACGGGCCGCTTGCCGTGCTCTTTCAGGCAGGCATACACATCCTCGATGCCCTCGGCCACGTGGATGTGGTACCCCGCGCCAGCGGGTGCTTTGGACAGGCAATAGTCCAAGGTTTCATCGCTCAGGGTAAACTGCGCGTGCATCCCGAAAAGCCCCGCGAGCATCCCCGTCGTGTCCCTGCAGGCATATTCGATAAAGTCGACGTTTTCCTGCACGCCTGCACGCATCTTTGCCTTTCCGTCTCGATCGCTCACTTCATAGCAGAGGTTGGCGCGCACGCCGTATTCCTTCGCGCTGTCCGCGATGGCGAACAGGCTGCCCTCGATTTGCCCGTAGCTGGCGTGGTGGTCGAACATCGCGGTCACGCCGTTTTCGATGCAGTCGATCATGGTGGCGTCCGCGCTCAGGCGGGTTTCGGGCAGCATCAGGTTGCGATCCAACGTCCACCACAGGCCATTCAAGATATCCAAAAAACCTTTGGGATGATAGTTTTTAATGCCCATGCCGCGCGCAAACGCACTGTAGATATGCCCGTGCGCGTTGATGAGCCCGGGCATGATCACGCCGCCGCGCGCGTCGATAAACCGCGCCTCGGGGTAGCGGGCACGAAGCAGCGCGGTATCCCCTACCTCCCGTATGGTACCCCCGTCCATGGCGACGCAGCCGTTTGAAAGAAACGTGTTCTCTGCGTCGCGGGTGATCATGCGGCCATTGCCAAGCAGCAGCATGGGCTTCACTCCTTATGGTTCAGTCTTGTTTGAGTGCCTCCAGCATGAGCAGCGTATCCGGCGTATCCACGTCGGTCAGCTCCTCCGCGAAGGCGGCCTCCACCGTGCGGTTCGTGGCCGCGTGGCGGCGGATGACCGTAACGCCTGCCTCGCCCTCGCGCAGGGTGGCAAGCTCGCCGTATAGCGCGCGGGGGAAAACGGCAGGGTTGCCCTCGCGACCAAAGTACGACGCGCGCACGATACACTGCGGGTTGGCTTCAAACTCCGCCAACACCTTTTCGATGGTGCTGCGCGTGAGCAGCGGCTGGTCGCCCACGCAGAACAGGCAACCGTCGGTATCGGTAAGCGCCGCAAGCCCGATGCGGATGGTGTCGCGCACCTCCGGCTCATGATGCAGGATGCACCGGTAGCCCATGGCGCGGGCGAGCGTCTGCACGCCCTCGCTGCGGGTCACGACCACAGTATCGAGGCTCTGGGGCAGTTTGAGTAGCAGGTGGGCAAGCATCGGCTTGCCGCGGAAGGGGGTCAGCAGCTTGTTGCTGCCAAAGCGCACGCTCTCGCCCGAGGCCAGTACCACGCAGCCGATCTTCATACGCGCCCTCGCTTTCCGGGGCCATGCCCCGCCCAACGAACAGGCCGGGCGGCCAGCCCGAAGCAGGCCGTCCGGCAGGGTTGTGACGCCCCGCGCTTTGGCAGGGCGGTTGATATGGTCAGTGAATGATGGTGCCGGTCAGGCCGCGAACGCCGTCCCGCGCCTTGTTGAGCTCCGTGATGATGGCGGTGCGGCCCGCCTTGGCCTTGACAAACGCGATGGCGCTCTCCACCTTGGGCTTCATGCTGCCCTCCGCGAAGTGCTTCTCCGCCGCGTACTGCTCGGCCTTTTGCCACGGCAGGTCGGTCAGCCATTCCTGCTCCGGCGTGCCAAAGCGGATGGCCACCTTTTCCACCGCCGTCAAAATGATCAGGGTATCCGCGTCCAGCGTATCGGCCATGAGGGCGCTGGCCGCGTCCTTGTCGATCACCGCGCCGATGCCGCTCAGGTGGTGGCCCTGCGCCACCACGGGGATGCCGCCGCCGCCCGCAGCCACCACGATCTGCCCCGCGTCCAGCAAGGCATGCACGGTTTCGATCTCCACGATCTCCACAGGCTTGGGCGAGGCGACCACACGGCGGTAGCCGCGGCCGCTGTCCTCCACCACGGTCCAGTCCTTCTCGGCCACCTTTTCATCGGCCTCTTCCTTACTCATGAAGGAGCCGATGGGCTTGGTGGGGCGCAGGAAGGCGGGGTCGGCAGGGTCTACGCGCACCTGCGTGAGCACGGTGGACACGGCCTTGTGGATGCCGCGGTCGATCAACTCCTCGCGCAGGGCGTTTTGCAGGTCGTAGCCGATGTAGCCCTGGCTCATCGCCACGC
>CAZOZO010000051.1:0-21239 GCA_964584315.1 uncultured Oscillospiraceae bacterium
AACACTTTCGTGATGCCACGGAATTCCAGAGTCCCGCTCAAACGATCACCCTCTCTGCTTTGAATGCTTGATTTGACTCATTATAGCCCGCATCCCACATGCGGCGATATCAAAACTATTCAGCTACATCAAAATAATTCAGATAAATCCTTTGGGGCGCATCAGGGTCAATCATGGTATACTGAAAAAAATCATGCCGTATGGGGAGCGAAACACTGTGAAACACAAGCCGCGCCACCTGAGCACCAAAGTGACGTTGTACTTCGTGCTGATACTGCTGGTAGCCGTAGTCGCGCTCACGCTGCTGGCCGGGTCGCTGTTCCAGAACCGCGTGGCCGAGGAATCCGACCAGGTGGCGCGCCAGCAGATCAGCCTGGGCGCGTTGGAGTTGTCGCACAACTTAAGTCAGTTGCGCAGCCTTTACTTTACCGTGGTGCACGACGAGGTTCTGCAGACCGGCATGCAAAAGCTGCGGGCGCAGGGCGGCGAGATATCGCTGGTCGATTTTTTGCCCGTGAGCGAACGCCTTTCCACCATCGCGGATGACTATGCGTTCGTGCGCTCCATTTTCCTGATCGACCATTCAGGGCATATCCTTTCCCCCATCTACAGCGCGGAGCCGTACCGTTCGTGGCTGCTCAACGACCCGGACTACCTGCGCTATCTGGACAGCGGCCTGTCCATCCGCTTTTCCGCGCCCAGCAGCTTCCCCATTTTGCAGGATAACGCGCCGGATGACAAGCGCAACACCATCATCCTGCACGGTGCGTATTACTCGCTGGATCAGTACGAGGTCGTGGGCACGGTGGCCATCGCCGTGACCAAGTCGAGCCTCATGGGCAACTGGCCTGACATCGCCGCCTCCGCCTTCTCCGCCGCATGCATCGTGGATGCGCAGGGCGCGGTGGTCAACCGGTCGGATGCGCTGGCGGATGTCAGCGGCACAGACATGCTGGGGATGAACGAGGGCGGCCTGACGCTTGGCGACACCTCCTACCTGGCCTACCGCCGCGCCGTGCCGGAGTACCCGGAGTGGACGGTGATCGGCCTGATCTCGCGGGATTCGCTGCTTACCCCCATGCGCCTGTTTTACCAGCAGATGATGCTGGTGCTGCTGGGTGTGGCGGTCGTGTTCGTATTCATGGCCGCCACGCTCTCTCGCCGGTTTACGGCGCCGCTCAAGGCGCTCAGCCGCGGCATGAGCAAGGTGGGCAAGGGCAAGTGGCAGCCTGTGCCCGCGGACAGCGCCACCATCGAAACACAGGAGATCACCGCCTCGTACAATGCGATGGTTTTATCACTGGAGAACCTGACGCAAAAAATCAAGGAGGAGCAGGCTCAAAAAGAGCGCATCAAGCTGGAAAAGCTCCAGTCCGAGCTGGAACTCCTGCAATCGCAAATCAACCCCCACTTCATCCACAACACGCTCAACACCATGCGCTATATGGCGCAGCGCGCCAAAAACGACGATCTGGCGGAGATGCTCGTCTCCTTCAACTCACTGCTCAGGGCCAGCATGTCGCAGACCGACAGCGTACACCCCCTACGCGAGGAGGTGGTGTTGCTGGAGAGCTACCTTAACATTCAGCTCAAGCGGTTTGATGTGCAGGTCGCGTTCCTGATCGACCTGTCCGAGGCGGCGATGGAGGTGCCCCTCCCCAAGCTGCTCTTGCAGCCGCTGGTGGAGAACGCCCTCTACCACGGCATTTTGCCCAATGGGCGCGGCACCATCGAACTGCATGGCCGCGTTGCGGATCATCGCCTGTGGATCTCCCTGATCGACGACGGGGCGGGGATTCCGGCGGGCAAGCTTGAAAAGCTGCTCAGCGGCGAGCTGCCAAATACGCGCGGGTATAACCAGATCGGCCTGATCAACATTAACAGCCGTCTGCGGCTCTTCTACGGCGCAGCCAGCCATCTGCTGATCGACAGCCGCGAGGGCAAGGGCACCGCCATCAATTTTTCGATTCCCGCCCTTGCCAAGCGGGAGCTGTCGGACGATTTGGATGAATCCGTTTGAGAAAGATGAATTATTTTGAGACCGCACAGCACGGGCGCTTGCTATAATCAGGCCAAGAGCAGGAGCGTCAAAGCGGTGCATGCGTGCAGAAAGGCGCGATGCTGAGATGACTATGGACGGGCTGCCCCCGCGGACAGTGCTGATCGTGGACGACGAGACCCCCTCCCGCGAGCTGCTGAAAATGAGCTTCGACTGGGCACATAGCGGTTTTGTCGAAGTCCTGGAGGCGCGAAACGGCGCGGAGGCGCTCGGCCTGTACCGCGCGCAGCACCCTTATCTGGTCATTACCGATATCCAGATGCCGGTGATGGACGGGCTGGATCTGATCCGCGCCATCCGCGAGATCGATGCCAAGCAGCGTGTGCTGGTTTTGAGCTGCCATGAGGATTTCCACTTTGCGCGCGAGGCGCTGCAAATGGGCGTGTTGGACTATATCCTCAAGGATGCCTACACGCCGGATTCCCTGCAGGCGACGCTGGCGCGCGCCATGCGGGATGATGGGCAGGAGCGCGACCGCTACCACGCGCGCAGCAACCCGCTGCGCCTCCTTTTGGAGGGCAACGCGCCTGTGGACGAGGCGCAGGCGCTGTTTCGATCGGTGCACCGAGGCGCGCAATCATTTTTTGTTTGCACGGGCAGGCTGACCAATGTGCACATTGCCGCGGAGCTGATCGACGGCGTGCTGCAGCGCCTCTACCAGATGCTGGACGCGCAAAACGGCGGCGATGTATTCATCGGCAGGGATATGGTGTATGTGCTGCTCTGCCTGCCGGATACCGCCAGCGCGGCGCGACGCGAGCGCTACCGTCTTTCTTTGACTGAAGCGTTGCAAAGTCTTCTGCTCGATTGCTTTGGCGGGGTGGTGCCCACGGGCGTCAGCGCGCTGTGCACCCGCTGCGAGCAACTGCCCCAGGCGCTCAAGCAGGCAGAGCGCGCATTGAGCAACCACATCTTTTTACCCGATCAGTATGTGCTGTTTTTTGACCGCATCGTGGAAAGCGGCAGCGAGGCGGAGCAGCAGGCCACGCAGGAAGCCGTGGGGCTGATCCGTCAGGCGCTGGGCAAGGGCGAGCGGGCGGCGCTGCTTCAAACGCTGGATGATCTGTACCGCACGCTTGCCGTCATGCGGCGGCTGGAGGCTCTGCAACACATCAACGCCATGCTGATGAGCCTGCTTACGCAAACATGCGCCGCAAACGCTCTCTCGTTTGAGGATATTTTCGGCGTGGAGCGCATCTCGCTGAACATGCTGGATGGCCTGACGACCGTGGATGCCATCCACCGATGGTTCAGGGCGCGCTTTGAAGCCCTGCTGGACGCGCTGCAAAGCACGCTCTCCCCACGCATCCGCCAGATCGTCACCTACATCGACCGCCACTTTTGCGAGGATCTGAGCCTTGAGAACGTAGCGGAACACTTCGGCATGCACAAGGTGTATCTGGCCAAGGTGTTCAAGGATGAGAAAAACATGAGCGTGAACGAATACATCCGTACCGTGCGCATGGAGCAGGCCAAGCAGATGCTGGAAAACGACGCCGCCAGGGTCAGCGCGGTGGTGGAGGCGCTGGGCTTTAACAATGCGCAGACGTTTTACAACCTGTTCAAGAAGCACACAGGCATGAGCCCCAGCGAGTATAAAACCATGTGCGACCTGCGCCGCGTGGCAAAGTGAACGCACAGGACGGAGGGTAACCATGACCAAACGGGAAGCCGTGCTCAAAGCCCTGCGGCATCAGGAGGTACGCCCCTGCCCCTACTATTGCGACATGACCGACCAGCTTCACGAGATCATGTGCCGCCATACCGGCGACCCGCTGTTTTTTGAGCATACGGGTTCTTACCTGTTCGAGCAGCGAAACGAGTCGTTCTTGGATCTGGAGGGCGGACTGTTCCGCGACCAGTTTGGCGTGGTGTGGAACAAGGGCGCGCAGGACGGCGATTTCGGCATCGTGTACGATTATCTGCTCAAGGAGCCTTCGCTGGACGGATATGCCTTCCCCGAGCCGGACGAGCGGCTGATCCGCGAAAAGTGCGAGCGGCTGGTGGCGCACCGGGATCAGTTCACCATGTACATCATCGGTTTTTCGCTGTTTGAGCGGGCATGGACGCTGCGCTCCATGGAGGAACTGCTGTGCGACATGCTGGCCGATGAGGATTTTGTCGATGAGCTACTGGACAAGATCGTGGCGTACAACCTCAAAGTAGTCGATATCGTGAGCCAATACCCCATCGACTGCATCTTCTTCGGGGATGACTGGGGCATGCAAAAGGGCCTCATCATGGGCTACCCGCTGTGGAAGCGCTTCATCCGCCCACGCATCGAGCGGCAGTATGCCTACGTCCACGGCAAGGGCATGTATGTGGCGCAGCACAGCTGCGGCGACTGCTCCGAGGTGTTTCCCGATCTGGTGGCGGCAGGGCTGGATATCTACAACACCTTCCAGCCGGAAGTCTACGACATCGACTACTTCAAAAAAACCTATGGCGGCAGCATCACGTTTTTCGGCGGCATCTCCACGCAGCGCCTGCTGCCCTACAAGACGCCCGCCGAGGTGGAGGCGGAGTGCCGCCGCATCCTTGGCATCCTGTCCAAAGACGGCGGCTACATCCTTGCGCCCACGCACGCCGCGGGCGAGGATACCCCGCCGGAAAACTACCTGGCTTTCCTGAACGTATGCCAGCATCAGGGGGAGGGCGAAGTCATATGACATCGCGCGAGAGAATCAAGCAAGCGTTGAACCACAAGGCGCCTGACCAGATTCCGCTGGACCTGGGCGGCTGCGGGCAAACGGGCATCAACGCCAGCACGCTGTACCGCCTGCGCGCAGGCCTTGGCTTGGCGGAAGAGCCCATCGACATCTGCGAGCCGTTTCAGCTGCTGGGCACCGTAGGCGAGGATCTGCGTGCCGCGCTGGGCGTGGACGTGGTGCCCCTGTGGAACCCCACCACCCTGATGGGCACCTCCAACCGGCGCACGCAGGCGTGGCGGATGCCGGACGGCACCCCCACCTTGATGGCCGATGATTTCGTGTTCGACGTGCAGGCAAACGGCGCTACCGTGGCTTACCCGCAGGGCGACCGCAGCGTGCCCCCCAGCGTGCACATGCCCGCGGGCGGTTTCTTCTTTGACAACATCGACCGCGCGCCGGAATTTGACGAGGACAACCTGACCCCGCGCGAGGATTACGCGGACAACTATGGGCTGGCCACGCCCGAAACCTGCCGCTATTGGGCGGAGGCTTCCAAGGCGCTGCACGAGAAGACGGACTATGCCATCATGGGCGTGATGGGCGGCATGGGGCTGGGCGATTCCGCCGAACTGCCCGGGCCGTTCGTTAAGCACCCGCGCGGCATCCGCACCATGCAGGACTGGCTTGTGGCCCTCAGCGCCTACCCCGAGTATGTGCAGGCCGTGTTCGAGCTGCAAACCGATGTCATGCTCCAGAACCTTGTCAAATACAAAGACGCTGTTGGCGACCGGATCGAGTGCCTGTTCGTCTCCGGCACCGATTTTGGCACGCAGAGCCATACTTTCATCTCAAAGCAGATGTTTCGAGACCTGTTCAAGCCCTACTACCGCAAAGTGAACGACTGGATCCATCAAAACACGCCTTGGAAGACGTTCTACCATAGTTGCGGCGCGGTGTATGACTTCATTCCGGAGTTCATCGACATGGGCGTGGATATCCTGAACCCTGTGCAGTGCTCCGCGGGCGGCATGGAGCCGCGGCGGCTGAAGGCGGAGTTTGGCAAGGATATCGTGTTCTGGGGCGGCGGGGTCAACACCCAGGTGACGCTGCCCTTCGGCACGCCGGACGAAGTATACCGCGAGGTGCGGGAGCGTTGCGATATATTCTCGACAGACGGCGGTTTCGTGTTCGCGGCCATCCACAACATCGTGGGCAATGTGCCGCTGGATAACATGCTTGCGATGTACCGTGCGTTTGAGGATGCACGGCGCGGGGCGTAGCGCGGCATCGTAACGGGGCGGCCTGACGGCTCGCCCCGTTGCCATTTTGGCCGGTTGACAAACCGCCGCGCACCCCCTATCATGAAAGCAAACAGCGCCGTTCAGGCGAGCAGGCATTGCTCAAAGCGCGCGTTGGCCCATGTTTCGCTTCCGGCCCAACGCGCCTGGCAACGCTGCTGCAAGCGGCGGCAACCCGAAAACCCGATAAGGAGATTGCCTATGACACCCAAAGAGAGGCTTTTCGCACGGCTGGCGGGGAAGCACGTAGACAAGGTGCCCAATCTGACCATCGTGATGCTGTTTGCCGCCAAATACGCGGGCATCCCCTACGGTGCGTTCTGCTCGGATCACCGCGCGCTGGTGGCCGCGCAGACCAAAGCGGCCAAGGATTTTGGCATCGACATTCTCTCCACCATGTCCGATCCGTACCGCGAGTGCTTCGATTATGGCGCGAAGGTGCGCTTCCGCGAGGACGACCTGCCAGTGTGCGAGGCGCCGCTGCTGTTGGAAACGAGCGACTACCAAAAGCTTGCCGCGTGGGACCCGATGGAGTCGGTGCGCATGCTCGACCGTATCCGCGCCATTGAGCTGTTCCGCCAGAATGATGGGGAGCAGTATCCCATCCTCGGCTGGGTGGAGGGCGCATGGGCGGAGTTTTGCGATCTGGCCACGGTCAGCGAGGGCATGATGATGCTCTTTGACGAGCCGGAAACCGTAGCCGAGGCGCTTTCCGTGATTGCCGCGCAGGAGATTCGCTGTGCCGAGGCACAGTTGGCTGCGGGCGCGGATATCATCGGCATCGGCGATGCGGTGGCTTCGCTGATCAGCCTGCAGCAGTACCGCGATACGGTCATGCCCTATGAAAAGCAGATGATCGACGCCATCCACGCGGCGGGCGGCAAGGTCAAGCTGCACATCTGCGGCAACATCACCCACCTGCTGCCCGATATGGTGAACCTCGGCGCGGATATCGTGGATATCGACTACATGGTGGACTACGACCGCGCCATGCAGCTGGCGCAGGGTAAGTGCTCCATCTGTGGGCACATCAACCCTGCCGCCGTCATTTTGCAGGGCACCGTTGCGGACGTGGAGGAGGCCACCCGGTTCTGCCTGGCCCACGGAACGCCTACTTCATTGGTGAGCAGCGGCTGTGAGGTGCCTAAGATGACCCCCGTGGAAAACCTTGCCGCCATCGACCGCGTGCTGTGCGCCGAAGCGAAATAGATGCGCGCAAGCAAATGGCCAGCATGACTTAATAGCGGATGAACCGGCTGTGCCTGTTCATCCGCTATTTGCCTGCCTCCGCCTATGCGCACTACTGACGGTACTGGCTGGGCGTAATGCCCGTGATGCGCTTGAACACCTTGCAAAAATAACTCTGGTCCGTAAAGCCCATCGCCAGCGCGATGGCGGCGAGGGGATAATCCGTGCTCGTCAGCAGGCGCTTGCTCTCCTCCACGCGGATGCGGCACAGCTGCTCGCGGAAGCTGACCCCCACCACCTGCTGAAACAGCGTGGAGAAGTAATTGGGGCTGAGACCCACCTGCTCCGCAACCATCGGCAGGGTCAGCGGCTGTGCGTATCGCTCCGCCATGGCACTGAGCGCCTCGCGAATGTAGGCGTTGCCCTTGTTCGCACTGCTGAACATGGCGCTCATGAAGCTTTCCACAACATCCTGCAAAAGTAGGCACAGGCTGTCGATGGTATGGTTTTGGTTCATCATCATCAAAAACTGGCTGTTGAGCTGGTAGATGTTGTCCGTTTTGGCGCCGCCGTCCATCGCCACGCGGGAGAGCAGCGTGGTCAGCTCGATGGCGCGCGTGCGCACCGATGCCACCTTGCCCCCCTCGCTGAACAGCACATACCCCAGCAGGTCGTTCAGCAGCGCTTTCGCCTGCTTCACGTTACCGGTCCTCACCTTGGTCATCAGCTCGGTTTCCTTCTGGTACAGGTAGTTCTGTGTGGGCGAGATACCCTGCTCCTTATACATTTGGATGGTCTCGTTGATGCGGCTCTGCTGGTAGAGCTTCTGTTGGCTTTGCAGAAGCAGCGCGCGCTCGGCGGGCAGCAGGGGCCGCAGCAGATGGTCGATCAGGCGGCTGAGCTGGTTGACCCGTGCGGGCGGGATCACCTGCAACCCGCGCAGCTCGTCATACAGCTCCAGTGACAGCGCGGGCGTGATGTGGAAGCTCTCCGCCACGCCGCTGACCAGTGTGCTGTCCGGCACGTCCATCACAAACGGCCCTACGATGATGCACCCAAGCAGTTCCCCCTGGCTTTGCAGGGGAAAGGCGATGTGGTTGAGGTTGGCGTGGCAGGAGAAGATATAGGCCTCCCCCAGCGACTGCGAACGCCGCCCGGCGTTCAGGTGCAGCTGGAAGCACTCCCCTTTTGTAAAAATATACTTTTTCAGCAGCGCACAGTAGCGCGTCGAATTGCCGAAGGATTGCAGCAGCTGCCCGTTTTCGTTGATAAGCTGAATGGGCAACTCCGTAAAAGAGTGAAGCGTTTCCAGCACATCGTGCAGCCGCTCCTCGCTGACCAGCGCATAGATGCCCACGGCCAAGCCAAACACCACCAAATGACAAATTTGCGTATAAAATTACTATTCCCATTGCTCACTTTCCATTATAATGGAGGCAACATCAAAACGCAACAGGAGGAAATCACCATGGACATGCAGGAGATATCGCTTAAGCTGCAAGCCGGCAAGGCGAAGGAAGTCAAGGCGTTGGTACAGCAGGCGATCGACGAAGGCGTTTCCGCCAAGGTGATCTTGGAAGAAGGCCTTTTGTCCGGGATGAGCGTGATCGGTGAAAAGTTCAAAAACAACGAGGTGTTCGTACCCGAAGTGCTGGTGGCCGCGCGTGCCATGAACATGGGCGCGAGCCTGCTCAAGCCTCTGCTGGCCGATGCGGGCGTGACCGCCAGCGGCAAGGCCTGCATCGGCACCGTGAAAGGCGATCTGCATGACATCGGTAAAAACCTCGTGAAAATGATGATGGAAGGCAAGGGCCTTGAGGTGGTGGACCTGGGCACGGATGTGGCGCCCGAGTCGTTCGTGCAGACCGCCATCGATCAAAACTGCCAGATCATCTGCTGCAGCGCGCTCCTGACCACCACCATGGGCGTGATGGAGGATGTCGTGACCGCCGCCAAGACCGCGGGCATCCGCGATAAGGTGAAGATCATGGTAGGCGGCGCGCCGGTGACCGACGCCTTCTGCCAGCGCATCGGCGCGGACGCCTACACGCCCGACGCTGCCAGTGCCGCGGATCAGGCGGTCGCCTTTTGCAGGGTGTAGCCTATGGCGAATAGGAAGAACAATTTTCTGTGGGAAGCGGCGCTTGCCACACCGAAACGGGCAATGCCCATCCTCTCCTTCCCCGCGACGCAAAAGCTAGGCATCACTGTCCGGCAGCTTGTGCACAGCGCGGCGCTTCAGGCGCAGGCCATCACCTATATCGCTGAGCATACGCCTACGTTGGCCGCAGTCAGCCTGATGGATCTATCGGTGGAGGCGGAGGCCTTCGGCGCGTTTGTCCACTTCACGGATCATGAAGTACCCACCGTCAAGGGGCGGCTGGTCGCTAGCGCGACGGATGCAAACGCTCTGGCAGTGCCGCCGTTGAGCCACGGTCGCGCTTCGCTGTGTGTGGAGGCCATACGGCTTGCCAAGCAGCAGATCAAAACCAAGCCGCTGCTGGCAGGGGTGATTGGCCCTTACTCGCTGGCGGGCAGGCTGATGGACGTAACGGAGATCATGTACACCTGCTACGATGAGCCTGACACCGTGCACACCGTCCTGCAAAAGGCCACGCAGTTCATCATCGACTATTGCCGCGCTTTCCGTGACGCAGGGGCAGATGGTGTGGTCATCGCCGAGCCTCTGGCGGGCCTGCTCAGCGCCGATATGGCGCAGGAGTTCTCCTGCCGCTATGTAAAGCAGATACTCGACGCGGTCATGACGGATGAGTTCCTTGTCATCTACCACAACTGCGGCAATGCCACGCCCAAAATGCTGCCGGAGCTGTTTGCCATGCAGGCGTCGGCTTACCATTTCGGCAATGCAGTAAACATGGAGGAGATCCTTTCCAAAGCTCCGTCGGACGTGCTGTGCCTGGGCAATGTGGACCCGGCAGGGCAGTTCGCGCAGGGCAGCGAAGCCTCCATCCGCGCGGCGACGCGTGCTTTGCTTGACAGTTGCGGCCACTACCCGAACTTCCTGCCCTCGTCGGGCTGCGACATCCCCGCGCATGCCAAGTGGGAGAATATCGACGCCTTTTTTGCGGAACTCGCAAAGTAAACCCGTGCTTACGGGAAGCCAAATCTCAGCCCATCGAAAACCGCGCCGACGTGCGGCCGTATTGCCTGCCTTGCCATGCGCCCCGCATGACGTGGCAGGCAATACGGCCAACATACCGATTTTAAACAGGCAATGGAGTATGATGCATATGAGCGAACCTCTTGTGGAACTGGCGCTTGCCTGCGGGGCGACCCATGCGGCGGCGCTGCCTGCCGGTCAGGTATCACTTGACGCCGTCTTCCGCGACATCTGCCAAAGCAACGCCTGCGGCAACTATGGGCAGTGCTATATGTGCCCGCCCGACGTTGGCGACATCCATGAGATGATGGCGCGTGTGCATACCTATCAAAGCACCGTGCTGTACCAGACCATCCACCCGCTGGAGGATTCGTTCGACTACGAGGGCATGGTGGAGGCGGGCACGCGGCACTCCGCCGTATCGCAGGCGCTTGAACAGCAGTTGCGTGAGACGGGCGCGGCACGTTACCTGCACCTTTCTGCCGGCGGTTGCAAGGTGTGCGAGGTGTGCGCCAAGCGCGAGCATCAGCCCTGCCGCTACCCCAGCCGTGCCATGCCCAGCCTGGAGAGCTACGGCGTCAATGTGTATCAGACCGCGCAGCAGGCAGGTCTCAAGTACATCAACGGGCAGGATACCGTTACCTATTTCGGCATGGTGCTGTGGGGGGAGGCCTGACCATGCCCATCCTCACGGTCATTCAGGGGCAATTCGCAAAGACCATATGGTTTGACTGCGAGCCGCTGCTGGCCGCGGCCTTGCAGCAGGAAGGCTATCAGTTCGATATGCCATGCGGTGGCAAGGGTACCTGCGGCAAGTGCAGGGTGGCAGCCAGCGGCGCGCTGTCGCCGGAAACGGACCGTGAGCAGGCGCTTGGCAGCCGCCTTGCATGCCAGTCGCGGCTGCTTGGCGACGCATGCGTCACGCTGCCCGCCGCACAGGCGCTCACCAATATCGCCGCCTCGGGCGTGCGCCCCGCTTTCACATTAGCCCCTATGCCGGGTCGGTATGGGCTGGCCGTGGATATCGGCACCACTACGCTGGCCGCCTCGTTGCTGGCGCTGCCGACCGGCGAAACGCTGGCCCATGCCACGGCGGAAAACCCGCAACGCGCCATCGCCGCAGATGTGATCGGGCGCATGGAAGCGGCCATGGCCGGTCAGGGCGAGCGTCTGCAAAGCCTTGTGCGCGGCGAGATCGACCGGCTGCGCAACGAACTGTGCACATGCCTCGGCCTTGCCGAAGGGGATATAGACCAGACCGTTGTCACAGGCAACACCACGATGCTGTACCTGCTTACCGGCCGCGATCCGGAGCCGCTCTCCCACGCGCCGTTTGCCGCGGATTGCCTGTTCGGGCACTGGGTGCAGGCCCCCATGCCGCGGTTTTATCTGCCGCACTGCATTGGCGCGTTTGTGGGTGCGGACATTACCTGCGCCATCCTCGCCTCGCAGATGTGCAAACAGGCCCGCACCGCAGTGCTCATGGACGTAGGCACCAACGGGGAGATCGCCCTGTGGCACCGCGGCAAGCTGTCCGTGTGCGCAACGGCCGCCGGCCCCGCCTTCGAGGGCGGCGGGATGGAGCACGGCTGCGGCAGCATCGCCGGGGCCATCGACCGCGTATGGGTGCAGGATGGCACGCTTGCGTGCTCCACCATCGGTCAGGAAGCGCCGGTGGGCATTTGCGGCTCCGGCGTGATCGACGCGGTGGCGACGCTTCTGTCGCTGGAGTTGCTAGACGAGACCGGCTCGCTCGATCAGGAGCGGGTGCCGCTTGCAGGCGAGGTGGCCTTTACCCAGCGCGACGTGCGCAACGTGCAACTGGCCAAGAGCGCTATCGCCGCCGGGCTTCTAACGCTGTGCCAGGCCGAGGGTGTCGCCATGGCGGATATCGCCGTATTGTATCTGGCGGGCGGGTTTGGCCAGCACATCGACCTTGCGAATGCCGCCGCCATCGGGCTGATCCCGCAGGCGCTGATCGACAAGACAGAGGTCATCGGCAACGCCGCGCTGGCAGGCGCTGAAATGCTGCTTTTACAGACGGGTTTCCTTGCGGAATCCGAAGGGTATGCCCGTACAGCCGAGATAGTCACATTGAGCGGCAACCCCGTATTTTCGGAGCATTATATGAATTGCATGATTCTGGAGCCCATATGAAGAGGCGTGCTGCTCTTTGCAGCGTACATCTTGCAGTCTTGACGAATCATAGTCGCGGTAGCAGCAACACTTGTCAGGTTTTGATATGATACGAATCATGCCATCTTCGATAAGCAGCCACGTTGGAGCCCTTGCTTCATTTCTTGTATTTCAATGCACCTGCGCATAGAATGCCTGTAAGCCAAAGGCCCGGAGACAATCTCCGGGCCTTTGGTTGTACTGATGCGTTTGGATGATCGACCACACGTTGCCCACTATGGCTTTACGGTATGATGCTTTCCGTTCACGCCATGTTTTGGACCGCGCGGCTGAGCGCCTCGATCACCAGCCGCCCCGCCACGGAGCCGCCGTCGATCAGGCCAATCGCCTTGTCGCCATAATATGCGGCGCGGCCATGCACGGCCTTCATGCTGGCGGTGCTGTCCGAGCCCTCGGCGGCGGCCTTCGCGGCGGCCTGCCATGCGGCGATCGCGCCTTCGGGTGAATGGGCGCACAGGGCGCTGGCGGCGGGGTCAAGCGCGTCCAGCACGGTTTTCTCGCCGGGCTTGGAGTTGGCGCGTTCCATGATCTTCGCCACACCGGAGGCAAGGGCTTCGCCCACCAGCGCGGTATCGGCCTCCTCGTGCCCCTTCAGCGTGCGCGCCATGCCCATCATGCAAAAGGACATGATCGTACCCAGCGAGGAGGGCGCCGCCTCGTTGAACACTTTGCTGGCCCCTACCAGCAGCTTGCCCAGATCGGTCTCCTCGCTGGCGTTCACAAAGCCGCTGGCGGCGGCAAAGCCTTCCGCCATCGAAATGCCAAGGTCGCCGTCGCCATTTCGCTGGTCAAGCTCGATCAGATACTGGCGGTTTATGGCCATCGTGGCGGCAATCTCGCCCATGGCCATGCGCAGGGTTTGCGCGTTCAGCATGGTTGCAACCTCCCAGTCAGATATTTTCGTTGGTGTAGAAGGGCGTGCTGGCAGGCGCGCGCAGCAGGGCTTCCAGCTCGCCGTCCAGCTTAAACAGCGTGACCGACAGGCCCGCCATCTCCATAGAGGTGGCAAACTCGCCGATGTGTGGCATTACAGGTTTCACACCCAGCTTGCCAAGGCGGGCGTGGATGTGGCGGTACACGATCAGCAGCTCCTCCTTGGGCGTGGCGCCCAGGCCGTTCACCATCACTGATACCGTATCGCCCGCGGCCAGGGGCATATCCCCAAGCAGCTTGTCCAGCATGATGTCGGTCAACTCGTCCGCACTGGCCATCGGGCGCACCTCGATGCCCGGCTCGCCATGGATGCCCATGCCGATTTCCACTTCCTGATCCGCAATGGCGAAGGTGGGCTTACCCACGTCCGGCACGATGCAGGGCGAAAGCGCGATGCCCATGGTGCGGATGTTGTCCAGTGCCTTCTGAGCCACCGCCGCCACAGACTCCAGCGATCGGCCTTCCGCCGCCGCCGCACCCGCCACCTTGAACGCATACACCATGCCCGCCACGCCGCGCCTGCGCTCCGCCGCCTCGGCGGGGGCGGAGGCTACGTCGTCCTTCACGCGCACAGTCACGGTCTTGATATCGTCCTCCAGCTCCACCATCTCGCAGGCCATGTTAAAGTTCATGTTGTCGCCGCCGTAGTTGCCGTACAGGCACAGCACACCGTTGCCGCGGTCACAGGCTTTGATGGTCCTGGCCATCTTGTCCGCGGAAGGGGAGGCGAACACGTTGCCCACGGCGCAGCCGTCCAGAAGGCCTTGCCCCACATAGCCAAGGAACACCGGCAGGTGGCCGCTGCCGCCGCCTGTCACGATGCCCACCTTGCCCTCACGCACCGGCGTGTTGCTCAAAAGCACGCGGCGGTCGCCATCCAGCAGCTTCACGCGGTCGCCATAGGCGGCCACGATGCCCTCCATCACCTCGTCCACAAAGTTGCCCGGCTGGTTAATGATCTTTTTCATGCCCATTCCTCCCTGTCGTATGGGTTGTTCGCGCGGGAAAGACCCCCGCGCGTTACAGCTTGTTGCCAAAGGAGTAGATATCCTCCTCCAGTACGGTGCGCGCGGTCGCCAAGTCTCCCTTCTTGAGCGAATCGGTAATTTGCAGGTGGTGCTCGCTGTTAAAATGGAAGCGCACGCGCCGCCACTGATCCCAATAAAACTGCGCGTAGGCGCGCTTGAGGATCGACAGGCTGCGCTTGAGCTGGTCATAGCAGTAGCGGTTGCCGCCCAGCGCGATCAGCTGCAAATGGAATTTGGAGTTATTATCCCACGCATCCCACACATCCTGGTCGCCGCTGGGCGAGAGGGTCTGCGTATACAGGGCCAGCTCCTCCAGCTCCTCGTGGCTGGCACGCTCCACCACGGTGGGCAGGCTGTTGCACTCCACCAGCACGCGAAATTTGAGAATATCGCGCACTTCCCCTTCGGTCAGGGTCACGATCTCATAGCCGTAGCGCGGTATGCTGCGCAGCACGTTCTCGCTGCACAGTTCCACCAGCGCCTCGCGCACGATGGATTTGGTCACCCCATACTTCTCCATCAGCTGACGCTCGCTCAGCAGCCCTGTTTGCAGGTATTCACCCCGGATGATATCCTGCACGATATCGTGCTGGATCATCGGTTTCGTATACGGTTCCATGTTAGTTCCGCCCTTTCTCACGCCATTCATAGGAGTATGCGGGGTTCAGTACCACGCTGCTCCCGCCGGACACCTCCAGCGAAGCGGCGGTGATATACGATGCGCCCTGTGAGCACAAAAATACGATGGGTTCAGCAATCTCCAGCGGGTCGGCGGGCCTGCGCAGCAGCGTGCCTTCCGCGCGGCGGGCGAGCTCGTCGTCCGGTATGGTGCGGGCCACTGCGGGGGTCAGCGTAAAGCCCGGCAGCACCGCGTTCACCCGCACCCCATACGCGGCATACTCCGCCGCGTACATCACCGAAAGCTCCCGCACCGCGGCCTTCAGCGGGCCGTAGAGCGTGCTCCGGCCCGCCGTGCCGCAGCGCGCAGCCAGCGAGCTTACGTTCACGATGGCGCCGCCCCTCTCCCGCATGTGCTCAAATGCGGTTTGGCATCCATGCACCGCGGAGCTGAAGCACACCGCCACCGTGGCGCTGATCTCCTCCGGCGTGTAGAAGTCGCCCGCGCGCGCGATGCTCGCGCCCACGTTGTTCACCCAGCAGGCGATGGGCCCCAGCCGCGCCGCCGCCGCGTCCGCAAACGCAGCGAGCGATGCGGGGTCGGTCGCGTCGGCCTCCATGGCGAACACCTCGCCCAGTGGCGCAAGCATCTCCCGCGCGCCCGCAAGGCTCTTTGCATCCCGCGCGCAGATGGCTACGTGAGCCCCCTCCAACAGAAACGCCTGCGCCGTCGCCAGCCCGATGCCTTTGCTGGCGCCGGTGATGACGGCGGTTTTCCCTGTCAGTTGCAGATCCAGGCCAATCCCTCCCAGCACGCTTCCCTCGCCCGCGCGCCTTCAGTCCCCCATCATGATATCCAATATCTCACTGTCGGTCGCCTTCATGCCCTCGCGGCCCATCTGCCCCACCGCGCGGATGGTCTTCTCTACGTCGGCCTGCACCAGCCCTTCGCCCGGGGCGAACACGCCGCCGTTTTGCTGCAGTTCAAACGCCATGAAGGCCGCGTCCAGCGCTGAGGCGATTTTGGCCGCGCAGGACGGTTTGGCCCCGTCGCACACCATGCCGCCGATGGTGGCGATGGTGTTGGTGATGGTATTGGCAATGGCATCGTAGCCGTAGCCGCACAGGTAGGCGATGCCGCACACCGCGCCGCAGGCGGCGCTGGTTGCCCCGCAGTAGGCGGAGAGGCTCCCTAAAAAGCGTTTCTGGTGGATGGAGATCAGGTTTGAAACGATCAGCGCGCGCAGCAGCTTGTCGTGCGGCGCGTTCATGTCCCGCGCGTACTCGATCACCGGCATGGACACCGTGATGCCCTGGTTGCCGCTGCCGGAGTTGATGACCACCGGCAGCGCGCAGCCGCTCATGCGGGCGTCGGAGCCCGCGGCGGCGGCCGCTCTGGCGCGCATGGCCACGTCGTCCTCCTGGGCGCGGTGCAAAAGCGCCTTGCCCACGCGCACGCCATAGTCGTTCTTGAGCCCTTCCATGGCAATGCGCGAATTGTTGACGATCTGCGCCTCCAGCGGCGCGCGCACCAGATCCAGTTCCACGGTGCCCGCGAAGGTCAGGATATCCTCCACGCTGAGCGTTTCCTTCAGGCGGGTCAGGTCATCCGCGCCGCCCTCGCCGCCCTTGTGCGGGGCCTGCGCGCTGAACAGCACTTCGCCATCCCGCTCGATGCGCACGATGTGCGTGTGCTCGCCGCGTATCTCTACCGTTGCGCTGTGCGCCCCCGCCTCCGCCGTTACCACCATGTGCAGGTTATCCGGGCTTTCCAGCACCTCGCACTGGCAATAATCCTTCCTGTCCAGCAGGCTGGCTGCCGTCTCCCGCGCCTCGCGCGTTACCCCGGCGATCACTTCCAGCCCGCGATCCGGGTCGCCGCCGATGGCGCCCAGCACGGCGGCGGTGTCGATGCCCTTGCGCCCGCCGCTGTTGGGCACCACCACGCCCTTCACGTTTTTGATGATGTTGCCGCTGCACGCCACACGCAGGTGCTCCGGCTGGCTGCCCAGCACGCGCGCCGCCTTGGCCGCGCAATAGGCGATGGCGATGGGCTCAGTACACCCCATCGCCGCCACCAGTTCGCCATGGATGATGCGCACATACGCATCATAGTTCTCTTTATGCATGTTACCGCCCTTACTGAAACAATTTTGCCGTTTGCCCGCGTGACGCGCGGGGTTCACACACCCAGATAGGCACGTTTGACCTCGGGGTTCACCAGCAGCTCCTGACCCGTTCCAGTCAGCGTGACACGGCCTGTTTCCAGCACGTATCCGCGGTCGGCGATGGACAGCGCCATCGACGCGTTTTGCTCGATCAGCAGCACGGTTTTACCATTGCCCCGTATTTTCGTTATCAATGCAAAGATTTCCTCCACGATGATGGGCGCGAGGCCCAAAGAAGGCTCGTCCAGCATGATCAGCGCGGGGTCCATCATCAGCCCGCGGGCGATGGCCAGCATCTGCTGCTCGCCGCCGGACAGGCTGCCGCCGGGCTGCTTCATGCGCTCCTTAAGGCGCGGAAACAGCGTGTAGTTCTCCTCCACCAGCGCGGCGATCTGCTGCTTGCCCATCTTGCTTTTGCCGAACGTGCCCGCGATCAGGTTTTCATACACGGTCAGCTGCGGGAATATCTTGCGCCCTTCCGGCACATGGCTGATGCCCATCTTGACGATCTTGTCCGGCGCTTTGTGGGTAATGTCCTCGCCGCGGAAGGTCACGCTGCCCTCCGTTTTTTCCACCAGATTGGAAATCGACATCAGCGTGGTGGTTTTGCCCGCGCCGTTGCCGCCGATCAGGGTGATGATCTCGCCCTGGTTCACTTCGATGCTCACGTCTTTCAGGGCGTTGATATAGCCATAGTAAACGGTCAGGTTGTCCACCCTCAGCATTGGCTCGCTCATCGAATCGCCTCCCCTGCCACCATGCCCTTGCCAAAGTACGCGCTCTGTACTTCGGGGTTCGTTTTGACCTCCGCGGGGGTGCCCTCCAGTATCTTTTGCCCAAAGTTGAGCACTAGGATACGGTTGCAGGAGTTCATCACAAATTTCATGTCGTGCTCGATCACGGCGATGGTGTAGCCGTCCGCGTTCAGGGCCTTGATAAACTCCATCAGCGCCTTGGTCTCCAGCGGGTTCATACCGGCGGCAGGCTCGTCCAGCAGCAGGATTTTTGGGTCCAGAGCCAGCGCGCGGGCGATTTCCACCTTGCGCTGCATCCCGTAGGAGAGGTTGCCCGCCAGCGTGTCGCGGCAGTCGTACAGGCCGATGCGCTTTAAAATCTCCAGGCTCTTGTCCGTGGTAAAGGCCTCGTCGTGCCTGTAGGTAGGCGTATGCAGAATGGCGTCCGCTATGTTTGACTTGGTCTTGATGTGGCAGCCGATCTTCACATTCTCCAGCACCGTCATAAACTTGAACAGCTGCAGGTTTTGGAACGTGCGCGCGATGCGCTTTTGCGCGACCGCCTCGGGGCTCATGCCGGTGATATCCTCGCCGCAAAAGAAGATGTGGCCCTTCGTGGGCGCATAGTTGCCCGTGCAGATGTTGAAAAACGTGGTCTTGCCCGCGCCGTTGGGGCCGATGATGCCAAAGATATCGCCCTGGCAGATGGTCATATCCACATTGTCGACCGCCTTGAGGCCGCCGAAATACTTGCAGACTCCCTGCGCCTCCAGTAGCGGTATGCGCTGCGCCGCCTGCTCAATCATGGCACTTCACCCCTTCCTTGCGCGTGGGTTTGCGCTTGATCTTGCCGCCCGCCAGCACCGAGTGCGACGCACCCGCGATGCCCTGCGGCCGCAGCCACATCATCAGGATGATGATGACGGCGTAGATCACGTAGCGCCAGTTTTCCAAAAAGCGGAGCGATTCCGTGAGCACGGTGACGATCGCGCTGCCAAGGATCGGGCCTATCAGCGTGCCCTGCCCGCCGATCACGATCATCGCCAGCACGTTAAAGCCCGTATCGGTGGTAAACTGCGAAGCCTCAATGTAGTTGACAAACGGGGCGTACGCGCAGCCCACCACACCGGCCCAGAAAGCGCCGTACATGAAGTTGAGCGATTTATAGAAGCTGGTTTGCACGCCGAGGGATTTTGCCGCGATCTGATCCTCGCGGATGGATATCCACGCGCGCCCCACGCGCGACTTGAGCACGCGGCCTGTGACCAGCAGAAACAGCACCCCGATGACCAGAAAGATGAAGTAGTAATACTTGGGGCGGAACGTATCCAGCCCGAACAGCCACGGGTAGGGGATGTTCTTGATGCCCAGCGCGCCGCCGGTGACCGGCGCCCACGTTTGCGCGATGATGCGTATGATCTCCGACGCGCCGAGGGTTACGATGGATAGGTAAATGCCCTGCAACTTGAGCGTGGGCAGTGAAACCAGCAGCCCCACCAGCGCCGCCACCACGCCCGCCAGCGGCAGCAGCAGCCAGAAATTGGTGCCAAACCTTGTGGAAAACACGGCGCACACATACGCGCCGATGGCGAAGAAGCCCGCCTGCCCCAGGCACATTTGCCCGCTGTAGCCGTTGATGGCGTTGAGCGACCCGGCCAGCGTCGCAAACATGAGGATGTTGCACGCATAACGCACAAAAAGCGCCTTGGTAACCACAAAGGGCAGCACGCACAGCGCCGCAAGCAGGGTTAGCATGAAAATGGTTCTGTGCTTATGATAAAAGGCCTGTACTCTGCTCATACCCTGCTCCCTTTCTTGGCCGCGAAACCCTGCGGGCGAATCACCAGCATAACGATGAGGAACCCGAAGGCAAACACATCGCGGAAGGTAGCGGAACTGATCGTGATGCCCAGGTTTTCAATGATACCCATGCAAAGGCCGCCCAGCGCGGAAAGCCGCAGATCGACCAGCCCGCCCAGCACCGACGCGGAGAAGGCCTTCATGCTGAAGTTGCCCCAGATGGTGGAAGACACGGTGTAGTAATAGATGGACAAGAGGATGCCAGCGATGCCGCCAAAGCCGCACCCGATGCAGTTGCCCAGCATGGCCGTGCGCCGCACGTTGATGCCCATCATATACGCGGCCTGCTTGTTCTGGCTTACCGCGCGCAGGGCCACGCCCCAGCGGGTGCGGTTAAAAAACAGCGTGAGGCTGACCGCGAAAAGCACCACCAGCGCCATGACAACGATCTGCAGCAGCTTGAAATCCACCGCGACGGAGCCAAGGTGCAACGTGTACGTCGCGTTGTTGATGATGTTGATGACCGGCTTTTGCTCCGGCCCGAATACGATCTGCACCAGGTTCTTCATCAACATGCTGAAGCCGATGGTGCACAGCAGCGCGATGTGACGCGGCGCGTTGAAGAAGCGCTCGTAGCAGACCTTGTACACCACGATGCCCAGCAGGAAGGAGCTTGCAAACGCCATGAAAATGGCCAACGCCAGGTTGTTGCCAAAGAACTGAAAGCTGTAAAACGCGCCAAACGCGCCGATCATCATGATTTCGCCATAGGTGAAGGTCACCATGCCAACGACGCCCACGATGACCGAGTACCCGATGGCCATGAGCGCATAAATCGAGCCTTGGCAAATGCCGTTGACGAACTGATTGAGTAAGTATTCCATACTTCCTCCTCCGATGCTGAGAAACGGCGGCAACCATCGGGTTTGTTGCGGGGGCGGTATATGCCGCCCCCGCTTTGTGACCGTTGGTTACGCCCGCTTATTTGCCGTAGTCGAAGCCCTCGAGGACCTTCCAGCTGCCGTCCACCACGCCGCAGATCAGGTAATCGCGGGTGATGTCGCCGGCTTCTTCAAACTTGATGTGGCCGGTCAAGCCGTTGGCGTCGATGTTCTGCAGGGCGTTGCGGATGGCGTCGCGAGTGATTTCCCCATCGCCGATGGCTTCGATGGCGCCCTTGATGAGGTAGGCGGTATCATACGCGCAGGCAGGGTGCACGGTGGGCTGGAAGCCCGCCAGCGAGAAGAACTTGTCCTTCCACGCGGTCAGGGTGGCGTTGTCCGGGTCGAAGAAGAACGGAGAGGTAACGATCAGGTTGTTGGGATCGATCAGCTGCTTGAGCAGCTGCTCCGAGGTGCCCGGGCCAAGGGCAACATGCTTGATGTCCCAGCCGGCGGAATCCGCGGCGTTGAAGATGGCGGACACCGGCAGGCCCTGATCCATCA
>CAZOZO010000052.1:0-21084 GCA_964584315.1 uncultured Oscillospiraceae bacterium
TCAAGCTCGGGCCCCGTCGCGGCGACGCCGCCGAGATGTGCCTGATCGAGATCGTCTGATCTGCGGTTTGCTCACAGCACAGCACCCCTTGCCGTTGGCAGGGGGTGCTGTTTTCATAAAAAAGGAAACATATGTTCGCAAATGATTGCCAAACAGACTGAAAAATGGTATGATAGCGATGTTTCCTGAAGCTTGCGCCATACCGTGGCTGCCTGCCTGAACACACCCGCATGGAGGTTTGCATGACCGTATTTTGGGTGATCACGGCCCTTACCTTTGCCATTGACCGTATCGCAAAGCTTGTGGCGCAGGCCGCCCTTACGCTGGGCGGGCGCGTGGTGCTCTGGCCGCGTTTGCTGGAGCTTCGGCTGACCCGCAACACAGGCATTGCGCTTGGGTTTTTCAGCGGTATGCCGCTGCTGATCACCATTTTGCCGATGCTTGCGATGCTGGGCGGGTGGCTGGTGCTGCGCCGCTATCGCCTTACGCCTTTTACCTTTACTGCGGCGGCGCTGGTTACAGGCGGTTTTTTGGGCAACTTTATCGACCGCGTATGGCTTGGCTATGTCCCGGATATGGTCTATTTCCCGTGGATGCCGTGGTATATCTGCAACGCGGCGGACATTGCCATTACCGTGGGCGTGGTTTTGCTGGCGACGAGCCTGCTGCTGCGCCCGAACGACTGGATGCTGAAAACGGAGGGCGAGCCGCATGGCCCAACAGACGCTGACCGCCGCGCATGACGCAAGGCTGGATATGCTGGTGGCCGAGGGTTCGGGCGCGACGCGCTCGCAGGCCGCCAAATGGATCGCTGCCGGGCTGTGCTGTGTGAACGGCGTCGCCGTGACCAAAGCGGGCGCGGCGGTCAGGAGCGGCGCGGCCATCGCCGTGGATATCCCCGATGCGGTCGAGATGGCCGTGGAGAAGGAGGATATCCCCATCCACATCCTGTACCAGGACGCGGACATCGCTGTGATCGACAAGCCGTGCGGCATGGTGGTGCACCCCGCAGCGGGCAACCAGACCGGCACGCTGGTGGGCGCGCTGTTGTTCGCGCTGGACGGACTGAGCGGCGTGGGCGGGGTCAAGCGCCCCGGTATCGTGCACCGGCTGGACAAGGACACCAGCGGCATCATGCTGGTGGCCAAGAACGACGTTGCCCATTTGGCTCTGAGCCGTCAGCTCAAGGAGCGGGAGATGGAGAAGCACTACCTGGCCGTGGTTGAGGGACAGATGAAGGAGCAGGCAGGACGCATCGATAAGCCCATCGGGCGCAGCGAGCGTGACCGCAAGAAGATGGCGATCGTCCTGGACGGCAGACCGTCGCAGACCGAATGGACACTGCTGGAGGCCCTGCGCGGCGCTGCGCTGCTGGATGTGCACATCCTGACCGGCCGCACGCACCAGATCCGCGTGCACATGCAGAGCATTGGGCACCCTGTGGCGGGCGACCCCATCTACGGGCTCAAGCACGGCGTAGGCGCGCCGCGGCTGATGCTGCACGCACACACGCTGGCGTTCACCCATCCGCGCACGGGCGAGCGTATGACGCTGATCGCGCCGCCCCCGCCGGCATTTTTGGATGGGGTGCACAGGCTGCGGCTGCGTGCCGACGCACCGCTCAGGCTGGCGCCGTAGGCGCATACAGGGAAGTTCGACGGGGACAGGCAACGGGAAATCGGCATCATGCGACGGGGTTGAACCGCCGCCATCACCTTTCCATTGCGCCTGCCCTATGCTATAATGTTCGGGTATCGGGAAACAGGAAGGAGCCACGGAATGTACAGAGTGGGCGTGGTATCGCTCGGCTGCGCGAAGAACCGCGTGGATACGGAGCTGATGCTGGGCATATTGGAAAAAGGCGGCTATACGTTGACCGCCGACGAATCGCAGGCGGATGTTTTGATCGTGAACACCTGCGGCTTTATCAACTCCGCCAAGGAGGAATCGGTCGATACCCTCCTTTCGCTGGCGGAGTATAAAAAGACGGGCCGCCTCAAGCTTTTGGTGGCGACCGGCTGCCTCGCGCAGCGATATGAAAAGGACTTGTTCGAGGAGATACCCGAGCTGGATCTGCTGATGGGCGTGAACCAGTACGAAAGGCTGCCCGAGGCCATCGGCGAGGCGCTGACGGGCAAGCGCGCCTCCTACGTCGCGGACGATCTGCACATCCTCTCCGGCGAGCGCGTGCTCACCACGCCGCCCTACATGGCCTACATCCGCGTGGCGGACGGGTGCGACAACCGCTGTGCCTACTGCGCCATTCCGCTGATCCGCGGGCCGTTCCGCTCCCGCGCGATGGACGACGTGCTGGCCGAGATCGCCAGCCTTGCGTCGCAGGGCGTGAAGGAGCATGTGATCGTCGCGCAGGATACCAGCCGTTTCGGCATCGACGCGGCGGGGCGCTCGCTGCTGCCGGAACTGCTGGAGAAGGCCGCGGCCATCGAAGGCGTGCAGTGGCTGCGCGTGCTCTACATGTACCCGGATGAGGTGGATGAGCATGTGCTGGAAGTGATGGCCGCGCACGACAATATCTGCAAGTATGTAGACCTGCCCCTCCAGCACGCCGACCCGCTGCTGCTCAGGCGCATGAACCGCCGCGGCGATATCGAAAAGACCCGCGTATTCCTCAAAAAGGCGCGCGATATGGGCTTCACGCTGCGCACAACGTTCATCGTGGGCTTCCCCGGCGAAACGGAGGAGCAGTTTGAGCGGCTGCTCGACTTTGTGCGGGATATCCAGTTCGACCGGCTGGGCGCGTTCACCTACTCCGCCGAAGAGGACACCCCCGCCGCGCTGATGCCCGATCAGGTGCCTGAAGAAATCAAGCAGCAGCGCCTCGACCGGCTGATGACCCTGCAGCAGGAGATTTCGCTTGCCCGCAACCGGCAGCGCGTGGGCGGCGTGGAGCGCGCCATTGTCGAGAGCGTGCGCGCGGACGGCGTAGCCCTTGCCCGCACCGCCGCCGAGGCGCCGGATTCGGACGGGCTTTTGTACATCGAAAATGCGGGCGATGTCAAGACCGGCGATTTTGTGCAGGTCCGCATCACCGGCGCGGATATCTATGACCTCACGGGGGTGATCGCATGAACTGGCCCAATCGCCTGACCATCGCGCGCGTGGCGCTGGTGCCTGTGATCGTGGTGCTTTTGCAGTTCGAGTCGCCTGTGTGCCACTGGCTCGCGCTGGCGGCGTTCATTGCCGCATCGCTGACCGACTGGCTGGACGGTTACCTCGCCCGTAAATACCAGATCGTGACGAACCTTGGCAAATTCCTCGACCCGGTGGCGGATAAGCTGCTGGTGCTCAGCACTATGATCGCGCTGAGCGGGCTTTCCCGCTTCCCCGCGTGGGTGTGCGTGGTGGTGCTGTTCCGCGAGCTGACGGTGGACGGCCTGCGGCTGGTGGCCGTGGAGCAGGGCCGTGTGATCGCGGCGGGCAAGCTTGGCAAGATCAAAACCACGCTGCAAATGCTGGCACTGGTGGCCGTGATGCTGGGCGAAGGCACGTTCGGCGGTTTGCCGGTCGCGCAGGTGCTGATCTACGCGGCGGTGGTCATGACGCTGTGGAGCGGCGTGGACTACTTTGTGCGCAACGGTCAGGTGCTGTGGCAGAAGGGTGGCGCGGCATGAGCGTAAACCACGCGCTGGCCGCCGAGGTGGTACGGCTGGCGACCGAGCGGCAGCAAACGCTTGGCACGGCCGAGAGCCTGACCGCCGGTCTGATCGCCGCCACGGTGGCGGAGGTATCGGGCGCAAGCGCGGTGCTGATGGGCGGCGTGGTCAGCTACGACCCGCGCGTGAAGCGCGAGGTGCTGGGCGTTGCGCAGGCCGTGATCGACGGGCCGGGTGTGGTGAGCGAGCCCTGCGCGCGGCAGATGGCCGAGGGTGCGCGCGCCCTGTTGAAAGTGGATATCGCGGTAAGCGCCACGGGGCTTGCAGGCCCGTCGGGCGGCACGCCGGAAACGCCGGTGGGCACCGTGTACATCGGCCTTGCGGACGCGCGGGGCACATCGGTTACAAGGTATCAGTTTCACGGCGACCGGCAGGCTGTGCGCGCCCAGACGGTAGAGGCGGCGCTCCTGCGGGTGCTGGATTCACTCCGGGTTTGATGGAAAGGTGGCTATGGCATGGCTTCGAAGAAGGAACCCTCCAAAAAGACGATCGGCATCTCCACAGCGGACAAGGGCGACGAGGTAGCGCTGAAACAGGAAAAGCTCAAGGCACTGGAAAGCGCGCTCACCCAGCTGAACAAGACCTATGGCAAGGGCTCCGTGATGAAGTTCAGCGACGCGGCCGCCGTGCAAAACTTGCAGGTGATCACCACCGGCAACCTGATGCTCGACCTCGCGCTGGGCGTGGGCGGCCTGCCCCGCGGCCGCGTGGTGGAGATTTACGGGCCGGAGTCCAGCGGTAAAACGACGGTTGCGCTGCACTGCGTGGCCGAGGCGCAAAAGGCGGGCGGCATCGCGGCGTTTATCGACGCGGAGCACGCGCTGGACCCGCAGTATGCCAGAAAGCTGGGCGTGGATATCGACAACCTCTACATCAGCCAGCCGGACACGGGCGAGCAGGCGCTGGAGATCTGCGAGGCGCTGGTGCGCAGCGGCGCGGTGGATATCGTCGTGGTGGACTCGGTGGCCGCGCTGGTGCCCAAGGCCGAGATCGAGGGCGACATGGGCGACAGCTTCGTCGGCCTTCAGGCGCGCCTGATGAGCCAGGCGCTGCGCAAGCTGACGGGCGTCATCAGCAAGACGAACGCCGTATGCATCTTTATCAACCAGCTGCGCGAGAAGGTGGGCGTGATGTACGGCAACCCCGAGACCACGACCGGCGGGCGCGCGCTCAAGTTTTACGCGAGCATCCGGCTGGATGTGCGCCGCGGCGAGCAGCTCAAGAACGGCACCGAGGTGATCGGCAACCGCACTAAGGTGAAGGTCGTCAAAAACAAGGTGGCGCCGCCGTTCCGCGTGGCGGAATTCGACATCATCTACGGCGAGGGCATCAGCAGGGACGGTACGCTGCTGGACATGGCGGTGGATCGCGACATCATCCACAAGAGCGGCGCGTGGTTCAGCTATGAGGATCAGCGCATCGGGCAAGGCAGGGAGAACGCGAGGCAGTTCCTCAAGGAGAACCCGGATATCGCTGCAAAGATCGATAAGATCATCCGCGAGGAAGCGATGAAGGAAATGGCATCGCGGAAGGTAACGGCCGCGAGCGAGACGATCGAGGCGGAGCTGGCGGAAGCGGATAAGCAGATCGCAGAGGAAGACCCCGACCTGGCCCTCCTGGACGAATAATGGGTCAAGGGCGAAGCCCTTGGCAGGTTTCCAAAGGGTGAAACCCTTTGGCGGGGTTTGGGGCGGTGCCCCAAGACCCCCGCCGCAGCAAAACCCCCGAGCGAGCGGTGAGCCGCATCGCGGCTCCGATGCGAGCGGCACTGCCACCCAAGTTACGGTTTACAGCACTTCCCCACAGGGGGAGATTGGCATCGTAGGGGAGCGTTTGCCCAGTGGGCAAAGTCGCGAAGCGGCGAGCGACCCGAAGATGGGCAGTCTGACAAGCGTGGGGTGCGAAAGCGCCCCGCGCACCAATCAGACGGACGGGAAAGGGGGATGCAATCCCCCTGCCAAAGGCGCTTGGCGCCTAGGAGGCCATATGTCTACCAAGCCGGAATTTGCCGCCTTCGTGCAGGAGCAGCTGGGCGGCGAGCGGCGGGGCGTCACCTGCCGTAAGATGTTCGGGGAATACGGGCTGCACTGCTATGGCAAGTTTTTCGCGCTCATCTGCGACGATGTTTTCTATTTCAAGCCCACGCCTGCGGGCGAGCGCCTGCTGACCGCGCGCGGGCTGCTCGTGCTGGCTCCGCCCTATAACGGGGCGAAGGACTACTTCCAGATGGACGACCTGGACGATACGGCATTCCTTGCGGAGATGCTGGACGCGACCCTGAACGCCCTGCCGGAACCCAAGGCAAAAAAGCCGAAGGCGCCCAAGGCTGCCACCAAGAAGTAAGGCCGAAAAGCATGCAAAAGAGGCTCCCCGTGCGGGAGCCTCTTTTGCATTATGCGCTGCCAGCGTAAGCTGTGATACCGGCGGTGGATCGGCAGGCACGCTTCGCCGTCAAACAAATGAATTCTGCCTTACTTGCCGTCTTTGATGAGGCGCCGCACATCGTCCAGCAAACTCGCCAGGCTTGGGGACTGCTTGATGCTCTCCTCCACCTTGTCAATGGAACTCATGACCGTGGTGTAGTGCCTGCCGCCGAAGGCGTCGCCGATTTTGGTCAGGCTCAGGCCCATCATCTCGCGCGTCAGGTACATGGCGATCTGCCGCGGCACCGTTACCTCGTGGTTGCGGCGCGGGCTCTTCAAATCCTCGGTGGTGATGCCGTAATAGGTGGCCACCGCATCCTGGATGCTGTCGGTGGTCACGCGGCGCGTCTCGCTGTGGTTGAACAGCTCGCGCAGCGCTTCGCGCGCCAGCTGCATGTCCACGGGCCGCCGGGTGAGCGAGCTGTACGCCGTCAACCGCGTCAGCGACCCTTCCAGCTCGCGTACGTTGGTGTCCACCTTTTCGGCGATCAGCGAGAGAATTTCATCGCCGATCAGCAGGTGGTCATATTCGGCCTTCTTGCGCAGAATCGCCAGCCGCGTTTCAAAATCGGGCCGCTGGATATCGGCCAGCAAGCCGCCCTCAAAGCGGCTGCAAAGACGCTCCTCCAGCTTGTTGATCTCCTTGGGCGGCTTATCGGAGGTGACCACGATCTGCTTGCCCGCCTCGCGCAGGTGGTTGAACGTGTGGAAGAACTCCTCCTCCGTGCTGTGCTTGCCCGCGATAAACTGGATATCGTCCACCATCAGCAGGTCGACCGTGCGGAAACGGTCGCGGAACTGCTGGTTGGTGTTGTTCTGCATCGCCATGATCAACTGGTTGGTAAAATCCTCACTGGTGATGTAGAGGATTTTCATCTCCGGGTACAGCTCATGCGCATAATGGCCGATGGCGTGCATGAGGTGCGTTTTGCCAAGGCCCACGCCGCCGTAAATGAACAGCGGGTTGTACGCTTTGGCGGGCACCTCGGCCACGGCCAGCGACACGGCATGCGCAAAGCGGTTGCCGGCGCCCACCACAAAGGTGTCGAAGGTGTATTTTGGGTTGAGCAAAAGCGGGTTCACGTCCGCCTGCTTGGCTTCCAGCTCGGTCTTGCGGGAGAGCAGCTCGTCGTGGTTCAAAATCTCTACGCTCAGCGCCTTGCCCGCGGCGGTGGCCACGGCGTTCTGTATCTTGGTAAGGTAGCGATCCACGCCGAAGTCGCGCATCAGCGCGTTGACGCACTCGATCAAAAAGCAGTTGTCGATCACGGCATATGGCTTCAAGGCGGATTTGATCCACGTCTCGTAGGAAACGTTATTCATCTCCTCCTTGAGGATTTTGCAGGCATTGCCCCAGATCTCTTCTGCGTTCAGCAAAGTGCGTCAACCTTTCCGTCCTGTGAATATTATACAAATGAAAAACGACCGGCAACCATGGGCAGAGCGTCAAATTGTCGGCTTACCATGTGGAAAACAGGACGCAAAACACATTCGGCCAAATCCGTAACCGAAGTACATCATAGCAGAATCAAGGCGTTTTGACAAGCGCCCCATGATGCAGGGCAAATGTATAGGAAAACGTATGTTGAAAACTACGGCTACAAGGGGTAGTAGGTGGAAAAAGTTGAGACGCTAGTCGTCGATGGGTTCACCTTTTTGCAATTGAAACTTTACGGAAACGTCGCATTCAAACAAATATTTATGCACGTTATGCATCCATTACTTTTTTGTGAAGCTTTGCTGTTTGTAACAGTACAAGGGAAACGGGGGTACACTGTAGAATGTAACCAAATAGGGCACAGGGGTGATAGATTGCGCGCGGCGCGGCAAAAATCGGAGGGGACGATCAGTGGCCATACCCGTGGAAGTGAAGGACGTGGAGCGGGTGCTACGCCCGTGGGTCGGCTCGCTGCTGCTCTCCTCCAGCACGCTGGCCAGCGAAATCGCCTGCGTGGTGATGGAGTACGCCCCCTACCGCCATACGCTCACGCAGCTTAAGGACTGCATCGCCCACGACTTGCTCACGGGCCTCAACCGCGTGACCGGCGGCAACATGACCGTCGTGCAGGACAACTACAAGACCCGCCGCCTGTCACTACGCGATATGGAATGGATGACCGACGATATGATGGGGCTGGTGTTTGAAAACCTGACGGTTTTCTCCGCCAATTTTGCCAAGCTGAACGACTACGCCCTGCGGGAGGAAAGCCTCTCCGCCATGCGCGTGCTCTACCAGAAGTACCGCAGCTTCTTTACGGAGGAGCAGTACGCCTTTCTGGTCAAGATGATCAAATCCATCTACCCCGTAGAACGCTACGCCATGTGGCTGAAGGCGGAACGCTAGGCGCGAGGCATGCAAAGCGGCGGGCCGATGGGGAATGCCCCCACGGCCCGCCGCTTTGTTGTGCTTTGCATGCGGCAGTATGCCGCCGCTTACTTGCCGTTCAGCAATGCCAGGGTCTTGGGCCCCGCAATGCCGTCGCCGCGCAGGCCCTTGGCCCACTGGTAGCGCTTGACCGCAATCAGCAGCAAATCGCCGAAGGTGCCGTCCACCGAGCCCTTGTAATAGCCCGCGTCGCGCAACAGGCGTTGCAGGTTTTTCACCTTGTCGCCCGTCATGCCGTAGGTGATCGATTTGCTGTTTTTAGCCACCACGCTGGCGGTTTTCTTGCCATCGACCGTGTTGGCGGCGGACGTGCCGTGGTAGAGCGCGCTTAGGGTTTTGTTGCCGGGCTTACCGTCCGCGGGCAGGCCGATGGCCTTTTGGTAGCGGTACACCGCGGAGCGCGTCTTTTGGCCGAACTTGCCATCCACAACGCCGGTGTAGTAGCCCTTGGACTTGAGCGCGCGCTGCATGGCACGCACGGCGTCGCCTGTGGCGCCAAAGCGGATGGTGCTGTAGGCAAACGCGGATGCGCAGATGCTGAACGTGAGCAGAAGGGTCATCAGGGCGGCAAGGATGCGCTTCATCTTCATGGCTGTTGCCTCCTCGCGGCGGTCGCGCCGCGCCTGTGTGGCCGCCTGCGGGCGACCCTGTATTGATAGAACGTTTCAAAAGCGGGTTTTCTTCACGGTAGCGTTCTTTGATTATAGGCGAGGGAAGGGCTTGATACAAGCGCCTGTATCAATCGTAAGAAAAATGTAGAGGAAAAGTATTTTCTCGTAACATTTGCGCGTGAAATGATCACAGATGCGTTGCCCCTCCTGGCGCGTTGTGGCGGGCCAGTCGGTATGCTATAATACCCACGATTGGGGTGAACGGGATGGAACAGCTTTCCGCCACGGTGCTGGAGACCACCTTCCGCAACGATGAGAACGGCTATACCGTGCTGCGCGTGGCTGTGGGCCGCGGGCAGCAGACGGTGGTGGGCGTGATGCCCAAGCTGTCCGCGGGCGAGAGCGTGGCTTTCGAGGGCGACTGGCTTGAGCACCCCACCTATGGGCGGCAGTTCAGCGCCAAAACCTGCACCATCGCCCCGCCGGATTCGACCTCCTCGGTGGAAAAGTATCTGGGCTCGGGCCTGATCCGCGGCATCGGCCCCTCTACCGCCAAGCTGATCGTAAAGCACTTCGGCATGGATACCATGGCCGTGATGGACGAGCACCCGGAGCGCCTGACAGAGGTGAGCGGCATCGGGCCCAAGAAGGCTGCGATGATCATCGAAAGCTATACGGAACAGATGAGCATGCGCCGCGTGATGCTGTTTTTGCAGAACTATGGGCTGGGGCCGAACTTGGCCACCAAGATCACCAAATTTTACGGCGAGGCCACGGTGGAGCTGATCCGCGCCAACCCTTATCGGCTGGTGACGGACATCGACGGCGTGGGCTTTACCACTGCGGATCGCATCGCGCTGAGTATGGGCATCGATCCGCAGAGCGAGTTTCGCGTGCGCGCGGCGCTGTTTTACCTGCTGACCGACGCGGCGGGCAGCGGCGGGCACACCTACCTGCCCAAACCGATGCTGCGCGAGCGTGCCATGCAGATGCTGCGGGTGGAGGAGGCGCTGGTGGATAACCAGATCACCCAGGCGCTGCTACAAAAGATGCTGATGGCCTTCCGCCTGCCGGAGCAGGAGGAGGAGTGCCTGTGCCTGCCCCTATACTACCACGCGGAGAGCGAGATCGCCACGCGGCTGCACTACCTGATGGAGTCGCGCCCCTATAAAAAGGTGACGGGGTTTGAAACGCGCATCGCCGCGCTGCAGAAGGAGCTTGCCATCGACCTGAGCCCGCGCCAGCGGCAGGCCGTGCGCAGCGCCGTGGAGGAGGGCGTGCTGATCATCACCGGCGGGCCGGGCACGGGCAAAACGACCATCATCCGCTGCATCATCCGCCTGCTGCGGGACGATAACGACATCCTGCTATGCGCGCCCACGGGCCGCGCGGCCAAGCGCATGACCGAAGCCACCGGCGAGGAGGCAAAGACCATCCACCGCATGCTGGAGTACGGCGGGGATGAGAACGTGTTCGTGCGTGACGAAAACTACCCGCTGGAAACAGATTGCCTGATCGTGGACGAGATGAGCATGGTGGACGTGGCGCTGATGCGCGGGCTGCTGCGTGCGGTATTGCCGGGCACAAGGCTGATCCTCGTGGGGGATGCGGATCAGCTGCCCAGCGTGGGCGCGGGCAATGTGCTGCGCGACATGCTCCAGAGCGACGCGGTGCCCAGCGTGCGGCTGACCGACATCTTCCGGCAGGACGAGAGCAGCATGATCGTGCTGAACGCGCACCGCATCAACGAAGGCGAGATGCCGGTTTTGAACGCCAAGGGGACGGATTTCTTCTTTGAGCGGCAGGCCACCCAGCGGGACGCGGCCGATACCATCGGCGAGCTGCTCAAAAGCCGCCTGCCCAAATACCTTGGCTTTCCCAAGGGCGCGTGGCAGCGCGAGGCCGTGCGCGCCATACAGGTTTTGAGCCCCACCAAGAAGGGCGATTGCGGCAGCGTTGCGCTGAACCACCTGTTGCAGGAGGCCCTGAACCCCGACAGGCCCGGCCTTGGCAGCATTCTGCACGGGGAGACGGAGTTTCGCCTTGGGGACAAGGTGATACAGACCAAGAACGACTATCAGCTGACGTATGTCAAAAAGGCGGCCCTCGGCGGCGAGGAGGGCGCGGGCGTGTTCAACGGCGACGTGGGCTACATCGAGCATATCGACCCCGCGGAGCATGTGCTGACCGTGTGCTTCGATGAGGAGCGGCTCGTCACCTATCAAAAGCAGCAGCTGGACGCGCTGGAGCTGGCCTATTGCCTGACGGTGCACAAAAGCCAGGGATGCGAGTTCCCCGTGGTGGTGATGCCGGTGGTAGGCGGACCGCCGATGCTGATGGCGCGCAACCTGCTCTATACCGCGCTGACCCGGGCGCGCCAGTTGGTGGTGCTGGTGGGGCGCGAGGACGTGATCGCGCAGATGGTCAACAATAACCACGTGGTGCGCAGATATACGACGCTCAAGGCGCGGCTTGTCGCGCTGGCCGTATGAGGCGCTGGCTTAACGCGCTGCTTCGGACGCTGTTTCCGCAGCGCACGGTTTGCCATGCCTGCGGCGCGCCGCTGGCGGCGGCGGACGGCCTGTTGTGCCCTGCGTGCGAAGCATCGCTTCGGGCGTGCACGGTGCCGCCGCATCAGGTGGAAACCGTGGTGGATGTGCATATCGAGACCGCCGCCGCGCCGTTTTTGTATGACGGGGCGGCAGCGGCGCTGGTGAAGGCGCTCAAGTTTGGCGGCGACCATACGGCGGCGCTGCCGCTGGCGGAGGGCATGGCCGCGGCGTATGCGACAGTGGAAACGCTGCGCGAGGCGGCGCTGTGCGTGCCGGTGCCGGTGCATTACCTGAGGCTGCGCAGGCGCGGGTATAACCAGGCGGCGGTGCTGGCGGCGACGTTTTGCGAATTGACCGGGCGAAAGCCGCCGGTGGATGCGCTGGTGCGGGTGCACCATAAGCACTCGCAGGTGGGCATGGGGCATACGGCGCGCCGGGCGAATATCATGGGCGCGTTTGCGGTGAGCACGGCGGGGGAGCGGATGGTGAGGGGCAGGACGGTGCTGCTGGTGGATGATGTGCTGACGACGGGGTCTACGGCGGCGGAGTGCGCGCGGGTGTTGATGGCGGCGGGGGCGGAGGCGGTGCTGCTGCTGACCGCCTGTCGGGCCTAACAAGGAGGCACCGCCGACGCGCAGCTCAAGTCCGCATGTGCCGCGAGCTGCACGGGAGCATTGCCAGGTGCTCTTGTGGATGTCACCACGCCACCCCGCAGTTACATCCTTCCCATCCCACGCACAAGAGCATATGTTCCCAAGGCGCGGATGACGAATTTTCGACCACATATTCTATGCAATATGCACATCCGAAACCTTCCCTTGGCACGCGCAAACGTTTGTTTCACACCGCTTCCGCACGGCATGCGTGCCGTCAATCGCTTGTGACACATACGATTTCGCCCAAATTTCACAGGCGCCGCATTGCATTTCGCGGCGCGTTCCTGTATAATGTGGCTGTAACAGGAAAGGAGGCTCACTTCATATGAAGTCTGTCAACATCAAGCTCAGTTTGGCCGAGAACGTCAAGTCCTTCGTCAATATCGTCAACCGTTACGCCTACGATGTCGACCTCCGCGCGGGCCGCCATGTGGTCGATGCCAAGTCGATCCTGGGCATCTTCAGCCTGGACCTGAGCAAGCCCATCACCATGGAGATCTACACCGACGCGTGCGACGACCTGCTGGCCGATATCAAGCCCTTCATGGCGTAACGCGCCACCCTGCCACCCAGACCAATACCGTCAATCACGGCCCCAACGGGCCATGTTCGGGGCAAAGCGACGCTTTGCCCCGTTTACGCATTGGGAGGCTATATGCCGATCATACCGCCGCCCCGGAAGGTTTCCGAAACGGAATACATGCTGCGCCTTTTGTACGGCGTGGATGCGCTGGGCAGCCTGACGGCGGCGCAGCTTTGGACGTTTGCCGCCGAGCAGGAGTTGATGGACTATGTGACCATGCGCCTGTGCCTGCATAAGCTGCTGGGCGCGGGTGAGCTGGAGACGGGCGAGGGCGCGCTGGCGGATCAGCTGCTGCTGACCGACCGCGGCCGCGAGGCCATCCAGCTGTTCGGCGGCCGTTTGCCCACCGGCGTGCGGGAGCGTATCCAGGCGGCCGCGCCGGAGTACCGCCAGCGCGTGCAGCGTAACCGGCAGGTGCAAGCCGTGTATGAGATGGCGCGGCCGGGCGAATACCGGCTGAACCTGAGCGTGCGCGAGGGCGACCTGCCCACCATACGTCTGCATGTGGAGACCCGCAGCCGCGCGCTGGCCAGCAAGGCCCTTCACCGCTTTGCCCAGCATGCCGCCGAGGCCACCACCTACCTGTATACCCTCGCCCAGCAGGTGCTGCGCGGCGACCTGCCCGAGGCGGACTGCGCCGTGCCAAACGGCAGCGTGACCGAGCACAGCGCCACCGAATATACCGCCGCGGTATCGCTCAAGGGCAAGCGTGCCAGCTTCGACGTGATGCTGCTGTTACCCACGCGGCAGGCCGCGGAAGATTTTGTGTGCGCCTTGCGCTCGCCTGAGGCCGCGGAGAAATCTGCCAACTACCTTGCGGATATCATCGGCGGGGTGCGGGCGGGCAAGGCCTCGCAAACCAAATAGCGGGAGCGGCGATGCCATATATGCAGCACCTGCCCGGCGGCTGCTGTTGAGGGCAGGCGCGCATGGTGCGGCGCGGGTGACGATACCACAGGTTGACACATGGGCGCGGCGGCAGGCTGCCTCCGCACAGATATCAAGGCCTACACCGGCACGCATACGCCCTTGCGGCGCTGCGTGCCTTTACTTTCCCCGCGCGCTGTGTTATCCTGTTTGCAGCAAAAAACCTGCGGGGGGAACGGTACCGTGGCAAAACTGTATTACCGCTATGGCGCGATGGGCTCCAGCAAAACGGCCAACGCCATCATGGTGCGCCACAATTATCTGGAGCGCGACCAGAAGGTGCTCATGCTCAAGCCCAGGCTGGACAGCCGCGACGGCGCGAATCTGGTGGCTTCGCGCAGCGGGCTGGTGTGCGAGTGCAACTATGTGGAGGAACTGCCGGATATCGACGTGAAAACCTATGACTGCGTGATCGTGGACGAGGCGCAGTTCATGACCAAGGCGCAGGTGGAAACGCTGGTGCACATTGTGGATGATTTGAACGTGCCGGTGATCGCCTACGGCCTGCGCGCGGATTTTCGCGGCGAGTTTTTTGAAGGCAGCCGCTGGCTGATGGCGTGGGCCGATACCATCGAGGAGGTCAAGACCATCTGCTGGTGCGGCAAAAAGGCTACGTGCAACGCCCGCATCGTGGATGGAAAGGTGGTCAAGACCGGCGAGCAGATCGTGCTGGGCGGCAGCGAGAGCTACACCAGCCTGTGCCGCAAGCACTGGCAGGAGGGCAACCTGGGCGCCGGTTCGCACGGGCCCATCGACTCGGTCATATGACGGCCGCATGCCGCCGCCGCGCCGTTTCAAGATGCGGCTGACCATGGGAATTGCAAAACACCTGCGCCTTGACCGGGTGCAGGTGTTTTGATAGCGATTGGCTTGGTCTTTGCTTAGTTCAGCGCGTCCAGCGCTTCCTGCCCATAGCGGGCGCAAGCCTCCACATACCGCGCGCAGGGGCGGTCGCGGTAGTAATCCGGCGTGCGCTCCGCAGGGATGGCCGTGGGTGTGATAGCGTGGCTGGCCAGCAGGTCGCGGCAGATCAGCGTGTCATAATCTGCAGTAAAGCGCGCGCCCAGCGATTGGATCAGCGCATAATGCGCCTTTTTCGCATCCATGTCCGCGGGGTCGGTATAGCCGCGTAAAGCGCCCATTGCCATGGCGAGGCCCGTGAATGCCCCGCAAACCTCGCGCAGACCGCCCACGCCGCCGCCCATGCTGCTGGCGACCCGCAGGGCCGCCTTCTCGTCCATGCCCATATCGGCATGGAAAGCCGCGAAAACCGATTGCGCGCAGTTATACCCTTGCAAAAAATAGTCGCGCGCGAGGGACACCCGCTGCTCCGTGTTCATAAGATCTCCTTATGCCTGCGCGCGCGGCGGCAGGTCGATGATGGCGGAAATCAGCCCGTCCAGCCAGTCGCCGGTGAACAGCTCCACCAGACCGCGGTCGATGCCTGCGCTCAGTTTGGGGTCGATGGGCAGACGCGCGGCGTTGGGGATGTCATACGCCTTGGCAAGCGCATCCACGCGGCTTTCGCCGAATACTTCCACCTTGGTGCTGCAATCGGGACAGAGCACGTAGCTCATGTTTTCCACGATGCCTACGGTCTTGATACCCATCATGCCCGCCATCTTGAGGGCCTTTTCCACGATCATGCCCACCAGCTCCTGCGGGGTGGTTACCAGCACCATCGCGTCCAGCGGGATGCTCTGGAACACGGTCAGCATCACGTCGCCGGTGCCCGGCGGCATGTCGATGAAGAGGATGTCCTTATCCCCCCAGATGACGTCGGTCCAAAACTGTTTGACCGCGCCCGCGATCACAGGCCCGCGCCACACGACGGGGTCGGTGTTGTCCTCCAGCAGCAGGTTCAGGCTCATCACGTCGATGCCGGTCTTGGTGCGCACGGGCAACAGGCCGTCCTCCGTGCCCATGGCGTTCTCGGTCAGGCCGAACGCGCGGGGGATGGACGGGCCGGTGATGTCCGCGTCGAGGATGCCTACCTTCAGGCCGTTGCGCTGGGCCAGCACCGCAAGCAGAGCGGTCACCAGGCTTTTGCCCACGCCGCCCTTGCCGCTGCAAATACCCACCACCTTTTTGATGTGGCTCTGCGCGTGAGGCTTTTCAAGCAGGCTTTGAGGGTCACTGCGGGAGGAGCAGCTTGCGCCGCAACTGCTGCAATCATGCGTACATTCGCTCATGGTTCCATTCCTTTCTGGGGTTGGGTTCTATACGGATCCCGACCGCGGGCGGCGACGCGTGTCTCGGCGTTGCCGCGCCTTCGGCTGGAAAGGGTATCAGTGGGATGCTTCCGCGGCATAAGCGGCTACGCGCGCCGCCGCGTCCGCGATGAGGGCTTCCAGCGGCTGGCGCGTCACGCCCGCGATGGTCACGCCGCAGCGCTCCAGCGGGATCAGCACCTTCTGCGCGTCGCTCAGGCTAACCGCCATGGCGATGGCGGGCGAAATCTCGCCCAGCATGGCGTTGGCGTGCATGATGCCCACCACGCCCACGATCGCATCCGCGGCTTTGCACTGGTGGCGGATGGCGCTTTCGCCCGTCGCCCCCTGATCCGCGCCAGCGCGCAGCATGGCGGCGGTCGCGGTGGCGTTGGTGCCGGTGGCGGTCAGCGTCAGTTGGGGGCACAGGCGCTTCAGCTCGGCAACCAGCGCCCTGCCTACGCCGCCGCCCTGCCCATCGATCACCAGTACCTTCATGGCACGTCCGCCTCCCCGCTTGCTTCATCCTCCGGGTGGCGGACGCTCCACAGGGTCAGCGTGCCCGCCTGCGCACTATGATACGCCTGAAAGTATCGCTTTTCAAGGGGTATCCATTCGTTTACAAAGCGCGTGAGCATCGCCTGGCCATTGCGGGCAAGGATGCGGCGGCGCTGTTCGGCATCGTCCACCCGCATCAGCACGCGCACGGCCTCAAGCGAGTTATACGCGGCCTGAAAGCGCGGGTGCAGGGAGTAGCTGCCCTCAATGATGGTCACGGGCGCGGGAACGACCGCTACGGTTCGCTGCTCGCCCGTATGGCAGTTGAATGCGTCGTAGGGGAACGGGCCGCCGCTTGAAAGCCCGCCCAGCACCTGCTCCGCGAACCGCTCGTAGTGGATGTTGCCGCCTGCCTCGGCCATGCGCGCGGGGCTGCGCATGGGGAAGGGCAGAAAGAAATCGTCCATATGGATCACATTGCAATTGTAGAGCTGGCTCAGCAGCGAAGCCAATGTGGTTTTGCCGCTGGCGCAGTCCCCATCCAGCACAAGCACGGCGCGGCCGTGGGCGGCGAGCTGCGCCTCCACCCGCGCAAGGGCCGGGAGCGCCTCGCCGAAGCGGCGCAGCACCACGCGGTAGGCGGGCGCATACGCGCGGCGGTACCGCTCGCTGTGCGACGGGGGGGAGGGCGGCGCGGTATGGAATGCTTGCAGCGTTTCGGCCAGCGCCTGCGCGGTAAAGGGCAGGCGCAGGGGAACATCCTTGGGCAAACGCGCGGGTTCGCCCATGGGAGGGATGGACATGGGCGCGGTGGTTTGAAACAGGCCGCCGCGCGTGGCGGGATCAGCCAGTTTATCGCTTGCGGGCAAAGCCGAGGCCGTTTGCCCGTCCATCGCACAGCACTCATCGCCCGCGTCTACGGCGGGGGTTCTCTCGCACGGGAATGCTGCCCCTTCGCTGCCGTCACGCGCCGTGAGCGACGAAAGCAGCGCGAGCTTCGCTTCGAAGCCCGCGCTGGCGCCGCGCACGCCGCCGTCCGTCACCCGCATCATGCGGGCGATGCGTTCCGGCGGCAGCGCGCGGGTCAAGGGATGTTTGAGGTTCAGCCTGCACAGCCCGTCGCCAAGCGGCTCGAAGGACGGCTCGGCATCGGTCTGCGCGGTTTGCGCCGTCTCCTGCGCGATGCGCGCGGCGCACTCGGCCTCGGGCGGCAGCATGTGCCCGCAACCAAATTCACTCTGGTAGAGCCACTTGACCGCGTCGATTGGCTCGGCGCAGGGCTTTGCGGCCAGGCTTTTCAGCAGAAAATCGGCGTTCATGTTCACTCCATCAGGTCAGGCTCAGGCATCGGTGCGGGCGGGCGCGGTGGGGATCAGGCGAGCGCGCTCCAGCGCGAACACGATGGGCGGCACCAGCAGCAGTTGCACGAGGATGCCCGGCCACGCCTTGACGAACGCACCGGCCATGAACGCGGCCAGCGTGAAGGCGTTGTGCGTGAACAGCACGCCCATCAAAAGGCTTACTACGCCCCAGACCGCGCGCCCCGCGAGCATTGCGCCAGCCAGCGCGATATACACGCGCGCGGCGGTCTTGGGCAGGCGGGCGTAGAGCAGGCCCGCCACCGCGCCGTAAGTGGCCATCTCAAACGCCATGACCACGGCCACGGGGAACAGCGGCGGCATGCCGAACAGCAACGCGCGTAGGATGGGGGCGATCAGGCCCACGGCGAGGCCCCACGGCCAGCCGCACACGAAGCCGCACAGCAGCGCGGGCAGGTGCATGGGCAGCAGCATGGAGCCGATCTCCGGAATCTGGCCGGTCAAAAACGGCATCACCAAGGCGAGCGCCAAGAACAGGGCGCTCAGGGTGAGCAGGGCTACTTTGTTTGTCCGCATTGAAAAACGACCTCCCGTATGATTCATGCGGCCTTGACCCCCGTCGCGGGGGTGTGATGCCTTCATGACATCCGGGCAAAGCGCTTGCCCTTATGCTACCACAACAGTGCGGATTTGTAAACCAAAGCGGATGTGTACCATAAGAAGTTTAGGCGCACTATTCGCTTGAAAGAATCATCAGTGCGTGGTATAATACGCGCAAGTGATTTTCGGAGGCGTATCATGCAGGAAATAAGCCTGATCATCGCGGCCGGAGACGAGGGTCTGCCGATCCGCCGCATCGCGCTGGAACGGTTGCACATGTCCTACGGGCAGTTCAAGCGGGCGAAATTTTACGGCGCCCTGCTGTTGGACGGTCAGCCTGTGCATGCCGACCGGCGCGTGCTGGCGGGGCAGCGGCTGGTCATCCGCCTGCCCCAGCGCGAGGGCGGGCCGTGCGAGCCAAGCGCCCTGCGCCTGAACATCGCCTATGAGGACGGCGACCTGCTCGTGGTCGACAAGCCCGCGCCGCTGCCCTCGGTCAGCTCGCGCAAGCGCGACATGGAAACACTGGAGAACGCCGTGTACAGCTACCTGGGCTGCCCGGAGGGCTTCCTCTACCGCCCCGTGAACCGGCTGGACAAGGGCACTAGCGGGCTGATGGTGGTGGCCAAAAACGCTCACGCGCAGCAGTATTTGCAGGCGCAGCTGCACACCGAGCGCTTCGTGCGCGAATATCTGGCCGTATGCGAGGGTATGCCGCCCGCGCCGGAGGGGCTGATCGACCTGCCCATCGCCAAGGAGGACGCGGCCACCGTGCGGCGCATCGTGTGCGGGCAGGGCAAGCCTGCGCGCACCCACTATCGGGTGCTGGAGACGGGCGCGGGGCGAAGCCTCCTTATGCTTACGCTGGACACAGGCCGCACGCACCAGATCCGCGTGCATTTGCAGGCCGTTGGCTGCCCCGTTACGGGCGATTTTCTCTATGGGCGCGAGCACATGGCCCTGCCCAACCGCTTTGCGCTGCACAGCTGCTATGTAAGTTTCGTTGCGCCGGGGGAGAAGGTCGTGCAGGCGCGGAGCGCGCTGCCGAGGGAGTTGAGGGTGCTACTGTAGACGGCGCATTCGCGCCTTTGGGGGAGGACGATCCCTCCCCCAACCGCTCCCCAGCGAGGGAGGACGGAGGATACGACGTTTGGTGGGCATCAAATTTGGCCTTGCCCTGTATGCATAAAGAAACACCCGCCGCCTGCGAGCTGGTCGCAGGCGGCGGGTGTCTTTTCTTTGGGGTTTGCCTTATATTTCGCGATCAACGTAGCCGCTGCGTCGGCTCTGCCTCCTTTGGGAGAACAAATATGAACTGCACCTTAAGGGTAAAGATGCGCCTTTCTATCTCTCTTCGCGGAAGTAGTTCAGGCCGCAGCTGGCGGGTTGCGCGTGCTCCTTCACCTGCCGGATGCTCGCGATCACCAGCACCAGAATGGTGGCAACGTAGGGGAACATCGCGTAGATCTGCATCGGCAGCCCGGGGATGGGGTAATAGTTGCGCACCACCAGCAGCGCGCCGAAAACCAGCCCGCACAGCCATGCGCGCGTGGGGCTCCATGTGGCGAAAATGACCAGCGCCACCGCCAGCCAGCCGTAGCCGTTCACGCTGTTGTGCACCCACACGCCCGCGCAGTTGGAGCTGCTCATGGAGATGTACATGCCGCCCAGCCCGCACAGCGCGCCGCCCACGATGGTGGCCGCGTATTTATAGCGCGCCACATTCACGCCAGCTGCGTCCGCCGTGGCGGGGTTTTCGCCCACGGCGCGCAGGTTCAGGCCCCTGCGGCTCTTGGCGAGGAAGTACCACATCGCGACCATTACGATCAGGCCAAAATAGACCATCCAGTTATACCGGAACAGCAGCGGCCCCACCACGGGCACCTGCGAGAGCGCGCCCATGTCGAGGATGCCGAACATCGCCTTGGTCGGCTGGCTCACCTGCACAAAGCCGCCCGCTTGCTTGCCGATCAGTTCGCCGAAGAAATTGGCAAATCCGGTGCCGAAGATGGTTAGCGTGAGGCCCGTCACGTTCTGGTTGGCGCGCAGCGTGACCACAAGGAAGGCGTAGATCAGCGCGCCCAGCGCGCCCGCGCCCGCCGCCGCGCCCGTGGCGATCAGCGTGGCGATCAGGGGCGACGGTATGCCGCCCGCCAGCGTGACCGTGTGCTCGTAGCCGTAGGCCGCCCCAAGGCTGGAGATGGCGCCCATGAACATCATGCCCTCGACGCCCAGGTTCAGGTTGCCGCTCTTCTCGGTTAAAATTTCGCCCAGCGTAGCCAGCAGCAGCGGCGCGCTGGCCAGCACCGCCATGTTGATAAAGTTCAGGATCACCGTGATGTCGCCGCTCATGCCGCCGCCCCCTCTCCCTTGGCGTGCCGCGCCCGGAACACCAGCTTGTAGTTGATGAAGAACTCCACGCCCAGCATGAAGAACAGGATGATGCCGATCAGCATATCCGCCGCGGATTTGGGGATGCCCATCGTGGTCTGGATGCGGTTGGAGCCGCGCTCCAGCACGGCGATAAACAGCGAGTACAGGATCATCAGCAGCGGGTTCATGCCGGAAAGCCACGCCACCGTGATGGCCGTGAAGCCCGCGCCGCCGCCGGTATCGGTGGTCAGGCTGCCGTCCGCGCCGCTCAC
>CAZOZO010000053.1:0-20239 GCA_964584315.1 uncultured Oscillospiraceae bacterium
TCCGCAAGCGCGCGCTTCGGTTCCTGCTGGACTGGGCGGCCATCATCACGCTGGTTTTGTGCTTTGTAATCTTCACACTGGTCAAAGGCACAAGCTTCATGTCCGAGAACAACATGATCAACATCTTGCGCGCCATGTCCATCACTACGGTGTTTGGCATCGCAGCCACGGTCACCATGGCGCCGGATGGTTTCGATATGTCTGCCTGCACGCTGGCCAGCTGCTCCAGCTACGTGTTCGTCAGCATGTATCTGTGGTACGGCCTGCCCCTGTGGATGTGCATCGTGGTCACCATCGTTGTGACCCTGCTGATGTATCAGCTCACGATGTTCCTGATCCTCGTGTGCAAGATACCCGACATGCTTGCTACCTGCGCGCTCATGTTCGTGCACCAGGGCCTCGGCCAGTGGTACATCGGCGGCGGCGCTGTATCCACCGGCATGCGCACGCCCGCAGGCGCGGCACCCGTTCGCACTGCGTTGGAAGACAGCTTCAGCGCCATCGGTCGCTCGCCGTGGATCATCATCATCATGTTGCTGACGGTGCTGGCGGCCTACATCTTCCTGGAATACACCAAGCACGGTCGCTTCATTTATGCCATGGGCGGCAATCGGCAGGCGGCCAAGCTCAGCGGCATCAACGTCAAGGGCTATCGCTACCTTGCGGGCATGATTACCGCGGTGTTCATCGCCATCGGCGGCATTCTGGTTGCCTCCCGCGGCAGCAGCGCGCAGGTCATGGGCGCAGACAACTACCTGATGCAGTCGCTGGCGGCGGTGTTCGTGGGCCGCTCGGTAGGCGGCGCGGAAAAGCCAAATGCCTTGGGTACGTTGGTGGGCGCCATGCTTGTATCCACGCTGGAGAACGGCCTGACGATCTGTGCCGTGTCCTACTACGTGCTCCCCGCGGTGAAGGGCGCAGTGCTCGCGCTGGCGCTGATCGCTGCGTATGCGGGCAAGAAAGATCAGTAAGCCGATTTCTACTTCACGACACTGACACACTTCTTCCATCCGTCACAGGCAGCTTGCGATCAAGGCGAGCTGCCTGTTTTTTTGCCCTTATAAGTCTTTTCATGCTACCCCTCTTAGGAGTGGTCATGACTCTATCGGCGACATCGGGGGCAAAGATTCGTCTCACCTCTCCGCTTGCCACCATAAAGCCACAGGCACTGCTCACAAAACCCCATACGGGCGACCCTTCCGTTTTACCGATCAAAGACGTTTCTTCTCGTTTCCCCCATCATGATCATGCTTGCTTTAAGTTGTTCTTACGTGGATGGCCTGAATTCAGATTTACACAAACATGCAAGAATTCGTTTTATATTTTAGTTGTCTTCTTGGGTAGCCTATGCCCAGTTGTGCATTTTTGAACCATACCGCAGAGAGGTGTAAACGTGAAACGAAAGGGTATATATTTTATTTTGGTACTAGTCACGCTATTCATTCTTCGATGTGGCGCATATTTCGATTTTGACTGGTTCAAGCGCCACTATGGCATGGGCTTTTCGGATAGAATGAATATCACTGTCGTTTTGAATGGAAAAGCACTACCGCCGTCCAGCTATACGCTTACGTATACTATCCACGGCGAAGATGGCGATCCCAGACCGGCGAATCGCACGAAGGCCGGATACTCCATTGATTCGGGGTATGGCGTGTATCTGCTGTCGCTGGTGCTGGATGAGCATATGATCGGTTTTTTTGTTGAAAACCTAAATAACTGGTGGCGAACCGACATCCGTTTGGATGTGACGGACAACAGCGATGGAACAGTAACCATCGTTCAAACGGAGGATGTGATCAACGATGATGCGCAACTCACTCATACTCGCACGTGGGTAAAGTGACTTCAAGTATCATTTGGTATGGTTGATCACTTGTATCTGATCGTATAGCGTCTTAGGAAGCTCGTTTTGTTGACCGGTCGCGAGAGACCGGAAGCGCAAGCGAACGCGAGGCTCCGGAGCGGCTTTGCGTACGTTCTGTTGCTTGGTCAAGGTACGTTTAACGTGCGAAACGTCCATGTACCTGATGTGTCCGTCTAGAAAAACGGTACAAAAAAACCACCGTTCGATAGAAATTACTTCTATCAATCGATGGTTCGTTTGGTAGCGGCGGGGAGATTCGAACTCTCGACACTCCGGGTATGAACCGAATGCTCTAGCCAGCTGAGCTACGCCGCCAAAATGGTTGCGGGGGAGGGACTTGAACCCTCGACCTCCGGGTTATGAGCCCGACGAGCTACCAAACTGCTCTACCCCGCGACGTGTCGCACAGGCGACTTGCTTATATTACTATAGTTTCGGCTCCATGTCAACAGGTTTTTATGTGCTATCATATATTTTTTTCTTATCTTTTATAGCTTTTTCTCCGGCTGTGTACCGTCTGTGCGAGCGACCTGTGGGCAGGCTTCCACCACAGGTCGTTCGCTAATACGAATGCCGGCTAGCTCTCCGGCCTATACTTCGCGTCCTCTGGGATGGTCACGTCTAAAACACCCGTGCTTTTGCCCAGTTGCTGCAAGTAGGCCATATCGGTGCGCACCGCGCCGATCTTTGCGCGCATGTATTGACGGCTGCCAAGCCGTACCGTGATGCCCCCCGCGGTGAGCATGTAGATGTCGCGCGGGTTGCCAAGGTTGATCTCCACCACCTGGTCGCGATAATATTGCAGGTTCAGCTCCGAGATGATGTCATTGTATGCCATCAGTTGCTCCCGGTCACGCACGTCCAGCTGCTGCCCAACATGGATGCTGGTGATTTGCAGCCCTGTGACCGACGGCATCCCTGCCGGCAGGGTCAAGGTATTGTTCTCGTCCATCACCATGCCCTCCGCATCCAGCGTATACAGAAGGCCCAGCCACTGCGTACTGGCGACGGCTTGCCGCTCGCTGATGTAAAGGTAGATGGTGCTTGGGTAATCCTTGCGCAGGCCGAGGAACACGATCGTATGATCGGTAGCAAGGTTCTTGCGCACATCATCCTCGCTGATGGAGAAGATGTTGAGCCCCTTGACCAGCCCGGAGGCGGCAGCCACCTGCTGCGCTGTTTTGTTTACATTGCCCACCACATACACCGTCGTTAGCTTGAACACAGCGCCCTGCAGCACCACGATGGCCGCCACTGCGATGGCCAGCAACAGGATGAGCCTGCCGGTGATGGTGCGCGTGCGCGCCTTGGCACGCTCCTCTGTGGCGATGCGTGCTTCTTCGGGCGATAGGTAGGGTTCCGGCTCTTCAGGCGTCACGGGCTCCTCGGGCGCCAGCGTTGGCTCCTCCGGTTCGCCCTTTCGCCTGCGGCGGCGGCCCTCGGAAGCATGGCGGTATTCATAGGAGTATTCGCCGTAGGCTTCAAATTGATCCAGCTCGTCCCGAATCTCTTCCTTGCTCTTTTTCACATGCTCACCTCCTGCCACCTGATGGCCCGCGATCAGCACGCTTTATGCGTGCCATAAATGGCAAAGCAGCGATAACATGCGCGGATATCATGCGCGATCCTATCGGTATGCTTTGCTATCATTGCCGTTTTCGTTACTTGCGATAGTCGATCTGCCATGGAAGCGGCGCAAATGCCGCTTTCCACGGAGCATCAAACGAGGTTGTGTACGATTTCCTTAAACACCTGTCCACGGTGCTCATAGTCGCGGAACATATCAAAGCTTGCGCACGCGGGCGAAAGCAGCACATTGCCGCCTGACACGGCCAGCCTGCGCGCTTTCATGACCGCATCCTCCAGGCTGAAGGCCTGCGTTACGCTGTGGTAGCCCGCGGCTTCAAGCGTCTTTTCGATCTGCAATGCCGTCTCCCCGATGGTGACGACCTGCGCGATCAGGCCGGAGGCAACGATCTCCCGGCACAGCGGCATAAAGTCGGTATGCTTGTCATAGCCACCCAAAATGATCACTGTGGGTGTCTTCATGCTCTGCACCGCTTTGATGGTGCTATCCACATTGGTGCCCTTGCTGTCGTTGATGTAGGTAACGCCCTCCAGCACGCGCACCTTCTCGATGCGGTGCTCCACGCCCGTGAAGGATTGCAGCGTGTGCCGGATGACCGCTGCGGGCACGCCGCGCGACGCGGCCATGGCTGTGGCGGCCAGCGCGTTCTCCAAATTGTGCGGCCCGGGGATCAAAATCTGATCCGCATCGCAGATGGGCCGCACTTCACCATCCCAGCGCCAAATGATTTTCCCGTCTTCCACGCAGGCGCCGTTTTCCACCTTCTGCGTGCGCGAGAAGAAAGCCACGCGGGCCTTCAGCTTGTCCGCCATCTTCAAGAGCACTGGGTCGTCCATGTTGAGCACAGCCACGTCTTCAGCGGTCTGGTTTTCAAAGATGCGCTGCTTCAAGCGAATGTACTGCTCCATGGTGCCGTGGCGGTTCAGATGATCCTCGGTGATGTTGAGCAGCGCGGCTACGCGCGGGTGAAAGGTCTTGATGCTTTCCAGCTGGAAGCTGGATACCTCGGTCACGATCACGTCCCGCTTCTTGCTGCTGAGAGCGACTGCGGAGAGCGGGTACCCGATATTGCCGGCCACATACGTGATGCGCCCCGCATTCTCAAACATTTTACCGAGCAAAGTCACGGTAGTGGTCTTGCCATTGGTACCCGATATCGCCAATACCTCGCCCATCAAAAGCGAGAACGCCAGCTCCAGCTCGCCCACCAGCGACAGGCCCCGTTCCTTTGCAGCACGTACCAGCGGCGCGTCGATGGGTACGCCCGGGCTGATGACCACCGCGTCGCACGATTCCAGCAACGCGAAAGGGTCCTCCCCTAAATGAAACTCACACGCCGTGCCGTAGAGCGGATGCAACTCTTCGCCAAAGGCTTCGGCGGTTTTCGCGTCGTAGAGCACCGGGGTAGCGCCATGGTGCAAAAGCAGCTGCGCCGCGGCCACGCCGCTGCGCGCCATGCCCACGACCAGCACGCGCTTCTTTTCATACCGCATGGCGAACACCTCCCCCACAGCCCGCAGGCAGTTTATTTACAGGGCAAACCAGTTGACCGAAAGTACGGCTGCGATGGACAGGATGCCCGTGACTGCCGCGTACATGGCAACGATCTGTGGCTCCGTCATACCGCTGAGCTCAAAATGGTGGTGGATAGGCGACATCTTGAACACGCGCTTGCCGTGTGTCAGCTTGAAATACACACGCTGGATGATCACGGAGAGCGAGCTTAAAACCATCGTAAAGGCGATCAAAAGCATCAGCAGTGGCATGCGCAGCACCATCGCCATACCGACCGTCGCACCACCGATAAACATACTGCCCGTATCCCCCATGAATACCTTGGCCGGATGGAAGTTGAAGCGCAGGAACCCGATGCACGCACCCGCGAGCACCAGACCGAACAGCGCCACGTTCGCCATGTTCCCCGGCGCGGCGTTGCTGAAGAGCACGCCGCCCGCCAGCGCCGCCAGCAGCGCGAGGCCCGCCCATGCGACGCCGCCCACTGCCGCCACGCTGGACAGGAGCCCGTCAAGCCCGTCCTGCAGGTTGGCACTGTTGATCATGAACATGATGACCAGGGTCATCAGCGGCACATACCACACGCCCAGATCCCACTCCACCGTTGTGAACGGGATAATGATCTTGCTGCCCACCTGCGGGCTCATGTAGCAAAAAAGCGAGAACAGCGCGCCCACAAGCACCTGCCCGATGACCTTCTGCCACCAGACGAGCCCGAGGCTGCGCTTCTTGACTACCTTGATGTAATCGTCTACAAAGCCGATCGCCATGCTCATCAGCGAAAAGGCGACCAGCGCGAGGCCAAAATCGTTTCTGCCAAACCATTCGCCATGCAGGGCGAGCACGGTCAACGTGGTGACTGCCGCAAACGTCAGGCCACCCATGGTGGGCGTACCCTGCTTGGCCTGGTGGCTCTCCGGCCCCAGCTGGTAAATGGTCTGCCCAAATTTGAGCCGGTGCAACACGGGCAGCACCATGGGTGTGATCAGAAGCATTGCCGCTACCGATACCAGCAACGCAAGCGTGAGCCGAAACATATCCCTACCACTCCCCCGTTTGCCGCTTTGGCTTACTGCTCGCCGCGCAGCTCTGCCAGCAATTCATTGACGACCAGCTTCTCGTCGAAGGGGCGCTTCACGCCCATCACATCCTGATACGTCTCGTGCCCCTTGCCCGCCAAAATGATCACATCGCCCTCGCGCCCCATCTTGAGCGCGTAGCGGATGGCTTCGCGGCGGTTCTCGATGATCGTATACTTGCCGCTGGTCAGCTTCATGCCCTCCTCGATGGCCTCCAGAATGGCTTCGGGGTCTTCGGTGCGGGGGTTGTCGCTGGTCAGGATGGAATAGTCCGCCAGTCTGCCGCCGATTTCGCCCATCAGCGGTCGTTTGCCATGGTCGCGATCGCCGCCGCAGCCGAACAGCACGATCACGCGCTTCTTGGTGAACATCCGCACCGTGCTCAGGATGTTCTCCAGTGCATCAGGCGAGTGTGAGTAGTCCAGAATCACCTTGTAGGGCGTGCCGGTGTCGAGCATTTCGATGCGGCCCGGAACGGCATGCACGTTGGCCAGCCCTTCGCGGATGTGCTCCTTGTCTACGCCCACGATCATCGCCAGCGAGGCGGCCGCCAGCGCGTTGTAGACATTGAACATACCGGTCATTTGCATGTGCACTTCCATCTCTTCCACGCCACGCAGCTGTATCTTAAAGTTCACGCCGTTTTCGCTGATCTCGATATCCCGCGCAAATAGATCCGCATTGGCGCTGATGCCAAACGTCAGGTATGGTATCTTGATATCGTCTAGAATGCGTGTGCTGGTGTCTTCATCCGCGTTCAGGGCGGCGTTGAGCACCTGTCCATGCATAAAAAAGCTCTTCTTGGTCTCGAAGTATCGCTCCATGGTCTGGAAATAGTCCAGATGATCCTGTGAAAGGTTGGTGTAGCAGGCCGCTTCAAATGTGAGCCCGTCCAGCCTGTGCATGTCGATGGCGTGTGCGCTCACCTCCATGCTGACCGCCTGCACACCCGCATCCACCATCTGGCGGAAGCACTGGTGCAGGTCGATGGGGTCGGGCGTGGTCAGGTTGCTCTTTAGGTGCTCGCTGCCGATCATGTTGCCAGTGGTACCGATCAGGCCCGTCTTGTAGCCTGCCGCCTCCATGATGGCCTTGACCAGGTAGCTGGTGGTAGTCTTCCCCTTGGTGCCGCTGACACCGATCAGCCGCAGTTGTTTGGCCGGATGCCCGTAAAACGCACTTGCGATATAAGCCATGGCGGAGCGCACGTTTTCCGCGCGTACCTGCGGCACATCAACCCCGTCAAGGAAATGCGATACCACCAGCGCCACGCAGCCGTTTTCAATCGCCTGCGGCGCAAAGTCGTGCGCGTCGTACTTCGCGCCCGGTATGCAGAAAAACAAGCCGCGTTTTGCTTTTTCGCGGCTGTTGATCGACAGGGTTGCCACATCGGTCTCCAGATTGCCGCGTGTCTCGGCAATCCCGGGCACATCCCTGAGGAGTTGGTTGAGCAACATAATGCCAGCCTCCAAATCGCTTGCTGTGGCCGTGACGGCGTTCCCTGAAGCATTCGCGCCGCCTGCCTGCACCACTCGACCGCATCAACCGTTTTATCATCTGTGCAACGGTCGCGTATCTGCTTGCCTTGCGCCCTGACGGACTCGCCCGAAATGCCGCATCAGCCCTGTACAATGCGAAAAACAGGCGATACACGTGAAATTCCTTTCAGGCTCGTTGGCAGCGTATATAAGGTAGCACATCTGCCGTGATTTGTCCAGCAGATGTGCGTTTTCACCCGGTTTTCCGGAGGTTTCGCAGCCCTGCTGCCGGGTTTTTCGCCACCTTCGCCGGGCGCTTCATCGTCGGCCTTTCGGCCATGGTTTGACCTGTTCGATCGTAGGCGAAATGTCGCCATGCGCTCTCTACTGCCCTGCTGTGGCATCCGCATTGGCAGATGCCGTCACATACTCATTTGTGCCTGCGGGGCGGGTGTCTACAGCCGTCAAGTGGATTGCCTGCGTGGAGCTGGCGGGCACCATGCCCAGGTCGCGCGCGGCGGCGTAGCATATGGTGGCCGAATCCGAAGCCTCATCGATCTGCGCCTTCAAAGCGGTATTCTCTGCCTGCACGGATTCGATGCGCGTGTTGATGGTACGCAGCATGCGCTGCCGTTGGGCAAGCATGCCCTGCTGCACCAGCAGGACGATGGCAAGCACCAGCGCCAGCAGGAAGGTACCAATGACCGTTGAGCGTAGCGATACGCGCAGCCCCTTCTCGCTTTGGCGGGCTGTCAGCGAGGCCATCATCTGGTCATACTCTTGGTCGAGCCGCTGCGCCTCCATACGGATCGCCTGCGTACGGCCGCGGCGGTACGTGTCCTCCCGGAGCATACCGGTGCGTATGTCGAGATCACTGCTTGGTAAATACACCGAAGGGCGCACGTAAAAACGGTCGGTCGGCTGATAGGGATTGTGGTCGTACTCGTGGAATGAATCATACATTCTGCCGATCTGTGCCATAACGGCTCCTCCTTTGTGCTAGTGTCAGGACGGGGTTAGGTTGGCAATGCTCGCTTGAATACGGTCGATGTTCTGCATGAATGCCTCGTCGCCGCGCACAGCCTTATCGAGGGCTTCGATGCGCACGTGGTCGAATACGCCGCTGACCTCCAGCTCCTTGGCATCGCCAAGGATACGCTGGCGGATATTGGGCGGCAGCAGCAGGCGACCCTGCGCGTCGGGCTGCATGTCACGGTAGCTGAGCTTGTAGAACTGGCGGGTATAATCCTGCACATCCACGTTACGCTGGTTCAGCGAGGATAGCTCCTGCAGAATGCGCTCATATACGGCCTCGGGGTAAAGCGCCACCCCGCGAAAATCGCGCGTGGGTCCTACGGTGAACACCTCGCCCAGCGCAGGGCGGTAGGCGTTGGGTATGATCATACGCCCCTTGACGTCGATACCGTGCGTGTAGGAGCCAAAAAAGTCTTTGCGTGCAGGCAATGTCGGCTCCGTAGGCATGGACGAATCCTGCAGGATATCGTCATCCACGGTGCGACACCTCCCTCAGTCTCCACTTTCCGCCACTTAATGGGCTGTGAAACCATTATTCTCCACTTTCCGCCACATGTCAACGCAAACGTATATTCTGTTTGCGTTGATTTGACTGGCTTTGAAAGCGAATTTCCATCTCTTACCAAAGCCCGGAAGTCGTCAAGGCCTTGATTTTACTTGCACTTCCGAAGTGTCCGTGATGTTACACGGCATCATTCTCAAAGTTACGCTTGCGTAACTAAATTCTAAATTCTTCGTAACAATTGGCACGCCGCTACAAAACCGACGGAGCGAACGCTTCGGCTGCTATTCAGTGCCCCTTCGATATGGCACAGGCGGCTTGGTCAGAGGGTCTTTGCATCTGGCGAATGGCAGCAGGGAGCATCGTCTTCCTCCTCGTGTCCTGCGATACCCCGCCTTCAGAAGGCACCTGCCGCTCCGTCTGTTACGGTTTTACGTTCGTTCTCGTTACATGCAAAAGCAGCCTGTGATGCGCTCACAGGCTGCTTACTGGTAATGCAATGCTTATTTCTGTTAAGGCTGCTTTCTCTTAAGCCGCGGCATTATGCCACCACCGGCGCACCATCCCATACCCGAACGGGCGAAAAATCGATGGCATCGCAGGAGACCAGGCGGTATTGAACGCCGTTGTGCTCGCCACTGAAACCGTTCTGGATGCCCGCGCTGTGCAGATGCCCGTACACGCACATGGCCACGCCATAGTGTTCCAGCAGTGCGGTAAAGGCAGTGTCTCGGTAGTCGTTCAGCAAGGGCGGGTAGTGCATCATGGCCAAAATGGGCAATCCGTGGCGCGCGGCACTCTGCAGCGTCAGCTCCAACCGGATCAGCTCGCGACGGTAAACTTTATCCTCCTGCGCCTCCAGCGGAAAGCTATCTGTGGGAAAGTCCCACCCGCGCGTGCCGCACAGGGCGACCCCTGCCAGCACCACGGAGTCGTTCTGCAGCGCCAACATCCCTTCCGGCAGGTAACCCCTGAGGCGGGTGATGGAGCTCCACCAGTAGTCATGGTTGCCACGCAGCAGCACCTTGGTGCCAGGCAGCGTCGCGATGCGCTTCAGGTCGATGGTTGCCTCTTCAAACTGCATCGCCCAGCTGATATCGCCGGGGATGAGCACCGTATCCTCCGGTGCGACCATCGAGAGCCATCGCTCCGTGATTTGCTCGAAGTGGTTTTCCCAATGCCGACCGAACACATCCATGGGCTTGGCGCCGCTGCCGGAGAGGTGTAAATCACCAATGGCAAATATCGTCATTCTGCGCCTCGTTTCAGTGCCACGCGCCGCCGGTCAGTCCAGGTCACGCTCGTCCTCGTCGTCGTCCTTTTGCTCGTCCTCAATGACACTCTCCAGCGACAGCTCATTTTCGATCTCGCCAAACTCACGCTCGGGGATATCCTCATGCACCTGCGGGATGATCTCGTCCATCGTGCTTACGGAGTTAAGCCCGATGGCGCTCTCGTCCACGGCCTCGCGATCCTCGCCCGTGTCGTCGTCCGCGGCATTCTGCTGCATCTCCTTGAGGCAGCTCAGGCACACGTCCTTGCCGGGCAAAGCGGGCGAAGCATTGCAGATGGAGCAAAGTTCCATTTCTTCCTGCATCTGCTCGCCCTTAAGCTCGCGCATGCAAACCTTGCAGTATTTCTCACCTTCTGTGATATAGTTCAGTTCGCACCGTGGGCATTTGATCAACTTCATGCATGGTACATCCTTCCTGGTTTCGTTTCCGTATGACCGTGACCGGCCTGCGCATGGGCGCGGTTGGGTTTTAGTGTGCGGGATACGCGTTTTTCACGGCATTGAAACGCGTCTTTAGGTGGGCGAACTCATACGGCCCCGCCAAAAAAGCAAAAGGGGCGGGCCGGGTGGCACGGCAGAATACAACCAAGCGCATCATGCTCGCAGCGAACGGATACGCTGCCACAGGCGCGCTCAGGGATGCGGACACGCTGCTGTAACGACTTTGTCACCCTCCACAGGCGATGATTATACTACGGTTGCCGTATGCACGCAAGAGAATTTTTACGAAACCTTTGCATTTTTTAGACTTTGCCGGCAGCGTCACCCAACATGGCAAGCAGTATTTTCTTTATTGAAAACAACATGCCACATTGCTTTGTGGGCTGTCAAGCCCTACGGCGTACTTTGGGCGCAAAAAGCCATAGAAAGTACAATCGTAGCGCTAAGGGTGCAATATCCATTCACCACGGAACCAGCGATGTATACAATATCACCTATGCGCGGGGAGAGGAGAAGCAAACAATCACATCGAATACATCTTATCCATATGCGATGTATCAAGGCGCGTTGCGATAATACATCCCATAAGGAACCAACATTCGCAACGGAGGTACACCGCATGAACGACCGCATCGCCATGGGGCAGCACTTCTTTACGGGCTTCGCGGGCCCACACATGACTGAAACCTTCATCCGCAATGTGCAGGAGCACAAGATCGGCAACGCCATCCTGTTTGAGTACAATGTGGAGAGCAAGGAACAGCTCAAGCGTCTCTGCAGCGAAATCACTGAGCTGATCGAGGCAGAAACGGGCATCAAGCCCCTGATCGCACTGGATCAGGAGGGCGGTGCGATATCCCGCCTGCGTGAGGATGCGACTATATTCCCCAGCGCCATGGCGTTTGCCGCCAGCGGCAAGCCGGAGCTTGCTCGCGAGGCTGGGCGCATCACCGCGCAGGAGTTGCGTGCTATGGGTGTTACCCTGAACCTGGCGCCGGTGCTGGATGTGAACAGCAACCCGCTTAACCCCGTGATCGGCGTGCGCAGCTATGGCGATGATCCGCAGGCGGTGGCACGCTTTGGCACCGAAGCTGCGAAGGGCCTGATGGAGGGTGGCGTACTCTGCTGTGCGAAGCATTTCCCCGGCCATGGAGATACGGCAGTCGATTCGCACATTGGCTTGCCGGTCGTGGATAAGCCGCATGAGGCGCTGGCAGCCTGCGAGCTGAAACCCTTTCAGGCAGCTGTGGATAAGGGCGTACCGGCGGTCATGACCGCGCACATCCTCTTCCCGGCATTGGAACCGGATCGTTTGCCTGCAACCATGTCAAGACGCATCGTTAGCGGTCTGCTGCGCGAACAAATGGGCTTCAGAGGCCTTGTGCTATCCGATTGTATGATGATGGACGCCGTCGCCGCGCATTTTGGCACGGTGCCGGGCAGTGTGGCAGCGCTTCAGGCTGGGGTGGATATGGTGTTCGTGTCGCACGACGCAGCGCTCGCCGCGCAGGCCGCGTTGGCGGGTCTGTGCGCGCTGGCGGGTGGGCAGCTGGACAGTGCTGCATTTGAGGCATCCACGCGCCGCATCCTTGCGGAGAAAGCCAAGCTCGCCCCAGACATTCCTTCGCTGGCCCATGTCGGTAGCGCAGCGCACCGCGCCGTGAGCGAACGCGTCACCCGCGCGGCCATGACGCTGGTACAGGCGGCACCCTTCACCCTTGGCGTGAAACCGCTGTTTGTGGGTTGCGCCCGCTTCCGCCCTACGCTGGCCGCCAACCCCGAGGACGCCAGCCAGTGCTTCCCCGAGGCAATGCGCGCGCTGCTGGGCGGTACTGCCGTCGCGACTCCGCCCGACCCCACCGAGGCGGAAGTGGAAGCAGCACTGTCGCATGCCTGCGAACATACATCCATCGTGATCGGGCTCTTTAACGCCGTTGCCTGCCCCGGCCAGCGCGCACTGGCCAGCAAAGCTGCCGAACTGGGCCTCCCGGTGTGCGCCGTGGCTCTGCGAGCGCCTTACGATCTGCAAACGCTGCCCGCGCATGTGCGCACCTATGCCACCTACGACTATGACGCGCGCACGATGGCCACGCTTGCGGAAGTTTTGGCTGGCAAGACTACGGCCGAGGGCAAATTGCCTGTGAGGCTCTAGCAGGTTTTTCGCTCACCGATTGCGTATCGAGAACCGCCGCCTTTCCGCTATTGTTATCCAAACCAGCATCTTGCAGAAGGAAGGTAACCCCATGCCAGATATGCTCGTCCATCTCCTGAAACTACCCAAGGAGGATGCGTTGCTCGAATCGCTCCGCCAAAGCGGCATCGTAATCCGCCGCGCGCTTTCGCCGGACAGGCACCGCATTCTACCGTGGATCAGCGCCATCATGGGCCCCAGCGCCGCCAGCGAGTGCGAAGCATGCTTCGCGCGCACACCGCTGAGCTTGTTCATCGCCACTGAGGGCGCGAAAATCATCGGTTTTGCCGCCTACAATGCCACCGCGCCGGATTTTTTCGGCCCCACCAGTGTGGACGAGAGCTGCCGCGGCAAGGGCGTTGGTAAAGCACTGCTCATCCGTGCGCTGCGCGCCATGCGTGAAGAAGGGTATATATACGCGATCATCGGCGGTGTCGGCCCCGTGGGCTTTTACGCCAGTGCGGTGGGCGCAACGCTGATCGAAGGCAGCGACCCCGGTATTTATGAGGATTTTCTCGGCAGGCTGGAAGAGCTCGAAGCACCCGAACCGTGAAGCACTTCAGTCGACGGTACGTCAATGGGCCGTATCTGGCAGGCATGCCGGATACGGCCCATTGACGTATTCATGTCAAGTGAGACTGTAATGTGCGAAAGTCTCAATCCACCCCGTGTAGCGTCATTTGGGGTGCTTTCTCCTTTGCTTTTATGCTCGCAACGGGTGTTTTGTAACGGCATCTCTTCACTCTGGTGCTCACCGTTCGCCCGCAAGCCCTCGGTTCTCATAAAATAGCCCTTGCCAGTCGATATCGCCGGTAAAACCCTCAAACGGCTTGCCTCCCACAAAGAAGCATACGCGCGATGCCCTGTCTCCACACAGCAATGTGTTGACCAGCCCGTAGGCCAGCTGCCTCTCCCCCTGCGCACCCAGCCCCGTACCCGCCGCACGGAACCCTTCGCTGAGGTTCACGACCAGCGTACCATCGACCAGCGACAGACCCAGTATATCCGCATCCGTGAGCACACCCGCAGCTAGCAACGATTGCGCACCGGCAGGCCGGTCCTCGCTTGCGGCCCCGCGCCAAAGCATGTTGAGCAGCTCGCGCGGGTTGCGGCACAGGTAAAAGGGTGTTGGCCGCTGCACGGCCAACAGGCGCTCGCCTCCTGCATCTGCCAGATACAGCGCCGCATCGTCCATCAGGTAATGCGCATAGTGCGCACGGCGCTGGATACCGTTTTCAAACAGAATCCCGTCTGTCGCGCCCAGCATGACGTGCTCCACGCGCTCGTCCCCCACGTAAACCGTGATGCCCGTCATGTTGGGCAAAAACGTGCACAGCGTGTAGGTGAGCGACGCAAAGCAGCTGGCCCGCGGCACGCCCATGGTGGCCAGCATGTCGTACAGTGCCGCGTCAAAGCGCAGGGTCACGAGTTTGCCAGCGCCCCCCTCCGGCTCCCCTATCTCCGGCGGCGAAGCCAGCAGATCAGGCAGCAATGGCAGTGCGGGCGAATCCGGAACAGTGGAAGGCCCTTCCGACAACTCCTGAAGCAGGCGCACGACCATGGCCTGCGGCTGCTGGCTGGCGAAGCTGATGTTGCGCGCCTCGGACATGACGCCGTTCAGTTTGGCAAGCGGGAAGTACAGTGCGACCGTCTCGGTCAGGCGCTTCTCGGCGGGATCCTCGTCCGCCTGCACACGCTGGGCCAGCGCCTGCTCATACAGGGCCCCCACGTCTCCGCCAAGGCTGCGGGTCTGCGCGCCTGCGGGCAGCGTACTGCCCAAGTCCAGCCCAATCTGCTTGTCCATGACCAGCAGGTTTACGTAGCGGATGCCTTTCAGCTCCGTAAGCGTGTTGGCAAACGCCTGCCCGCACAGGTACAGCGTCGCTCGATCCAGCTGCAACGCCGAAGCGGACAGGTTCACAGTGGCTACGTCGCCGCTCACCTCCACAGGGTTGGCGCCAAAGAGTGACAGCTTGACATCGCCGCCCAGCGGGGCGGCCACGCCGTTGCCGAGATGTACCAGCAGCGCGCGGATAATGCTCTCCGCGTCGAGACGCGCAGCGGAAAAGGTGATCGTATCAGTAAAGGAGACGAGCCGTGTGCCGCCAAAGCGGGGCAGGTAGAGCGTCGCTGCGCCCGCATATTCCAGCGTAGCATCGCCGATGGGGGCTACGTATGGCACCTCGGCAGTGGGCAGCGATACGGCGGTCTGCTCCCGCACCGGCACGCCGCTGCAAGCAGTCAACAGCAGAGAGGCCAGCAGCACCGCGCTCAGTTTTGCCGTTCGATTTGGTATGAGCCCGTTTCGCACGTTACCCCTCCCTCGCACCGTATTGCAGCAAATAACCATCCATAGCACACGCGTCCGCTCAGCAGGCCAGTAATGCCAGCAGCCGTGCGTAGGTGATCTTCCACACGCCGTTTTCCCTTGTAAGCATCAGCGGATAACGATTGGTGGCGGCCTCCAAACCCTCTTGCAGCGTGTGTAAATCTACCGTGACCACGGCATTTTGCCCGTTCAAATCCACACTGCCTGCACCCACCGTATAGTTCATGAGCGCGCCGAGCCCCGCGAAAGCCTCGGCCGCGGTGGCGTAGGGCGGCCTGTCCACGTCGGCTACATAACGGTACAGGCGCTCCAGATCGCGCTGCTGCCATGCCGCCAGAATGCTCTGCGCCGTACCGTTGGGCGTTAATAGCAACCCCTCGTCGCGTGCGACAGGCTCGCTCAGGCCGCCTATGCCGGTCAAATAATAGCTGTTTTCCAGCCGCAGGTTGGTCTGCACCTCGTCGGTGCGGTGCACCAGTATCTGCACACCCGTGTAAGGGAAAAGCTCCGTCAGCGATGCGGCGATGCTCTGCATGGCGAGCCTGCGCTGCAAGGGTGCTTCATCACGCCAGCGGGCATCCTCCGCCCAGTTTGAGGGGATATCGTCCGATAGCAGGCCGCCGTCGAATGTGACAAACACGATATCGTCACGCGAAGTCACGCTCTCCACAGTCGCCGCTGCGGGCAACAGCCGCCGCAGCTCGCTGTGCCCGGCGCTGGGCCCTTCCAGCAGTGCACGCACGATGGCCAGCTCCACACTCTCATCGCGCCGCACGGTCAGGATGCGGCTCTCAGGCGCGAGCATCGGTTCCTCCAGATAGCGAAAGTATAGCGTCACGGCCACCTGATCCGCATTCTGGCTGCTCGCGCTGGCAGGGTGCACATTGTTCGCAAGGCCGGGCGCATCGGTCGCCTCGTTTTTGAGCAACGGGTTCACGCTTTGCGATGCGCAGGCGCAAAGCAGCATAGCCGCGCACAGCAGCCAAAGGAGCATCAGCCCTCGTTTGCGCACGCGCAGGCCCCCTTTCTTCAGCCCTGATGGATGGGCAGTTCCACTGTAAACGTGGATCCGTGCCCCTCTTCGCTCTGCACCGATACGCTGCCGCCATGCATCAGTACCAACTGATTCACGATGCTCAGGCCCAACCCCGTTCCGCCCGTGTCGCGGCTGCGCGCTTTATCCACCCGGTAGAAGCGGTCGAAGATGTGCGGCTGATCCTCTTTTGGGATGCCGGGGCCGTTGTCCGAAACGCGCAGTATCGCGTCGCGCCCGGATCGGTTCAGGCGAACACGAATCAGGCCACCCTCCGGTGTATACTTGATTGCGTTATCCATGATGTTGTAAACCACTTGCGTGAGCTTGGCCATATCTGCATACATCTCGCAGCTGTCGCTCACCTGCAGCTTGACCTCCTGCCGGCGCTTCTCCGCCACCACCGACAGGCGGTGCACCACGTCGGTCACCACATCCGCAAAGCGGAATGTTTCGCGGTTCAGGCGCATGGTCTTGCTGTCCATGCTGACCAGCGTCAGAAGGTCGCTGATGATCAGGTTCAGGCGGTCGATCTCGCGGTTTACGTCGGTCAAAAACTCCGTGCGCAGCCCCGCGTCCATCTCCGGCTGGTAAATGATGTTCTCCAGCAGTATCTTCATCGTGGAGAGCGGCGTTTTCAGTTCGTGGCTGGCGTTGCTGACGAACTGGTTCCGGCTCTTGTCCAGCAGCTCCAGCTTCTCGCTCATCACATTGAAGGTCTCAGATAAACGCCTCAGCTCGCCGCTGCCTCGCACCGGCACACGCACGGAAAGGTCGCCCCGGCCCATGCGCTGGATGCCCTTGGTGAGCGTCGCGATGGGCTTGGTGATCACCCGCGAGATGACCAGTGCGATGGCCATGGCCGCAACGGCCGCCGCGATGAAGTACAGCGCCATGCGCCCCTGCAGGGCGGTCAGCCGCTGCATCATGTCCTGTATGGGCGAGGAAAACAGCAGCACGCCCACCGTCTGCCCGCCCTGCGTGAGCGAAGCGGTACAGTAGCCCACCCATACGGCGCTCTCGTCAAACGGAGACAAAAACGACAGGATGGTAAGCCCTTGCTTGCTGCCCAACTGGTGCACGCCATAATCGACAGCCTTGCCGCCCACCAGAATGGTCGCCACCTCGGGCAATTCGATGCGGGAGCCGTTCAGCTCGCTGTAGCTATCCGCCTGCACCTTTCCAGTCGCGTCCAGCACCATCAGCCTTCCGCCCAGCTCGCCGCCCGCCGTGGTCAGCAGGGTTTGCAGCTCTGCCATGCGCGCGTCCACGAACAGTGGCGCGACCGAAACAGCCAGTTTCTCGGTGCTTGCCTGGTCGCGCGCGCGCCTGTCCGCGAATAAATAATCGCCTACCAAACTGATGAGAGACGTGGCTACCGCAAAGTAGCTCACGCCCACGACCAGCAGGAAGGCGAGTACGATTTTCCAGCGGATGGACGTAAATGGGTTGTTAATCCTTATCGGTGAAATAGTAACCCACTCCCCACTTGGTGAAGATGAACTCCGGTTGAGCGGGATTACGTTCGATTTTCTCTCGCAGGCGCCGGATGTGCACGTCCACGGTACGCGCATCGCCGGTATAGTCGTACTTCCAGACTGTTTCCAGCATGGCCTCGCGGCTGAACACCTTGCCGCGGTTGTTCACAAACATCTGAAGCAAGTCAAACTCTTTGGCGGTCAGGCGCACATCCTTGCCGCCGAGGTTCACCGCGCGGTTGATGGCGTTGATCTCCATATCGTGCACGCGGATCACTTTTTTGGCCTCGCTGGGCTGCGAGCCGCTGGCGCGGCGCAGGATGGTCTTGATGCGGGCCTTGACTTCAAGGATGTTGAAGGGTTTGGTCATGTAATCGTCCGCGCCATACTCAAGGCCGAGAATCTTGTCGATGTGTTCGCCCTTTGCCGTGAGCATGATGATGGGCACATTGCTGTGCTCGCGGATGCGCTGACAAACGGTGATGCCGTCCAGCTTGGGCAGCATCACATCCAAAAGGATGAAGTCGAAATTACCGGCGAAGAACTTGGCAAGCGCCTCCTCGCCGTCCGCGGCCGAGTCGGTCTCGAAGCCCTCCTGCTCGAGCGTATATTTCAAACCCTTAACGATCAAGGGTTCATCGTCCACCAGCAATATGCGCTTGGCCATGGGCATCATCATCCTTTCGTGCGTATGCTCGACCCGCAACGGATGCTATGCGTAAACCCAGAAACCGCTACGTTTAGCCATATTGTAAAGCGAAATCCGTAAAAAATCAAGTGAATTGTTACGGAAAGTTTGTGTTTTCACGTCGCATCGGTTCTGCGTGAATGCGCGCACCACGGCATTTCTCCTGATACTGCCATCCGTAAACGGCAATTTTGGTGTAACAGTGTGCGCTGGAAATGTTTCGTATTCTTAAATTTCCATGCAAAAAAAGCGCCCCGCTGGCCATCAGCCGCGCGAGGCGCTCGAAGTGGTTTCTTGGCTTACAGGAGAAGGCTTTTGCCCTTCATCTCCTGCGGTACGGGGATGCCCATGCTCTGGAGCATCGTGGGGGCGATATCGCTGAGCCTACCGTCCTCGCGCAGTTTTTTACCGATGAATTCAGGCCCCACTGCGATGAAGGGCACGGGATTGGTGGTGTGCGCAGTGAACGGCTCGCCCGTCACATAGTCCACCATCTGGTCGGCGTTGCCATGATCGGCAGTCACGAATGCGCGCCCGCCGTTGCGCAGGATGGCACGGATCACGGCCCATACGCAATCATCCACGGCTTTGACGGCCTCCTCGGCAGCCTCCATGATGCCCGTATGACCCACCATGTCGCAGTTGGCGAAGTTGAGGATCATCACATCGTACTTCTTGGCATTGATCTCCTCAATGGCCTTGCCAGCCACCTCAAAGGCACTCATCTCAGGGCTCATGTCAAAGGTCGCGACCTTTGAGGAAGGCACGAGAATGCGATCCTCGCCCGGGTTGGGCTTTTCCACGCCGCCGTTGAAGAAGAACGTCACATGCGCGTATTTCTGCGTTTCCGCAATGCGCAGCTGTGTTTTACCAAGGCTGGCGAGGTACTCACCAAGCGTCTTCTCCATCGTCTCCGGCGGGTTGACCACATCAAGACCGGTAAAGGTCTCGTCGTATTGGGTCATGCTCACAAAGTTCACATGGAAATAACCGTTCTTGCGCACAAAACCCGCAAAATCCGGCTGGATAAACGTGCGGGTCAACTGGCGCGCGCGATCCGGGCGGAAATTGAAGAATACGATGCCGTCCTCCGGCTGGATGGTGGCGGTGGGCTTGCTGCCCGCCAGCACGACCGTCGGCAGCACAAACTCGTCGTTGCCCTTATCGCCCAGCGCGTAGCTCTGGCTCACGGCCTGTTCCGCGCTGTCCGCAGTCAGGCCCACGCCCAGCACCATCGCATCGTAGGCTTTCTGCACGCGATCCCACAGGTTGTCGCGATCCATGGCCCAGTAACGGCCCATGACGGTCGCGATCTTGCCCACGCCGATCTCCCTAAGCTTCGCCTCCAGCTCGCGCACATACGCCAAACCGCTGGTGGGCGGCACATCGCGCCCGTCGAGGAACGCGTGCACATACACATTGGATAGCCCACGCTGTTTGCACATCGCGAGCAGCGCATACAGGTGCGAGTTATGGCTGTGCACGCCGCCGTCGCTCACCAGACCCATCAGATGCAGCGCCTTGCCTGCGGCCTTCGCGCCGTCGATCACTTTAATGAGCGGCGCTTTTTCAAAAAACTCGCCGTCCTGGATGTCCTTGGTGATACGGGTCAGCTCCTGATAGACGATGCGGCCCGCGCCGATGTTCAGGTGCCCCACCTCGCTGTTGCCCATCTGCCCGTCCGGCAGGCCCACGTCCATGCCGCTCGCGCCGATCTGGGT
>CAZOZO010000054.1:0-18096 GCA_964584315.1 uncultured Oscillospiraceae bacterium
CTTGACCCCTCGGCCATCGAGCGGCTCATCACCCCGCGCACCACGGCCATCGTGCCCGTGCATGTGTACGGGGGCTTCTGCGATGTGGAGGCCATTGGGCGAATCGCGGCAAAGCACGGCCTCAAGGTGCTCTACGATGCGGCGCACGCCTTCGGGGCCACGCTGGGCGGCAAGACCGCCTCGGCCTTTGGCGATGCGCAGATGTACAGCTTCCACGCCACCAAGGTGTTCCACACCATCGAGGGCGGCGCGGTCACATGCGAAAGCCGCGCGTTGGCGGACGCGCTGCGGCTGGAGCGCAACTACGGCATTACCGGGCCGGAGGAGACGGTCACGGTGGGGGGCAATGCCAAGATGAACGAGTTTCAGGCCGCGATGGGCCTTTGCAACCTGCGCGTGCTGAAGGGCGAGCTTGCCAAGCGCCGCGCGGTGGTGGCGCGCTACCGCGAGCGGCTGGGCAATGTTACCGGCCTTCGCATGCTGCCCACCCACGCGGGCGACAACTTCGCCTACCTGCCGGTGCTGTTTGAAGATTTCCGCCTCACCCGCGACGCGGCATTCGACCTGCTGGCCACGCACGATGTGTTCGCCCGCAAGTATTTTTACCCACTGACCAGCGCCATGGCCTGCTACGCGGGGCGGTTTGACGCCAAGGATACGCCCGTGGCGCTCGCGGCGAGCGAGAATGTGATGACCCTGCCGCTCTACGCCGATTTGCCTCTTGCGGAGGTAGACCGCATCTGTGACATTTTGCTTGAGGAGCGCCTATGACCGAGTCCAAAAAACAGACGGCGGGCCGCTCCTTTCTGTACAAGCTGGCGGAGAGCATCGGCACGCAGGGCATCTCGTTCATCGTGGGCATCGTGCTGGCGCGCCTGCTTTCGCCCGGCGATTTTGGCCTACTCACGCTGCTGACCGTGTTCATCAACGTGAGCCGCGTGTTTGTGCAAAGCGGGCTGAACACCGCGCTGATCCAGCGCCTGAACGTGGACGAGACCGACCTGTCCAGCGTGTTTTACCTGAGCCTTGGCATCTCCGGCGGGTGTTACGCGCTCTTGTACTTTGGCGCGCCGCTGGTGGCGGATTTCTACCGCCTGCCGGAGCTTGTGCCCCTCATGCGCGTGCTGGCGCTCACGCTGATTCCCGGGGCGCTCAACTCCGTGCAGCAGGCCGTGGTCGCGCGGCAGATGGCGTTTCGCAGGCTCATGCTGGGCAGCATCGTGGCCAACCTGCTCTCCGGCGCGGTGGGCATCGGCATGGCCTTTGCTGGCATGGGCGCGTGGGCGCTGGTGGGCCAGCAGCTCAGCAATCAGGTGATCCTCTGCGTGGTGCTGCTGTTTTTGGTGGACTGGCGGCCAAGGCTGCTCTACTCGTGGTCACGCGTGAAGGGGCTGTTCGGTTTCGGGTGGAAGCTGCTGGTATCCAGCCTGATCGAGACCCTGTACAACAACCTGCGCAGCCTGGTGATCGGCAAGCGGTACGCAAGCGAAGTGGTGGGGTTCTACAACCGCGGCAAGCTGTTTCCCGAACTGGTCATGAACAACGTGAACGGCTCCATCCAAAGCGTGATGCTGCCGGTGTTCTCCGGCGAGCAGGAAAACCGCGAGCGTCTCAAGGCCATGATGCGCCGCACCATCATGGTGTCCAGCTACCTGGTGTTTCCCATGATGGCGGGGCTTGGGCTGGTCGCGCGCCCGCTGGTCATGCTGCTGCTGACCGCCAAATGGCTGCCCTGCGTGCCGTTTTTGTGGATCGCCTGCGCGGATTTTGCCTTCTACCCCGTGCACACCAGCAACTTGCAGGCCATCAGCGCGATGGGGCGCAGCGATGTCTTCTTGAAGCTGGAGATCATCAAAAAGACCTACGGGGTTTTGATTTTGCTCGCGTCCATCCTGTTTTTTGACGACGTGCTGGTGATCGCCGCAGGCAGCGTCCTCAGCACGCTGATCGCCACCTTCGTTAACGCCGCGCCCAACAAGAAGCTGCTGGGCTATCGCTACCTTGAGCAGGTGAAGGACTTGCTGCCCTCCATCGGCCTCACGGCGGCCATGGGTGTGGCGGTGTGGCTGGTCGGTTTATTACCGATGGGTGATTTGCCGCTGCTGCTCACGCAAACCGCGGTGGGCGCGGGGGTATACGCGGGGCTGTCGCTGCTGCTGAAGCCCGAGGCGTACCGGCAGATGGTCGATATGGTGAAAGCGGTGACGTCGGCCAAGGCCTCCTTTGGCAAGGGGACTTCGTCCCCCTCCCAACCTCCCCCTGAGGACGGCGGGGCCAGGGACGGAGACTGAGTTGATTGCCTGTTTGGGCGTGGCTGCTACCGCCGCGCGAGACATACCCGCTTCACGGCTGTTGTCGCGCTCACGGGTTGAACGCTGCGGCGGCGAGTTTTGGGGCGCTGCCCCAAACCCTGCAAGGGCCATTGTCCGGTCGTTTTGATCGTCGCGCACGGCACTGCCGTGCCCTGCATTTGTCAAACCTCACACCTGCGGATCGCTCGCCGCTTTAGCGGCGTTGCCCACTGGGCAAACGCTTCCCTTCGGTGCCCTTGACCCATTTTCTCTATCTTTGATCTTTGGGGGTGTGAATGGTGCAGACAGTATTGCTTACCGCCATCGGTTCCGCGTCCGCGCACGCGGCGCAGGCGAGCCTGAAAGCCGCGGGGTACCGCGTGGTCGGCTGCGACATCTACCCCAAAGCGTGGAACGTGAACGCCGCCGATATGGACGCGTTCTTTCCCGTGCCGCTCGCCACCGACGCGGAGGGCTATGCCGCAGCCTTGCTTAAGGCTGTGCGGGAGCACGGCATCGACTTCATCATCCCCCTGACCGACGTGGAGGTGGACGCGCTCGCCCCCCGCAAGGCGGCCTTCGCGGCGCTGGGGGCTATCATCTGTTGCCCGGACGAGCCCGTGGCTGCCCTCTGCCGCGACAAGCTGCGCATGGCCGAAACCCTGCGCGCCGCGGCCATCGCGGAGGTCATCCCCACCTACACGGCGGCTACGCTGCCCAAGGCTTTGCCCTTTCCCTTGATGCTCAAGCCCCAGCGCGGGCGCAGCAGTCAGGCGCAGGTGATCGTGCGTGGCGCGGACGAGCTGAAGTGGGCCTTGTCCCTGCGGGCGGATTACATCATCCAGCCCTTTATCGCGGGCGACATCTACACCGTGGACTGCGCGCGCGACGCGCGGGGCGGCATGGTGGCCCTCACCCGGCGGGAGTTGCTGCGCACCGTGAACGGCCTTGGCACCACGGTGGAGATTTGCCCCGCTCATCCGCTGGACGCGGTGTGCAAGGCCATCATGGCGCATGCGGGGCTGGTGGGCGTTGCCAACATGGAGTTTATCGCAAGCGAGGGCGCCTATTACTTCTTGGAGGTCAACCCGCGGTTTTCCGGCGGGGTGGGCTTCAGCGTGCTGGCGGGGTATGATTTTCCCCTTGCCATGCTGCTGTGCCACGCGGGCGAGGCCATCCCCGCGCCGCCTGCCTTTGCGCGTATGACCATCGCCCAGCGGTATGAGATGCAGGTGACCGAATCTCCGGTTCAGGCCACATAACGAAAACACACCGCTTGTTTCGCGTCCTGTACTGAAATGGTTGATTTTTACGGCCCGTTCGGGTATCATGAAAATGGTATCAGGGCGACCATACATCCGATGCCAGAAAGAATGATGCGCATGGCCGACTACATTTTGAGCTGCTGCACCACCGCGGACCTTACCGCCGAGCATTTCAAGGCGCGGGACATCCATTACGTATGCTTCCATTACCTGCTGGACGGTGTGCAGCTGGACGACGACCTGGGCCAGAGCATGCCCCTGGACACGTTCTACGCCAAGATGGCTGCGGGCGCGGACACCAGCACCTCGCAGGTGAACAGCGAAGAGTTTGAGGCATACTTCACGCCCTTTTTGGCTGCGGGCAAGGATATTTTGCACGTTACGCTCTCCTCCGGCATCTCGGGCGTGATCAACTCCGCCACCATCGCGCGCGAAAACCTGCAAAAGAAGTTTCCGGGCCGCAAAATCTACATCGTGGACTCGCTGGGCGCATCCTCCGGCTACGGCCTGCTGATGGACAAGCTGGCCGACCTGCGCGACGCGGGCATGGGCATCGACGACCTGCGCGCGTGGGTCGAGGCGCACCGGCTGGAGCTGCACCACTGGTTTTTCAGCACCGACCTGACCTTCTACATCAAGGGCGGGCGCATCTCCAAAACCGCGGGCATGTTTGGCAAGCTGCTCAATATCTGCCCCCTCCTTAACATGGACGATCAGGGCAGGTTGATACCGCGCGCGAAGGTGCGCACCAAGCACAAGGTGATCCGCGAGATCGTGGAGCGCATGAAGGAGCACGCTACGGGCGGCGCAGCCTACAGCGGCAAGTGCTACATCAGCCAGAGCGCGTGCATGGACGATGCCAAAGCCGTTGCCGCGCTGGTGGAAGAAGCCTTCCCCCAACTGAACGGCAAGGTGGAGATCAACCACATCGGCACCACCATCGGCAGCCACACGGGGCCGGGCACGGTCGCGCTGTTCTTCTGGGGCGATAAACGGACGGAATAACACCACGTCGGCTCGACGTCGGCTCTGCCTCCTTTGGCATCGAAGGAGAGCGTGCGGCCAGTGGCCGCTTCGCCGCAGGCGAAAGCGAACCGGAGATGGCCAGCCTGACGAGCACAAGGCGCGGTAGCGCCTTGCGCGACGATCAGGTTGGCGGGACAATGGGACTTCGTCCCCCTCCCAACCTCCCCCTAATACGACGGGGGTAGGGACGCAGCGCTACCTTGCTTTGAAGGTGTTGCAATCATAGAGCAGCGGGGATTATTTGCATCGTGAAAAGCGCCGGAGGTATTTGCCTTCGGCGCTTTTGCGCGTTTGGCTCGCTGGGCGCTGCCAAAGCCTATGCTTATTGCGTCTTGTGGGGGAGAGGTACGCCCGCGCGTCAATGGCGATTGGCGACCGGCTCAAAAGGAGCAAACGGTGCAAGTTGGAATGAAACAGCGCCGGAGGCGATTGCCTCCGGCGCTGTTGTGTTGCGATTGCTGGGGGTTGTCCTCAAGCGCGCGTTACTGCACCTTGCCCGGCCAGATGGAGCTGGCGGTGCTGTACGCAGTGTTGATGGAGGCCTGGTGGCCCGCGTCTACAACGCTGCCGCCATGCGTTTTGCTGCCCACGAAATGGAGGCACATCATGCCGTAGTAGTTGGTGGTAAGCGGGCTGGGGCTAAAGTTCTTGATATCGCTGTAGCCGTGCGGCCAGCCGTAGATGCTCACGCAGTACACGGTGCCGTTGATGTTCAGGTAGGCGGGGCGGCGGTCCCACGCGCTGCCGATGGAGCTGCCGCTCCACGAGCCTTTGAAATCCGGCCAAGTGTAAGTGGAGTTATCCGGGTCGGCGATGATGGAGTTGAGCTGCGCGGTGGTGGGATGCGCGGAGTTATAGGTGAAGCCCACGATATCGCACATGATCTTGGTATCCGCGGCGGTCAGGGGCACGCAGTCCGCGTGGTTGGCGCCCGACCAGCGAATGACCGTGAACACCTTGCGTGTGGCCATGTCCATCACCTTGGCAATGCTGCTCTTGGGGAACATCGCGCCGCCGTTGTCGCCGTAGTTCCAGTTGGCCTTGATCACTTTGGTCACGGTGCCAAAATCGCTGCTGGTGCCGCCGCCGCTGAGCGCAGCAATGGCTTTGGGGTAGAGCACCGCGCCGGTCTCGGGGCCGCAGAAGCCGTCCACGGTCATCTTCTTGTTATCGACCGTCTTGTTGTTTTTCTGGAAATTCGTGACCGCGGCGGTGGTCGCGCTGCCGTAGTTGCCGTCCTGCGCGCCGGTGTAGTAGCCCAGCACGGTCAGGGCGTATTGCAGGCTATGCACCATGATGTTGCCCTTCAGGTTGTCCGTCGCCTTCAGGCTGCCCGCCACGGCTACGCCGCCGGGCCACACCGTCTCGGTGATGTACTTGGTCACTTCCGAGGCAGCCATCATGATGCCGCTGATATCGGCATACTTAACGTTGTACTGCTTGTTCTGGTAATAAAGGCTGGCGTAGTCCACGCTGTTCTTGGTGTACTTTTCGGTGCTGACAAGTTGGAGTATAGCGCCCGCTGGCGCGGTGGTGATGCCCGTGGTGCCGTCAGCAGGGGCTTCCTCGGTGGTGAACAGCTTGAGCCCTGCATCACTCACCTTGACATACGTCTTGGCCACGGAGGGGGTGATGCCGCCGCCCGCGTCGTACACGACCGTCACCAGGTCGCCGCGCACATAGCCCTTGACGCCGTTGGTCAGCTTGACATAGTACCAGCTGTAGCCGCCGCCGGTGAGGGGCGCGCCGATCAGCGCGGCGGTGCTGCCCTTGCTGAGCAGGTAGCCTGTGCGGGCGCCGTTGGCCGTTTTGCGCACCACGGTGTTGGTGTTGCCCGTCACGCTGCCAAGCACCGTCTCGGTGCCGCCGCTGGAGCCGCTGGCGCTGGTGTAGGTGCCCATCAGCCAGCCGCTGATGTCTTTATAGGTCACATAGTACCATGTCACGCCGCCGGTGGTCACGGTCTTGCTGTAGGCCAGCGCGGTTTTCTTGGGCACCACGATAAGCCTGGCGGTCTTGGTGGAGTAGGACTTGCGCAGGTTCACTTTCGCGGTGGTGGTCAGCGTGCCGATCTGGCTGCCGATGGTGGAGCCGCTGCTGGAATAGGCGGCGATGGCCAGCGGGTAGAGCACCTTTTGCGTATAGGGGCCGGCGTAGCCGTCCACATCCAGCTTATAGTTCTTCTGGAATGCCTTGACCGCCGCGACGGTCATATCGCCGTAGCTGCCGTCCAGCGCGCTGCTGTAGTAGCCCAGCGTGCGCAGGGCCAACTGCAGGCTGTATACGCGCACGTCGCGTTTTAAGGCGAACTCCGGCTTGAGGCTTGCGTAGTTGGTATTCGTCCACAGCGCGGTGGTCACATAGGCATCCGCCGCCGTCGTGGCCTGCACATCGGCGGAAATGTCGGCCCACAGCACGTTATAGCGTTTATCGGCGGCGCCGTTGTTGCCGTCGTAATTGTAGTAGATGCAGCCGTACTGCGTCTCGGTGGTCACGTTGGGGGTCACGCTCGTGTCCGTGGTGGTGATGGTGTACACATCCGTGGAGGCGAGCATCAGCCACGTACCGGAGGCGACCGTAAGGTAGCCCGTCGAAGGCTTGGTGTTCTCCTTGAAGATATCCACCGCCTTGCTGAGCTTGACAAAAGTCATGGTGGACGAATCGACCACCGCCGAGGGCGAGGTGCCCACCGAGCCCGCCAAGCCCGCCGGAGCCAGCATGATGAGCATACAGACCGCCAGCAGGAGTGCTATGCCCTGACGCAGGTGCTTGCCCGCGCTGATCGTTTTCATCGCCATGGTTGCATCTCTCCATTTCCGCACATTGTCGCCACTGCTCCATAGAACGGTTGAACGATTCAAGAGCATCCCTATAATATTACAATTTTATTACATTGTCAAGGAAATTGCGCGATTTGATTGCATTTGCAGCCCCTTGCCGTCGCAGAATCGCAATGCCATCGTTACCATATTGATATCATCGGTTAAATGTCTTTTACAGCTGGGTTTGGCTGCCTGTGGCGACGGTGTGCTGGAAGGGCGAAAAGGGCGCCCGCCTAACCGCCGGATCGGCAGCCGGGGGCGGAAGGAGCCAATTTATACCGCTGTTTCGCAGATTTTTCATGCATCGGCGAGATGCGCCGTGCCGCGCTGGCGGGCGAAGATTTTACGGATGTTACACAAGCGTCGATGGCGCGGGCGAAGCAATGCGGGCCGGCGGGTACAGCGCCGCGACCGCATCCGTAAGGACAGGCAAAGTGCCCGAGCCGTTGGCGGCCCGGGCACACGGGGGGCACATCAGATCACTTTGCTCACGCCTGAAACAAAGCGGTATGCCGCCTCTTGGGTCGGCGGCCCGTCAGTCCGCCTGATCCAGCGCGGCGATCAGCGCATCCACGTTGGCCTCCGCGGTGGTCGCGCCCGCGCAGAAGCGCACGGCGGTGTGCCCCGCATCCACACGGCCCCAGTGCGCAAAGCTGAAACGCTCGCCAAGCCTTGCCAGCAGCGCGTCCGGCAGCACGGGGAAGATCTGGTTGGTCACGGTATCGCACAGCATGGGGATGCCGCGGGAGAGGAACGCCGCCTTCATGCGCTGCGCCAGCCCGTTGCCCTTTTGCCCCAGCGCGGTGTACAGGCCGTTTTCAAACAGGGCGAGGTACTGTACGCCCAAAAGCCGCCCCTTGGCCAGCAGAGCGCCGCGCTGCTTGACATGGTAGCGAAAGCGCGGCCAGCGCGCCGGGTCGGTCAGCACCAGCGCCTCGCCAAACAGCGCGCCGCACTTGGTGCCGCCCAGCGTGAAGGCATCGCAGTGGCGGGCCAGGAAGGGCATGTCCACATCCGGCAGGGCAGCCAGCGCGTAGGCCATGCGCGCGCCGTCGATGTACAGCGTGAGCCCGTACTCCAGCGTTACCTCACGCAGGCGCGCGAGCTCCGCCCGGGTGTAGAGGGTGCCCAGCTCCGTGGGCTGGCTGATATAGACCATCGCGGGGCGCACCATATGCTCGTGGGTCGCGTCGCCCTCGTGGGCGAGGTACACCTGACGCACCTGCTCGGCGGTCAGCTTGCCATCAGGGCAGGGCAGGGCCAGCACCTTGTGGCCGGTGGCCTCCACCGCGCCCGTCTCGTGCACGTTGATGTGGCCGGTATCCGCGCACAGCACGCCCTCGAACGGGGCCAGCGCGGCGGCGATCACGGTCAGGTTCACCTGCGTGCCGCCCACGAAAAAATGGACAGCCGCGGCGGGCATGTCGCAAAGCCCCGCGATCAGGCGGCGGGCGCGGTCGCAGTATTCATCCTCGCCGTAGCCAACGGTCTGCGCGGCGTTGGTATCGCACAGCGCGGCAAGCACCTCGGGCGCGGCGCCCTCCAGATAGTCGCATTCAAGACGGATCATGGTTTCTGCTCCTTTGCGGGTGAGTTGTGGTACGCCCATCATAGGGTGCGGGCTTGGGTTTGTCAACGCCGGGCGGGTATGGAAACGGGCCGGAGGGTGACCCCCGGCCCGCAAATCCATTCGCTTGCCGCTGCGTTTACCGCCTGCGGAACGTCTCGCACCGCTTGGGGCCGGTGGAGATCATGTTGATGGGCACCTCCACCTGCTTTTCGAGGAAATCCACATAGTTGCGGCAGTTCTCGGGCAGGTCGGCAAAGCGGGTCACGCCGCGCACGTCGGTTTTCCAGCCGGGCAGCAGCGTATAGACGGGCTTGCACCGGAGCAGCGTAGGCGTGCTGGGGAAGTCCGTAAGTTGTACGCCGTCCGCCTCGTAGGCGGTGCACACGGGGATCTCGTCTAGGTAGCCCAGCACGTCCAGGTTGGTCAGCACGCACTCGGTCGCGCCCTGCACCATGCAGCCGTAGCGCGTGGCCACCGCGTCAAACCAGCCCACGCGACGGGGGCGGCCGGTGGTCGCGCCGTATTCGCCCGCGTCGCCGCCGCGCTTGCGCAGCTCCTCGCCCGCATCACCGAAAAGCTCGGTGGCAAAGGGGCCCGCGCCCACACAGCTGGAGTAGGCTTTCGTAACGCAGTATACGTCGGTGATGGACTGGGCGGGCACGCCCGCGCCCACCGTGCCAAAGCCCGCCAGCGGCGAGGAGCTGGTGGTGAACGGGTAGATGCCGTGATCCGTATCGCGCAGGCTGCCCAGCTGGCCTTCCAGCAGGATGTTCTTGCCCGCCTTGAGGGCCTTGTGCAGGTACTGGGTGGTGTCGATCACCATCGGGCGGATGCGCTCGGCCTGCTCGCACAGCTTGGCAAAGAGCGCCTCCACATCCAGCGGCGGCTGGTGGTAGAGCGCGTCGAGCATCACGTTTTTCTGCTCGGCCACGCGGGTCAGGCGGCTGCGCAGCATCTCGCGGTCATAGAGCTGGCACACCTGCAGGCCGATCTTCAGATACTTGTCCCCGTAAAAGGGCGCGATGCCGCTCTTGGTGCTGCCAAAGCTGGCCTTGCCAAGCCGCTCTTCCTCCAGCCGGTCCAAATCGACATGGTAAGGCATCATCACCTGCGCGCGGTCGCTGATAAAAAGCGTTGGGCGCGGGACGCCGCGGCTGACCACGTCGTCGTACTCCCTGAGCAGTTTGTCGATATCCAGCGCCACGCCGGGGCCGATCACATTGGCGATGCGCCCGTGAAAAACGCCGGACGGCAACAGGTGCAGCGCAAACTTGCCGTAATCGTTGATGATCGTATGCCCGGCGTTCGCGCCGCCTTGAAACCGCACGACGATGTCGCTGTCCTCGGCAAGCACGTCGGTGATCTTGCCCTTCCCCTCGTCGCCCCAGTTGGCCCCCACGATTGCTCGCACCATGGTGACGATCCCCTTTCCTTCGGTCGAAAATCCGTGAAACACCAACGTTTATTATCACATGCCGCCGGATGTTTGTCAATAGTGGCGAACCCGACGGAAGCGGAACCGCGGAACGTTCGTATATAGCCTGACGCACCGGCTGGCGCGACGCCGCGTCAGGTACACAGAACGGTCATGATTTCCAAAGTCTGGTAAGAGCTCTCAAACCGTTATGATTCAAGCTGTTTCCAGCTTTTTGCATCGCTGTTTGATATTTACGAAAATTTGACAAATCCATGAAGCTGCTGTATAGTATATGCTTACCAAGGCCCTTTGGGTGGCTTTGCAAAAGGGTACAGACGATTGTCTGCGGGCGCCGCCCGCAAGCGGGAGGTTCGGTTGGATGGCATTGAGTGCTGACCGTCGCGTCATGCCTCCGGCTGACCTTGCGCCGGATGGGGAGCCGCCCGATCGAATGGCGGCGCCCAACCTTTTTGCGCCCATTTCGACCGCCAACCGCATCACCGGCCAAAGCCGCCAGAGCCGCCTGCACACGCGCGAGCAGCACATGCGCGAGCAGCTGGCCACCGGCAGCAGCTATGACTATGGCCGCAGCACGGACGATTTTCTCGCGTCGATCCCCGCTTTTTCAGCGGACGCGTATACGCTGGGCTTTGAGCGCGTGCCGCCCACTTTTTTGCGCCGCACCATGCTGGACGCGGCCGAAGCATCGGTCGCGCCCTCGCCTTTTGGCTACGGACTGGCGCACATGGCTGCGCCCGAGGCGCTGCAGGAGGCATACGCCGCTGGCGGCAGGCCCGATTTTGCCGCCCACGCGGCGGGCTTTGACGAGCCGCCGGAGGCGACGGTGTTCCAAAGCGGCGTGCCCCTGCCGGATACGGCGGTCGCAGGCGCGCGGTTTGCCGCCCCGCGTGGCGCGCGCACGGCTGGCCTCGCCCGCGCCGCGGACGACGCGCCTGTGTCAGAGGGGCCGTCCGCCTATGACGATTTGACATCGCAAAGCGATGGTATGTACCCCTCCGACCAAGGCGAGGAGCGGCCCGCCCGCCGCGCACGGGCGCCGCGCGTTTCGCCCGCCGCGCCGGAAGCGCCCTTCTACGCATCCTTTGCACAAACCGAGGCCACATCGGGGATGTACGTCGCGCCGCCCGTGCGGCCCACGCCGGACGCGCCGCCCCATGCCTCCTTTGCGCAGGCGGATATGCCCCCGGCCCCGCGAGGGGCCGCCAGGGGCTATGTGCCGCGCCATGGCGGGCGGGGCAGTGCCGAACGGGGACTTGCCGAGCCCGTCGCCGCCGTGCCCGCGCCGCAGGCCTCCACGGCGAACGCCGACGTATGGCAGATGCTGGGCTGGAAGGAGACCGACCCCGCGAGCTTTGAACAGACTGCCGTCTGGCGCGTCAATGAGCTGAGCATGTTTGAGAGCGCGGCCTTCGACGAAACGCTGGACCCGCTGCGCAGGCCGCCGGAGGCGATGCCGGGGCTTGGCCCTGCATACCCGCAAAACGCGCCTGCCGCCGTGCCCGCGCCGCCCAGCGGCTTTACAGCGCCCTTTACGCCCGCACCGCCGGAGGACGGCTACGCGGGCTACCCGCCCGCGGGGCTGGATTCGCAAGGCTACCCCGCCGCAGCGCCGGAGGACTGGCAGGACGGCGGCGCATACGCCCCGCGTGGCGATACCCCGCCGCCTGCACGCCCGCCGCGCCCTGTCCGGGAAGCGCCCGAGCCCGCCCCGCGTGAAGGCCGCGTGCGCGGAACGCTGGGCCGAATGACCCCCGCGCGGCTGGCACTGTATGTGGCGGTGTCGCTGGCGTTGCTTTTCTGCCTGATCGAAGGGCTCAAGATCGTGCGCAGCCTCTCGGAGGACGATCGCGCCCCCAGCGGCTTTGCCGATGAATACGGCCAGCCGGCGGACGGCGGCCAGCCCGCCAATGGCGTGGAGCTTCTGCCCGCAGGCGTCACCTATGCGCCCACGGCCACGCCCATCGCGGTGGCAACGCCCACGCCCACGCCGCGCATCTCGCAGTATGATCCGCTGATCGGCGTGATGGACTCGGGCGGTGCGCAGCCCTCGGCCAACCTGCCCACGCCCACGCCCGCCGTGCGCACCAGATTGAGCAAGTACCCGGGCAACGCGCTGCTGAGCGTGAGCGCGGCGTTTGAGGCCCAGCGGAAGGAAAACCCGGACGTGGTGGCGCGCCTGACCATCGACGGCCTGTTGGACGAGACGGTGGTGCAGCGCAACAATACCTTTTACCTGAACCATAACGCGCGCGGGCTGCTGGGCACCACGGGCGCGGTGTTCGTGGACGAGGGCTGCCAGCTGAAAAAACCGCCGGAAAACCTGCTGCTGCGCGCGCAGGCAAACACAGAGGGCAAGCTGTTTGCACCGCTGCTGGCATACGAAAATGGCGGCGGCGCGTTTGTGGCGCAGCATGGCATCGTGCGGTGCGATACCATCTATGAGGAAGCGCAGTACGTGATCTTCGCCATCCTGCGGGCGGACAGCGTCATCAACACGGACGCATATTTCAACTTCGCGGCCTACCCGACGTTTGCCAGCGATACGCAGATGATGAACTACGTGAACGCCGCACGGGAGCGCAGCGTGATCAGGATCGACGTGAATGTGCAGCCCGGCGACAGGCTGCTGACGCTGGCGACGGTCGCGGAGGGCAGCGATACCACGAGCTTGGTGATCCTGTGCCGCATGCTCCGGTCAGGGGAATCGGCGGCGTATATCGACCACAACTAAGGAGAAGAATCAATGATGGGTCAAGGGCCATTGGCCCTTGCGGGTGCAGGGCAGCGCCCTGCCCGCCGGAGGCCCTGCCGCAGCGGCAAAACCGTAAGCGAGCGGTCAGCGCAGCAGGCGCTGCGATGCGAGCGACGTCAGCCGCCAAGCAAAAGAGCGCGCTCAACCCACCCCCGAAGGGCTGCCCCGCCTGTCGAATGCGGCGGCGAATGCAACACAGAGACGATGCCCCAAAGCGCCGACCGTCGGCGCTTTTCCATGTCGCGCAAGTCGCCTGCCAGCCACCGCCTGAACTTTCCCCCGCATACAGGAATCCGCTACCTTCGCGGCGAAAACGCATAAAGATAACAAATATGGCCCCCTACTCCCGTTCGCGCGGCACCCCCGTGCGTTACCGTAAGGAGGTTTGTCCATGCATGACCTGCACATCCATACCGGCGCGTTCTTGCTGCCCGCACCGCACACAGACCCCACCGCGTGGGCCTGCGTCGCCTGCGACCAGTACACCAGCCAGCCGGAATACTGGCAAAAGGCCGAAGCCGTCGCGGGCACCGGCCCCAGCGCGCTGCACCTGGTGCTGCCGGAGGTGTACCTTGCCGAGGCGGAGACCCGCGTACCGCAGATCCATCAGGCGATGCGGGCGGCGCTTGCCGTGGGCGTGCTGACCGAAGCCGTTACGGACGGCTTCATTTTAGTGGAGCGCCTGACCGAGAGCGGCACCCACGTGGGCCTGCTGGCGCTGATCGACCTGGAGGGCTACGACTACCGCGCGGGCAGCCAGACCCCCGCGCGCGCGACCGAGGGCACCATCCTGTCGCGCATCCCGCCGCGCCTGATGGTGCGGCGTGGCGCGGCGCTGGAATTGAGCCATGTGCTGCTGCTGATCGACGACCCGCAACAGACCGTGGTGGAGCCGCTTTTTGAACGCCGCGAGAAGCTTCGCAAGTGCTACGATTTTCCGCTGATGCTGGGCGGCGGCCACCTGCGCGGCTATGCCGTGACCGAGGAGTGCGACATCGCGGGCGTGTTTGCCGCCCTGCGCGCGCTGAAACACAGGCTTGCTGGCGGTATGCTCTATGCGGTGGGCGACGGCAACCATAGCCTGGCCACCGCCAAGGCGTACTGGGAGGAACTGAAGCCCGCCGTGCCGGAGGCCGAGCGTGCCACGCACCCCGCGCGCTTTGCGATGGTGGAGCTGCAAAACATCCACAGCGAGGCGCTGGTGTTTGAGCCCATCCACCGCGTGCTTTTCGGCGCGGATGGCGACGACCTGCTGCCCCTGTTTCAGGCGTGGGCGGCGCAGCGCGGCTGGACGCTGGCCGATGGGCCGGACGGCCACCGCGTCGACGTGGTGTACGAGGGCAAGGAAGTGGACCTGAGCATCGCCAACTCCGGCCATCCGTTGGCCGTGGGGGCGCTTCAGGCGTTCTTGGACGATCTGCTGCCCACGCACTCGGATTGGTCGCTGGACTATGTGCACGGCGAGGAAGCCGCCCGCGCGCTGGCCGCGCAGGATAAGACGGTCGCCTTTTTGCTGCCCGCCATGCCCAAGGAGATGCTGTTCCCCGCGGTGGAAGAGATGGGCTCGCTGCCGCGCAAGACGTTCAGCATGGGCGAGGCGCACGAGAAGCGGTATTATATGGAGGCCAGATGGCTGGAACGGTAACGGCCGGGCGCGAACCAGTCCGAGGATTGCTGCCCATGGCTGCTTGAGCACATCTACCAAAGCCGACAGACCTCAACACGCAAAGCCGGAATGCCAACGGGAAGCGGCTACGGTCGCAGCGACAGGTTTGTTCCCGCGCAGCGGGGCAAGTCTGCCATGACCGCGCATGCCGACCGTGACAAGGTGTTGAGGGCAAACCCTGACACACCCGCGAACGTCCGCTTGCGCGAACCGTACCCTGCCCGTACCACTGACATGCGCATACGAACCAAACCGCGCCCCCTTGCAAGGCGGCGCGGTTTTCGCGTGCCCGCATGGCAAAGGCGGAAAATAATCCGAAAATACCCCTTGACAAACAACTGCATATCATTCATAATACGTGCATAAATATTCAAGGGGGCGGAACCATGGCGATCAAGTCCAAGCAGGATATCAAGAAGGTCGTGCTCGCGTATTCCGGCGGGCTGGACACTTCCATTATCATACCGTGGCTCAAGGAGAACTACAACAACTGCGAGGTGATCGCCGTCTCCGGCGACGTGGGGCAGGGCACCGAGCTGGAAGGGCTGGAGGAAAAGGCCAAAAAGACCGGCGCAAGCAAGCTCTATATCGCCGACCTGAAGGAAGAGTTCATCACCGACTACATCTACCCCACCCTGCAGGCGGGCGCGGTGTACGAGGGGGAATACCTGCTGGGCACCAGCTTCGCGCGGCCCATCATCGCCAAGCGCGTGGTGGAGATCGCTTTGGCCGAGGGCGCGGACGCCATCGCCCACGGCTGCACCGGCAAGGGCAACGATCAGGTGCGCTTCGAGCTGACCATCAAGGCCTTCGCGCCCGATATGCACATCATCGCCCCGTGGCGCGAATGGGATATCAAGAGCCGCGACGAGGAGATCGACTACGCCGAGGCGCACAACATCCCCCTGAAGATCAACCGCGAAACCAACTACAGCAAGGACAAGAACCTCTGGCACCTGAGCCACGAGGGCCTTGACCTAGAAAACCCCGCGCTGGAGCCGCAGTACAACAAGCCCGGCTTTCTGGAGATGGGCGTAAGCCCCGAGATGGCGCCGGACAAGCCCACCTACGTGAGCATCGGCTTTGAAAAGGGCATCCCCGTCACGGTGGACGGCGAAAAGCTGCCGCCCGTGCAGCTGATCGAAAAGCTCAACAAGCTGGGCGGCGAGAACGGCGTGGGCCTTGTGGACCTGCTGGAAAACCGCCTCGTGGGCATGAAGAGCCGCGGCGTGTACGAGACGCCGGGCGGCACCATCCTCTACCACGCGCACCACGTGCTGGAGACGCTCTGCCTGGATCGCGACACCCTGCACTACAAGGAGCAGGTGGCGGGCCGCTACGCGGAGCTGGTCTACTTCGGCCAGTGGTTCACCCCGCTGCGCGAGGCGCTGGCGGCGTTTGTGAGCAAAACGCAGGAGCACGTGACCGGCGAGGTCAAGCTCAAGCTGTACAAGGGCAACCTGATCAACGCGGGCGCGACCAGCCCCTACAGCCTCTACAGCGAGGAGATCGCCACCTTCGGCAAGGAGTTTGTGTACGACCAGAAGAACGCGCACGGCTTCATCACGCTGTTCGGCCTGCCCATCGCGGTCAAGGCGAAACTTCAGGGTACGAAGTAACCCACGCAGGATTGCAGGGCAATCGCACTTTTCACCGCCTCATGTGCGACGCATGGGGCGGTGCCCGTATCCATCGCCATCAGGAGAGGACGGTACCCCATGACGAAGGTGTTTGTAAACGGCAGCAACGGCACCACGGGCCTGCGCATCATGGAGCGGCTGACCGCGCGCAGGGATATCGAGATCGTCACCCTGCCGGAGGACACCCGCAAAGAGGTGCGCGCGCAGGCGGAGATGGCGAAAAACGCGGATATCACCTTCCTGTGCCTGCCGGACGGGGCCAGCCGCGACCTGATCGCGGAGCTTGGGGACACGGCGGGCCGCGTGCTGGACGCGAGCACGGCCTTCCGCACGGATGCGCGCTTTGCCTACGGTTTTCCGGAGCTTAGCGCCGCGCACGAGGCGGCCATCCGCAGCGCCAACCGCGTGTCGGTGCCCGGGTGCCACGCCAGCGGGGCCATCGCGCTGCTCTACCCGCTGGTGCAGGCAGGGCTGCTGCCCGTGGATGCGGCCCTCAGCATCACGTCGCTCACGGGCTACAGCGGCGGCGGCAAGCCGATGATCGCGGACTACGAAGCCGCGGGGCGCGACGCCGCGCTGGGCAGCCCAAGACCCTACGGGGTCACACAGGCGCACAAGCACCTGCCGGAGATCGTGCACCTGTGCGGGCTGGCCGAGGCGCCGGTGTTTCAGCCCATCGTGGCGGATTTTTACAGCGGCATGCTGGTGTCGGTGCCACTGCACGCAAGGCAGTTGACGGGCAAGCCGACCCTAGCGGACGTGAGCGCGGCCTACACGGCGCACTACGCGGGCAAGCCGCTGGTCACGGTGCTCGCCCCCAACCCGGAGCCCTTCATGGCCGCCAACGCGCTGGCGGGCCGGGACGGGATGCAGGTGTTCGTGACCGGCAATGACGAGCGGATGCTCCTGTGCGCGCGGTTTGACAACCTTGGGAAGGGCGCCAGCGGCGCAGCCATCCAGTGCATGAACGTGATGCTGGGGCTGGACGAAACGACAGGGCTGGTTTGGTAGAAGCGAACAGGCACGCCTGCTGAATTGAAGGAGATTAGCTGCATATGGCCGATCAATACACGTTTATCGAAGGCGGCGTCGTAGCCGCGCAGGGCTTCAAGGCCGCGGGCGAGCACCTTGGCATCCGCAAAAACCGTACCAAGCGGGATACCGCGCTGATCGTGAGCGACGCGCCGTGCGCCGCCGCCTGCTGCTATACGCAAAACCTGGTGCAAGGCGCGCCCATCGCGGTCACGAAAGCGCATGTCGACAACGGCTATGCCCGCGCCATCATCTGCAACAGCGGAAACGCCAACACCTGCAACTGGAACGGCGTGGAGATTGCGGAGGGCATGAGCGCGCTGGTCGAGCAGCATACGGGCGTCAAAGCGGGGGATGTGATCGTCGCCTCCACAGGCGTGATCGGGCAGGAGATGAGCCTCGCGCCGTTTGAAAACGGCATGGCGGGCCTTGCGGCAGCGCTGCGGGCGAACGGCGGCCACGACGCGGCGGAGGCCATCATGACCACGGACACCGTGGCCAAGGAGGTGGCCGTGTCCTTCACGCTGGGCGGCAGGCTTTGCAAGCTGGGCGGCATCAGCAAGGGCAGCGGCATGATCCACCCCAACATGGCCA
>CAZOZO010000055.1:0-17447 GCA_964584315.1 uncultured Oscillospiraceae bacterium
TCGACGATACGCCGGGCCTGACCCCCTCGCAGGTGCGCAGCCGCGCCCGCAGGCTCATGATGGAGCAGGGGCTGGATTTGATCGTGGTGGATTACCTGGGCCTGATGGGCGCGGACAAGCGCGTGGAAAACCGGCAGCTGGAAGTGAGCGAGATCAGCCGCGGGCTCAAGGCCATCGCGCTGGAGCTGCGCGTGCCCGTGCTGGCCTGCGCGCAGCTGGCGCGCGCCAACACCGCCCGCGCGGACAAGCGCCCCATGCTCAGCGACCTGCGCGACTCCGGCAGCATCGAGCAGGACGCGGACGTAGTGCTCTTCATCCACCGCGAGGGGTATTACCAGACCGGCGCACAGGATGAGAACAAGGCCAGCGACACCTCCGGCGAGATCATCGTGGCCAAGCAACGCAACGGCCCCATCGGCACCGTCGATGTGGAGTGGCAGGCGGAGTTCGCCCGCTACGTGAACCTGCCCGGCACGCGCGTGCCCGTCTACGCCGACGAAACCTGACCCCGCGCAGCCCCTTGACGGGCCTTTGGCGGGCGGAGATTGGGGAGAACCATGCAACAGGCAACCATCGCATCCCTTACCAAGGAGGCGCGCTTCGAGGGCTTCGTGCTCGTGCGCATGAGCGAGCAGCGCACCGGCAGCAACGGCTCCAAGTACCTGGACCTGACCCTGGCGGACCGTACCGCCGAGGTGAACGGCAAGCTGTGGGACGGCGCCGTTCCCCCGCCGCCGACGGGCAGCGTGATCAAGGTGCGCGGGCTGGTGGTGGAGTACAACGGCAGGCTGCAGCTGCGCATCGAAAAGCTGCGCGCGCAGGAGGCGGGCGACGAGGTGGATATGTCCGCCCTGACGCCCAGCGCACCCGAGCCGCCCGAAGCCATGCTGGCGGAGCTGGACGCGGCGCTTGCCGCCATGCAAAGCGAGCCCCTGCGCAAGATATGCGCGCAGATGCTTAAGCAGTACGCAGACCGCCTTGCCTATTACCCCGCGGCGCAGCGCATCCACCATGCGGAGCGCAGCGGCCTATTGCACCACACTACGGCCATGCTGCGGCTGGCCAAGGCCGTGCTGCCCCTCTACCCCCAGCTGAACGCCGATCTTGTGGTCGCGGGCGTGCTGGTGCACGACCTGTGCAAAGTGGAGGAGATGGATTCCGACGAGCTGGGCGTGGTGCGCGACTATACGCAGAGCGGCCTGCTGCTTGGGCACATCGCCATCGGCGTCACCCGCATCGCGGAAGCCGCCACGGCGGTGGGCGTCACGGGCGAGGCGGCCATACTGATGCAGCACATGATGCTCAGCCACCACGGCGAGGAGGCCTTCGGCAGCCCGCGCAAGCCGATGTTCCCCGAGGCCGAGGTGCTGCACTGGATCGACCTGCTGGACGCACGCATGAACGAGATGCAGACCGCCCTTGGCAAGGTGCCCGCAGGCGTGTTCACGGACAAGATCTTTTCGCTGGAGCGCAGGCTCTATCACCCGCGTTATGACGAGCTGACGCCCGAAGGTTGACGCGTATCCGGCGAGATGATACAATGAGCCAAAAGGGAGGGGCTAAAGGCCCCGCCCACGGCGAAAGCTACCGACGCGCATCCCCCGCGCGCGTCAGGAATCGGAGGTACACAATGAAACGCAAGTGGCTCGCGGCGCTCTGCCTATTGATGGCCGCCGCGCTTCTGACGGCCTGCGACGCCCAGCAGCAGCAACCCCAGACCTTTGCCGAGGTCACGCAATACCTGGGGCCGGCCCCCACCGCCACGCCCGTGCCCGTGAGCCAGCCGCAGGACGATACGGCGGGTACGGGCGGCGAGAGCGTGTTTGTCAGCAACCCCTACGCCCTGAACGAGGATGGCTCCACCGTTGACCCCAACGCCGCGGCTGCGCTGGGCGAGGAGGACACCGTGGATACCGGCGTGTATGACGGCGGCGATACCGTGGTCTACGGCGCGCCCGACCCGGATGCGACCGTGTACCCCTATGCGGGCAGCTCCCCCATCCCGCTGGTGCCTGTCGACGCGCCCAGCCCCACGCCGCGCGCGCCGCTCACGTTCACCTATGTGCCCTACTCCGTGGCCGCCCTTGGCCTCTCCTTTGACGGCCCCGCGGGCTGGGTGCCGGACGAGAGCGTGAACGAGATGTACACTTTGACCGAGCCGGAGCAGCAGATCAAAGACGGGCAGCTGGGCGTGATCAACATCTCTGCCGTGCCGGTCAACAGCAACTATACCGAGGCCAACCTGACCACCGAGATCAAGCAGCGCCTGAGCACCATCGGCGCCACCAACTTTGTGGAGTGGAGCCCCAGCCTGACCGCCACGCGCTACCTGATGGGCGGCAAGGGCGTGTACGCCAACTACACCGGCACGCTGGCCAACGGCGTCAAGGTGGGCGGCCGCATCCATGCCACCGCGATCAACGGCGTGCTCTACTGCATCCAGATGACCTATCCGCTTGGTTTCAAGGATGATTACCTGAGCATCTTCTCCCAGGTTCGCGAGACCATCAAGCGCGTTAACTGAGCGATTGCCGCCGCGCCGCCTGTGGCGCGCGCCCATCGACACGGCGCAAGCCACGCAGCGCATACACCTTTGCGCGCCGCACATTTGCCCCTCGCGGGCCGATGCGCGGCGCGCAAGCACCTGTGCGCGAGGCGCGGGGCATCAAAAAAGAGCGCCCCCCCTCACGGGGAGCGCTCCATGCGCCGGTTGGCGCGGTGTCTTAGTACTGGTTCTGGCGATTGCGCTCGTAGCAGTCGCGGCAGTACACGGGACGGTCGCCGCGGGGCTGGAACGGCACCTGGGTGGTGGCTCCGCAGCCGTCGCAGATCACTTCGTACATCTGGCGCTCACCGCGGGTGGGGTTCTGCGTAGCACGGCGCGAAGCGCGGCAGCTGGGGCAGCGGCTGGGCTCATTCTGGAAGCCCTTATCCGCAAAGAACTGCTGCTCGCTGGCGGAGAACACGAACTCGGTACCACAGTCGCGGCAGGTCAGGGTTTTGTCTTGAAACATGATGGTTCCCTCCAAATAGTTGATCTGTGTCCCAGATTTCCTGTGATTAGGGTATTGGGTTTCCAATCATTCGGACATAGATGAACGAAGGAGGAAGAACCTAAACCTTATCTCCGGCTGGGTCAACATGGTTATTATAGCATGAAGGCAATGGTTTGTCACCGTTTTTTGACAAAATTCTTGCTTAAAAACAGGAAAGAGAGGCGATTTTCCATTATATAACATAGGCAAATCAGTTGCTCAAGTAACAATCTGGACTTCTAGACACTGTCGTTTTCTACAAGTATCCTATATATTGTAATGTGTAGTTTTGTAACCACTTTTACAAAACAACGATTTTTTCGATGGGGTTGAGTATATGGACTATGTCGATCTTGGCCGCAGGATCCGCAAGCAGCGCGCCGTAAAGGGCTGGACGCAAGAGGCGCTTGCCGAGCGGGTGAATGTATCGACATCCTTTGTGGGGCATGTGGAGCGCGGCACGCGCAAGGCAAGCCTGGAAACCCTGGTGGCGATGGCCAATGTGTTAGATGTGAGCCTGGATTATTTGCTCTCCGGCAGCATGAACAACAGTGTGATCGGCCCCATGCCGCGCGGGCTCAGCTCGCAGCAGCGCACCGCCCTCAAGGAGATCCTCTCCACCATACAGGACAACCTGTCCGGGTGGGAAAAGGACGACTGACCGGCTGAAGGGAAAGCTCCGCCGCAGGGATGCGGGAGGAGCTTTTTGTTTGCCGGTTAGCTGGTACAAACCAAATTACCATCGCTGCCAGTCATGCGGCGCTCCGGTGCCCGTATCCGGCACGAGGCAGCATACGAACGCACGGCGTGCCCGCCGAGCGGAAAACCAACCGTTGGCCGCTTCAAGACAACAGCTCCGCCGCGGAAATGCGAACGGAGCTGTTTTTCAGTCGGTTAACAGGCGCGAACCAAATTTCCAGCGGCATCAGTTGCCCAGCACCTCGGCCACCACATCCTGCATGGTGTAGAGCCCCGCGGGCTTGCCCGCCAAAAACTGCGCCGCCCTCACCGCGCCTTCCGCAAACAGGCCGCGGTTCTCGGCGCGGTGGGACAAAATGATCTGCTCCGCGTTGCCGTAGAAGCCCACCTCGTGCTCCCCCGTTACGGTGCCGCCGCGCACGGCGTGGATGCCCACCTCGCCTGCGCCTCGTTTCGCATCGCGCCCCACGCGCCCGTTCACCACGGGGTGTTCGCCGGAAAGCGCGCCGCGCACGCTCTCGTACAGCATCAGCGCGGTGCCGCTGGGGCTGTCCAGCTTCTGGCGGTGGTGCTTTTCGATGATCTCCACATCGAAGCGGTCGCCCAGCGCCTTGGCGGCCATGGCGCACAGCGCTTGCAGCACGTTGATGCCCAGGCTCATGTTGGCGCTGCGGAACACCGCTACCTGTGCAGACGCGGCACGTATGGCGGCCACCTCCGCCTCGGTATAGCCGGTGGTGCACAGCACACACGGCAAATGGGCGAGGATCGCATAGTCCAGCAGCGCGGACAGCCCGTCCGCACGGCTGAAATCCACCAGCACGTCCGCCTGCACGGCGATCTCCGCATAGGTTTGAACCATGGGGAAATCCATGGGCTGCCCCGCGTAGGCGATATCCACGCCGCAGGCGACGCCTACGCCCGCCTCGCCCGCCGCGCGGGCCAGCTCGCGCCCCATGCGCCCCATCGCGCCGCCGATGATGATGTTCATACCCGTTCCTCCGTTTCCAAAAAGGCCGGGCAAACGCCCGGCCTGCATGCTGTGCTGTTTACAGATTCACGCCCACGCTGATGAGCGCGTCGCGCAGCTTTGCGCGATTACAATCGCTGATGGGCACCAGCGGCAGGCGCAGGTCGCCGCCGCACAGGCCCATCATTTCCATGGCCGCCTTGCACGGTATGGGGCTGACCTCCGCGAAAAACGCGCAGATCACGGGCATCAGCCGCAGCTGCAGGTCAAGCGCCGTGCGGTGGTCGCCCGCGAGGTAGCTGTCGGTCATCTGGGCCACCATCTCCGGCAGGGCGTTGGCCACCACCGAGATCACGCCCTCCGCGCCCAGCGCCATCAGGGGGATGACCGTATCGTCGTTGCCGCTGTAGATGGCCAGCCTGCCGCCTACATGGCGAATCTTCTCCATCACGTAGGGGATGTTGTAGCTGCTCTCCTTGAGGCCGATGAACTGCTCGCAGCAGGCGAGGCGGTCCAGCACCTCAGGGCTGATATCCAGCGTGGTGCGGGTGGGCACGTTGTAGATCACGATGGGCAGCGCGGTCTTTTCCGCGATGGCCATGAAGTGCTGGTACAGGCCCTCCTGCGTGGTCTTGTTGTAATAGGGGGTCACCACCAGCTGCGCCACGCAGCCGATATCCTCATACCGCTTGGCGGTATCGATCACGTTCTGGGTGCAGTTGCTGCCGGTGCCTGCGATCACGGGCACGCGCCCTTTCACTGCCTTGACCACAGTGCGAACGGTCAGCTCCCGCTCGTCCGCGTTCATCGTGGTAGGTTCCCCCGTGGTGCCGCAGGCGATGATCGCCTTGGTGCCGCCCGAAATCTGCATCTCCACCAGCCGCTCGATGGCGGCGGTATCCACCTTGCCATTTACAAAGGGTGTGACAAGCGCCACCGCGCTGCCTTGGAACAAAGAAGGCGCAGGCATAATAACCCTCCTCACGTCGCAACGGAATCATTGCGCAAAACCGGTTCAAAATGGGCACAGTACGCCCTTGGTGGCCGTGAGCCCGCCTACGCGCCCCGCTGGGTGCGCGCGGCGGGCGTTACTTCGCCTTGATGAACCCTTTCTGGCACAGGTATTCCGCGCTGAGCACACCGCCGCCGGCAGCGCCGCGCACGGTGTTGTGGCTCAGGCAAACAAACTTATAATCGAAAACCTTATCCTCGCGTAGGCGGCCGATGGTGATGCCCATGCCACGCTCAAAATCGCGGTCGAGCTTCGTCTGCGGGCGGCTGGGGTCGTCAAAATAGTGCAGGAACTCCGCGGGGCTGCTAGGCAAACCCAGCCCGTCGGTCGCGGGTTTGGCAGTCGCCCACCGCTCCAGAATCTGCTCGATGGTGGGCTTTTTCTTGAATTTTACGCTCACCGCGGCCATGTGCCCGTCCGTGCAGGCCACGCGCAGGCACTGGGCGCTGATGTCCGGCGTGGTTGCGGGCACGATGCGCCCGCCCTCCACATGGCCGAAAATGCGCAGCGGCTCTTTCTCGCTCTTCTCATCCTCGCCGCCGATGTAGGGGATCACGTTATCCAGCATCTCCGGCCAGGTTTCAAACGTCTTGCCCGCGCCGCTGATGGCCTGATAGGTGCACACGATCAGCTTCTCGGGCTCAAAGTCCAGTAGCGGCCACAGGGCGGGCACATAGCTCTGGATACTGCAATTGGGCTTGACGGCGATAAAGCCGTGCTGCGTGCCAAGGCGCGCGCGCTGCGCCGCGATGACCTCCGCGTGCGCGCCGTTGATCTCGGGGATCATCATGGGCACGTCGGGCGTCCAGCGGTTGGCGCTGTTATTGCTGATGACGGGCACCTCGGCCTTGGCGTAGCGCTCTTCCAGCGCGAGGATCTCGTCTTTTTTCATGTCTACGGCGCAGAAAACAAAATCCACCTGCGCGGCTACGGCGGCGACGTCCGACGCGTCCACGACGGGCATTTCGGCGATGTAGGCGGGGATCGGCGTTTCCGGAAACGCCCAGCGTTTACCCACGGCCTCACGGTAGCTAAGCCCGGCGCTGCGGGCGCTCGCGGCAAGGCATGTGACCTTGAACCACGGGTGACCGTCCAGCAACAGTGCAAAACGCTGGCCAACCATGCCAGTAGCCCCGATGATGCCGACGCGGTAGTGCTGCATACCGAAAAACCTCGTTTCTCCCGGGCAGCCGCCCATATTTTCGGCAGGGGATATCCCCGCTTCTGTAATACCGGAAAAGCATATCATGAGATCAGGGGGTTGTCAAATCAGGCGGCAGTGCATGGATTGTACTTTTCCTGCATTGCCTGGAAAATCGCGGGAGCCTTTGCGCCTTGATGGCGCGACGTGCAGACTGCGTGCCAAATCATCCATTCTGCATAAGTATGCGCGCGAGCGGGCATTCACGCAGCGGTGCACGCGGGGCTTCCCGCCCCGCGCGCCGAAAAAGGCGTCGGGAGGCGCACGGCCCCCCGACGGTTCCTCCTGTGAGAGCGGCTACAGGTTTTTTGCAAGCGCCTCATGCAGCAGCGTGTTCAGGCGCTCGGGATCCGCCTTGCCGCGCAGGATGGCCATCGCCTTGCCCATCAGCGCCTTTTCGACGGTCACCTTGCCCTTTTTGAAGCTCTCCACCATGTCCGGGTTATCAATAAGCGCCTTTTGCACCGCGTCCATGAGCGCCGTATCATCCCCCACGGTAAACAGCTCGTGCGCCTGCGCGTAGGCCTCGGGGTCGCAGTCCTCGCAGAACAGCGCGGCCAGTATGCGCTTGCCGGTGGAGCTGTTCACACGCCCGTCCGTTAGCAGGTCGGAGAGCTTGGCGAGGTTCTCCGGCGACACGGGCAGCGACGCCCGCCCCTCCGGCGCGGCGACACCCGCCTTTTCCGCCTCGGCAGCGCGCGCGCCTAGCAGCGCAAACACCTCGCCCTGCAGCAGGTTCCCCACCCCCACGGGCGATTTGGCCACGCTGGCAGCGGCCTCGAAATACTCCGCCAGCCAACGCTCGGCGGTCAGCTGTTCGGCAGCGTAGGCGCTCAGGCCATAGGCGCGCATATACGCCTCGCGGCGCTCGTCCGGCAGGGCGGGGATGGCCGCGCGGATGGCCGCCAGCTCGTCGTCGGTCAGGCGCACCTCGGGCAGGTCCGGGTCGGGAAAGTAGCGGTAGTCCGCGCTGTTTTCCTTGCGGCGCATGGTGCTGGTTTTGCCGGTTTTCTGGTCGTAGCGGCGGGTTTCCTGCACGATCTCCTCCCCCGCCTCCACCGCGGCCACCTGCCGCTCGTACTCGGCCTGTATGGCGCGCTCCACGCTCTGGAAGGAGTTGAGGTTCTTCATCTCCGTGCGCACGCCGAAGGGCTCGCCCTCCCTGTGGATGCTCAGGTTCACGTCGCAGCGGAGGCTCCCCTCGTTCATGCGGCAGTCGCTCACCCCGATATAGGTCAGGATGGCGCGCACCTTGCGCAGGTACAGAACCGCCTCCTCCGCCGAGCGGATGTCCGGCTCGCTGACGATCTCGATCAGCGGTACGCCGCAGCGGTTCATGTCCAGCATGGTGCCGCTTGCGTCGTCATGCACCAGTTTGCCCGCGTCCTCCTCAATGTGGATGCGGGTGATGCCGATGCGCTTCTCCCCCTTGGACGTTTGCACCGTCAGCCACCCGCCCTCGCAGATGGGGCGGTAGAACTGGCTGATCTGGTACGCCTTGGGCAGGTCGGGGTAAAAGTAGTTCTTACGGTCGAACCGGCTCACGTGGTGCACATGGCCATTGAGCGCGTAGCCCGCCATGGCCGCGCGGCGCAGCACCGCCTCGTTGAACACCGGCAGCGCGCCGGGCAGGCCCATGCACACCGGGCATACGTGCGTGTTGGGCTCCGCGCCAAAATCCGTCCGGCAGGCGCAAAACACCTTGCTTTTCGTGTTCAGCTCCACATGCGTCTCCAGACCGATGACCATTTCCCAGATCATGTGCGTTCCCCTCCCTTTTGCAGGCGTTCGTAGGGGCGAATGCCCTCGTTGGGCCGGGCTTCCCGCTCGTACGCGTCCGCGATGGCCAGCAGCGTTTTCAGGCCCGCGCGCGCGCCCGTCAGGCTCATGCCGATGGGCAGCGTGTCGCCCCCGTCCTCGGCGCGGCCGCACGGCACGCTCACGCAGGGCAGGCCGGTCAGGTTCGCGGGCACGGTGTAGAGGTCGCCCATGTACATCTCCATGGGGTCGGCGGTTTTCTCGCCCAGTTTGTAGGCATAGGTGGGGGCCACGGGCGTCAGCAGCGCGTCGCAACCGGTCAGCGCCTGCGAAAACTCGTAGCGCAGCAGCTCGCGCGCCTGCTGGGCTTTCAGGTAATACTGATCCTGATAGCCGCTGGATAGCGCGAACGTGCCCAGCATGATGCGGCGCTTTACCTCCAGCCCGAAGCCTTCCTCGCGGCTCCTGCGGTACAGCTCGTCCAAATCCGCGTACTCCTTGACGCGGTAGCCGTAGCGCACGCCGTCGAAGCGGGCCAGATTACTGGACGCCTCCGCGCTGGAGAGCACATAGTAGCAGCTGAGCGCGTAGGGCAGCGAGGGGATGCTCACGTCCTCCACCTTCGCGCCCATTTCGCGCAGCTTTTCGGCGGCGGCCATCACCGCGTGGTACACCGGCATGCTAAGGCCCTCGCCAAAGCACTCCCTGGGCAGGCCGACGGTCAGCCCCGCGAGGCTGTCAAGCGGCTGCGAAACGTAGCCGTGCGTAAGCAGTGCGTCGCTGGTGGCGTCGCGCGGGTCATGCGCGGCGATCACGTCCATCACAAGGGCCGCGTCGTCCGCCGTTTTGCACAGCGGGCCGATCTGGTCCAGCGAGCTGGCGAACGCCACCAGCCCGTAGCGGCTGACCGCGCCGTAGGCAGGTTTGACCCCCGCCACGCCGCAAAAGCTGGCCGGCTGGCGGATGCTGCCGCCCGTATCGCTGCCCAGCGCCGCAGGGGCCATGCCCGCGGCCACGGCCGCTGCCGCGCCGCCGCTGGAGCCGCCGGGCACGCGGCCTCGCGCCCACGGGTTGCGGCAAACGCCAAAGGCGCTGTTTTCATTGCTGCTTCCCATGGCGAACTCATCCATGTTCAGCTTGCCCAGCAGCACCATGCCCGCCGCACGCAGGCGCAATGCGACGGTCGCGCTGTAGGGGGCCACGAAATCGCCCAGCATCTTGCTGGCGCAGGTGCACTTGTGCCCTTCCACAAGGATGTTGTCCTTCACGGCCACAGGCACGCCATCCAGCGCGGAGAGAGGCTTGCCCTCCTTGCGGCGGGCGTCGCTCAACTCAGCGTCGGCCATGGCGTCTTTGGCGAACACGTCCAGATAGGCGTTGATCGTGCCGTTTTGCGCGGCGATGCTGTCAAGATAGGCGCGCGTGACCTCCGCCGAGGTGAGCGTACCCGCCTGTAGCGCGTCGCACAGCTCCCGCACGGTCAGCCTGCAAATTTCAGGATAGGGGCGCATCGGGGCTTCCTTTCCGGCGCGGGGCAATGCCCCCGCCCTGTCATTCAAAGGTCTTTGGCACGGTGATATACGGGCCGCTGACCGTTTTGGCGTTCATGAGCACCTTTTGAAGCGCGAAGCTCTCGCCCACTTCGTCCGGCCGCACATTCTCGCTGCGCTGGTTTTTGAGGCGCAGTGGCTGCGGGGCCTGCCTGTCGAGGGCGGAAAGCTCGCCCGCAAAATCCACGATGCCCAAAAAGTCCCTGTCCAGCGAGGCTTCGTCGCTCTTGGAGAGGCTGAGCATGCTCAGCAGCGCGGTGTTCTGCACCGTTTGCCGCGTCACCTGCTCCTCGTGCTCGCGCTTCATCTCCTCCGCCACGTTCACGCCGATCTTGAGCTCCTCCAGCTGCTTTTGATCCACAAAATCCGGCGCGCCGGTCATGGGGCAGCTTGCGTCCTTGATCTTGGGGAAGGCGATCACATCGCGCAGGCTCTGCGCGCCCAGCAGCAGCATCACCAGCCGGTCAAGGCCGAACGCGAAGCCTGCGTGCGGCGGCGTGCCGAAGCGGAACGCCCCCAGCATGAACCCAAAGCGCTCGCGCGCCTCCTCCTTGCTGAAGCCCAGTGCGCTGAACACGCGGCTCTGCACGTCCGGCCTGTGGATACGCACGCTGCCGCTACCCAGCTCCACGCCGTTGAGCACCACGTCATACGCCTGCGAGCGCACCAGCGGCTTGGTGGCGTCCTCCGCCATCAAGTCCAAGTCCTCCTCATAGGGCATGGTGAAGGGGTGGTGCATGGCCGCGAAGCGGTTTTCGTCTTTCTTGTATTCAAACATGGGGAAGTCCGTGACCAGCGCGAACTGAAACTGTTTTTTGTCGATCAGGCCCATCAGCTCGCCGCAGCGCACGCGCAGGCCGCTTAGCACCTTGCGCGCCACGTCCAGCTGATCCGCGCAGAACAGGAGGAAATCGCCTTTGCCTGTGCCTGTCTGGGCCAGGAGCGCCTGCCAGCATTCCGTCGAAAAATACTTGGGCAGGATGCTGTTCACTTCGCCGTCTTCCTTGATCAGCGCCCATGCCATGCCCTTGGCGCCCAGCTTTTGGGCGTGCTCGGTCAGCTGCTCGATGGTGGTGCGGGTAAAGGCCGCGCCGCCCGGCACGCGGATGGCGCGCACCACGCCGCCGTGCTTGAGCGCGTCCGTGAACACGCCAAAGCTGGACTCCGCGCAGATGTCGCTCACCTCTGCGATGGGCAGATCAAACCGAAGATCGGGTTTATCGTTGCCGTAGGCATCCATGGCTTCCTGCCACGTAAGGCGCTTGATGGGCAGCTCCAGCGGCCGTTCCATCACCGTTTCGTAGATGCGGGTGAACAGGTCTTTCAGGAAGGCGAGCATGTCCTCCTGATCCACAAAGCTGCGCTCCATGTCCACCTGCGTGAACTCCGGCTGGCGGTCGGCGCGCAGGTCCTCATCGCGGAAGCATCGGGCCACCTGATAGTACTTGTCGATGCCGCCCACCATCAAAAGCTGCTTGAAAATCTGCGGGCTCTGCGGCAGGGCGTAGAACGTGCCCGGGTGCACGCGGCTGGGCACCAGATAGTCGCGCGCGCCCTCCGGCGTGGATTTGCACAGGATGGGCGTTTCCACCTGTAAAAAGCCCTGCTCGTCCAAAATCTGCTCCGCCGCGCGCTGCACGCGGGCGCGGAAGCGCAGCGCCTCGTACATCTTGGGGCGGCGCAGGTCAAGATAGCGGTACGTCAGGCGCAGCTCCTCGCGCACGGGCTCGTCGTCCGTCAGGGAGAAGGGCAGCGCCTCGGCCACCGACAGCACGGTCAGGCTTGCCGCCACCAGCTCCACTTCGCCCGTGGGCAAAGCCGCGTTGTACGTGCTCTCGTCACGCAGGCGCACTTCGCCGGTCACCTGCACCACGCTCTGGTTGCGCAGGCGCTCCGCTGCGGCAAAGCTCTCCGCGTCCGCGGCGGAAAGGTCAAACACCGTTTGCAGCGTGCCCTCGCGGTCGCGCACGTCCACAAAGATCACGCCGCCCATGTCGCGGCGGGTCAGCACCCAGCCGCACACCGTCGCCTGCCTGCCGATGTGCCCGCGGCGCAGGCTGCCGCAATAGTCGGTACGGTACATGTCTGCCTCCTTGCCGCGCCCCGTGCAAACGGAGCGCCGTCGATGGGCGGGTATGCAAAAGCCCTCCGCCCCCTTGTATCGGGGCGGAGGGCTGTGTTTCAACCCTTCGCGGTACCACCCGCATTGGCCGCAAAACGGCCCGCTCTTTGACGGAAACGGCATGGCCAGCAATGTGGCCGCGCTTGATTTCCCTTCGCTGTATCGGGCGTACCCGCCCGCGTCTACTGGGCCAAACGGCTTTTCAAGCGGGTGCTCGGGGCTGTTCTTCACTCCATCGGGTCTGCCGCGCTTCCAGCGCCCGCGGCTCTCTGTAAGACCCTTGCGTGGAGGTACTCCTCCCGTCATTGCCTTGCGGGAATTATACAGGCGCAGGGGCAGGTTGTCAAGCCGGGGTACAGCAAAAAAACGAAACAGCGCGAATCGCTTGACGCGCCTGAATTTGGAATGGTACAATGCGTGAAAGCGAACGGTTTGCACGTTATCTATACAGATGCACTCTCTTGACAATCCAATGCGGGGGTAAGCAATATGAAACGCTGGCTCACATGGCTCTGCCTGCTGGTGCTGCTGCCGACGGTGGCGCTGGCGGAGGATTTTCTGGTGACCGACGCTGCGACCAACACAAGCGTGAACCCCGCCGCGACGGTCGCCCCTACGGGCGACGCGACGCTGGACGCGGCAGTCGCGATGCTCGAGGCGGGCAGTTTTCTGGACGCATTGAACGCCTTTGCAAAACAGAGCGGCGATGCGGCGGCCAAGTATGCCGCCTACGCGGAGGCACGCCTGCTGCTGCTGCGCGACGACCCCGCCAAGGCCTTGCCGCTGCTCACCGGCCTTGGCGATTTTCTGGATGCGCCGTATCGCCTTGCCCTGTGCAAGGCCATGCGGCTGCACCGCGCCATGCAGGATGGCAAAGTTGGCTTCGTGGACGATACGGGCGCGTGGCGCGTGCCCCCGCAGTTTGACTGGGCGGAGCGGGTTTTCCGCGCGGAGAGCCTGCCGGAGAGAGCCTTGACCGAAGCAGCCTTCGCGCCGGAGGACACCTATGCCGTGGTCGCGGTGTTTATGGGCGATACGGTCGTTGGCGATGCCGATCTGGAGCCCACGGCGGGCAAGTACGGCCTGCTGCGCAATGACGGCACCCTGATCGCCGATACGGTCTACGACAGCGTGCTGTGGGCAAAAAACGGATATGCAGCCTTATCCGCCCCAACCGGCTGTGACCTGTACCGCATTGCAGACGGGACGAAGATCGGCGGCCCCTACGAGGCGCTGGGCGAGATATCCGGCGGCTACATCGCCGCCAAACAAAACGGCCTGTGGGCCTACCTGGACACAGCCACGGGCGAACCCGCGGGCGAAGGCTACGTGTGGGAAAGCGCGGGCCCCTACAGCGAGGGCCGCGCCGCCGTATCGCAAAAAGGGCTGTACGGCTACATCGATGCGGCAGGCAAGGTGGTCATCCCGCTCACGTACACCAACGCAGCCCCTTACTCCGAAGGGCTGGCAGGCATACGCGTAGCCAAGCGATGGGGTTTTATCGACATGGCGGGCACCGTGGTCATCAAGCCGAGCTATGCCGCGGTGGGCGCGTTCCAGCTGGGGCTGTGTGCCGTCAGGAAGGGCGATGCATGGGGCATCATCAACCGTGCATGGCAGGTGGTGCTGCGCATCAAGTACAGCGAGATCGGCTCGTTCGACCCCATCTACCACCGCGCGTGGGTGCGGCAGAACAAGCTGTGGGGGTTGATATCGCCCGAGGCCAAGTTCGTGATGGAGCCCTCGTGGGGCACGCATGACGAGTTTGGCGGCAACACGCTGTGCCGTGTCTCCTACCGCGGCGGCTACGGCTATGTGGACGCGGGCGGCAAGACTCGCATCCAAAACACCTTTGCCGCCGCCAGCCCCTATACCGCGGACTACGCCGCCGTAATGGGCGATGATGGAAAGGTGCGCTACATCAACAAAATGCTGCGCGGCTTTACCATCGATACCGACGTGCCGGTAGAGTGCAGGCAGGGCTTTATCGAGGCGCGCAAGCTGACCGTGACCCTGACCCCCACCGTGGACGCGACCGGCGTCGCCTACATCCTGGAGGAAAGGCACATCGCCTATGCGCTGTACGACGCGGAAGGAAACGCCATCCCCGTGGCGGCGTATGCGGAAGGCGGGATATAAAGGTATCGTGTTTCATTGATCCCCTGTTATCCAATCGGGAGGGTAGATAAAGTGAAAAAATGGCTCATCCTCGTATTGTGCGTGCTTGCCCTATGCCTTGCCGCGGCGCCCGCGCTGGCCGACAGCTGGGACTTTCTGCACTCGGCGTTCCGGCTGACCGCCTCCGCCGATATGGAGCTGCTAGCGAAGGAGAACGGGCTTACCATGTCCCGGAGCGAAGCGTCCAACAAACTGGACTATCTCATCAGTGGCATCACTATCGAGGCGCTAACGCCAACGACCGTCCACGTAGTGCGGGACATGTATTCGCCCATTTACGATTGTGCGCTAGTCTTTAGCAGCGATTCAAACGCTTCGAAGAGCGTCGATTTGGCGCAAGTCTACCTCGCTTTGCGTGACATCTTGACCACTAAATATGGTACGCCTACGCCAAAGGAGTTTTGGACTAGTTCACAGCATATTGATTGGCAATATCGGGATGCAACGATTTCTTTGTACTTCTTTGAAAGCGGCGGGCAGTACTCCGGAGAGCCTTACATCCAAATTTCGTATAATACACGGTCTTTCATCTTTGAGCCCGACGTAAGCTGGTTCCCCGCATTCCCCTATCCCGCGACCGATTACGCGGCCAAGGCACATGAAGAGGCATCCCGGCCGTTTTCATTCCGCAATGGTGTGCAGGGCGGTATGACGATGGATCAGGTCATCGCCGCGGAAGGCAGGCCGCCAGATGAACGCACAGATTGCAGCCGCACCGACAGCGGGTTGACCATCGATGGCCGCGACGCCACACTGCTCTACCGGTTTGCATCCGATTATTACGACGATGCATATGAGGACGAGGAGGATACGATAGCAGAAACAGAAGCAGAAGAAACCTGGCTCGCGTACGCGCAAGTGTTGTTTAACAAGGCTGAAACGGACAAAGATGCCTATGTTGCCGCATATAAGGCGGTAGATCAGGAACTGGCGGGAAAATTCAGCCCTGATTTTTTCGGCGATGGACAGTGGTACGTTCCGTGGGCCTATGAACAAGACGGCAGCGGCAGCGAGCGCGAGATGTGCACGAGTTGGATAATACAGGACGTGGTCATCGCGCACATCCTTGAAATCCGGGGTTCCAAGCTGCTGCATGGCATCCTCTACACATTTTATGAACAATCCAATTGCGAGCCGGAGGTCGATGTGCTCACATGGCCCGAGGACATGCTGGCTTGGGGCGATTGATAGATACAGCCCATGCGCAGTGAACGTACCCGCTGACAATTCGGCGGCACACAAAAGGCGAGGGGTCAAACGGCCCCTCGCCTTTGATATTGCCCATGCGCGCCAATCTCGCCTTACCGGTACAGCGCCAGCCAACCCTCGCGCACCGTATCCCACGAATACTTCACTTTGAGCATCGCGCGCTTGTCCTGCTCCTCCGCGCTCAGCTCGTGCGTGAGCGCCTGCGAAAGCAGCGCGGGCACCTGCGACAGCTCCGAGAATTCCGTGGTGGCGATGCCCAGCTCCTCCAGCTGCGGGTAGCGCAGCCACTTGGCCCTAAGCACCCGCGCGCCCGCGTACAGGTACTCCTGCAGGCTGGCGCTGAACGCGTCCGTCGGGATGGCCAGCACGAACACATCCGCCGCGAGGCGCAGATAGGCGCTCTCGGTGCCGTCCATAAACTCGGTCAGCACCAGCGTGTGGCAGGGCATGGCCTCGGCGGCTTCCTTCACGGTGTCGAAGTAGGCGTTGTCGCGGCTGCCGTAGGTCATTTGCAGCACCAGCGACCAGCCGCGCAGCGTCTCCTCCGGCAGGGTGCGCAGGCCCTTGAGCAGCTCCAGGTGCTTGTGCGTGGGCGATGCGTTGTAGCCAAGGCAGATGACAGGCTTGTCCGCGGGCAGGCCGAAATGCGCCTTGCAGGCGGCTTTGTCCGCGATGGCGCGCACGCGGTCGATGTCGTGGTACACCGTCTGGCCGAAGTAGACCAGCGCGGTTTTCTGGGCGAATGCATCGCCATACACATGGGCAATGTGCGAAAAGTGCAGCGAGGAGTGCACGGTGATATGGTCGCACTCCGCAAGGTAGCGCGTCATGCGCTTTAGCTCCAGCGAGGTGCCGCGCAGCAGGTCGCTGCCCCAGAAGCTGCACACCCACTTGGCATTCGGGTTTGCGCGGCGCACCGCGTGTCCCAGCGCCAGGTCGCGCTGGCTCAGGTAATGGTTGTGGATGGCGTCAAACGGCCCCAGCCTGCGCAGCTTGCGCGCGTTGGCCGCGATGCGCGCCCACATGCGCGCGCGCGGAATGTGCCGGATCAGCGGCAGACGGTGTGTGTCGCGGTACACGGTCACGCCGTGCTCGCGGTAAAAATCGTCAAAGCGGCCCTCCTGCTCCCAGATGGGGAACAGCACTACCTCCCACCCTTCGGGCAGGAGCAGGTTTTCGATGTAGCGCTTCGTCCAGAAGCTGGCTGCGTCCGAGATCAGCAGGATGCGTTTGCTCATGTGGCGTCTCCTTCGTTGTGTGTGCTTGCGGCGCGGCGTTTCAGCGCGCCCGCGCCTTCCTTGAGCAGCTGGCGCGCGGTCAAAAGCAGCGTGCGTATCTCCCTGCGGAACAGGTACAGCGCCAGCGCGTAGACCAGCGCGAGCAGCCCGTATTTAAGGGCGGCACTGCCGCGCAGGGCGTAGTTGATGATGGACGCGGCCAGCATCAGCCCCACGGTGTAGTACAGGTAGCGGTAGTGGTCGATGGCCTTGTAGTACTTTTCGCCCGCGAGCGTGCGGATGCCCAGCGCCACCAGCGCCGCGCCCGCCGCCGCCATGGCCGCGCCCGCGTCCGCAAACAGCGGTATCAGCGCGTAGCATAGCGCGATGTTGACCACCGCCGAAATCAGGAAGATGACCGTATTCCAGTAGCTCTTCTTGGCGATGCCGATGCCCATGCCGGTGGTCTCGCTCAGGCAATAGCAGATGGGCGTGA
>CAZOZO010000056.1:0-17261 GCA_964584315.1 uncultured Oscillospiraceae bacterium
CATCCGGGATGGAATAGCCCACATCCTCGCCGGGGGTCAGCAGGTTTTTGGCGACGCTCTCCAGCCACTCGTGCGGCTTCTGGTTGCGGTCGCTCACAACGCCCGCGCGGCTCTGGTAGCCGGTATGGAAGCCCTCGCCCATCGCGGGCAGCAGCGTCAGGTAGGAGGTCTTGCGGTCGAGCGCGGCCTTGCGCTCATCCTTGCGGGTGCGCTTCATCAAACGTCCTCCTCCACCACGGCGGCCAGCAGCGCCGCCGTAAAGCTCGCAAACGCAGCGGCGGGGCCTTCGCCCGTCAGGTCGCCGCCGGCAACGCCCGCCAGCGCCTGCCACGCGCCCACGCGATCCGGCACGCGTTGCGCGATCAGGCGGGGGAACGCATCCCACAGCGCGCGGCGAAGCGTGTCCGCGGTCACGGAATCGCCCGCCTCCGCGCCGGTGCCGTAGACCATCAGCAGGCGGTGCAGATCGTCCAGCGCCTTGGGGTCAAACAGCCCGTTCTCCGGCAGCGCGTCGGGCGTTTCGTCCGGCTGCTGGTCGGCCACGCGCTGCTCTACAGCGCGAAGCGCGTCCTCGGTCACCAGCGCGAGGCGATCCTCCAGGCCGTCGTAGGCGCGCTCGATGGCGGTCAGGCGCGCCTTTTCCTGAAGCAGGGTTTGCGGGTCGATCAGGCGGGCGTCCTCGCCCTCCCAGCGGGTCATCTGCTCGCGCTGCTCCAGCAGCGCCTGCCGCTGGGCCATGAGGCGCTGGGTGCGGCGCTCCTTCTCCGCCTGCAAAATGCCAAGGTAGGTTTGCCCGCCCACCGCATCGATCAGGCGGGGCAGCTTTGCGGTCAGGTCGTAATACTCCTCGTGCAGCCCCTGCACGAAGCCGCGCGCGGCCTCGTCGCCCTTTTGCGATTCGGGCGCGGCTTCGGCGATGGCCAGCAGCGCGCGCACCTCCACAAAGCGGCTGTAGAGGGCGGTCAGCTCCGCGGCGGCGGCTTCCTCGGGCCGCTCCGGCCGAAGGGTGGGCGGCAGCGTGCGCAGCACCTGCCACATCCAGTTTACGTAGAAAGCCAGCAGGCGGTACAGGTCGTCGGTCAGCTTGACCAGCTGGTCGCGCTGGGCGGCGGTAAACCGGGCGGTGCCGCGGAAGAACGGCGCGGCGTAGTTCACGGTGCGCAGCAGGCGGCGGTCGTCCTCCCTTAGGCCGGTGCGCAGCGTGGGGTAGCACTCGATAAAGTAGAGCGCGGCAGCCTTGAGCAGCCCGCCGAACGTGGCGCGGTAGGCTGTGGCCTCCTGGTCGAAGCACTCCCAGCTGACCTCGCGGCTGTGCCACTGGTAGTAATAGCAATCGATGTTGTGCGCCTGCGCCCCGCGAAAACCCGTGCGGAAGAACTGCGCCGCGCAGCGCACGGCCAGCCACTCCAAAAGGTGGGCGTCGTTTTCCTGGCTCTGGCTGCCGGTGGAGTAGATGCGCTGGGTCACGAACGCCTCGCGCGGTAGCCCCAGCAGGTACAGCGCGTCGTACACGCCGCGCTCGTCCGTTTCGCCGGAGCGGATCATGCCCTCCATGCCGTAGTATTGCAGCGCGGTTCGCGCCTTGTCCAAAAACGTGCTGGATTTGACGACGATCTCCATGGTTTCGTCCGCGGCGGAGGGGGGCACCTCAAAATACGGCAGCATGAGCACCGCGGAGAGGATGAACCTGTCCGCGCTGCCCCGGAAACGCTCGCGCAGGAAGCGGCTCACGCTGGGGATGCCGCTGGCCCCCGTGCCGCCGAAGATGGAGCCCACCAGCATGACGCGCACGGTCTCGCCCACGGCCAGCTCGCCCTGGATGCGTTGCAGCAGGGACACCATCTCGTCCGGCTGGCCGGAGAGGGCCAGCGCGTCCAAGTCGTTCAAAAGATCGGCAAAAAAGAGCACGCCCAAGTCCGGGTGGCCGCGGAAGCCCTCGCTGTACTCCAGATCCGCCTCGGTTTGGCTGAAGAGGGCCTCGGCGAGCAGGCGGTCGCGCCGGTGGTTGTGCACCATGCCGCTGACCGAGGTGGCGCGGCGGGCCAGGTTCATATTCCAGCGGTCGACATGCAGCTGGGTATGGAAGCCGCGGCGCAGCGTGTGCGAAGCGTGGAAAGCCTTGCGCACAGCTTCGTAATGCTCGGCGGCTTGCTTGGCGCGGGTGGTGTTGCCGCAGGCCGCGTCCACATCGACGATCAGCGCGTTCACGGCGGGCACGGGCACCAGGTGGCCCTCCTCGTCCGGCACGAGGAGCGCGTCGGCGGCGCAGGCATAGACCAGCGCCTCCAGTATCTTGTTGCCGGTACCGCCGATGGCGAGCAGGTAGTAGGACATATTGCCTCCTAACAGGGGAAAGTGCGAGCGTTGGCGTTACAGCCTCTTGAAATACGCCCGCCTCCCGGATATCGCGGGGGGCGCGGCCAGCCGGAAACAGGCCATGGCCGCCAGCGGCACCGTCGCAAACCCGCAAAAGTAGATCACATAATCCCACTCCGTGCGGCCTGCCACCGTGCGCAGGCCCAGCAGGTACACGGCCAGCGCGCCCAGCGCGCAGACGCCCAGCACCACCAGCATCGACATGCGGTACGCCGCCACCGCCCGCTGGACGGAGCGCGCCCCGTGCCGCGGGTGCGAAAAGCGCGCGCGCCACAACAGCTGCCAGATGAGCGATAAAAGCCACGCCGCGCCCACCACCGCGCCTACCGTGTAGCGCCACACCACGTCGCGCGCGGCCAGCATGGCGCGCAGGGCCTCGCCGCCAGCGCCCGCTTGCTGGGATGCCTGTGCCAGCGCCTCGCGGGCCGCATCCGGCAGAGCGGCGGCAATGCCCGCCAGCCCCGCGAACGCCGCGGGCGCGGAGCCCGCCAGCTTGTAGGGGTACAGCCAAAGCAGCGCCGCCACGGGCACGGCGATGGCCAGCCCCCAGGCCAGCAGATAGACCAGCAGCACCTTGGTGCGGTTGTGGTACCGCACGCGCGGTTCCGGGGTAAGCATGGCGTGCATCGCTCTATCCTTTCCATGCGGCGCGGGCATCACGGCCCGGGCACGAACACTTCGAACGTATAGCGGATCAGCGGGCTCACATCCGACGCGGCGGCGGCGCGCAGCTGGGCGAACAGCTCCTTGAGGCGCACCGACCTGTACACCGGCGGAAAATCCGGCACGCGCAGGCCGTGGTACAGCTTTTCGGTAAAGGGGCCCCACGCGTGCTGGAACATGCGCGGCAGGGCTTTGCTGTCACGGTCGTACTCGGTCATGGCGGTGGCGAAGGTTTCCCACTCGTACACCTGCGCGTCGCTCACGGAGGCGCTCACGCTCTGCTCGCCGTCGATCCACGGCACGGCCTGCCATGCCACCTGCTCGCCCGTCGCGTCGGCGGCCACATGCAGGCGGTAGTAGCCGGTGCGCAGCAGCCCGCCGTCCACGGCGAAGGTCACGACCAGCCTGCCGCCCTCCTCCGCGATGCCCTGAAGGGTGAAGGCGTCGCCCTGCGCCCCTTCGGCGAAGCGGTATACCTTGTCGCGGTAGGCGATGGCCTGCACGCCCGCGGACGCGGCGGCGTTCTGCGGCGTGCTGGGCAGCACCTCGCTGAGCAATACGCTGCTTACGGCGGTCAGGCTGGCGCCGGTCAGGCGGCTCACGTCCAGGCTGGCCCCATCCGCGCCCGCCTCGATGGGCAGGCTGATGGCGAGGGTGCGATCCGGCTGCGCGCCCTGCGCGTCCGCCGCGAGGGTGATGCGCGGCAGGCCGCTCTCGGCCACGGTGGTCGTGGCTTGGGACATGGCAGCAGGCTTTGCGTCGCCCGTGGCATCGGCGGCAGCGGCATCCGTGCCCGTACCGCCCACGGCAGCCTCGGCCAGCGCCGCGCCCGCCGTGGCCTGCGTGTAGTAGCCCATGCCCGGGCGGGCGATCACGGTGTGGTTCCACGCAAAGCCAAAGGGCTGCTGGGTGACGGTCTGCCCATCCGCGGCGTAGGCGAGCTCGCCGTTTTCCGGCCCGCGCAGGCCGCGCAGAGCACGGTCGCCATTGATGGCGGTGTCAAGGTTGGTGATAAAATCATCCACACGGGCGCGGGTGCCCACCACCAGCGTGAGCAGGCGGCGGGGCATCACGCCCAGGTTTTCAAAGGTCTGCTTTTTTTCGTCGAGGATCACGCGGCCCCACAGCAGCGGCTCGCTCAGGTCCGCGGTGGTGAAGGTGCTCAGCTGGCCCAGGTAGTCCAGCTGAAAATCCAGCACGCCAACGCACAGCCCCGCGTCGAACACGCCCATCTGCCGCAGCAGCTGCTCATAATAGGCGATGGTCTTGCCCGTATCGTCCGCGCCGGAGACACGGCGCACCGACGCGGGGTCGATGGTGATCACGCTCAGGCGGCGCAGGTCGAGGTTGGGCAGCGCGTCATAGAGCGCGCACTGTACCTCGTCGCGCCCCGCGGCGAGGAGGTAGGCCCCGTCGCCTTCCGCGATGGCGTTCACCTGCGCGGCTTGCGCACCGGCCATCGCGTCCCGGAGGGCCGGGTTTTCCAAAAGCTGCGCGTCCAGCGTGGCGGCGCGGGCGAGCCAGTCCGGCGCGCCCAGCGCGTAGAAGCTCTTTTGCATATCCTCCGCGCCCATGCGCTTGAAAAAGCCCGCGTCGGTCTCCTGCGCCACGGTGTGCAGGTCGCGCCACACGGAGGCGCGTTCGTCCGCGGCATCCCGGTTCAGGCCGTAGCCCGCGAGGGCCGCGTCCGGAATGGTTTCGTTGCCATAGCGGATGGTGCGCACGCGCGCGTCGCCCGCGGCGGTCAAAAAATCGCCCAGCAGGTTCTCATACCAGCCCGCGCGTGCGTTATAGTGGTAGTGGAAGCCGCCCTCGCGGTACTTTTTACCCATGTGGGGGTACATGCTGGCGACGCTGGTATTGATGCCGCCCATGTTCTGCGTGCCGTCCAGCCAGAAATCGACCAGCGCGTAGCCGTCGTCATCGGTCTGGGCCTGCGCGGCGGGGGCGCTGCCGTCGTGCCAGGCGGGCAGGCTGACCAGCGCAAGGTTCGGGCCCGCGGCCTGCGGGGCGGGCTCATCCAGCGCATCGCACGCAGACAGCGCGACAAGCGCCAAAAGCAGCAACGCAAACAGCGCCGCCCGCCGATACGCGCGCGCGGCTTTAACGGGCTGTGCCCTGTGCCAAGGCATGGCAACCGCCCCTCTCGCTGTATGTAGTCAACGAAAGTTATTCGCCCTGCGGGCATGCTTTTCCTTTTTGGGATTGAGCGGTAAGGGGGTTTTACAGATGTATAAAAGACCCGTAAGAACCCCCGCCGCAGCGGAAGCGGGTCAAGGGCGAAGCCCTTGCGGGGTTTGGGGTGGAACCCCAAACTCCCCCGCGCCACAGCGCACACACCGCAAGCGCGACAACAGCCGCGAAGCGGCTATGTCTCGCGCGGCGCATTCAGCCAACTGGAGTGATACTCCCCACCCGTCCCCAGGGGGAGGTTGGGAGGGGGACGAAGTCCCCTGCCCCGCCAGTTTGATCGGCGCGCAGCGCGCTATCGCGCCCTGTGCTGGCCAAACTGGCCATCTCCGGTTCGCTTTCGCCTTCGGCGAAGCGGCCACTGGCCGCACGCTCTCCTTCGGTGCCAAAGGCCGCAGAGCGGCCGCTACATATACGTCGCCAATTTCACCAGCAGCGCGCGGTAATCAATGGGCTTGGGCACATGCCCGTCCATGCCCGCCTCGGCGGCCTGCCGCACGTCGCTGTCGAAGGCGTCGGCGGTCATGGCGAGGATGGGCACGGTTTTCGCGTCCGGATGGCCGCTGCCGCGGATGGCGCGCGTGGCCTCGTAGCCGTCCATCACGGGCATGCGCACGTCCATCAAAACGGCGTGGTAGGTGCCCGCGGGGCTCTGGGTAAAGCGCCGCACGGCCTCGGCCCCGTTGGCGGCCCCGTCGATCACGAAGCCGCCCTGCTGGGTGAGCAGCTCGGTGGCGATCTCCATGTTCATGTCGTTGTCCTCTACCAGCAGCAGGCGCTTGCCCGCGAGGCACAGGTGCGGGTCGGGCTGGGCGGTGGCCAGCGCGCGCCTGCCTGTATCGACCGGGAAGGGGATCTCCACGGTAAAGGCGGTGCCGCGGTTTTCCTCGCTCGCGACGGCGATGGTGCCGCCCATCAGGTCGATCAGCCGCCGCGCGATATTCAGGCCCAGCCCGCTGCCGCCGAAGTGCCCGTCCACCGCCTCGGTCGACTGGGTGTAGATGTTGAAAAGCTGCTTTTGGAACGCCTCGCTCATGCCGATGCCCGTATCCCGCACCTGAAAGCGCACCATGACGCGCCCGTCCGAAAGGGGCCGCTGCGCCGCGGTAAGCGTCACGCTGCCGCCCGTGGGGGTAAACTTCATGGCGTTGCTCAAAAGGTTCACGATCACCTGCTTGACGCGCAGGTCGTCGCCGATCAGGAAACGCTCCGGCAGGTCGCCCGCCTCCACGCGGTAGAGGATGCCGCGGGTCTTGGCCAGCGCGTTGTAGATGGAGGCCAGCGTGTCCAGCAGCACGCCGATGTCAAAACCGGCGCTGGCCAGGCGCAGCTTGCCGCTGTCCAGCGAGCCCATGTCCAGCACGCCGCCCACCAGCTGCAACAAATGGTTGGCCGCGTACTCGCTCTTGACAAAGCAGTCCGCAAGGCGCTCCGGGTCGTGGGCGTTCATGCGGGCCAGGGTCAGGTAGCCCAGCATGGCGTTGAGCGGCGAGCGTATCTCGTGGCTGATGTAAGCGGCAAAGCCCGCGCGGGCGCGGCTCTGGCGCTCGGCCGTATCCAGCGCCTGGCGCAGCTGCTCGTTTTTTTGCTCCTCGGCGCGCACGGCGTCGTCCACATCCATGACGTAGACCATCACGCAGGCGGGGTGCGCGGGCGAGGGCATCATGCTCTGGAACACGATGCGTGCCCAGCGGAAGCCCCCAGCGCCCAAAATGCGGCAGTCGAAACGCTCCTGCTCCAGCGCGCGCACATCCGTGCTGCCGGTCAGCCGCCGCACGCGCTCCATGACCAGCGGGATGTCCTCCGGGTGCACGTTGTGGTCGATCACGTCCTGTGTGAGAAGGGGTATGGGCACGCGCGTGATCTCGCCCTGCCGGATGCGGTAGCGCCAGCGGCGCAGGGTGCGCACGTCCACTTCCCACACGTCGTCGTTCACCTTGTTGGCATAGTCCAAAAACGCGGCGATCTCTGCGGTGCGTGCCCGCTCCTGCCTGCTGCGCATATCGCGCAGCACGATCAGGCTCGCAAGCAAAAGCACCAGCACGATGGCAGCCGAGGATACCAGCGCCACGTCGGTGGGCATTTGGTCCGCGATGGTGGAAAGGTTGATGGGCTGGTTGTGCAGCACGTCCGCGATGATGTAGCCGTTCATATCCGCCGTGCTCACGGAGTCGATCAGGCGGTTGAGCAGCGGCAAGAGTCGCTGGTCGCCGCCCGCGGGCACGGCAAAGCACGCGCCTACCGCCGCGCCCTCCAGCGGGTGGGCGGCAAGCTGCGCGTATGCGGCGCTCTGAAGCAGTTTATCCGCCATGTAGCGGTTCAGGACGGCGGCGGGCTGTCGCCCCTCCAGCACAGCATCCAGGCAGTCGCGCGCGGTGGCAAAATAGGTGAGCGCGGCGGGCACGCCCATGAGCGCGGACGGCATGCGGAAGCCCTCCTGCACGGCGGCGGCGGGCGCGCGCGTGCGGTCGCTTTTGGTGACCAGCACCAGCGGCATGGTAACGTAGGGCGTGCTGAGCAATACGTCCGTGCGGGCTGCGAGGGAAGCATCGTCCGGCACGCAGAGCAGCAGGTCGTATCGGTCGGCGGTCTCCAGCGGCACATAGACGAGCGTTACACCCGTCTTTTCGCGGAGGTTGTCCAGCAGCATCACGGCCACGCCGGAGGGGCCGCCACCTTGCTCCGTGCGCACGAGCGGCTCCCATGTATGGCCGTAGGCGACGGTCAGGGTGGGTTGCGCGGCAAGGTAGGCACGCTCGGCATCGGTAGGGGCAAAGGCCGTGCCCGCGGCGGGCGTGCTGGTGGGGGCAACCGTGGCGGCTGGCGCCCCGGCCTGCGCGGGCAACGCCAGCCACAGGCAGCAAAGCAGCGCGCACAGCCACGCGCGCCGGGCACAGGCACGGGGCGCCGGCTGCATCACGGGCATCCACTCCCCTCCAGCGGGTTGTAGGTAATGAAGAACAGCGAGCGGATGCGGTCGCCGCTGAGGTATGTGATCTTGACATGGTAGCGGTGCAGGGCACCGTCCGGCCCCAGGCGCGCATACCTGCCTTCGGCGGCGGTCTTCGTGTCCAGCGCGCGGCCAAACAGCGTGAGCAGCTCCCGGTAGTTTTCGGCCGTGGTGAGGGTGCGCACATCGGTGCCCAGGCTGTAGATGCGCTCCAGCTGGTCGTGCGTCATGGCCAGGTATTCGTCGTTGATGCGCAGGATCTCGATCTTGTCGCCGGTGAGCTCGCACAGGCTGGCCGCGCACGGGATGGTGGAGAGCATGAGGCTGAAATCGCCGTTTATGCTCCACAGCCTGCGCAGCGTGGCCTCCGGATACATATCGCTGACGGTGCCGATGGGCCGCAGCGGGCACTGGGCAAACAGCCGCTCGAACGCCTCCACGGGCATGGGCTTGTGGAAGTAGAAGCCCTGCCCCACCGCCAGCCCCACGGAGTGCAGGAAGCGCGCCTGCTCGGCGGTCTCCACACCCTCCGCCACGATGGGCAGCTGCAGGTAACGCGCCATACGCACCACGCTGCTGAGGATAGTGCCGCCGCGCCCATCCTGGTCGTTGCCAAACAGGAAGCGCATATCCAGCTTCAAAAGGTCGACCGATACTTCCTTGAGCATGTTGAGGCTGGAGTACGCGCTGCCGAAATCGTCCATCTGCACAGGAAAGCCGCGCGTGCGCAGCTCGGACACCAGCCCGCTGAGCTGCTTGGGATCCTCCGCGTAGGCGCTTTCGGTGATCTCCAGCTCCAGCATGCGGCGCGGCACGCCGTAGCGGTCGGACAGGCCTGTAAGGGTGCCCACCAGCGCAGGGTTGTAGATGTTCACGCGGGACACGTTCATGCTCACGGGGATCAGCGGCTGGCCCTCGTTTTGATCCATCCATTTGCGCAGCAGGCGGCACACCTGCTCCCACACCCATGCGTCCAGCTTCATGATAAAGCCGTTGCGCTCGAAGATGGGCACGAATGCGCCCGGCGAGAGCACGCCGCGCGTGGGGTGGTTCCAGCGCACCAGCGCCTCGGCCCCTACGATCTCGCCGGTCTCCAGCAGGCACTTGGGTTGCAGGTACACCTCAAACTGGCCCTGCTGCAGGGCGCTGTTCATGTTGTTGACGATCTCCAGCTCGCTGAGCAGCGCCTGGCGCAGCTTGTCGTCATAATAGGCGTAACGCTGCACATAGTTGCCCTTCACGGTGCGCTTGGCCATCTCCGCCCGGTCGTGCATGATGCTGACCGGCAGCGTGCGGTCATCGATGATGTACAGGCCGTAGACCAGCACGATGTCGAAGGGCAGGTCGTACTCCCGCAGCTCCGCCTCATTTTCCACAAAGCGGCGGTGCAGGGCGTCGCGTTCGTAGGGCAGGCAGAGGGCGAAGTTGTCCGAGTCGGTGCGGCTGAAGACGCCGCGCCCCGCGTAGAAGGCCTGCATCCGCTGCGCGATGTAGTGCAGCAGCCGGTCGCCCTCCTCGTGGCCGAAGATGTCGTTGATCAGGCGGAAGCGCTCGATATCGAACGCGATCATCACAAACTGCCGGTCGGGCGCGGCGTCGATCATCGCCTTGGCCTTGCGGTAGAAGGTGGCCTTGTTGTTGATGTTGGTGAGGGGGTCGTGCTCGGCCATATAGCGAAGCTCGTCCTGATGGCGGCTCTCGTCGCTCTTTTGCACCAGCAGGTAGCGGTTTTGGGCGCGCAGCTCCTCGGTCTCGCGCTTGTGCACGGCGTTTTGCACGCGCAGGCGCACCAGCCGCGGGTCGATGGGCTTGCTCACGAAATCGGTCGCGCCCAGCTCGATGGCCTTGAGGCCGTAGTCCATCTCGTCCGCGGCGGAGGTGACGATCACGGGGATGGTGGCCATGAAGGCATCGTTCTGGATGCGCTCCAGCACCGTAAGGCCGCTGAGCCCCGGCATGATCAGATCCAGCAGCACGGCGGAGATGGGCGTCTCGCTGCGCAGCAGGATATCCAGGCACTGCTGGCCGTTCTCCGCGAACAGCAGGTGGAAATCGTCCTTGAATATTTCGCCCAGCAGCGCGCGGTTCATCTCCACGTCGTCCACGATCAGCAGGGTGCGCTCGGGCTCGTGCGTGTCCTCCGGGCCGTCGCCCTCGGGCGTGGGCAGCCAGCCCGGGGCGGAGGGGGCGGTGGTATCGCCGCCGGAGAGACCCTCGTGGTAGAGCACATAGCGGTTTTTGCCGTGGTGCTTGGCGTAGTAGAGGGCCCGGTCGGCCTTCTGGTACAGCTCGTCAAAGCAGTGCCCGTCGCGCGGGTACAGCGAGAGCCCCACGCTGCCGGTGATGGCCGCGTCGGTGCCAAACTGGCGGGAGAGGGCCTGGCAGATGAACGCGGAGCGCCGCTCGAGGAACCCCGTGCTCTCGCGCACGTTTTTGAGGCACACCACATACTCGTCCCCGCCGATGCGGCCCACCAGGTCGTCGCCGCGCATCATGGCGCGCAGGCTGCCGGCGATATCCACGAGCACCCGGTCGCCAAAGTGGTGGCCGTAGGTGTCGTTCACGCGCTTGAAGCCGTCCACGTCGATCATGATCAGCGCGTGCATATCCTCCGGGCCGGACTGGTCGAGCAGCTCCATGAACTGCTCCTCAAAGGCGCGGCGGTTCAAAAGCCCCGTAAGCGGGTCGGTGTTGCTGCGGGCGCGCACGCGCAGCTCGTCGCGCTTCTGCTCGTCCCGGTCAGTCAACAGCAGGAAGGTCTGCACATCGCTACTGTAGGGGTCCGCGATCAGCTGCACGGTGGCCAGCGTCCACAGGGGCTGCGCGTCCGCCCCCATACGGCGGAACTCCAGCGTGTCGCTGTATATCCCGTGCGAAAACGCGCCCAGCAGCCGGTCGCGCTGGAAAAACGCGCGAAAGCGCTGCTCGTCGGCGGGCAGCACATAGTTATCGGCCAGGTGGTCGACCATCACGCCCAGCGTGCGCTTGGCCTCGGGCGGCAGGGGCGGCAGCATCTTGCCCGCCTCGCCCGCGAAGGCGTCGCGCGTCAGGTTGTACTCATAGTAGTTCATGCCGCACACGGGCATCTCGGCGTAGCTCTGTTTCCACCTCTGGTAGGCGAGCTCGCGCTCGCGCTGCTCGGTGATGTCGCTGCAGGAGATGACCGCGTGCAGCGGCTTGCGGTCATCGGTGTAGACCATGGTGAAATCCGCGCGGTACCAGGAATAGCTGCCGTCGTGGTTGCGCAGATGGGCGGTGGTGGTGCCCAGCGCCTTGCCCGCCTGCATATCGGCAAAGAAGGCGGTAAAATCGTCCACGCTCTCAGGCGCCACCATGCCGCCGCGGATGGCGGCCTCCGGCATGTCCGGTATCAGCGGTTCCGTGCCAAACAGCAGAGTGGGCCCGTCGCCCTGCAAAATGGCGCGGGACTCGATGTCATAGCGCACGACGTACTTGTCGCTCTGGCGCACGGCGATGCGGTACTCCTCCTCGCGGATGCGCAACTGCTCGAACTTGCGGGCCTTGACGATGATATCCGTGTTGGCGTCCAGCACGCTGGCCGCAAGGGTCAGCAGCAGCACCAGCACGGCGTGGCGCACGATCAGCGTATCGTCGGGCATGGGATAGAACACGATGATGCCCATGGTCACAAGCCCTGCCGCCACGATGATGATAACGCCCACGCCCAGCGTGTCCGAATGAAGGCGCTGGCTTTTGTGGCGCAGCGAGTAGACCAGCACGGCGATGCCGATGAGGGTCGCGATGACGATCACGCACAGCATGGCCGCCCACAGCGGGATATGGCCCAGGTACCACAGCAGAAACACCGCGGTGAGCGCCGCGGCCGTGAGGGCGAGCATCGCCATGCCGTAACGCCGGTTGGCGACGCCCGCGGAGATGCTGAACAGGATAAAGATGGGCGCCATCAAAAAGCAGCTGACCACATTGACCACATGGTAAGCCGCCGACTCGATATAATTGACCGCGCCGATATCGGTATAGGTGTAAAACCACACGCCGCTGACCAGCACAAACAGGAGCATGTGCACATAGCCGCTGGCCAGGCGCTCGCCAAAGCGCCGCGCCCCCGTCGATGCGTAAAAGAACAGCGCCAGCGCGAACACGAAGATGAGCAGGCTTTGCGTGATGCTGGTGAGCGACGAGCGGAAGAGCGCCAGCTGCACGCGCGCCTCGGTGCCAAAGCGGATGCTGTATACCTCGATGAACGGCTTGCTGCCCGTGCCGCTGAACGTGATGCGGATGGGCTTGCCCGCCATGGCAGCGTCGATACGCACGGCCGTCCAGGGCGTATCGCTGGTGAAGCGCGCCCCGTCCGCCGCGGCAGCGCTGAGCGTGGCGACGGGCGCGCCGGCCACCTGCACATGCACGACCTGGTCATTGGTTTTGATGTAGAGACGGGCGTTGGCGGGAATAGAGGTCGGCAGAACGTTCGCGATGCCATCCTCGGCGCCGTGAAGGCGCATGGGCACAGCAAAATCGCGCGTGTCCAGAGCGCCTGCCTGCACGCGCCAGCCGGTATCCCACAGGGCCTGATTTTGCGGCGTACCGCTGAACAGCGACATCGCCTGCTCAGACACCCACAGCCAGATGATGGCGACCACGACCAGTGTGAAACCCAGGGGCATCAACCATTGTTTGGCCTTCATGCTCCACATCCCAAAGCGCTGGAAGGCGCCGCGCGCCCCGCATCCCCGGCGATGGCGTTTGGGCTCCTTTCCTCCTGCGTGGGTAATAATCCTTTCGGAATTATAACAGAATGAACGGCGCGAAGCAAGGAGATTATTGGGTTTGCTGCTACGCGAAAGGTACGCAATGCGACCTATGGACGGATACAGTACAATACACGAACAAAATGCGATGAATGGAAATGCAGTACGATGCAAATCGATACAAGCAAAATGGAATGCACAGCTGTGACAGGAGAAAGGAAAAGCGGTGCAATATAAAGCATTGCAGAGGCGAAACACAGCCGCGCGCGAATGCGACTTATGCAATTAACATGCATAACTTAAGTTACATAAACGCTGCACTGAACGACTCATAGAAGTATCCGCCGAAACCTGCGGGCGGCGCTTGACAGGCGCGGACCCCTGTGGTATGATAAGCGCCGTAAGCAGAAGCTGCCCGCTTCTCACCGCGCGACCAACGTTGCGCAGGTCGCGGCACGTAAGTCCGCGTCGGTGTGAGAGCGGCGGGTAGTATGCCCGGCGTTTTTGTTTGCGTCTGCGGTACAAGCGAGCCGCGCGGCCGCAGCAGGCAGGGCGCCCCCTGAACATCATGGAGGTGTATGGATATCAACAACGAACCGATGATCAACGAAGAGATCACCGACCGCGAGGTGCGACTGATCGGCAAGGACGGCGAGCAGCTGGGCGTGATGAGCCTGCAGGCCGCAATGGCCAAAGCCGAGGAGGCGGGCATCGATCTGGTCAAGATCGTGCCCGGCGCACAGCCCCCCGTTTGCAAGCTGATGGACTACGACAAGCACCGCTTCGAGCAGTCCAGGCGCGAGCGCGAGCTGCGCAAGAACCAGCGCATCGTGGAGCTCAAAGAGGTGCAGCTTTCCGCCACCATCGAGGAGAACGACCTTCAGACCAAGCTGAAGAACGCGATCAAGTTCCTCGAAGAGGGCGACAAGGTGAAGGTGAGCATCCGCTTCCGTGGCCGCCAGATCGCGCACACGAACATCGGTATGCAGATCATGCTGGACTTTGCCAAGCGCATCGAAGAGGTTGGCAACGTCGAGCGGCGCCCGCTTTTGGAGGGCCGCCACATGATCATGATCATTGCCCCGAAGGCTGAGAAGAAGAGCTTCGCCGAGAAGTCGCAGCAGCGCAAGGCGCAGGCCCAGACCGAAACGCGCGAGGCCACGCAGGAAGCGGCCGCGCCCGACAAGGCCGAGCAGCCTAAGGAGCAGCCCAAAAAGAAGGTCAAGCGCGAAAGCGAGAACATGATCTGACCTGGGAACCGACTGCGCACGCCGCGATCGCGGCGCACAGCCCGGCTCCTCCCGTGCCCGGGCGCTTTCGCCGTGGGCACGGGACCCATATGGAGAGGAGGAAAACCCCCATGCCTAAACAGAAATCCCACCGCGGCGCTGCCAAGCGTTTCTCCTTCACCAAGAACGGCAAAGTGAAGCATAAGCAGATGAACGCCAACCATCAGGTGCACCTCAAGACCACCAAGCGCACCCGTCACCTGCGCGCGGACGGCATTGTGGACAACGGCGCCGAGGCCCGCACCATCCGCAAGCTGCTGCCCTACCAGTAAGCCGGTCATTTTGCAAGGAGGATATAAAACATGGCACGCATCAAAGGGGCTGTAAACGCCCATAAGAAACGCCGCAAGATACTCAAGCTCGCCAAGGGCTACTTCGGCGCCAAATCCCGCCAGTACCGCGCGGCCAGCGAGCAGGTCGCCCGCAGCCTGCGCTATGCCTACGAAGGCCGCAAGCTTCGCAAGCGCGACTTCCGCCGCCTGTGGATCACCCGTATCAACGCCGCCGCGCGCATGAACGACATGAGCTACTCCGTGCTGATGAGCGGCCTCAAGAAGCACAATGTGCTCATCAACCGCAAGATGCTTGCCGACATCGCCGTGAACGACCCCGAAGCGTTCAAGAAGATCGTCGAGAGCGCGAAGTGATGCGCGTTAGCTGCCGCCGTATGGCAAAGTAAAACCGAAGCACGAGTTAGTGCTTCGGTTTTTTTGTTGCTCCAGATAGCATAATGAAATCAAAGGGTTGACATATTCTGTGCTCATCCTATAATACATAGTAACGTATCTCTCGCAGGCATACTCAGGTTTACTTGAAAAACGGAGCGTGAAGCCAATGGATGATGTTAATTTGCTTGAGCTTATCGAGCACGTTGAAGCTCTGTGCATGCAAGAATCTTGGGCGCAAGCACTCATCGAGAGCGAAGAAATCATCAAACGCTGGCCGACCGACCCGATGGCTTTTTATATTCGTGGCAGGGCGAGATGGGGAAACAAAGATTATACAGGGGCACTGGAAGACTTGGATGCGGCACTGTTGAAAGACCCCAAGTTTCCGAAAGCACATCACTACCGTGGCAATGTACTTTCAGATTTGAAACGATATGAGGAAGCGCTGGTTTGCTACAATAGCGCGCTTCAAATCGACCCACAGTACGCCAATGCTCAGAACGGGAAAGGCAATGCGCTTCGCGCTTTGAGACGCTTGGAAGAAGCGCTGGTTTGCTACAACAGCGCGCTTCAGATCGACCCACAATTCGCATATGCATTGAACGGGAAAGGCAATGCACTTTCAGGTTTGAAACGATATGAGGAAGCGCTGGTTTGCTACAACAGCGCGTTTCAGATCGACCCACAATACACATATGCATTGAACGGGAAAGGTAATGTGCTTTTTGGTTTAAAACGATATGAAGAAGCTCTGGATTGCTACAATAGAGCGCTTCTAGTCGACCCACAGTATTCAAATGCTTTGAACGGGAAAGGCAATGTTCTTTCGGATTTGAAACGATATGAGGAAGCACTGGATTGTTATAACAGCGCGATTAAAATCAATCCTGAGGAATTCTATTATTTAAACCGAGCGTTGTTATTTGAAGAACTCCATCAAACAGGGAATGCAATTCTTGATTATCGCAAGTGTCTTGAACTCGACCCGAGTTTTGCTGCTGCAAGAATAAGGTTGGATCGATTAGTTGCCAGTCCAGAAGACGCATCAGGCCAAGGAGAAGCTCCCATATCCTCTTTAAATGATGTTCGTAGTTCGAATAATAAAGTGGAAAATGCGCTACGCAGGTTTTTAGATAGCATTGATCAAGCTAATAAATGGCCTAAAGAAGATGCGGAAGCGCCTTGGACGATACCACATGAACGCATTCGTCACCTTCACTCGCACCTTAATTGTTCTAAAATCTTTGCTGATTCCGAAGAGAAAAAGAACAGTTTTAAGCAGTTCACCACGTCCCAGACTATGCCGGATACTGGTGAAATCGAGTTTTTTGGGCTTCGCCGGTGGAACTCCTATACACCTATTATCGATAGTCAAGGGACGCATAGCCGAGGCGGAGGGTACTATTTGAGCCTTGGTAAAGACGGCATCGTGATCGACCCCGGCTTTGATTTCATTGAGAATTTTATGGAGGCGGGTTTCAAATTCAGCCACATCAGCAAGGTTTTTGTCACCCACGCCCATAATGACCATGACGCAGATCTGGAATCCATACTGACATTGCTCTACATATACAATAAAGACGCAAAGAACGAAATCGACAAGAATTTAGGAAAGGAGCTCACGGCTGATAATATGCCAGCGTTGGCCTCCATGTCAGAAGAGGAGATTTATCAATACCTCGTACAAGAAAAGGGCAAACGCTATCAAGAACAGCGCAAAACAATCGACCTGTACCTTTCTGCAAGCGCGTTCAAGAAACACGCCTCGCAGTTGAACATGAGCCGAAAAAGTGATTATCGAGTGCATGTGGTCGATCCGCATTATCAACCAATTCTATGTGAAAAGGGCATTGCTGTATCGGTGATACCTGCAAAGCATTATGATTTGATATCGGATTGCGATGCCATTGGGTTTATTTTTGAAACGGCAACGTATGCTTTGGTGTATACAGGTGATACAGGCTTTACACCTTCGATTGCGGCTGCCTATCGAAAGATAAGAAGAAGCCGATCATTCTTTTAGCTCATCTTGGCGGCTTTCAGGAATGTGAGAATGATTTTTGTCAGCAGCGGCTACAAGACGGACAAGCGTTTTACAGAGATCATTTAGGCAGAAACGGCTTGATTTGCCTTGTGGATGCTCTGAAGCCAAAATTTTGCATTCTATCTGAATTTGGTGAAGAGTTTGATGGAATGCGTGAGGATGTCTGCAAGCTGTTTGCGGATACTTTCGCTGATTTGAAAATTCCATTTATACCGGCAGACACAAACCTGCAAATCAACAATGCCTTGCTGATCAAAGCTATTGCTAGCATTGAAGAACCTGAAAGATGGAAGTATGTTCCCAATCATAATTTTATTGATTCTTGTGATGTCTGTTGTGCGTCTGTGCCTG
>CAZOZO010000057.1:0-16324 GCA_964584315.1 uncultured Oscillospiraceae bacterium
AGCGGCTGAACACCATGCCGCCCAGCGTGTCGTACTCCTCGTCCAGCGGCAGCTCGATATCCAGCGCGTCGGACAGCGTTTCCAGATCGACCGTGCCCGAGCAGCGCCAGAGGTTGTCCTCCAGCTTTTCGATCTCGCTCTCTTCCGCGGGGTCAAACTCGTCGTAAATATTGCCGACGATCTCTTCCAGCAGGTCCTCCATGGTCACGATCCCGCTCATGCCGCCGTATTCATCCACCACGATGGCCATGTGGGTCTTGCGCTTTTGCATATCGCGAAAGAGCGCGTCCGCCTGCACGGTCTCGGGCACGAGGTAGGCGGGGCGAAGGAGCTCGCGCAGGGTGCGCGGGGTTTTGCTCTGCGCGTTGAGCAGAAAATCACGCGTGTTGAGCACGCCTACGATGTCGTCAATATCCTCGTCATACACGGGGAAGCGGCTCAGGCCGGATTCCTGAATGGTCTGGATGATCTCGTCGTAGCTGTCGTCCACCTGAATGGCGACCACGTCCATGCGGTGTACCATCAGCGAGGCCACGGTGGTATTGTTGAATTCAAAGATGTTTTCGATCATGGTGCGCTCATCCTGCAGGATGGAGCCGCTCTCGCCGCCGATGTCCACCATCAGGCGAATCTCTTCCTCGGTTACCTGGCCGCCTGCGGCCTGCGGCTTGACGCGGAACAGCCGAAGCATCAGGTTGGTGCTTTTGGAAAGCAGCCAGACAACGGGCTTGAAGACTTTCTGCACCAAGACGATCGCCCCGGCGCTCCAGCGCGCGACCTTGTCTGGGTTTTGCATGGCGATGCGCTTGGGCGTGAGCTCGCCCAGCACAAGGGTGAAGTAACTCAGAATCAGCGTGATCACAATCACGCACGCGGTATTGAGCGCCTCGGGAGACAATAGCGAAAAGCCCGCGTTCACCATCGCCTTTGACAGGCGATCCGCGAACGAGTCCGCGGCGAACGCGCTGGCCAGAAAACCGCTTAAGGTTATGCAGACCTGTATGGTCGAGAGAAAATCGTTGGGAGACGTTGCAAGTTTTAGCATCACGGCGGCCTTTTTATCGCCCTCCTCCGCCTGCCTGCGCACTTTGTTTTCGTTCAGGGAGATCACGGCGATCTCCGTGGCGGCGAAAAAAGCGTTGACCAGGATGAGGATCAGCTGTACCAATAATTGACCGCCTATCGGGTCGTCCAAAGAATAGCCCTCCTTAGTATGGTTCCATCGGTGCCATGCCGATAAACGATATTATAGCACAAATACGGCCATTTTGCACGCGACCGGCCACAAAATGCACCGTTGGTCGCTGTTGTCCCGGCGCTGTGCGTGAAAACGCCGCCCCGGTGTTTTGGGGGCGGCGGAATGCTTTGTCAGGTCTTATCGGCGGTCTCCTTTTGCTCGGGGAAGAGGATGGTGATGGTCGTGCCCTTGCCAAGCTTGCTTGCAAGGTTCACCTCCGCGCCGTGCAGCTGCGCCCCATGCTTGACGATCGACAGACCCAGCCCCGTGCCGCCCGTCTCCTTGCTGCGGCTCTTATCCACACGGTAAAAGCGTTCAAACACACGCGCCTGATCCGCATCGGGGATGCCCAGGCCCGTATCGGCGATGGCAAAGCGCGGCTTTGTGCCCTCCAGCCCCACGGTGATGCGGGCCTCGCCCCCGCGACGGTTGTACTTGATGGCGTTGTCGATCAGGTTCAGCAGCATTTCCTCCAGCAGGGTACGGTCGCCCAGCACCACGGCGCTGGTACCTTCCACGGACAGGGTCACGGCCTGCCGGTCGGCATAGTCGCGCAGCTTGTTCACGCACGACTTAGCGAGCAGCAGCAGGTCGATGGGCTGCTTTTCGCCCACGGCCCCCTCGTCCAGCTTCGAAAGGCGGATGATATCCTCGATCAGCGAGAGCATCCGCTTGCTCTCGTCGTGTATCTTGCCCGCGAGCGAGGCGGTATCCTCCGGCTTGGCAAAACCCGTGGCCAGCAGCTCCGCGTAGCCGCTGATGGTGGTGAGCGGCGTGCGCAGCTCGTGGCTCACGTTGGCGCTGAACTGCTGGCGAGTCTGCTCGGCCAGCCGCGCTTCGGTCACGTCCTGCAAAAGCAGCACCATGCCTACGCCCTCCTCCGCCACGCTGGCGGACACGCGGTAGATGCGCCCGCCGCGCATGAGCTCGCCCACGCCGCTGTTGTCCTTGAGCAGGCGCATGAGCGTTTCGTGGCGGTTGATCTCCGGCAGGGACTTGCCGGTCAGATCCTCCTGCTCCGGCGCGCCTAAAATGTGCCGCGCCGCAGGGTTGATGGCCAGCACATGGTGCCCCTCGTCCAGCACGACCAGCCCTTCGCGCAGGCCGCTCAAAACGGCCTTCAGCTCCGCCTGCTGGCGCTTGAGGCGCTCCATCTGCGATACGATGCGGCGGTTTTGCGCGTCCATGCGCCGCAGCATGGGGCTGAGCTCCGCGTAGCCGTCGCTCTGCAAAGGGTTGTCCAAGTCGATCCGGTTGAGCGGCCGCATGAACGAATTGGTGATAGGCCTTGCGAGGATGGCGGCCAGCACCATGCACATCAGCCACCCCAGCACCAGCCAGCCGGACATGCCACTGAGCATGGCGAACACGTTCTTCTGCGTGTCGCTCACGCGCAGCACTTGCCCGCTGGGAAGCTTGCGCGCGTAATACACGCTGGTCTCGCCCAGCGTCTCGCTGTTGCGGTAGGCCCAGCCCACACCGGTCTTGAAGGCCTCGCCGACTTCCTCGCGATCCAGGTGGTTTTCCATGTTGGCGGCGCTGTACTTGCTGTCGTAGAGCACGGTGCCGTCGGTATCCACGAGCGTCACGCGGTCGTAATACACGCCGCTTTTCAAAAACGCCACGTCGTCGGCCTGCGCGGCCATCAGCGCCGCGAGGGTATCCGCCTGATCGGTGATGCGCTCACGTATCTGTTGGTTGAAAAACAGGTACATGCCACCGGTCAGGAGCCCGCACAGCAGCAGCGATATCACCAGCGAGAAACCCACCAGGCTCCAGAACAGCTTTCTTCGCATGCTCAGCCCTCCAGCTTGTAGCCCACGCCCCGCACGGTCAGGATCATCTCGCCGCAAGCGCCCAGCTTTTGCCGCAGCGAGCGGATGTGCACGTCCACGGTGCGCGTGTCGCCCGCAAAGCCGATGCCCCACACGTCGTCCAGCAGTACCTCGCGCGTTACGGCGCGGCCCGCGTGTGCCATCAAAAAGGCGAGCAGTTCAAACTCCATATGCGTTAGTTCCACGTTCCGCTCGCCCGCCGCCACCAAGTGGCGGTCGCGGTCCAGCTTGAGCGTGCCCACGGCCAGCACCTGCGCGGGCTTGCCCTCCTCGCTGCGCCTGAGCAGCGCGCGCACACGGGCTAGCAGCTCCATGATGCCAAAGGGCTTGGTCAGGTAATCATCCGCGCCCGCATCCAGCCCGCGTACCTTGTCCATCTCCGCGCCCTTGGCGGTCACCAAGATCACGGGAAGGCGCTTGGTGCGCGGGTCGCGGCGCAGGCTCTGCAGCAGCGTAACGCCGTCCTCGCCGGGCAGCATCACATCCAGCAGCACCAATTGGGGCGTTGTTTTTTCCAGCGCGGCGCGGAAGGCGGCGGTGGCATTGAAACCCTCCGCGTCGAAGCCCGCCTGCCGGAGCGCGTACAGCTCCAGCTCGCGGACGCCGTCGTCATCCTCGACCACGTGTATCATTGCAGCACTTCTCCTTTGTACAGGCCGGTGACCGAGTACTCCACCCACTCCGCGATGTTGGTGGCGTGGTCGCCGATGCGCTCGAAGTACTTGGCGATCATCAGCAGGTCAAGCGCCTCGCTGCCCATGGACGAATCCGCGGCGAGCATCTCGATCAGCTCCTTGCGCACGTCCACGAACAGATCGTCCACAATGTCGTCGCTTTGGATCACCTCGCGGGCGAGCACCACGTCGCGGCGAACATACGCGTCGATGGCACGGTGCACCATATCGATGGCCGCGCTGGCCATGGCGCCAAAGTGCTCCGGCTGCTTGGCCGTATAGTCCATAAAGGTGACGATCTCGCTGATATCGGCGGCATGGTCGCCGATGCGCTCCATGTCCGTGATCATTTTAAGCGCGGAGGATACCACGCGCAGGTCGTGCGCCACAGGCTGGCGCGTCAGCAGCATCCTCAGGCACAGGCTCTCGATCTCGCGCTCCTTGCGATCCACCGCCGAGTCCGCCTCGATGATGGCGCGAGCCTTGGGCAGGTCGGCCGTCTGCAAAGCGTCGCACGCATCCTCGATGGTCGTTTCGATCATTGCGCCCATCTCGATCATCTGGGCATTCAAGACATCCACCTGTTCGTCGAAACGGTTCTTCATCAGCCGAACCTCCCCGTAATATAATCTTCGGTGCGCTTGTCCACGGGCATGGAGAAGAGTTTTTCGGTCGCGCCGCTCTCCACCACTTCGCCAAGAAGGAAAAACGCGGTCGTATCGCTCACGCGCAGCGCCTGCTGCATGTTATGGGTCACCATCACAAGGGTGTATTTTTCCTTGAGCTGCATGGCCAGTTCCTCGATCTTGCCGGTGGAGATGGGGTCCAGCGCGCTGGTGGGTTCGTCCATCAGCAGCACCTCGGGCTGCACAGCCAAGGCGCGCGCGATGCACAGGCGCTGTTGCTGTCCGCCGGAGAGGCCAAGCGCGCTCTTTTGCAGCCTGTCCTTGAGTTCCTCCCAGATGGCCGCATCCACGAGCGATTTTTCTACGATCTCATCCAGCATGGCCTTGCGGTGCACGCCATGCGTGCGCGGGCCGTAGGCGATGTTGTCGTAGATGCTCATGGGAAAGGGGTTTGGTTTTTGAAACACCATGCCCACGCGCTTGCGCAGCAGGTTCACGTCCAGGTCGCCATAGATATCTTCGCCGTCGAGGGTCACGCTTCCTGTTACGCGGCAGCCCAGCACCAAGTCATTCATGCGGTTGAGCGTCTTGAGCAGCGTGGACTTGCCGCAGCCGGACGGGCCGATGAACGCCGTGATGCGGTTGGCCTCGACGTTCAGGTTCACATCCTTGAGCGCGTGCAGGTCATCGTAATAGAGGTTGAGGTTAGCGATCTCGATCTTGCTCATGCTTACTCCTTTATGATCCTGCGGGAAATCAGGCTGCTAAGCCCGTTCATCAGCGTTACAAAAACCAGCAGCACCGCGGCGGTGGCATAGGCCTCGCCAATATGCAGCCCCTCGCCGGAGAGCACGTACATGTGCACCGACAGCGTGCGGCCGGAGGACAGCAGGCCTTTGGGAAGGTTGGCGACCGTGCCGGCCGTGAACAGCAGTGCCGCCGTCTCGCCCACGATGCGGCCGATGGCCAGCACCACGCCCGCGAGGATACCCGGGGCGGCGGGAGGCAGCACGATGCGCCACACGGTGCGCAGCTTGCCCGCGCCCAAGCCGTAGCTGCCCTCGCGGTAGCCGTCCGGCACGGAGAGCAGGGCTTCCTCGGTGGTGCGCAGGATCAGCGGCAGCACCATCAGGCTCAGCGTGAGCGCACCGGATAGAAGCGACAGGCCCAGCTTGAGCGTGATCACGAAAAACATCATGCCGAACAGGCCATAGATGATGCTGGGGATGCCCGCGAGCGTCTCCGCGGTCAGCCGCACGGACTTGACCAGAAAGCTGCCGCGATGGGCGTATTCGCTCAGGTATACGGCGCCGCCCACGCCGAGGGGCACCGCAATCAGCAGCGCCAGTGCTGTGATGGCAAAGGTGTTCACCAACGCGGGAAGGAGGCTCTGGTTATCGCTGTTGTAGGTGAGGGAGAACAGCTCCGGCCGGATGTTGGGCACGCCCTTGACGAGGATGTCCACAACCAGCGTGAGGAGGGCAATGATGGTAACGGCCATGCCCAAGGCGCTAATCAGGCGCATCAGTGCCGAAAAGGGATGTCTGCGCCAGCGAAGGATGGATTTGCGCACCCAGCCCCTGAGCCGCGCCGCTGCGCCGGGCTTGCGGTAGACGCGCGTGTTTTCAGCCATCATGCGTTCTCCCTCCTCTTGAGCATACTGAACGACAGGTTGATGAGCAGGATGAACACAAACAGCACCACGCCGGTAGCGATCAGCGCCTCACGGTGCAGGTCGGCTGCGTAGCCCATCTCGGTCACGATATTGCTGGTGAGCGTGCGGATGCCCTTGAGCAGACCCTTGGGCATGCGCGCCTGGTTGCCGGCCACCATGACCACGGCCATCGTTTCGCCGATGGCACGACCGATGCCCAGCACTACTGCCGCGAGGATGCCGCTTTTGGCTGCGGGCACCACTGCGCGGAATACGCTGCGCTCTTCGGTGGCGCCAAGCGCGAGGCTGCCCTCAAAATAGTTCTCCGGCACGGCGCGCACGGCGCTATAGGTAAGCTGGAGCACCGTGGGCAAAATCATCATGCCCAGCAGGATGCACGCCGTTAAAATGCTGAAGCCGTTGCCCCCGAAGGTTTCGCGCACCATGGGCACAAGGTTGGTGATGCCGAAAAAGCCGTACACCACCGAGGGGATGCCCGCCATGAGCGACACCATCGGCAACAGCACCTTGCGAAGGCCGGTGGGGCAGAAGCGCGCCAGATATACCCCGCCCAGGATGCCGATGGGCCCGCCGATGATCAGCGCGCCCGCCGTGACGTAGAGGCTGCCCACGATCATGGGCAGGATGCCGTACAGGCCGCTGCCGGAGTCGTTCACGTCCGGCGCCCACTTGGTGCCGGAGAGGAACGAGAACACATCAACCTTCTGGAAAAACGGGATGCCGTTCGCGAACAGGAAAATACAGATCAGCGCGACAGCCGCGACGCACACGCTGGCCGAAGCCGCGAACACCCACCGCATCACGCGCTCCTTTAACCTCATGCCCATCCATCCTTTCATATACACAATATAGGATACGAAAGGGTTGTAAGCGCCGCGTATGCGGATTGTAAAATCCGTGTAAAATCAGGAGACTTCCTATTTATTTATGGTTTTGCCGCAAATCGATTTTACACAGTCTTAACGTGGCAAGCATGGCGGCTTTACATAGCCGTCGTATCATGAACACGAACCAAACGAAAGGAAGGATTCACACATGAAGAAAGTTATGGGTATTCTGCTGACCATCGCCCTGGGCGTGGGCATCATTGGCTCCGCTATGGCCGCCACCGAGATCACCGTCGTCAGCCGTGAGGCGGGCAGCGGCACCCGCGGCGCTTTTGTGGAACTGACCGGCGTGGAAGTAAAGGACGCGGACGGCAAGAAGGTTGACATGACCACCGAGGATGCGGTGATCCAGAATGGCACCGCGCAGGTGATCACCACCGTCGAGGGCGATGAAAACGCCATCGGTTACATTTCTCTGGGCTCGCTGGGCGATACCGTCAAGGCTGTGACCGTGAACGGCGTCGAAGCCATCCCCGAGAATGTGAAGAACGGCACCTACTCCGTTTCCCGTCCTTTCAACATCGCGGTGAAGGAAGGCCTCAGCGACACCGCCAAGGACTTCATCGCCTGGGTCCTCAGCGCCGAGGGCCAGCAGATCGTGCTGGACAACCACTATGTGGAGCTTCCGGCCGCTGCGTACACCCCCGCCCCTGTGGCCGGCAAGATCGTCATCGGCGGCAGCTCCTCCGTGGGCCCGCTGATGGAGAAGCTTACCGAGGCCTACAAAGCCCTCCACCCCGAAGTTGAAATCGAAGTGCAGATCAGCGACAGCACCACCGGCATGACCGGCGCTGCGGACGGCACCTTCGACATCGGCATGGCCAGCCGCCAGCTCAAGGACAGCGAGACCGGCGCGGGCCTGATCCCCACCGTGATCTGCATGGACGGCATCGCCGTGATCGTGAACAAGGCCAACCCCGTGAACAACCTTGAGACCGAGCAGATCCGCCAGATTTTCACCGGCGAAGTGACCGACTGGACCGCCATCCAGTAACCGATAACCAGTACCGAACCCAAAGCGCAAAACGCCTCGGAAGCATAGGCTTCCGGGGCGTTTTGCATGTCGCGCGAACCGTTCGCACCGCTAGAGCCGCCGGTACTGCTGGGGGGTATACCCTGTAAAACGCTTGAATATCGTGGTAAAATGGCTCTGGGATGAAAACTGGTAAAACGTCGCGATATCGGTGATACTGTCGCCGCCGTAGCGCATGAAGTGTGCCGCCTCCTCCACACGGCGGCGCAGGATGTGCGTATGCAGCGCTTCGCCCGTCTCCTGCCGGAAGCGCTTGCCCAGATAATCCGGATGCACATGCGCCTGCTCCGCCAGCGCCTCCAGCCCCAGCGGCTCGGCCAGGTGCTCGTCGATATGGGCGATGGTCTGCCGGATGAGGCGGGAATACCGCTGGCGGCGGTAACGCTCCACCCGTTCGATAAAGCGCAGGATGATCGCCTCCTCAATGGAGGAAAGGAGCCGCGGGTCGCTCTGCTTTTCAATGGTCTGGATAAAGCTGTCGCTCATGGTGAAGGCCTCGTCGCTGGGTACGCCGCCGGTGATGGCCGCGCGCGTGAACAGCGTGACCGAGGCGATCAGCGAGTTTTTAAGCGAGCGAAGGGGGTCGTCCGCCAGGGTGGCGCGGGTCAAGCGGTTCAGCTCTGCCAGCAACTGCATGGCGTGCTCCCGATCTCCCGCGATGATCTGGCGGGTGATCTCCTGCTCAAAGAAATACGGCGGGTGTTGGAACATCTGCATGCGGTTGCGATAGGTGTTCTGGTAGAAGCGGCGGGCCAACTCCTCGTCGCTGGGCAGCGTGGCCTGCACGGCAGGCGCGTCCGTCTCGCTCAAAAACGTGCGCTCCAGAAACATGCCGGTGTAGTAGGCGTGCATGTCGTTCAGGCGCGGGATGGCCGCGTAGTGCGCGGTGAGCTGTTCGCGCTTTTGCAGGGGAAGCCGTAGCGAGCGGATAAGCCGGAACACGTCGCTTTGGCCGAAGCTGTCCGCACAGTAGGGGCCGCATAAAAGCAGCGCGTCCCCGGAGAGGCGCAGGCAGAAAAACCGCTCGGCATAGGCGTTTTCAACGGGCAGGGCACCGCCGCCGCCAACCGTGTCCAGCTTGAGGCCGCTCAGGGGGGCGCTTTCCTCGCCCAGCAGCGCGCCGGTCAGGGCGGGCCTGTCCGGAAGGGCGGACACCAGTGCCCCCCCGCGGTACCAAAAAACGGGCAGGCGCGTCGCATAGTGAAAATACCGCGCGCGCTGGGCCAATTCGTTCTCTTCCATGCACTTTCCTCCCAGATGACACAGTGTTGATATCGGAAATATAACATATTAATCTGATTTTTGAAATACGGTGCCGTGATTTTCCAGTATGCTGACACCAGCTGAACGGGGGAAAGGTACCTGCCCCCAGCGCATGATAAACAGGAGGGAATACCCATGAAAAAGACACTGGCGATTCTCTTGACCATCGCGCTCGCGCTGAGCGCCACCCTGGCGATGGCTGAGCCCGTCACCATCAAGTTTGCAGCGCAGGCTGACCCCACCCCCGCCACGCAGGCCGTGGTGGATGCCTTCAACGCTTCGCAGGATGCCTGGAAGGTCGAATGGGTCGATATGACCAACGACTCCGGCGCGATGCGCGAGCAACTGACCACCTCGCTTAAGGCTGGCAGCACGGAGTATGACGTGCTTTCGCTGGACGTGGTATGGGCGGGCGAGTTCGCGGCGAGCGGCTATATCCAGCCGCTGGACATGATGATGGAGGACGCAGGCCTGAACGTGGCGGACTACAACGCCGGCTCCATGGCCTCCGGCCAGGTGAGCGGCAAGCAGTACGTGCTGCCCTTCTTCCCCGATTTGGGGCTGCTCTACTTCCGCAGCGACATCGTGGCAAAGGAAGATGCGGACAAGCTGATCTCCGGCAGCTATACCTGGGCGGATCTGCAAGCCATGGCCGAGAAGTACATGGGCCAGGGCGGCACCACCACGGGCTTCGTGTTCCAGAGCGCGTTGTACGAGGGCCTCATCTGCAATGCCAACGAGTTCACTGCCAACTGGAAGGACATCAAGGGCGGCCTCACTGCGATGAAACAGATGATCGACAGCAAGGCCACGCCGGACAACATCCTCAACTATACCGAGGGCGAGACCGCCAACAGCTTCGTCAAGGGCGAGAGCGTGTTCGCCCGCAACTGGCCCTATCAGTGGGGCGTGATCAAGAGCGAAGGCACCATCACTACCGCGCAGGTCGCCGTGGCTCCGCTGCCGGGCGGCGATACCGTGGGCGGCTGGCTGCTGGCCATCAACAAGAACAGCGCAAACCCGGAGGGCGCGTTCGCCTTCATGCAATACTTAAACAGCGAGGAAGGCCAGCTGATCATGAGCCAGCAGGGCGGCTATCTGCCGGGCCTCAACAAGATGCTCAGCGACGAGCGCATCACCTCCAAGGATGAGCGCCTGAGCATGGTGGGCTTCCAGAACGCGCTGAAAGTGACCATCGCCCGCCCCGTGAGCGCGGAGTACTCCAAGGTGAGCGACGCGCTGCAACAGGCCATCTATCCCTTCCTGAACGGCGGCGCCGAGATCGACCCGACCGTGGCGGCCGTGGAAGCCGCGCTCGCCCAGTAACGATACGCTTTGGGGGCCGCCGGACGCGAAAGGCGCCCGGCGGCCCTTTGTGCGAAACGCAGGCTGCGGCGTAAGGTGCGCCCACCTGCGCGGCGCGCACAGCGGAGCATGAGGCTCCGCCGACCAACGCGACACTGACCCATCAACGCATGGAGGTGACGGCTATGCAGCGCCGGATGACGTGGAAGGAATTTACCTTCGTACTGCCGCTTCTGCTGCTGGTTTCGGTATTCTCGCTGTACCCCATCGTATCGTCGCTGGTGTATACGCTGTTTGATTACCAGACCAACAACCAGACCCGCAACGCCCTCTACACCGGCGTGGTGCTGAATGCCTCGCTCTACGCGGAGGATTGCGACTACATCGTGCACTACCTGAAGCGCGATATCGACGCCGTGGGGGAGGCGGACAAGCCTGCCCTGCTGGCCGTGTCCGACGCGTTTGCCGCCGAAAGCCAAAAGTATACCGGCGGGGCGAAAACCCTGACGCTGGCCGCCGATACGGGCGCGCAGATAGCCGCGCTGCTCAGTGATACGCGGCAAACCGTAGCGCGGCTGGCTGCCACGTACCCGGAGCTGCGCATCGTGACGCGCGGGCCGCAGCTGTTTGACGAGATGGATACCTGCCTGGTCAAGAGCAACTTTATCGGCGTGCAAAACTACGGGCGGCTGTTTACCGATGCGCGCTTTGGGCAGGCGGTCGGCAACACGTTTGTGTTCACCATCATCTCGGTGGCCATTGAGCTGGTGCTGGGCATGGCTCTGGCGCTGATCATGGATAAGGCCATGCGCGGCATCGGCGTGGTGCGCACCACTGCGCTGATCCCGTGGGCCATCCCCACGGCGGTATCGGCGCTCATCTGGTGCTACCTGTACGACGGTACCAGCGGCGTGGTATCGATGCTGTTCACACGGTTGGGCATCATCCCCTCACCGGAACTGCTTTTGACAACGCCCGGGGGCACGATGTTCGGCGCGATCCTGGCCGATGTGTGGAAGACCACGCCCTACATGGCGCTGCTGCTGCTGGCGGGTCTGCAGGTGATCGACCGGGGGCTGTACGAATCCTCGGCCATCGACGGGGCAGGCGCGGTGCGTACGTTCACCAGCATCACACTGCCGCTGCTCAAGCCCAGCATGCTGGTGGCGCTGCTGTTCCGCACGCTGGATGCGTTCCGCGTGTATGACCTGATCGCGGTTTTGACCAAGGGCACGCCGGAGACGCTCTCCATCTACGCGTACAAGATGATGATCGGCCAGAGCAACTACGGCTACGGCTCGGTGATCGTAGTGGCGATGTTTGCGCTGGTGGCGCTGATCGCCTTCCTCTACGTCAAGGTGCTCGGCGCAGAGCTGATCCGCGAGTGAGAAAGGGGGAAAAGACCATGACGGCTGCGACCTATGCAAAGCCCAAGCCTGCGGAAGAACGTAAAGGCGCGGGCAAGGCCATCCTGTGGGCGTTCATCATCGGGTTCATCGCCATCAACCTGTTCCCCTTTCTGTGGGTGCTGGTCACATCGTTCAAGCCCGGCAGCGAAATCTACGGCGCTTCGACGGCGTTCCGCATCGTGGCGATGGAGCCGACCATCGGCAACTATGTGACCGTAGTGCAAAAAGGCATCCTGCACTCCATCCTGAACAGCCTGCTGGTGAGCGGCTTTACCACTTTGTATGTGGTGGCCGTGGCCAGCATGAGCGCCTATATCATCGCGAGGTGCCACTTCCGTGGCAAAACGGCGCTGATGTCGCTGATCCTCGGCATTTCGATGTTCCCGCAGATGATCATTGTGGGGCCGATCTTCAACATGTTCTACCAGTTCAAAATTTTGAACAGCTACTGGGTCACGCTGGCCTATTCCACCATCACCCTGCCCTCGGCGGTGTGGATCATGGTGGCGCACTTCAAGCGCATTCCCCTCTCGGTGGAGGAGGCGGCCAAGATAGACGGCTGCTCGCAGTGGCAAACGCTGTGGAAGGTCATTTTTCCGATGGCGGCGCCGGGCGTGTTCACCACCGCCATCATGACGTTCATCGCCGCGTGGAACGAGTATCTGCTGACCCTGACTCTGAACGCGGAGAAGGAGTACCACACCGTTCCCGTGGCCATCAACGCCCTGCGGACGCAGTTTTCCATCCTGTGGGGCGAGATCACCGCGGCCACCATCGTGGTGGTAGTCCCCACGCTGGCCATTGTGCTGCTGTTCCAGAAACAGATCGTGTCGGGCATCACCTCCGGCGCGGTGAAGGAGTAATCCCCGATGATGACACAGCCTTGGGCGCGCGAGGGTTTCGCACGCCTGGAGACGCTTTACCATACGGCCAACGGATACTTGGGCGTGCGCGCCGCGCCGGAAGAGGGCATGGCGGAGGGCGTGGACAGCATCCGCGGCACATACCTGAACGCCTTTTACGAAGTAAAGGACGTGCGTTACGGCGAAAAGTTGTACGGCTTCCCCGATACGCAACAGGTGATGGTGAACGTGCCCGACGCGCAGACCGTACGGCTGACGGCGGAGGGAGAGCCGTTCTCCATGTTTGCGGCGGAGGTGGCGCAGCGCGAGCAGAGCCTTGACATGGACGCGGGCGTGACGCACCGCCGTTGCCTGTGGCACAGCGCGCACGGCGACCTGCGCGTGGAAGTGACGCGCATGGCCTCCTTTACGCGCAAGGGGCTGTTTTTGCTGCGCTACCGCATCATGTCCGAGAGCTTTGCGGGCAGGGTGGCGCTTGCGTCGGCGCTGAACGCCGATGTACGCAACCATGCCGCCGCGGGTGACCCGCGTGTGGCGGCGGAGCCCTTGCGCGCCCTGCGCGTGACCCGCATCGCCTTTGAGGACGGCGACGCCGTGGCCGAGGCGGAAACGCTGCGCTCCGGTCTGTCGCTCTGCTGCCGCGTTGCCTGCCGCTGCCGCCTTGCGGCCAAGCGCACCCAAATGGCGACCGCCGCCGAGACGGTGTTTACCGGCACGCTGGCGGAGGGCGAGAGCGTGGAGCTGCTGCAATATGCTTTTTATTCAGACAGCCGCCACGAGGCTGACCCTGCGCTTGCGGCGCGAGACGGGCTTGCCGCCTGCGTTGGGCTGGGCGCGGAGGCGCTGCTCCTGGAGCAGGCCGCCTATCTGCGCGCGTTCTGGCAAAACGCGCGCGTGAACATCCATGGCGACGCGGCCTTGCAGCAGACCATGGATTTTAACCTGTACCAACTCCTCCAATCCACCGGCGCGGACGGTGTGAGCAACGTGGCGGCCAAGGGCCTGAGCGGCGAGGGCTATGAGGGCCATACCTTCTGGGACAGCGAGATCTACGTGGCGCCGTTCTTCCTGCTGACACAGCCGGAAACGGCGCGGCAGATGCTGCTCTACCGCTGGCACATGCTGCCCGCTGCGAGGAGCAACGCCCGCACGCTGGGCTTTGCGCGGGGCGCGCTGTACCCGTGGCGCACCATTGACGGGGGCGAGTGTTCCGCGTACTTTCCGGCGGGCTCCGCGCAGTACCACATCAACGGGGATATCGCGTACGCCTTTTTGCAATACTGGGATGCGACGGGCGACCTGCCCTTCATGGGAGAGCATGGCGCGGAGGTGCTGGTGGAAACGGCGCGGCTGTGGCTGTCGTTGGGGCATATGGAGCCGGAGGGCTTCCGCATCGATTGCGTAACAGGGCCGGATGAATACACCTGCTTGGTGAACAACAACTTCTATACCAACGCAACGGCCCAGCATAACCTGCGCGGCGCGGTGCGCGCTGTGCGCGCGCTGGCCGCGGCGGGGCAGGACGCTACGGTGCGCGCGGCCACAGGCGTGACCGAAGCGGAGCTTGCCACCTTTGCGGAAGCGGCCGAGCGGATGTACTTCCCCACGGACGGGCGCTACGGCGTAAGCCCGCAGGACGACAGCTTCCTGCATAAGCCGGTGCTCGACCTTGCGGCGATCCCCGAGGAGAATTTCCCGCTGCTGCTGCACTATCATCCGCTGTTCCTGTACCGCTATCAGGTATGTAAGCAGGCGGATACGGTGCTTGCACACCTGCTGTTCCCGCACACCGCGGACGAGGCGACCCAGCGCCGCAGCTTTGATTACTATGACCGTGTGACCACGCATGACTCGTCGCTGTCGCTGTGCGTGTTCGCGATGATGGCGGCGCGCCTTGGCATGACGGATAAGGCGGAGGCGCTGTTTCGCGAGACGGTCGATCTGGATGTAAGCGATACGCACGGCAACACGCGGGACGGGCTGCATACGGCTAATATGGGCGGCGCGTACCTGACGGTGCTGCGCGGGTTTGCGGGGCTTTCGCTGGATGCACGGGGTCTGAGCCTGCGGCCGGTGCTGCCCAGGGGTTGGCAGGGATATGGATTCACGGTCAGCTACCTTGGCGGGCGTTTCCGCTGTGAGGTGGATGAGAAGGGCGCGCGGGTGTGGCAGACGGCAGGGAAGCATATTGCGTTGAGACTGGATGGGGATACCTTCCGGCTTGGCGAAGGATAAGAAAAGGGGTCAGGGGCCAAAGGCCCTTGCAGGGCTTGGGGTGAACCCCAAAAGCCCTGCCGCAGCAAAGAACCAAAGCGAACGGGCAGCGCCACAGGCGCTGCGATGTAAGCGGGGCTGCAATGCTTTTGCGGATATACTCGTGCTGTGTGTCGCAATCCTCAAGTCACGAATAGCCGCCCTTGCAACCGCCGCCTGTGCTGGCATGCAACCCATAAAACGAAAACGGGCCGGAGACATGCTCCGGCCCGTTTATGATGCGACGCACTCCGCGGCTGCCCCGCCGCGCGCCTCAGTGCGTCAACACCCGGCTTAAAAACTCCCTCGTCCGCGCCTGCGTCGGGTTGGTAAAAATCTGCTCCGGCGTGCCGTCCTCCGCGATCAGGCCCTGATCCATGAACACCACGCGGTGGCACACCTCGCGTGCGAAGCTCATTTCGTGGGTCACGATCAGCATGGTGAGGCCGCCCAGCGCTAAATCGCGCATCACGGCCAGCACCTCGCCCACCATCTCGGGGTCAAGGGCGCTGGTGGGTTCGTCAAACAGCAACACTTCGGGGTCCATCGCCAGCGCGCGGGCGATGGCAACGCGCTGCTTCTGCCCGCCGGAGAGCTGCGCGGGGCGCGCGTTGCGGTAAGGGGCCATGCCAACCTTGTCCAAAATCTCGAGCGATTTGGCCTCTGCTTCCTTTCGGTCGCGCTTGAGCACCTTGGTTTGACCGCACACGCAGTTTTGCAGTACGGTCATGTTGTTGAACAAATTGAAACTTTGGAATACCATGCCCACCTTGCTCTGGTAGGTGGCGCGCCGCCAGTCGGTCTCTGCATCTCTGCCGTGGAAGAAGATATGGCCCGCCGTCGGCTCCTCCAAAAAGTTGATGCACCGGAGCAGCGTGCTCTTGCCCGATCCGCTCGCGCCGATGATACACGTCACGTCGCCTTCGCCTACGGTCAGCGAGATGTCGCTGAGTACGGTATGGTCGCCGAAAGACTTCATCAGGTGGCTGACCTCCAAAATGGGTGCGCCGTTTTGCATGGGTCAGACCTCCTTTTTCTCGTGCTTGATGGTGATGGCGCTCTTGCTGAACGTCTGCGAGCCAAGGATAGTATAGGTGCTCTTGCCGTCCATCTTGCGCTCGATTAGCCGCAGGATGCGGGTGACCGTAAAGGTCAGGATCAGGTAGATGACCGCCGTGATGGTGAACACCTCAAAATAGCGCAGATATGCGCCCGCGGCCGATTTACTCATGAAAAACAGCTCGCTGACCGCGATCACGTTCAG
>CAZOZO010000058.1:0-15599 GCA_964584315.1 uncultured Oscillospiraceae bacterium
CCATCAAGAAGGTGGGCGACGACTACGAGGCCATGAAGTTCAACACCGCCATCGCCCAGATGATGACGCTGGTGAACGAATTCGGCGCGGCGGGCGGCTGCACGCTGGACGAGCTGAAAACCCTCATTTTGCTGCTGGCACCGGTCGCCCCGCACATCTGCGAAGAGATGTGGGAGCAGCTTGGCTTTGCAGGCGGCATCGCCTACGCAGCATGGCCCCAGTATGATGCCGAGGCCATGAAGCGCAGCGAGGTGAGCATCGCCGTGCAGGTGCTGGGCAAGGTGCGCGGCCACATCATGGTGTCGCCGGAGATGACCGACGCGCAGGCGCAGCAGGAGCTGCCCGGCCGCGACGACCTGAAGGCGTTCGTGGGCGACAAGCAGTTGGTCAAGCTGATCTTCGTGCCCGGCAGGCTGTGCAATTTGATCGTGAAATAGGCAATAGAGGCGTGTGAGCGCCCAACGCAAAAGCCCGGCATTGGCCGGGCTTTTGCGTTGGGCCGGATATGTCATGGGCGCGCGATATAGCCGGCGCGACGTCCGACGGGAGATTCGCGCGGGCGTTATGCAGTCCAAACTGCTCCGCCAAACAGGTTTCAAGCGGCCCCGCCCATATCCGCCCAGAAGCAGCGTCGATTACTGTCGCACGGGTAAACGCCTACTCCCGGCGGATCCTGTCGAGCACTGTCGTGGTATAGCGCAGCGTGTTCGTCGGGCAGGCATCCACACAGTGCCCGCAGCCAACGCAGAGGCTGTTTTGACTGGCAACTTGCTTCTCGGCAGCAGCCTTCACATCGATCGACATGGGGCAGATCGCTGTGCATCGGCCGCACTTCACGCAGTTGGTCAGGTTCGTATCAATGCGCTGCCCGCCCAATTTGGCAAGACCGGAAAGCACTGTTCCCAGCGGGCAGTAATAGCAATAGCCCCGCCCCAGGAACGCCACCCAGAAAAACATCGCCATCAGCAGTTCCCCTGCTAGATACAGATACGTCTCCGCCTTTGCCAAAGCGGCCCGGGCGGATTCTGCTGTAACGCCAAAAAGCGAAGCCGTCCACCACAGCGTAAAGAAGCACGCAACCGCAAGCAACCCCCAGCGGGCGACACGCAGCACTGCTTTTTGCCGTCCATTGGGTTTACGTTTGTGACCGACCAGTGGAATGGCGGGGTCGAACACCTCGGCAGCAAAGCCGTTGAACAGGCAAAGCATCGAGCACTGTAACCTGCGCCCGAAGAGGATCGTACCCAGAAAGATCAACACGGTTACGATCCCGTAGAAGATGAGCACGCCCGCGACCCCAGCCAAACCCCAACCCTGGATGCGGCTCAGGTAGAAAGCGGAGCCCTTGTCCAAAAGCTGGAGCGGCGTGGTTGTCCATGGCAGCGGCATGGTGAAAAAGTACCACTCATTATTCCCACTGGCAAGCGGCAGCGCCACATGCACGATCAACGCGGCTGCGATAAACCCGATCATGTTTTGACGCCTGAGTGTCGTGCGTCCGGCTCGGCTTGCGATGCGTATCGTCAGGATACTCGCGGCAATGATGAAGGCCGTTTTGACCCAGTTTTCGTAAAAATGCCAGAACCATGTGAGCAGCTGCGCCGTTTTGGCATCGGCACGGGGCGCATAGCCATAATTCAGGCCTGCGATGATGATGCACAGTATGATGTAAACAAGTAAGATGACTCTCAGTATCTTTTTTTCGACCGTTTCACCATTCAAGCGAATCGCCCCATCCTTTGTTCTCTGACGCATTCATTGTAGCATACGCATCAACAGGTGTCGATTGGTCAGGCTACCGCTCTTGATATGCCTGCATATGCATGGCGGCATGGAAAAGCAGGCAGAATGCCGAAACGCGCTTGGTGACCTTGAATGCGCATGCCATGCAAAGTATGGTTTTGCTGTTACGTTCTCTTCGCAAACAGAAGGGACATGCACGCAGCGAGAGAGGCGGACCCCCTGTGCAAAGGAGACAAAGAGGCGTTTTTCTTCGAACCGGTCGGTAACTAGTGCGGCGTGCAATGCGGTATCCGCGTCTATGGCGGCATGCGTATAGATCCACTTTCTTCCCTTCGGCGCCTTTGACCCGTTTTTGCTTTCCTTTCCCCCGCTTGCAGCCCGCCCCCCTTTCCGCTATAATAGGACAGGCCGCCGTCATTTCCCCATGGTGGCAAACCCCAGCCATGGCCGCCGCATGGCACGCACAAGGAGCATGTATGCAAAGGGTAAAGCCCAAGCCGAAACGCTGGCAATCCATCACGATACTGGCAGGCATCCTCATTGGCCTCATCGCCGTGATCGTCCTGCTTGTTTCTCTGTTCGCCTACCGCCCCGTGACCCGCGTTACCGCCTACCCGCTCCCCTGCCAGTATAACGACAGCATCAAACCCTTTGGCAACAATGTTCTATACTACGACGGGGTCAGCATCCACTGCATGAGCGCGACCGGCGCGGTTCGCTGGTCGTTCCAGCTGGGCTCGGGCGCGGGCTTCGATGCCACCAGCGACGTGGTGGCCGCCTGGGCGGGCAACACCATCTACATCATTGACCAAAACGGCAACTCCACCTACAATGACAACCTCGGCGAACCCATCCAGTTCGCGCGCGCAGGCAAGCAGTATGTGGCCGCCGTCATCGGCGACGATACCTCTCCCCGCCTTGTGGTCAAGGATCATCTGGGCGCGCACATGGACGAGGAGGCAGACGCCTATAAGAACCTGCTCATGCTGGACGTGGGTTTTTACGGCCAGAACGGCGAATATATGTGGACGCTTGCGCTGGATGTTTTCGGCACCGCGGCCAACACCATCCTGAACACCTTTGAGGTGGGCAAGATGAACACCGGCGAGGTGTCGCTGGGCACGTCCATCACCTATGCGGTGTTGTTTGAAAACAGCGTGCTGCGCGTGATCAACACCCGCAAAATGCTCAGCTTCAACTACCGCGGCACCGAGGATACCACCGCCAGCGTGCTGGTATACGGCTGGCGCTTGATCGGCAAGGAGATCCCCGACAAGGGCAGCGCCCTGATGCTCTTCGCCCCCACTGCGCAGACCGAGAGCGACTTTGACATCCGCGAGCTGCGCCTGATCAGCGGCAAGCTGGACCGCCGCTACAGCCTGCCGGACACCTGTATCGGCGCCGCCGTGTGGGATAAAAATGTGTATGCCTTCAGCGGCAGCACCCTGTACCGCGCCGCCATGGACGACAACCGCTTTACCGACTACAAGCTGCCCCTCGCCAAGCCCGCCACGCGCTTCATCGGCGTGCTGCAAAACGGCAACGCCATCGTGGCGTGCGATAACGAAGTGTACGTACTTACCCTGCCGCAGGCGCTGCGCAAGTAGCGCCCGCATCCGCCCCACGAAAGGAGCGACCCCCCTTGAATGTGATCGACTACGGGATCATCGGCGTGATCGGCGTATGCATGCTGTTTGGGTTTTTTCGCGGGTTCATCCAGTCGCTCCTGAACCTGGGCGGCTGCCTGCTGTCGTTTTTGGGCGCGTTCTGGCTGTTCCCCACCCTTGCGGACATGATCAGCGCCAACACGAACATCGTGCGCCTCATCAGCAGCTATACCGATTCCGGTAGCCTGCTGGGCGACCTTGACCTGAGCAGCCGCGCCGTAAGCACCCTGAGCCAAACCAACATACAGGCCATCGTCGACAAGGCGAACCTGCCCGACCCGCTGGGCAAGCTGCTTGGGGCCAACCTGACGGAGCAGGTGTTCAGCCCCCTTGGCGATTTGGCCAAGAGCGTGGGCGATTATGTGAACCAGACCATCCTTTCCGTCAGCATCAATGTACTGAGCTTTATCGTGTGCTTCGTGGTCATCTTCGTGGTGCTCAGCATTCTGATCAACCTGCTCAACGCCGTGTTCCGCTTTCCCGTGCTCAAGCAGCTGGATTGGCTGCTGGGCGGCGCGTTCGGGTTTGCCATCGGTTGCGTGCTGTGCTTCATCATCTTTACAGCGATGCCCCTGCTGGAGAGCGTGGTGCCGCTGGAGCCCTTCCAGCAGTTGGTTGCGCAAAGCTCGCTGGCAAAGATCTTTGAAAACGGCAGCTTGATCATATCCATCATGAACCGCAAGATCTAGTTTGGAGGGTTACCATGCTCATCTGTGATACACACGCCGATACCTTGTACGCCATACAGGACAACACCCGCGATGCGGGCACCCCCCTCCATGTGACCCATGGCAAACTGACCGGCGGCGCGGGGGACACCCGCGTGCAGGCCATGGCGCTGTGGACGGGCACTGAGGGTCTGCTGGGCAAAGACATGGGGCTGATCAACCGCGAGATGGAGGCGCTGGAAACGCTGCTGGCGCAGGGCTTCCGGCAGGTGCGCACCATCGAGGAAGCACTGCCCGGCGAAGCGAACATCCTGCTGACCATCGAGGGCGGCGAGGTGTTCGAGGGCGGCCTGCAAACGGTGGACGCGTTCGCCGTGTGGGGCGTGCGCATCGCCGCGCTGGTGTGGAACAACGAAAACCCCTTTGCCTACCCCGCCGTGAGCGGCTGCGACAAGGGCCTGACCGGCCTTGGCCGCAAGCTGGTCGCACGCATGAACGAGCAGCATATGGCCGTGGACGTGAGCCACCTGAACGCCGCGGGCGTGAAGGACGCGCTCAAGTACAGCCGCGCGCCCATCATCGCCACGCACAGCTGCGCGCGCGCCCTGTGCGATCACCCCCGCAACCTGACGGACGAGCAGCTCAAGGCCATCTTCGACATGGGCGGCTATGTGGGCGTCAACTTCTATCCCGTGTTTTTGAGCCCCAAGGCCGAGGCGGATATCGACACCGTGATCGACCATGTGGCGCACATGACCGAGCTGGGCGGCGGCAAGCACATCGGCATGGGCTCAGACTTCGACGGCATCGAGACCACGCCGCGGGGCCTTGCGCATGCGGGCGACGTGTATGCGCTGCTTTCGCGCATGCGGGCGCGCGGCTTTACCGAGGAAGCCGTAGCCGATTTTGCGGGCGAGAACTTCCGGCGCTATCTGGCAAAAGTGTAAATTTTACGCGGTTCCCCATTGCCTGCCATGTGCGCATGGGCACGGCAGAGGAACGGCGCATGATGCGGGGCGTGCCTTAGCCGCCCCGCTTTTGGCCCCCGCATGGCGGCCTCCGCTACGCCGCAGGGTTGGCGCATCCCGCTTGCGACGCGCACCGCGCTTGTGTTTTGCCCCCGCGCACGATATAATGACTGGGCGGGGTTTTTCCCGTATCGATACATGAAACGAGGGTTCAGTTGATGTTCACCCGCCTGCAGATGTGGTGGCAATGGCTCACCACCGACCCCGTGGGGTTTCTGATTTACCTGGTCTATTTCGCAGCGGCGGTGCTGCTTACCCTGATGCTGCACGAGATCGCGCATGGCTACGTGGCCTACCGCATGGGCGACCCCACCGCCAAAATGCTGGGGCGGCTCACGCTGGATCCGCGCAAGCACCTTGACCCGTTCGGCACCATCAGCCTCGTGCTGCTTGGTTTCGGCTGGGCCAAGCCCGTGCCGATCAACCCGCGCAACTTCCGCGGCAACTACCGCCGGGCGGATTTTCTGGTCTCCATCGCGGGCGTGACCGTCAACCTCACGCTGTTCCTCGTGTCGCTTTTCATCGCAACACTGATCAACCCCTTGCTGTGGAAGGCGTCCGTGATTCAGTCCAATGGCGGCGCCTCTGCATTTCTGGCCTCCGGCAGTGTTGGTTACTCCATTCTTTTGAGCGGCTCCGGCGCCGATTATGTCCAGTTTATGCAAACGCCATGGCTGATGCACGTGCAGCGCTTTTTGCTGATGTTTGCGAGCATGAACCTGACCATCGCCGTGTTCAACCTGCTGCCCATCCCCCCGCTGGACGGCTTTCACGTCCTCAATGACCTGATACTGGGCGGCAGGCTCACGATGAACCGCAACTTCTTCCAGATCGCGCAGATCGTGTTGCTTGCGCTCGTGTTCACGGGCGCGCTCAGCGGCATCTTGGGCACGGTCACGGGGGCCATCGAGGGCGGTGTGCTCAACCTGTACCTGCTGATCACCGGGGCCGCCTGATGGCCATCCATATCCGCCTCAAGCAGTTCGACGGGCCGCTCGACCTGCTGCTGCATTTGATCGGCAAGGCCAAGATCGACATCAAGGACATCTTCGTGAGCGAGATCACGGAGCAGTTTATCGAGGCGGTGCGTTCCGCGCCGGATTTTGATCTGGACGCGGCCAGCGAGTTTATCGCCATGGCTGCGCTGCTGGTGGAGATCAAGAGCCGCGCGCTGCTGCCCAAGCCCCCCAAAGGCGACGAGGAAGAAGACCCCGAGCAGGCGCTGATCGCGCGGCTAACGGCCTACAAGCAGTTCAAGGAGCAGGCCGAGCGCATGGGCGAGTTCGAGCTGGGCGCGCAGCGGGCGTTCGGCAAGCTGCCGGAGGAGATACCCCTTCCGCCGCCCACGCTGGAGATCGACGGCCTCACGCTGGACGCGCTTTGGATGGCGCTTCGGCGCGTCGCGGAGCGCAGGCCCAAGGAGGATCGCGAGGTGGATTACCGCCTGCGAGACATCCGGCGCGACTGCTACACCGTGGAAGGCTGCATGGAAGTGATCGAGAGCCGCCTGAGCGTGGGCGCCGCGCCGTTTGAGGAGCTGTTCATGGGCGCGCCGGAGCGCGAGCTGGTGGTGACGCTGTTCATCGCGCTGCTGGAGCTTTTGAAACTGGGCAAGGCCTACGTGACGCAGGCCGACACGCTTGGGAATATCACCGTACATCCGGGGAGGAGACAGGCCTTTGGAGTTGAGTGACGCATCGCACGCGATCGAGGCAATTTTGTTTGTATCGGGCGAGGCCGTGGACGTGCCCGACCTGGCGCAGGCGCTGGGCCTGAGCGAGATGGAGACCATGCATGCCGTGGCGCTGTTGCAAAAGGAGTACGAGAGCCAGGCACGCGGTATCTCGCTGAAGCGCTACGGCGACCACCTGAAGCTGGAGACGCGCGCGGAGTACGCGCAGTATGTGGAGCGGCTCCTGCAGCCCGTACAGCGGCAAACGCTCTCACAGGCGGCCATGGAAACGCTGGCGGTGATCGCCTACCGCCAGCCTGCCACCAAGGGCGAGGTGGAGATGGTGCGCGGCGTGAAGTGCGACTACTCCGTGCAATCGCTGCTCAATAAAGGCCTCATCAAAGAGGTGGGCCGCAAGGAGGCGCTGGGCAGGCCGATCCTGTATGCGACGACGGATCGGTTTCTGGAGCATTTCGGCATCACGGACGTGCGGGAGTTGCCGCCGCTGCCCCAGCTGACGGCGGAGCAGGCGGCCGAGCCACCTCTGGTGCCCTGACGCGGATACCCTGTAAAAAACCGATACGGGTGCAAGATAGCAAACATCGTGCGGGACGGCAGTCCGCGCACGATGTTTGCTTTTTGATGGTTCATGGCTTGGCGCCGCCACCTTACAACTGCACCCAATACCGCTGCAGGCGCTTATCCTCCGCCGCGTCATACGCGGTGTTCTCGTACACGCCGCCGTTGGCGAGGATGGTGCGGCGGCTGCCCTCGTTGGCTTCCAGACAAGTGATCAACGCCCTGTCCAGCCCTTTGGCACGGCAGTAGTCGAGGCAATCCCTGAGCATCGCCTTGGCATAGCCCTTGCGCCGCTCGTCCGGCCGCACGGAGTAGCCGATGTGCCCGCCATATTTGAACAGGTGCTCGTTCAGGCGGTGGCGGTACTGGATCATGCCCACGATGCGCCCGTCCCCCTGCCGCACATACACGAACTGCTCCGCCGTTACCAGCCCTTCGGGCACGGTATCGGGGCTTTCCATCGCCCGTACGGCTGCGAGCCATTCCGTAGGGTCGTCGGTGGCACGCAAGGTGCCCATGCCATCCATGGAACTGTTGGCCGCGACCATTGCCCGTTTGTAGGCGCGTATCTCCTCCGCCATACCGATGTCTGGCTTGACCAGTTTGCAGGGTTCCATCGCCCTCTCTCCCTTCTGCTTGCGTCGCTGCCGGGATATAAAGAAAAAGGAAGGCATGTTACCTTCCGTTCTTCTTTGCATTTTCGCTTGGCCTTACTGGGCGGCCTTGTTCATCTGCTTGGCCAGGCGGGCCTTTTTGCGGTTCGCGGTATTCTTGTGGATGATGCCCTTGGCGACAGCCTTATCGATAGCGGAGGCGGTCACGCTGTATTGCGCGACGGCGTTCGCGGGGCTGGCCGCGAGCTCCGCGTCAAACTTCTTCACCGCGGTCTTCACCTTCGACTTCACGATACGATTCCGAAGGTTCTTCTTCTCGCTGACCTTCACGCGCTTGATGGCGGACTGAATATTGGGCAACGTTCTTCACCTCCTTGGCTTACATAAATCGCAAGATTGATTGTATCATGGCCCCTATGAAAAAGCAAGAGGAAAATTGCGGCTTTGCACGGTTTTCTGGCTGCGCAAGTCACAGTGCGATATCATACTCCATCCGGCGCGCCGTCTCCACAGCCGCCTCACGACCCGCCCAGCGCGAAACCAGGTGCAGCGCCAAGTGTATGCCTGCCGATATGCCGCCCGACGTGAGCACGCGGCCCTCGTCCACAAACTTGACGCCGCGGCGCACCGTCACCTCCGGGTACTCGCGCGCCAGCCTGTCCAAGTCCATCCAGTGGGTGGTGGCCGCTCTGCCGCTCAAAAGCCCGGCTTCCGCCAGAATGAACGCCCCTGTGCATACCGAAGCCACGGTGGCATCTGGGCAGTCGTGTATGGCGTTCACGAAATGCAGCACGGCAGAGTTGTGAAGCTCCACCTCTTCCGCGCCCCATCCGCCGGGCACGATCAGCGCATCCAGCGGTGGCACGGTGGCAAAGTCATATTCTGGCACCACAAAAAGCCCTCCGCGCGCATGGATCTGCCGTTTCGTTTGCGCAACGGTATGCACCCTAAATATCTTTTCCCCATCCGCGCGGCGTGCCAGCGAGAACACCTCGAATGGCCCCGCAAAGTCCAGTACTTCAACTTCATCAAACAGCAGAATGCCGATCGTCATGGCTTGCATCATTCGCTCCTCCTTGGTCACATGCTATCGCCCGTGCGTTGCGCAGGCGCGTCAGGCTGTCCATCCGCATGCTTGGTGGTGCCCGCAAGCACATCGTCTGCAAACAGGGCGGCCACATCCGGCTCTTCCCAGGCCGGGCTATGCGCCGAGCGATGAAAGGTATAGAAGCCTTTCAGCGGGGCTAAAAGCTTCGCAAAGTATTCCCTTTGGAGGTCATATGCTGTGGTCATGTCATACACACCCGCCCAGATGTACACCGGCACCTTGAGCGCAGGCACATCTCGCTGCGCGTGAAACGCATACATGCTTCGCCGTAGCGGCAGGCGCAGTGGCGATGTTTTACCGCGCCAGATGGCTATACGCTCCGCGGGTGTATACTCACGACAACGCAGCGAAGGCAGCAGTATCCCCGTGACCACCGAGCGCATGCCGTGCATGGTGCCCACGCCCAGCGCATGCATCGCCTTGTCGCGCGCCATACCGTTTAAGTATGGCTCCAGCGATGCCTCCGCACTGTCGATGGGGGTCTTGCGCAGCGCGTGCGCAAGACCGCGCTGCCGCAGCTGCCGGCACCGTTCCAGCATCCATGCGTATGCCATCCGTTCGGATGCGGGCTGGTCAGTCGTCTGGCTCATGCCGATGTAGGCGCGGTATCGCTCCGGCGCCCGCTGCACTGCTAGCAAGCCCAGGTATGTGCCCCAAGAGTGCCCCATCAGGTAGATTTGATCCTGTCCAAACCGTTTGCGTAGCGTATCGGTCACGGCCAGCACATCGTCCACCATTCGCCGCACCGTCATCACGGACGGCTCGCGTCCCGCCGCAAACGAGATGCCGCACCCGCGCTGCTCCCAATAACAAACCACAAAGCGTGTCTCCAGCGTAGAGCAGTGTGCCCTCGCCAGAAAATAATCCGGCATGCCCGGCCCGCCATGCAGGAGCAGTAGCACGGGTTTCGCCCTATCATTGCCGCGCAGGAACATGCCTTGCCGCGAGCCGTCGATATCCACGAATACCTTCTCCGCAATCCCGCCTGCAAGCATTTGGCCGCCTGCGTCGCGTACAGGCGATGCGTTGCCGCGGCTTGGCGGCAACAGCCACAGGACGAAAACCGCCAGCATCATCGATATCAGCAGCCAAAGAAACGCCATACTTTACCTCCTGCTCCGCATACGCGCCCGCGCGGCCTGCATATGCCTGATCCTTCTATACGATACCACCCGCATATGCGTTTTCCCTGTTTTCAGCGCCAAAATCATCCAACGCATGACTGTATAGTCACAAAGTGCGCTCGTTCGCACGGTCTTTCCCGTACCACAGCACGGATTTTGGGACGTGATATGCAGCCAGCATACACGGTGCATAAAAATACGAATGATATATTGACATGCTTTCTATTTGCGTGTATTATATGTAGTTGAGTATGCGGGATCCGCATCGCCCTACAAAGGGGGAGCATCGGATTGAACGGCTTGCTGCAAGGCGCGACGGTATACCGGCACGGGAAGCTCAAAAAGTGCGATATCGTGCTTTCGGAGGGCGGAATTGATGGTGGATCGTGCATTTCTCCGGCGGCTGGCGTTCCTGCCGTTCCCGTGATCGACGCTTATAATTTCATTGTATCACCCGGTTTCGCAGATGTTCACGTTCATTTGCGGGAACCGGGTTTTTCATACAAGGAAACTGTCGCTGCGGGCACGCTGGCAGCGGCGCGCGGCGGCTACACCGCGCTGTGCGCCATGCCCAACCTCTCCCCCGCGCCGGACACCCTGGCGCACCTCGAAGCACAACTTGCCATCATCCGCCGGGACGCAAGGGTGACCGTGCTGCCCTACGGGTGCATCACCATGGGGCAAAAGGGCGAGGGCGACCTGTGCGACTTCGCTGCCCTAAAGCCCCTTGTGGCGGCCTTCAGCGACGACGGACGCGGCGTGCAGAGCGAGGCCACCATGCGCGAAGCGATGGTGCGCATCGCGGCGGCAGGCGGTTTGCTGGCCGCACACTGCGAACAGAACGACCTGCTGGGCGGCGGCTATATCCACGACGGGGTCTACGCGCAGCAGCACGGCCACCGCGGCATCAGCAGCGAGAGCGAATGGCGGCAAGTGGAACGCGACCTGCGGCTGGCCAAGGAAACCGGCTGCCGCTACCATGTGTGCCATGTGAGCACCAAAGAGAGCGTCGCCCTGATCCGACGGGCGAAAGCGGAGGGCGTGGACGTGACCTGCGAGACCGCCCCGCACTACCTGCTGCTGTGCGACGAGGATATGCAGGATGACGGGCGCTTCAAGATGAACCCGCCGCTGCGCGCAAGGGAGGATCGAGACGCGCTGGTCGAGGGCGCGCTGGACGGCACCATCGACATGGTTGCCACCGACCACGCGCCCCACAGCGCCGCGGAAAAATCCAAGGGCCTCGCGGGCAGCGCGATGGGCATCGTAGGGCTGGAGACGGCGTTTGCGGTGCTCTACACGGGGCTGGTGAAAACGGGGGTCATGCCGCTGGAACGGCTTTTGTACATGCTGACCGACGCGCCCCGCGCGCGCTTCCCTCTGCCGCCCGCAACGCTCGATGCGGGCACGGGGGCAAGCCTCACGGTGTTCGACCTGGGCGCGCGGTGGCGAATCGAGCCCGCGGAGTTCCGCTCACTGGGGCGGGCGACTCCCTTTGCGGGCATGGACGTATACGGGCGGTGCGAGCTCACTTTGGCGGGAGGGAAAACCGTATGGCAACGATAAACCGCAAACTGGTGATGGAAAACGGCGCGGAGTTTTACGGCACAGGGTTTGGCGCAAACACGGATGCGCTGTGCGAGATGGTGTTCAACACCTCGATGGTGGGCTATCAGGAGATCGTATCCGACCCCAGCTACGCGGCGCAGATGGTGGTCATGACCTACCCGCTGATCGGCAACTACGGCATCTCCGCCGAGGATTTTGAGACCCGCACGCCCGCGATGGGCGCGCTGGTGGTGCGCGAGTACAACGACCTGCCCAGCAACTTCCGCTACACCAAAACGCTTGGCGAGCTGCTGGAGGAAAACGGCATCCCCGGCATTCAAGGCGTGGACACGCGCATGATCGGCCGCATGATCCGCAGCGAGGGCAGCCAGCGCGCGCTGCTGTGCGACCCCTCGGTCCCCCATGAGGAGGCGATGGCGCGCATCCGCGCCTACCGGTACCCGCACGACGTGGTGCGCCGCGTAAGTAGCAGCAAAAAGTGGTACGCCCGCACGCCCAACGCGCGGTACAGCGTCGTGTGCGTGGACTGCGGCGTCAAGCTCAGCATCATCCGAAAGCTGCGCGCCTACGGGTGCAATGTGCTGGTGGTACCCTACGACACGCCCGCCGAAGCCATCCTGAGCACCAAGCCGGACGGCCTGTTCCTCTCCAACGGCCCGGGCGACCCGGAGGATGTGACCCCCGTGATCGACATGGTCAGAAAGCTGCGCGGCAAGCTGCCCATCTTTGGCATCTGCCTTGGGCACCAGATGATCGCGCTGGCCTACGGCGCCAAAACATACAAGATGAAGTTCGGCCACCGCGGTGGCAACCACCCCGTGAAGGATCTGCGCACCGGCAAGGTGGAGATCACCAGCCAGAACCACAGCTTCGCGGTGGATGGCAAAACGCTGATGGATACGGGCCTAAGCCTCACGCACATGAACCTTTTGGACAACACCGCCGAGGGCATGGAATGCGCGCCGGACAGGCTCTTCAGCGTGCAGTACCACCCGGAGAGCGCCCCCGGCCCGCAGGACAGCGCCTACCTGTTTGGCCGCTTCATCGACCTGATGGCCCGCGATAAGGAGGAGAAAGCCCATGCCTAAACGCAACGACCTCCGCCGGATCCTCGTGATCGGCTCCGGCCCCATCGTGATCGGCCAGGCCGCAGAGTTTGACTACGCGGGCACGCAGGCCTGCCTGGCCCTGCGAGAGGAAGGGTACGAGGTGATCCTCGTCAACTCCAACCCTGCCACCATCATGACCGATACCGACATTGCCGACAAGGTGTACATGGAGCCCCTCACGCTGGAATATGTGGCGAAAATCATCCGCTACGAGCGGCCAGACGCCATTTTGCCCGGTCTGGGCGGGCAGACGGGCTTGAACCTCGCCATGCAGCTTTCCCGCAAGGGCGTGCTGGGCGAGTGCGATGTGGAGATCCTGGGCACCAGCTTTGCCTCCATCGAGATGGCGGAGGATCGGGAAAAGTTCAAGGAGCTGTGCCAGCGCCTGGGCGAGCCGGTGCTGCCCAGCAAAATTGCGACAGCGATCGACGAGGGCATCGCCGCCGCCGCCGAGATCGGCTACCCCGTTGTGCTGCGCCCCGCCTTCACGCTGGGCGGCACGGGCGGCGGCTTCGCCGACACGGTGGAGGAGCTTGTGCCCATGATGGAGCACGCGCTGCAGCTTTCTCCTGTATCGCAGGTGCTGGTGGAGAAGAGCATCAAGGGCTACAAGGAGATCGAGTACGAGGTGATGCGCGACGCCAACGACACCGCCATCGCCATCTGCAACATGGAAAACCTTGACCCCGTGGGCGTGCACACGGGCGACAGCATCGTGGTGTGCCCCAGCCAGACCCTGACCAACAAGGAATACCACATGCTGCGCGACAGCGCGCTGCGCATCATCCGCGCGCTCAAGATCGAGGGCGGCTGCAACGTGCAGTTCGCGCTGGATCCGTTCAGCTTCGGCTACTATGTGATCGAGGTAAACCCGCGCGTGAGCCGCTCCTCCGCGCTGGCCAGCAAGGCCAGCGGCTACCCCATTGCCCGCGTTTCCGCCAAGGTGGCGGTGGGCATGCACCTGACCGAGATACCGCTGGCCAACACCCCCGCCTGCTTTGAGCCCGCGCTGGACTACGTGGTCACCAAGATCGCGCGCTTCCCGTTTGACAAGCTGGAGGGGGCCAGCAACAAGCTCTCCACCCAGATGAAGGCCACCGGCGAAGTGATGAGCGTGGGCCGCACGTTCGAGGAGAGCCTGCTCAAGGCCGTGCGCTCGCTGGAGGTTGGCGCGTGCCACCTGTACAGCGCCAAGTTCGAGGGCAGGACGCGGGACTGGCTGCTTGCCTACATCCATGACGCAACGGACGACCGGCTGTTCGCCATCGCGCAGCTCATCCGCATGGGGGTCGACCTCAGCCTCATCTATAACCAGACGATGATCGATATGTTCTTTCTGGAGAAGATCAAAAACATCATCGAGTTTGAACCGGCCTTGAAAGCCCATAAGGGCGACGCGGACGTGCTGCGGCAGGCCAAGCGCATGGGCGTGAGCGACCGCTACATCGGCCAGTGCTGGGGCATGAAGGAGGGCGATGTGTTCGCCCTGCGCAAAGAGACGAACCTGATGCCGGTCTACAAGATGATCGACACCTGCGCCAGCGAGTTTGAGAGCTACGTCCCCTACTTCTACTCCACGTACGAGCAGGAGAATGAATCCATCGTATCGGATCGAAAGAAGATCGTGGTGCTTGGCTCCGGCCCCATCCGCATCGGGCAGGGCGTGGAGTTTGACTATTCTACCGTGCACGCCATCTGGACCATTCGCCGGGCGGGGTACGAGGCCATCATCATCAACAACAACCCGGAGACCGTCTCCACCGATTACACCACCAGCGATAAGCTTTACTTCGAGCCCCTCACCGTGGAGGATGTCATGAACATCCTGACCCTCGAGCAGCCGGAGGGCGTGATCGTGAGCCTGGGCGGGCAAACGGCCATCAACCTGGCGGAGAAGCTGCACCAGCTGGGCGTGAACATCATCGGGACCGACGTAACGGCCATCCACCGCGCCGAAAACCGCGACGCGTTCGAGAAGATCATGGACGAGCTGGGCATCCCCCAGCCGCCAGGCGAGGCTGTGACCGATATCGACGCGGGCGTGCGCGCCGCCGCGCGCGTTGGCTACCCTGTGCTGGTGCGCCCCAGCTACGTGCTGGGCGGCCGCGCGATGCAGATCGTCAGCGATGAGAAGTCCCTGCGCCACTACCTGCGCACCGCCGTCATGCTCAACGAAGAAGAGCCCGTGCTGGTGGATAAGTACATCATCGGCAAGGAGCTGGAGACCGATGCGGTGTGCGACGGCGAAAACGTATATATCCCGGGCGTGATGGAGCATGTGGAGCGCACGGGCATCCACAGCGGCGACTCGATCAGCGTATACCCGACGTTCAGCGTGAGCGACAAGGCGCGGCAGGCCATCGTCGACTACACGGTGCGCCTCGGCCTTGGCATCGGCATCAAGGGGCTCTACAACATCCAGTTTATCGTCGATAAGCAGGACAACGTGTATGTGATCGAGGTGAACCCACGCAGCAGCCGCACCGTGCCCTTCATCAGCAAAGCGGCGGGCGTGCCGCTGGCGGATATCGGCACCCGCGTGATGCTGGGGCAAAGCCTGCGCGAGCAGGGCATCACGGATGTGGTGGCACCGCAGAAGAACCGCTGGTACGTCAAGGCCCCCGCGTTCAGCTTCAGCAAGCTGCGCGGCATGGATGCGTACCTAAGCCCGGAGATGAAATCCACCGGCGAGGCCATCGGCTACGACAACACGCTGAA
>CAZOZO010000059.1:0-15401 GCA_964584315.1 uncultured Oscillospiraceae bacterium
TCAGCCTGAACACGATTTCCAGTCGTGCGCCTTCGACCACTCAGCCAACTCTCCATGGCTGCGGAATCGCAACGGTGGAATTATACTACCTCGAAGGTCTCTTGTCAATTTGAATTTTGGTTCTCATTCATCATTTTCACGCGCGCCGGTTCCCCGCATCACCCACATAGTAACCAAGCCCGCGTCGCAAAGTCCGTTTTATTCCCGCAGCATCGCAAACGGCGTCGGATCCTGTGGCACGCCTTCAAAGCCGCCGATATTCCGCTGCATCCAAATCACGCCGTGCCACTGGCCGTTCTTGTACCCCATGTTGCCAAAGTGTCCCGCCTGCGTAAAGCCCAGCGCGCGGTGCAATGCGAGGCTGGGTTCGTTGCTGTCCGTGATCACGCCATACACCGTCTTGAAGCCCTGCCGCGTGAGCGTATCGATCAGCTTGTGATACAGCATTGCGCCAAGGCCGGTGCGGCGGGGCGTATCGGGCGAAAGATATATCGTCGCCTCCACATCCCACTTGTAGGCCTCGTGCGGGCGTATCTGCGCGCCGTAGGCAAAGCCGCAGGGCACGCCGTCCAGCTCGCAGATGTAGAACGGGTACATCTCCAGCGTGTGGATTATCTTCTGGCGGTAAGCTTCCACATCGGGGTTTTCGGTGGAAAACGTAGCGTTGCTGTGATACACATAATGACCGTATACATCGTGTATAAACCTGGCATCCGCCTCGGTCGCGACCCGTATGCTGCGCTCCATGCCCTTGCCTCCTAAGCTTTGGCGGCGCTGCGCCCGATGGAGACGATCTCCTCCGCGCTCAGCCCCACGATCACTGTTTGAAAATTGGTATAGGTCACAAACCCTGCCGCAGCGCCCGCGGCCTTCTTGACGTACTTGCGCTTCACGTAGTCCACAGGCAGGCTAGGGTGGTTGCGGCCCTTGCTGAAATAGGCTGCCAGCTTGGCCGCGTACAGCAGCGTTTCCAGTGCGGGTTCCGCCTCGCTGTGCACGATCACATGCGAGCCTGGGATGCCCTGCGCATGCAGCCAGGTTTCTCCGCCGCGCGCGTGCAGGGTCAGACGGTCGTTTTGCAGCGAGTTCTTGCCCACGTCGATCTCTGTGCCGTCCGGCGCAATAAAACGGTAGGGCTTGCCTTCGACTAACTTCTTGCGCTTGCGGGTCGTGGGGTCAGGGCGCACAAAGCCGTGCTCGGTCAGCAGGTAGCGTATCTCCGCCAAATCGGCTGTGGTGGCGCACTTGTCCAAATCGTCCAGCGCGCCCTCCAGCACCTCCAGTTCACTTTCGATGGTGGCCAGCTGCTCACGGGCGTACTGCTCCGCTCCCTTGGCTTTGCGGTACTTTTTGTAATACGCCTGCGCGTTCTTGGCGGGAGTCAGGGTGGTTTGCAAGGGGATGCGCACGGCCGCCTGCGCCTCGTCATAGTAGTTGAGCACTTCGACCTCCGCCGCACCTTTCTCCACCCGATGCAGATTAGCGGTCAGCAACTCGCCAAAGATGCGGTGCTGCTCCGCCTTGGCGCTCTCCTGCAAGGTCTCCAGCATCAACGCGCGCTTCTTCTCCAGCCGCGCGATGTTGTTTTTGATATGCTTTTGCAGGCCGGCGCTCTTCTGCTGCATCCGCAGGCGAAGGTCGCGGCCAAGGTAGAAAGCGTCCATCGCCGCGCTCAGGCTGGGGTATTCCTTTTGCAAAGACAGGTCGAACGTCCGGTACGCAAAGGGGAAGTAGTCCACTGCAAGCCCCGTGTCGTCGCTGAGCAACACGGGCGCATCAAGGCTCTCCAGACTATCATAGAAGTGCGCGACACGCTCCGCCACCGCGCACACGTCCAGTTCCGCGCAGGGTGTCTCCGGCGGCATGCCGATCTGCGCGCAAAGCTCGCGCGCACACACGCCCGCCATGCCCCCCACATGCTCCACCAGTGCCTTGCCAAGCGGCAGGGCCGTGCCCGCCAGCCTTGCCGAAAGCGCCTCCGCGGTCAGTGCGGCGGGGCTCAGCTTGTCCTGCCTTGGGGGCATGGCGAAGGTGGCGCCCGGTAGCAGCACGCGCACACGGCTCATTTCGCTGTTCACATGGCGGATGCAGTCAATAATGATGCCACGCTCATCCACCAGCGTCAGGTTGCTGTAGCGGCCCATCAGCTCCAGCACCAGCGTTTTTTGCACAGGGTCGCCCAGTTCGCCCACGCAGTCAAACGTGAACACCAGCACCCGGTCGCCGTCCGGCTGCTTGACCGCCGCCACGCGCGCACCCTGCAAATGCTTGCGAAGCAGCATGCAAAACATGGGCGGCTCCGGCGGGTTCTCGAAGCTCTGTGCGGTCAGTTGCGCACGCGGCTGGTTGGGGTTGGCACTTAGAAGCAGCTTATGGTTTTCACCGCCGCTGCGCAGCAGCACCAGCAGCGCGTCGCGCTCCGGCTGGTTCACGCGCTCCACACGGCCTCCCACAAGCGCCGTGCGCAGCTCCCGCGCCAGAAATGTCAGGGTAAAACCGTCCATGGGCATTGCGAAAGCCCTCCGATGCACCAAATTGGGTTTCATCATAGCACAAAGCGGCACGCCGTGCAACGCTTGGCTTTGGCGTGCGGGCACGCTGGACAGGGGCGCCCAAAAACCTTATAATGAGCGCATATCGTGCGGGGCTATCTTCCCGCGCGTCCCAAGGAAGGATGTGCCTCGCCATGAAGCGTTTGGATGGCCGTGCGGCTGCTCAGCCCCGGCCCTGCGACATTGAGCCGGATTTTGTCAAGACCGCCGACGGCAGTTGCCTGATTTCAACAGGGTTGACACGCGTCATCTGCACTGCCAGCGTGGAGGAGGGCGTGCCGCCCTTCCTGCGCGGGCAGGGGCGCGGCTGGGTGACTGCCGAGTATGCGATGCTGCCCGCCTCCACCGGCAGGCGCAAGGCGCGCGACGGTGCCAAACAGGACGGCCGCGGCGTGGAGATACAGCGGCTTATCGGCCGGTCGCTGCGGCAGGCGGTGGATATGGGGCTGCTGGGCGAGCGTACCATCACTCTGGATTGCGATGTTTTGCAGGCGGACGGCGGCACCCGCACGGCGGCTATCACAGGCGCTTTCGTAGCGCTGACCATTGCGGTCCATAAGCTGATGCAATCCGGGCTGATCGAGCGCAACCCCATCGTGATGCAGGTGGCAGCCATCAGCGCGGGCATCGTGCAGGACACACCGCTGCTTGACCTGTGCTATCGGGAGGACAGCGCAGCGCAGGCGGATATGAACCTGGTCATGAACCACCGCGGCGAATTTATCGAGCTGCAAGGAACGGGCGAAGGCCGCGCCTTTACCAAGCGTGAGCTGGAAACCCTGACCGATTTTGGCCGCGCGGGCGTGCGCAGCCTGATGCGCGCCCAGCGCGAAGCCCTGCGAGGGCGGGGTGAGCTGCTGCTGCCGCTGCCCCGCGTGGTGCTCGCTACCGGCAACGCGCATAAGGTGCGCGAGCTGCAAGCCCTGCTGGGGGGCGTGTGCGAGCTGGTATCCATGAAGGATGCGGGCTTTGCGGGCGACATCGACGAAAGCGGCGATACCTTTGCCCAGAACGCAGCCATCAAAGCCGAGGCCGTGATGCGCGCCACCGGTCTGCCCACCCTCGCGGACGACAGCGGCCTCGCCGTGGAGGCGCTAAACGGTGCGCCGGGCGTGCGCAGCGCGCGCTATGCGGGCGAACATGGCGACGACGGGGCAAACAATGCCTTACTGCTCCAAAACATGGAGGACATCGCGGACCGCCGCTGCAAGTTTGTGTGCGCTATGGCGCTGGCCATGCCAGCCACAGAAACGCGCATCGTTACCGGCGAGTGCGCAGGCCAGCTGCTATCCGTCCAGCGCGGTGCGAACGGCTTTGGGTACGACCCGCTCTTCCTGTACGAAACGGGGCAGACATTCGCGGAGATGCCCGAAAAGCAGAAAAATGCGGTAAGCCATCGTGCGAACGCCGCCCGGCTGATGCGCGATGTGCTCAAGGAGCTGTTGTAACATGCGCGTCATCGCGGTCAGCGACAGCCACGGCTGCCGCGGCCTGCTGCGTGATGCGGTGATGCAGGCCATTGCAGGTGGCAAGGTGGATGTGTTCGTGCACTGCGGCGACGGCGTGCGCGATGTGGAAGCCGTCGCGCCCATCCTGTGCGATCATAACCCCGATATCCGCATCTATGCAGTGCGTGGCAACTGCGACGTGGGCGCGTTCGACTACCCCGCCGCGGAGCTGTTCGAGGTGGGCGGCGTACGCATGATGGCCGCTCATGGCGACCTGTACCATGTCAAGAGCGGCACATACGCCCTGTGTGACAAAGCGCGCGATCTGGGAGCGCAAGTCGCTTTCTTCGGGCACACGCACAAGCCGCTGCTGCAACGCGCTGCGGGCACATACCTGATCAACCCCGGCGCCCTCGCGCAGCAGGGCGGCATCTACGCATACGCACAGGTGCTGGTCCATACGGACGGGCGGTTCACCGCCGATCTGTACCGTTGGCTGGCCTGACCCTGCCACCGCTTGCCCGCCGGATAGGCGGGGCCGTTTCCGGCTGCACCGCTGCACCTGTGATCCCCTTTTCCCCCATTGCCTGCGAGCATCGCATGGTTCACGCGCAAATTTGCCCATAAAACCCGACTGATTTTGTCGGGTTTTTTTCATTTCGCAAAAATCAGGGTATTCCCCTGTTGACAGCGGATTTGACCAGTGATAAGATAGGCACGAAATCCGATTAAATCAGTCGGGTATTCGGAAGGGACGGGCCATGAAGCTTTCCACACGCGGCAAGTACGGGTTATACGCCATGCACTACCTGGCCAGCCATCAGGGCGACGGGCCCCAGAGCCTGCAGAGCATTGCCACAACGGGCGTGCCCAAGCAGTATCTGGAGCAGCTGCTGGGCGGGCTCAGGCGCGCGGGGCTGGTCAGCTCGGTGCGCGGCGTGCAGGGTGGCTACCAGATTGCCAGACCGCCGGGGGATATCACCATCCTGGACGTGATGGACGCGCTGGAGGGCCCCCTGGAGTTGAGCGAGTGCTGCACCACCGAGGGCGGGCATTGCAGCCGCTCATGCCAGTGCCCCGTGCGAACCGTATGGCAACGCCTGACCGACTCGATCAACCGCGAACTAGCCGGGGTCACCCTCGGCGATATGCTGGATAAAACGCAGGAATGTGAGGCAGAACTCAATGAGCGATAAGCGCATCATCTACATGGACAACGCGGCGACCACCGCCGTGCGCAAGGAAGTGCTCGACACCATGCTGCCGTGGTTCACGGAGCATTACGGCAACCCCAGCTCCATCCACAGCGTGGGCCGCGACGCCAAGCGCGCCGTCGAAGCCGCGCGCAAGCAGGTGGCCGCTGCCATCGGCGCACAGCCGCAGGAGATCTACTTTACCGCGGGCGGCAGCGAGAGCGACAACTGGGCGATCCGCTGTGCCGCCGAGATGCTCGAGAAGAAGGGCAAGCACATCATCACCAGCAGCGTGGAGCACCACGCCGTGCTGCACACCTGCGAATATATGGAGAAGAAGCAGGGCTACCGCGTCACCTACCTGCCGGTGGATGAGTACGGTCGCGTGAACCCCGCGGACGTAAAGGCTGCCATCGCGCCGGATACGGTGCTCATCACCATCATGGCCGCCAATAACGAGATCGGCACCCTCCAGCCCATCGCGGAGATCGCGAAGATCGCCAAGGAAGCGGGCGTGCTGTTCCACACGGACGCGGTGCAGGCCATCGGCGCCATCCCCGTGGATGTGAACACGTGGGGCGTAGACATGCTCAGCCTCTCCGGCCACAAGTTCCACGGCCCCAAGGGCGTGGGCGCGCTGTACATCCGCAAGGGCGTGCGCATCCACAACCTCATCTACGGCGGCGCGCAGGAGCGCAACCTCCGCGCGGGCACCGAAAACCTTGCCTCCATCGTGGGGCTGGGCAAGGCTATCGAGCTGGCCACGGCCGAGCAGCCCGCCTATGCCGAGCGCATGACGAAGCTGCGCGACCGGTTGATCGACGGTATCCTCAAGACCATTCCCGACGTGCGACTGAACGGCCACGCTACCGAACGCCTTCCCGCCAACGCCAACGTGAGCGTGCGCTACATCGAAGGCGAATCGCTGCTGATGCGGCTTGACCTCGCGGGCGTGGAGGCTTCCAGCGGCTCGGCCTGCACCAGCGGTAGCCTCGACCCCTCACACGTGCTGCTCGCCATTGGCCTGCCGCACGAGATCGCACACGGCAGCCTGCGCCTTTCACTGGGCGCGGAGAACACCGACGCGGATGTGGACTATGTGCTGAATGTCCTGCCCGGCATCGTGTCCACCCTGCGGGCGATGAGCCCGTTGAACCCCACCAACGCCTGCATCATGGCCTGAACAAAACACGCCGCAGGGGATGGAAACACAGCCCCTAACCGTATATAATAAGGAGGAGACCCCAGATGTATTCCGATAAAGTGATGGATCATTTTGAAAACCCCCGCAACGTAGGCGAGCTGACCGACGCGAGCGGCTCCGGCACCGTTGGCAACGCCAAGTGTGGCGACATCATGAAGATGGACATCAAGGTGGAGGATAACGTCATCACCGACGTGAAGTTCAAGACCTTCGGCTGTTGCGCGGCGGTCGCCACCAGCAGCATGGCCACCGAGATGATCAAGGGCAAGACCGTGGACGAGGCGCTGGCCCTGACCAACCGGGCCGTGGCCGAGGCGCTGGACGGCCTGCCCCCTGTCAAGATGCACTGCTCCGTGCTGGCGGAGGAGGCCATCCACGCCGCGTTGGACGACTATCACAAGAAGCACCCGCAGGAGTGACCCTCCCGCTCGCGTGCGCGAAAGGATGTCTATGCCCGATTTGCACGGGAACCTGGAAGGCGTACGCAAAAGTATGCTGGCGGAGATGAAGGAGCTTTTCGACTACCCTGTTTCCGCCGATCAATTCATGCCGCAGGAGCTGCTCAGCAGAATCTGCGGCTATTCTGCGTTTCTCAACCGCGAAATCGCCGTGTACCTGACCCGCTACGGCGAGGTGGTGGACGTGATCGTCGGCAAGGCGGACAATGTCGACCTGCCGGATCTGCGCCTGCGGCGCAGTGAACGCAGGCTGTCGATGGTGCGCTGTATCCACACCCACCCCGGCGGCTCGGGGATGCTCAGCGACGTGGACGTGAGCGCCGTGCTCAGCATGCGCTTTGACGCGCTGTGCGCCGTGGGCGTGGACGACGGCGGCAAGCCAACCGACGCGGAGTGCGCGTTTCTCAGCCCCGATCACCCGGGAGAGGTGGAGCGCCTGCGTGCGCCCAACGCCACCCGTCTGCCGGACGACGCATGGCTGACCCATATCGCGGACATCGATCAGCGTTTCGTGACCGAGGAGCCCAAAGCCGCGGGTACCAAGGAAAAAGCCATCCTCGTGGGCATCGAGAGCGAAGATTCGCTCACCGAACTGGCCCAGCTGGCGCAGACCGCGGGCGCGGAATGCGTGGCCACAATGCTGCAAAAGCGTCAGAAGCCGGACGGGGCCTTCTGCATCGGACAAGGCAAAGCCGAGGAGCTGGCCCTGAAGGCGCAGGCCATGCAGGCGGATCTGGTCATCTTCGACGAGGAGCTGACCGGCGTGATGCAAAAGAACCTTGAGGAGCTGCTGCGCGTCAAGGTGCTCGACCGCACGGCGCTGATTTTGGACATCTTCGCCGGTCGCGCCAGCACCCGCGAGGGCAAGCTGCAGGTGGAGATGGCCCAGCTCCGGTACCGCTCGCAGCGGCTGCTGGGGCAGGGGCTCGTGCTCAGCCGCCTTGCGGGCGGTATCGGCACCCGCGGCCCGGGCGAGAGCAAGCTGGAGGTGAGCCGCAGGCGTATCCGCGAGCGGCTCAACGATTTGGAGCAGCAGCTGCTGTCCGTGGAAAAGCAGCGCGCCCTGCGTAGGCAGGATCGCGAGAAGCGCCAGACCCCCGTGGTGGCGCTGGTCGGCTACACCAACGCGGGCAAATCCACCCTGTTCAACCGCATGACGGGCGCGGGCGTGTACGTGAAGGACGAGCTTTTCGCTACCCTTGACAGCGTGAGCCGCCCCGTGACCCTGCCCCATGGCGGGCAGGTGCTGCTGGTCGATACGGTCGGCTTCATCCGCAAGCTGCCGCACGAGCTGGTCAAGGCCTTCCGCGCTACGCTGGAGGAGGCCGCGCTGGCCAATATCGTGGTGATCGTGAGCGACGGGGCCAGCCCGGACATGCACAAGCAACACGCGACCGTGCTGGAGGTGCTCGAAAGCCTCGGCGCGACCGACGCGCCCCGCATCGATGCCCTGAACAAGAGCGACCGCGCGGACGACCAGCCGGACGCGCTGCCTGGGGCGCTGCGCATCTCCGCACTGACCGGCGACGGCGTGCCAGCGCTGCTTTCGCGCATCGAGGCCGCGCTGAGCGAGGGTGTCAAAACATGGCGCCTGCTCATCCCCTACACGAATTACGGGCTGCTGGACAAGCTGCACCGTGCGGGCGGCATCCACGGGCAGGAGCACCGCGAGGATGGCGTGCTGCTTACCATCCGCGCCGACGAGCGATTTGTAAAAAGTGCCTGCAAAGAAGGAGCCCAGCTGCTGGGCGACGAAAATAGCTAGTTGAGTTTTATACTGTTACAACTCCCAAATGCGGCAAGGATCGCAAGCGATTTTGTTCTTTGATGAGGAGCGGTTGCGCAGCGATGTTATGTCGAGGCTCACGCCTCAAAGGGTTGAAACAGTATCAGCCTGCTCGGGAGTGTGAATCGATTGACCGTACAGAAGATCGTTTCGGTGGTTGCCCTGTCCGTGGCGCTGCTCAGGGGCGGCATGGACACCGCGATGCCCGATAAAAACGTAGAGGGCACCCTCTTTTTGGTCAACCGCGACCATATCATCAGCGAGGCCTATATCCCCGATGTGCGGGTGGTAGATGCGGTCGGCATGCGCCAGTCCATGCGCGCCGATGCCGCCGCGGCACTGGAGGAGATGTTCGCCGCCGCCAAGGCGGAGAAGGTGCCCCTCTCCACCGTTTCAGGCTACCGCAGCTTTACCAAGCAGGAGACCATCTACGCCCGCAAGCAGAAGACAGCCGGTCAGGACACTGCCGATTCGCTGGTGGCGCTGCCCGGCTCCAGCGAGCACCAGATGGGCATGGCGATGGATGTGGCGCAGCGGAGCAGCTCTCAGCTGAACGGTGGCTTTGGCAGGACCAAGGCCGGTAAGTGGGTCGCGGAAAACGCATGGCGCTTCGGCTTTATCGTGCGCTACCCCGAGGGTAAGGAGCAAATCACCGGCTACGCATATGAGCCGTGGCATGTGCGCTACGTGGGCAAGGAACACGCCAAGGCTATCTACGACTCCGGCGAGCCGATGGAGAATTACGTATCCGCACATCGCCTGGCGGTATATGAGTTTCTGGTCAAACAAACAGACGAATGAGGTGCTCCCATGAAGAGACTCGCCGCCCTCCTTCTCTCACTTGCGGTGTGCATACTGCCCGCGGTCACGCTTGCGGCTGCGGAGTGGTCGTTCCCCGTATCAGTGACCGAGCTGGAAAGCGACCATGCCCTGCTGGTGAACCGTGACCATATGCTTGCGGAGAGCGATAAGCCCGCCGATCTGGTGAAGGTTCCTGTCAAAAGCGTTTCCAGCAGCAAGATCGAGCTGCGCGAGGAAGCATCCGCTGCGCTGGAGAAGATGTTTGGCGACGCGCTGCTGGTGACCGAGTACACTTACCGCGTACAGGGGTCGGACGGAACGTGGAAGGACAAGCTTTTCCAGAGCGACGCGGGGCTGCGCCTGATCCTCAAGAGCGGCTACCGCAGCTACGGCACGCAGAAAACCACCTACAACAACTACCTTGCCCGCAACAACGGCGTGGACGACGGCATCAGTGCGCCCCCGGGCGCCAGCGAGCACCAGACGGGGCTGTCCTGCGACGTGCTGAGCGTCGATTACAACGACAGAAACCAGTACATGAACGACTCGTTCTACCAGACGCCCGAGGCGCAGTGGATGGCCGAAAACTGCTACAGCTACGGCTTCATCCTCCGCTACCCCGCGGATAAAGAAGATTTGACGCGCGTGCCCTACGAGCCTTGGCATTTGCGGTACGTGGGCCGTGAGATCGCGGGCTATATCAAGACCAACGGCGTGTGCATGGAGGAGTTCTACGAGTCCTCTCAGGCGGCGCTTGCCGCGTTTACCGCCGCGGGCGGCGATCTGGAGGCGCAAAAGCTGCTGGAGGCCACGCGCAAGAGCAACGGACTGGAGTCCACCGTGCTGGATGTGTTCGGCGAGGATGGCGACGCCGAGGTTTCCCTTACGTTCTAGTGTACATAACTGCGCACGGTCTGGCGTTCGGGCTGTGCGTTTTCGCATCCGGCGCTCTTTACATTCCGTAAAAAAAACGGTAGAATGAACGGGACTTATCGACAGTTGAACGGAGCGAGGATTGAAAAAATGGGAAAGACCATCGCCATCACCAATCAAAAGGGCGGCGTGGGCAAGACGACCACCGCGATCAACCTGACCGCCTGTCTTGCGGAGATCGGCAAAAAAATCCTCCTGATCGACCTGGATCCGCAGGGCAACTCCACCAGCGGCCTTGGCCTGCGCGCGGGCAGCCTCACGGTATATGAGGCGCTCATGGGCCGCGCGGCGCTGGCCAGCACCATCATCGAGACCGGCGTGCCGGGCCTGCGCATCGCGCCGGCGGATATCCGGCTGGCGGGCGCGGAGCTGGAGCTGAAAGACCTGCAGGAGCGCGAATACCGCCTGCGCAGGGTGCTGCAAACCGTCGAGACCGAGTACGACTTTATTTTTATCGACTGTCCGCCGTCGCTGGGGCTGCTTACGGTGAACGCCCTGTGCGCGGCGCAGCGCGTGCTGATTCCCGTGCAGTGCGAATATTATGCGCTGGAGGGTGTGTCCAGCCTGGTCAATACCATCAACCGCGTCAAGCACAGCTTCAACCCCGGGCTGGACATCGAGGGCGTGCTGCTCACCATGTTGGACGGGCGCACCAACCTGGGCCTGCAGGTGGTCGACTCGGTCAAGAAGTACTTCAAAAACAAAGTCTACGCAACGGCCATCCCCCGCAACATCAGGCTTGGCGAGGCCCCCAGCCACGGCATGCCCATCCATGTGTACGACAGCAAGAGCCTGGGCGCGGAGAGCTACCGCCAACTGGCCCGTGAGATTCTTGACCGGAATGAATAGCCGTCCGTGATTCGTTTATTATCAGGAAGAAGGGGGTTTGCCCTGTGAAGAAAACCGGCCTGGGACGCGGCTTGGACGCCCTCCTTCCGCAGAGCGACGATTTTTTAGACACCACCGTTCGCGATATCCCCATGGAGGATATCGACCCCAACCTCTCGCAGCCCCGCAAGGAGTTTGGCAAGGAGGCGCTGGAACAGCTGGCGGACAGTATCCGTCAGGCGGGCGTTCTCCAGCCCATCCTCGTCGTGGAAAACGGTACGCGCTACCGCATCGTGGCGGGCGAGCGCCGTTACCGCGCAGCGCGGCTGGCTGGGCTCACCTCCATCCCCTGCATCGCGCGCAGCCTGACCGAGGAGCAGCAACTGGAAGCCGCCCTGATCGAAAACCTCCAGCGTGAAGATTTGAACCCCATTGAGGAAGCGCAGGCCATCAAGGGATTGATGCAGCAATGCGGCTATACGCAGGAGGAAGCGGCCAAGCGCCTTGGCAAGAGCCGCCCTGCCGTCGCCAACCTGTTGCGCCTGCTCACCCTGCCGGAGAGCATCATCCAGATGGTAGTGGAGGGCAAGCTGTCCGCGGGGCACGCGCGGGCGCTGGCCGCCGTATCGCCCGAGAGCCGCCAGCTGGAACTGGCCCACCAGTGCGTGCTGCACGACTACAACGTGCGCAAGCTGGAGGAGATGGTGCAAAAGCAGCCCTCGCCCCAGCGCGCCGCGCCCACGCCGCAGCGCAGCCTGAGCGCAGAGCTCAACTCCCTGCAGGACAACATGCGCGAGGCACTGGGCGTAAAAACGCAGCTGGTCGGCAACGAGCGCAAGGGCCGGATCACCCTCACCTACAGCAGTGAGCAGGAACTGGAGCACATTTACGAAGTGTTCGGCCGCCTTGCCAACTGATACAAGGCCCGATGGGCCGCAACCGAAGATTGGGTGGTGACTATGCGGATCAACAGCAACAAGAAAATACACAAGATGAAACGCGATCCCTACAGCCTGCTCCTGCGGGTGACGGGCCTCTTTGCCGTGCTGGTAGCGGTGAGCGCCATCGCCTTCACCCTGAGCAACAACGCCGTGGTAAGCGATTATAAGGCGCTCAAGGCACAGGTGGACAAGGCGAACACCGATGGCCAGCAGGAGTTCGACACCAAAATGAACGCCCTGCGTGCCAGCGGCGGCAAGACCGACGACCCCGTCGCCGCCGAGCAGGACAGAAGCAACCTTGCCTTCTGGGAAGCCACGCTGGACAACACCGGCTGGCGGCTGGAGGATGAGGGATATGGCGACCTGGAGAACGTGAGCACCGTTACGGTGAACCGCGCGGATCTCATCTCCGGCGGCCTGCTGCTGGTTAACCCTTGGCATCCCCTGCCGACCGACTTTGTCGACAGCACGCTGGTGAGCGTGGGCAACAGCAGCGGCTGGAAGATCGCCGTGACCGACGGCAACGTGCGGCTGTTTCCCGCCGCGTATGAGGCGCTGCTGGCCATGGTCAACGGCGCTGCCGAGGATGGGCTCAAGGACTACATCGTGCGCGAAGCCTACCGCACCAACGACACGCAGACCGAGCTGTTCAACAAGCAGATGGAGAAGCTCAGCAGCAAATACAGCGGCGATATCCTGATCGAGCAAACCAAGAAGACCGTCAACTATCCGGGCACCAGCGAGTACCAGTCCGGCTTGGCGTTCCGCATGGATATCTACAACAAGGAGAACCCCGAGATCGGCAAGCAGAAGTTCCAGGAATCCGATCAGGGCAAGTGGTTCACAGGCAACGGCTGGAAGTACGGCGTGATCTTCCGCTTCCCGACGGTGGATTTCCCCGCCGTGGGCTGGGAGGATAAATCCTACAAGACGGGCGTTACCTCACAGATCAACCTGTACCGCTATGTGGGCAAAGCGCACGCAGCGGCTATGCGGATACTGGACTATTGCCTTGAGGAGTATGTGGAGTTTCTGGTGGATCACCCCCACCTGTGCATCTATGAGGATGGCGCGCTGCGTTACGAGATATTCCGCATCAAGGCCGTGGACGCCGCCACATACGATGTGCCCGTGCCCAACCCCGCCAGCAGCTACACCGCGAGCCTTGACAACATGGGCGGCGTGGTGATGGCCTACACATACGAGCAGTAAACACATCGATAGCGAAAGCGCCGCATACGATCAGTATGCGGCGCTTTCGCTATGCTGTGACTACCGCAGGCGAACATGCCAGCATGGTGCGCCTGACTCCCGCGAGCATCGACAGCGCCGCATTTGCGCAGCAATCGAAAAGACCGTCGGCACTTGCTGCCGACGGTCTTTTGCCCAAAGCGCTTTACTTGATCTCGACGACCGCGCCGACTTCGGCGAACTTCGCCTTGATCTTCTCGGCCTCTTCCTTGCTGGCGCCTTCCTTGATGGTCTTGGGGGTGCCCTCGACCAGATCCTTGGCTTCCTTCAGGCCCAGGCCGGCGATCACTTCGCGCACGACCTTGATGACCTTGATCTTTTCGGCGCCGGCATCCTTGAGCACGACGTCGAACTCGGTCTTCTCTTCCACCACGGCGGCAGCGGCGGCCACGGGAGCGGCGGACACGGCGGCGGCAGCGGACACGCCAAACTTCTCTTCCAGGGCCTTGACCAGGTCGTTGAGCTCAAGCACAGTCATCTTCTCGATAACGGCAATAAATTCCTCGTGAGTCATGTGTTTAGCCTCCATTCAAACATATTCAGGTAGTAGTGGGTGGCGGGGTTCAGGCTTCCTCGGCGGCTGCAGCGGGCGCGTCGCCCTCGGTCTGCTTCTTGGCGATGGCGTCTAGCACGCGCACAAAGCCGCTGATACTGCCCTGCAGGCTGCCAAGCAGGCGGGCCAGCAGCACATCGCGGCTGGGCACTTTGGCCAGCTCCGCGACCTTGGCGGGGCTCATGACCGCGCCGTCCATCAAGCCGGCCTTCACCTTGATCACTTCGGTCTTGGCCTTTTCGATGAACTCGCTGATGATCCTGGCGGGAGCGACGGCATCATCCATGCCGAAGGCGAAAGCCGAGGGGCCGTTGAGCACATCGTCCAGGCCGGTGATCTTCATGTCGTCCAGCGCGCGGCGGGCCAGCGTGTTCTTCAGCACGCAGTAGTCCACGTTGGCGGCACGGCACTGCGCGCGCAGCGCGGTCACCTGCTCGACGGTCAGCCCGCTGTAGTTTACCACCACCACGCTCTTGGCACCCTGAAACTTCTTGGTGATGTCGGCTACCGCTTGCTTTTTGATCTCCAGATTGTTGCTCATGTAAGTTGCACCTCCTTTTTCAGAATCCTTCGATTCTAAAAAGAAAACCCTTGCAGGCGCAAGGGCGAACAAGTCGCATGGGATTACTCCCGCCTTACACCTCGGCGAGCGTCGCTTGCGCGGCATCATGGGGCACGCCCCACTCGCTGTCTTAGGCCTCAGGTTCCTAAAGAATCATGAGTATTATACCGAATTCAGCCGCGTTGTCAAGCCCTTTCGACGCTTTGGGGGTAGAAATTCCGTGTCCGTTTTTCATGATTCCACACTTTGCCCAAACCCTTGCCAAGCATGCAGCAAAGCCATATCACTGCGTGTGCTCCCCCAGCGAGCGTGTTCTGAGGCGTGCCCTGCCAAGTTAGCCGTAACCCTATGTCGCGTATCGCTTCTCTGCCTGTTGACACATCTGCGACATTCCAGCGCTACCCGGCGCAACGCTTACCCATCCTGTGCGGTTTGTCAGAGCACTCTGCAACGTACTACTCAACCGTTGCCCCGCGCGGCGAATAATGGCGTAAAACCCCGTGCTCAGCTTATTTTTCTGCTTGACACAGGCCATGAAACATGGTAGTGTAATTCGGTAAGCCGCACAAGCGGGGTTTAAAAGCGCGCCCAAAGCGCCGCCTCACGCTTGGCGAGTATGGATCAGGAGGTGCTTTGCCATGTACGCCGTGATCGTATCGGGTGGCAAGCAATACCGCGTTACCAAGGGCGATACCATCTATGTGGAGAAGCTTGAACTGGAGGACGGCGCCGCCATCAGCTTTGATGTGCTGCTGCTGGGCTCGGACGAGGGCGTGAAGGTCGGCAGCCCCACCGTTGCCGGTGCGAAGGTCGAGGGCAAGGTTCTTGGCCAGGTCAAGGGCGAGAAGATCATCATCTACAAGTACAAGAGCAAGAAGAACTACCATCGCA
>CAZOZO010000060.1:0-14913 GCA_964584315.1 uncultured Oscillospiraceae bacterium
CTCAGTAGCTCAATGGCAGAGCATTCGGCTGTTAACCGAAGGGTTGTAGGTTCGAATCCTACCTGGGGAGCCAATCGGCCCGCATCACAATGGTGCGGGCCTTTTGTCTGTTCACAAAGAGGTGCTTGGACAGCGTTCTGGCTTTGCGAGACACATCCGTACGAATGATATTCACTATCGCCGAACGAAGGTGAAATCCTCGCAAACCAACGGTTCATTGAACGTGTCGATATAAAGGTACTGGACGAGTTCATTCGCAGCGATTTCCGGGAAAACTATTCCGAAAGCGTGGATGCACTTCAGGAGGACTTGGATCAGTGGAAGATTCACTACAGCACCGAACCCATTCGCCGGAGTTACCGGCACCGGGGGAAACGACCTTTGGATACCGTGCTGGAATTCGCCTGATTGCTAGACATGACCGTTAGTTGTACAAGTTGTACACTCAGCGCAAATCTCCGGTTTATAAGCAATGAGAATTCATGGTTTTATCATTGAACATCAAGCGGTTTTGATGACAAATCCACTATACCCTGACTAATATCTATAGTATAATCAATACTATCTTGTATACGCCTTCACTATATGACTGATCTTTGCAGTTTTGGCATTCTGCGCATGAATGTTAGGGGGATGGATTATGGAACGGAAACGTAAATATGTTATGTCGGTGCTTATTGCATTATATTGTGTAGTGGGGAGCGTTCAATCTGCTTTTGCCAACACGATAGCCCTGACTGAGATTCAAAAGCAACCTGCGTCATATATAAACATCCACGATGTTGGCACATATCGGGAAGACATTATTACGGACTCTTTAATATCTAATTGTACTTTGCCTGATGCTGGATCGGGTAAGGTTCCTTACTGGACAGGTTATATCCTTGAGAACAAAATATTTATTAATAATGAAGATGCAAGGTGGGCCAAATATACTGGAAGCAGCCATTATTTTGTGGAACAGGAGATAGCATATCTTCATGATAAAGGTTTCAACTGCGCACGGGTTGTGTACAGCCTTAGCTTTTTGTCAAAGCCCGGCGATTCGAATGTAATCAATATGTCTGAACTATTGCAACTTGACGAGTTGATATCATGGGGTCTGAAGTACAATGTGCACATAATGCTTTCCATAATCGGATTACCCGGCAAGGCCCATACTTCCGTCGAGGAAGAAAACGTGGGGAGAAACAGTGCTATCTTTACTGATCCAGAAATAACCAAAGTATACGCAGCTTACATGGAAATGCTCGCTATGCGATATGCGAAAATTCCATCAAAAGCATTGAGCATTGAGCTTCTTGCTGAACCGCAAGGTGATCAGGAATCCGAGGATTCATTGAAGGGATATGTTAATACACTAAAACCGATCGCAAAAGCGATGTGGAAATACAATCCGCAGCGCATCTTGATTGCAAGTGATCTAGGCAAGCAAATGCCCAAGGGATTAGCCGCTATCGGTTGTTGCTTATCATTGCATGACCATATCTATTTTGTCAATGCTCAAACGTTTTTCGACAGAACTGGATTAAAATTAGAACCTCACTGGCCTATGGAGTTTTTGCCGGAGATTTGGAAACGAAACGGAAACCTAATCCTCACAAGTGATACGGAGTTTGTTGATGGACAAATGACCGTTTGTTATGCATATTACAATCGAAAACCGACAATACTGGCAGATGGTAAAGCAATCTATAAGCCAGAGAAGAAAGACAAAAACGTTTATGACAGTGGGAGTTTTTCTGTGGATATCCCCAAAGGCACAAGAAAACTGGAGTTATGCTTCACAGATGAATTTGCGCTTCTTGCAATCCAGATCGAGCAACAGGGAACGACCATTACGCTGCCTTCTCACCGTGTCCTTGATTATACTCCACCCGAAAAGCAGGTCAATATTCGCATTTATTCAGATGGAAGGACTGAGAATACTGATATCCCCCAAAAAACAATGGACAGTTCCTATCTTTACTATGCCTATATTAAACCATATATGGATTGTGCGAAAAAGTATGGTACATCTTTCTTGATGACAGAGGTCGGAACCGATACTCAATCGCTCACACCAGATGAATATGTTGCTTATCACGAAACATGGCTAACCGCACTAAGCAGCCATCAAATCCCTTGGATGTACAACTGTATTCATAATACATTCGCTCCGATAGAATTGATGTGGCAAAATCAAAGCGCTGGGTTCACTCAATTCCGAAAAGTCGAAGGTATACCATATGAGGAGAACGCACAAATCACTGATATGTTATGCAAGTACCAAAACGATTAATGGATGGCCGACTCATGCCGCAAGTTGATCGCGTGGAACAGGGTATGTGAAAAAGCGACGCAGTACGCGCCTGGGGAGTCAAAAGGCCCACATCATATTGGTGTGGGTCTTTTGTCTGTTCATGTGCGGGTTGCACCGCCGTAAATGCGCTTTTGTGCATCGTTTGCCAATGCACTCGTTTTCGTCAGTAAGGGTACGCCATAAACGCCGTGTGGCCGCTTGCATTATAGATGGCGTAGCAGCCGAGCCTACCCTTTGGCATTTCAGCCAGTGGGCCGCATATCCAGCTGATAAATTCTTCTGAAAGAGAGTTCATGGGTGTGTCCGGTGTATACAGCACAAAAGCCGTACTGTTTTCCAAGCCATACGGGCCGGAGGCGGCGTACCTTACACCGTCCTGAATGGAATCCTTCGCTTGGACGACGGTCAGCGTGTCCAGCGTGATGGCGTAGGAGAAATCGTTTAGCCTAGTAAGGTTCGTAAACCGGCCGCTGAAATCACAGAAGTATTGCGTACCGTTTGGGTACGACGGACCGTCATCCCCCATATCTTCGTCACTGAAGGAGCCAAAGAACGAACCGTCTGCCAAAAGCGTCAGGTATGTTGCCCAACCGCCTGCGCCGCTGCAAAAGATATACTGACCCACCGCGTCCGAAGGTATCAGCGCGCTTTGCGGCATGGATACGGCGGCTGGGGTATAATACTGCGCTTGGCTGCAATCGCAGTCGATATAGTCTGCATTGACCCAGCCTGTCAGCCCCACCCACGAATCGGGGCTGGTCTCAGCGGATTCCGTTATCTCCACTTGGGCATAGCCGTTCTTCAATGCCAGCAACGCAAAACGATCCGCCTGTTCGAGGTGACCGAGAACCTTAGCATTTTTGGCTTTTTCACGCACTTTGAGATAATTGCCCGTTCCATGCAAATCACCTGCATTCAAGTGTTGTGCAAGATGGGCGGTATGATAAGCTGAGTCCATAGTGCTCTGAATATTTCTGGCCTTCTCCGCGTATGCGCCATTCAGCCATATCAGCGTAAGTACTATCAACAGTACAAAGGCACGTTTCTTCATAAACGATGAACTCCCCTCTCGTAGATGCGATGCAACGGGCGTAACAAAGCGGAAGCGAATTTGCATGGATAGACCTTTCGGCATTTCTTGCGGTTTTCCTTTTGAACAGTGCGCGTTCTGTGGTGGCGATTGAAAGGGGACGGCCCTATGGCGCAGTCTATGATTACAGATGCTTCCCTATCGCGTCGCCCCTGCCATGGAAACCACTTAAACCCTCCCCCGCTCCCGTATGCTATCATAAATCCATCGACCGACCCCCGCGCCGCGGTTGACAATCCACTATCACTATGATAAAACATACCTTAGCAAATCACCCAGAATCAGGAGCGAAACACAATGAAAACCTTTCTGCAAAACCACAAATGGATCGGCTGGCTGGTGTTCGCGCTGGGGCTCATCTTCTCCTACCTGTCGTCGGACACGGGGGCGCACGTGCTGCTGGCGGCGGGCGGCGTAGTGCTGCTCATCACCCACGCGGGCGTCATCGGCTCGCTGCTGCGCGACATGCGCTATGACAGCGGCGCGCGCAAGAAGGCGCTGATCGTCGCGGCCATCGGCGTTGTCGTGGTGGTGTTCGCAGTGTCCAATGGGTTTGAAACCGATCGCCGCAAGGACGCAGCCTACGCGCAGCGCCAGAGCGCCGCAAGCACCGCGAAATACACCTACGGCTTCCAGCCTGCAACGGGCGACACCGGGCTGTGGGTGCCCGCCGCAGACACGTCCGATGACTATGTTTCCGGCTATACGGCGCCCCAGCGCACGCTCTGCTTTGCCTGCCACGGCAGCGGCCGTTGCAGCCTGTGCAACGGTACGGGCACCTACCATGCCTACGGTTTCTCGTCCGATTGCTCGTGCGACGACGGCGTGTGCTCCACCTGCGATGGCGAGCATTATATCTAGGGAGATCGTATCGAAGCAAACCGCTGCGCCCAGATCGAATGACGAGCACAGATCGAGACAATCTCGACGCGGAATAGAAAAGGAGAAGGGCTAACAATGAAAAAAGTGTTTGGATGGCTTCTGGTTCTGGCAGTACTGTGCATGATGGCAACATTACCTGCCCTGGCGGAGACGATCACGGTAGCGGATGCTGGTGCGTGCTTTGGGGCAACAGGGGAACGCCTGAGCGGTTGGCTGCATAATAATCTCTATGAGGTCAATGGCAGCTATTCGGTGTTTTCGGTGAGTGACGTTGGTGCCATTGATCGGTTTATTGAAGACATGAAATCTTTGGGTTGGTCAGTTTCCGGCTCGAGCGCGGAAAACTATGCGTTTTTCTGCTGGCACGACGATCCATTGGTCGGCTTGATCTATTATCCCGAGTCAAACGAACTGCGAGTGTATTACGATAGTGATGCTACATACACGGTGAGCAGTGTTGCGCAAGCACCTGTCGGCCATAAGTGTTTCATCTGCGGCGGCACCGGCGTTTGCGTCAGTTGCGACGGCGATGGCGAGTGGATCACAGGCCAGCCTGGGTGCTTTGAATGCGGCGGTAACGGTGTTTGCCCATGGTGCCACGGCGATGGCACCGTCTCCGACAACGAAAACTACAAGGACGTTCCTGAAGGCGTGTGCGCCATCTGCGAGGGCAGCGGCGTGTGCCAGATCTGCTGGGGCGCAGGGCGCATCAGCGGTATTGCGACTTACGGGCAGGGCGGCTCGGATTATGTTGACTGCTCCGGCTGCGATGGCAACGGGATTTGCGAATACTGCGACGGCACGGGGCGCGACGACTGACGCGCCTGCCGTACAGCCACCGTAACGAAAGGGCTTGGCGCAAATGCGCCAAGCCCTTTCGGCGTTTCCAGCGTGGACTTTCGGTTTGCTTCGAGGGTTGGGTGCGGGCGATGCGGCTGCTGGCGGGCTGCCCGTAAGCCTGCGCGGGCAACCCCGGTACCTCGCCCGGGCAGCCTCGCGCGCGGCTATTTCCCAATCGGCGGATATGGTGTATCATAAGGGGTAGACGGGCGCGCGCGCGCCCATCAAGCCCCATCGATGGCAACGCACCGCGTGCCCGCCTGATGGCGGATGAACGCCGGGCTGCACGTCGGCCCTGTGCTTTTCCCAGTGCCCCATGACCGACCGACGGAGGTTATGCCATGACGCCTGCTCAGCAGAAGGATCAACGCTTCGCCTATCTGGATTTTTTGCGCATCCTGGCCGCGTTTCTGGTGATCGTGAACCACACCAACAGCGTCGTGATCCGCTCGCTCACGCCCGCGGTGCCCACGTGGTGGCTGTCCGTCGCGTGGTATTACGTAAGCAAGATCGCCGTGCCGCTGTTTGTGATGGTCTCCGGCGCGTGCCTCCTGCCACGGCAGGACGGCTACCGTCGCGCTTTGGGGCGCCTCGTGCGCATCCTGATCGCGCTGGTGCTGTTTTCCTACGGCTATTACCTTGTGCAACTGTGGGAAACGTACTGGACATGGCAAAAGGCGCTGGACATACCGGCGTTTCTGGTCGCGGTATGGCAGGGGGGGCTGACCAACTCGCTGTGGTACCTGTACTTTTACCTGGGCCTGATGTTGATGCTCCCCTTTTTGCAAAAGCTGGCGGGCGCGATGGGCAAGCGCGACATCGAGGTGTTCATGGGCATCTCGTTCACGGTGTACGCCCTGTGGCCGCTGGCCACGCACTACGTTCCCGCGCTGGCGCTGCCGCCGTATTTCGACGTGCCGCTCTTTGGGGTGCTCATCGGGCTGTTTTTTGCGGGGCATTACCTGCACGCATATGCCGGCAGGGTGAACCCGTGGCTCTGCGCGCTGGCTGCGGTGCTGGCGGTGGCGGCTTCCACGGGGCTCACGGGTCTGGAAGCGGGCCGAGTTACCGGCGATGGAAACTATCTGTTCATGGACAGCCGCACGGCGCCGTCCATCTTTGTGGTGCTCTCCGCCATGGCGGTGATGGCGCTGGCCAGACGCGCATTTGACGCGCACGGGGCGCTGCGCGAAAAGCCCGCCCGCCGTCTGGCGGCGCTGGGCGGCTACTCGTTTGGCATCTATCTGGTGCAGGAGCTGCTGATCCGCCAGACGCGCCAACGCTGCTTCGAGCCGCTCTGCGCGGTCATGGATCCCCTGCTTGCGGCGCTGGTGTGGGAGGCGGGGGTCTTTGCGATCGCGCTGGGCATCGTATGGGCCATGAAGCGGATACCGCTGCTCAAGAGAATACTATAGCCATCGGACGCCTCTTCTTGAAAAACGGTGGGTGGCTGCTGCCCTGTACCCACACGGCGGCAGGCTGCCGGTCACGGTCGCGCTGCAATGGAAACGGCTGTCACGCAGGCGCTGTTTCCATTTGCCGATTTCAGTGTACACATTTGCGGTAAACCGATACGAAGGAGGGGTTCCCGATGCCCAAACGCTTCATCCATACATCAATTTTGTACGCCATCCTCGCCATGGTGGGCGGCGTGTTTTACCGTGAGTTTACCAAGGCGATGGACTTCGATGGGCAAACGACGCTCGCGGTGGTGCACACCCACTACTTTGTGCTGGGCATGTTATTTTTCCTGCTGCTCGCGCTGTTGCAGAAAGCGTTCCCTTTCCGCGCGCGCAAGGGCGTGGGCGTGGCGCTCGCACTGTACCACACAGGGCTGAACATCACGGTGCTGGGGCTAGTGCTGCGCGGCCTTGCGGATGTGACGGCAGCGCCGCTTGATGCCTGGATGGACGGGGCGCTCAGCGGGCTGAGCGGCCTTGGGCACGCCGCCCTTGGCATCGCCTTGATATGGCTGCTGGTGGCGGTGGCCAAAGTGGCGGGCGAGAAGGAGCAGGCGGATGCGTAAAGGGCTGCCGTTCGTCAAAAAGCGCACGCTGCTGTTGGTCGCGGGGTTGGTATGGCTGGCGGCGGGCGCGAACATCCTGCTGATCGGCGCGCCACAGTTCGCCGCCGCTTGGGGCGGTCAGTTGCTGTATGCGCTGCTGGCGCTGCTGGTGTTTGGCGTGTTTGCGAAGTTCATCTTCATGCCGCTGGTGCGCAGGCATAATGCCCGCATTTTGGGCCTCTCTGGTGAAACCGCGCCGCTTCACCTGTTTTTCGACGGCAAAAGCTACCTGATCATGGCGGTCATGATGGGCGGGGGCATTGGGCTGCGCGCATCGGGCGCCGTTCCGCCGATCTTCATAGGGGTCATGTACTTTGGCATCGGCGCCGCGCTCTCGCTGGCGGGGGTGTTGTTCATCAGGCGCTATTGCGCGGCGGCTTCCGCTGCCTGAACCCTCCGGCGCCCAGCCGGAACGGTCGCTGGCGCCAGCGTTGCCCCTTTGCGCGGTATGGCGCGGGCCATGCAAGCGGGGCTGGGGTACGTATCGCCGTCCGCCAAACGGAATCGCCATGGCCACTGGCCGTCGTGCAGCAGCGCGGCGGCCGCTTTTCATGCGCAATGTTTGACAATTCGTCTGCCAAAAAGCACTTATCAGCTAAATTTCACCACTTTCTAATCAGCCTTGCATTGTACGCCTGCCGTTGCCATGCTATACTGCGTGTGTTCGGCGGCAGACCCGCCCAAACCACGCTTCCATAACGGCTTGCGGCTGTCTGCGCACGCCCAGCCCTTATGGCCATCATCCCCCGCGGCACACCCCTGCGGGCAACGACACGGAGGCGCAAAGTGGACAAGATCATTGAGGTATCCGGCCTTCAAAAGGCCTACGGCTCCGTGCAGGCGGTGCGCGGGCTGGATTTCTACGTGGAGCGCGGCAAGCTGTTCGCGTTTCTGGGCCCCAACGGCGCGGGCAAATCCACCACCATCGACATCCTTTGCACCATCCTCCGGCCCGACGCGGGCGAGGTGCTGCTGGACGGCCACCGCCTCGGCAGTGAGGACGCGGCCATCCGCTCCGCCATCGGCGTGGTGTTTCAGGATAACCTGCTGGACCCCCTGCTGACCGTCGAGGAAAACATTAAGACCCGCGGCGGCCTGTACCAGACCACCGGTGACAAGCTGCGCGAGGCCGTCAAGCGCGCCGCCAGGGCCGCGGATGTGAACGACTTTATCCGCCGCCCCTACGGCAAGCTATCCGGCGGGCAAAAGCGCCGCGCGGATATCGCTCGCGCCCTCATCAACACGCCCAAGGTGCTGTTTTTGGACGAGCCCACCACCGGCCTTGACCCGCAAACGCGCAAGAGCGTGTGGGAGAGCATCCAGGCCCTGCAACGCGACAGCGGCTTGACTGTGTTTTTGACCACGCACTACATGGAGGAGGCCGCCGAGGCGGATTACGTGGTGGTGATCGACAATGGGCAGATCGCCGCGCGCGGCACGCCCACGGCTCTCAAGGAGCAGTACGCCAGCGACCAGCTGCGCCTCGTGCCCAAAAACGAGGCCGCGCTGTACCAGGCGCTTGCGGAGATGAACCTCCCCTTCGAAAAGGTGGCGGGCCGCGTGCTGGTGAAGCTGCAAAACACGATCGACGCGGTCGCCATTCTGGAAAAGGTGCGCGAGCACATCGGCGGTCTGGAAGTTTTGAACGGCTCGATGGACGATGCGTTCATCGGCATCACGGGGAGGGCGATCCGCGAATGATGGCTTTAGTGTCTCGCAACTTGAAGGTATATTTCCGCGACAGAGCCTCGGTATTCTTTTCGCTGCTCGCGGTGCTCATTATCTTTGCGCTGTACCTGCTGTTTTTAGGCGATGTGTGGATATCCAACCTTCCGCAGGTGCCGGGTGTCAAGGCGCTGATGGATGCGTGGATCGTGTCCGGCCTTTTGGCGGTATCGTCGGTCACCACGGTCATGGGCGCGTTCGGCACCATGGTGGACGACCGCTCCCGCAAGATCATCAAGGACTTTAACGCCTCGCCCATCAGCAAGGGCAAGATCGTGGGCGGCTACGAGGTGGCCTCGTTCATCGTGGGCACGGTGATGTCGCTGCTGATGCTGGTGCTGGGCGAGCTGTACATCGTGGCGCGCGGCGGGGCGCTGCTCTCGCCGCTTGCCATGCTCACGGTGGTGGGGCTCATCGTGCTCTCGTCGCTGTGCAACACGGCGATGGTGTCGTTCCTCATCAGCTTTTTCAAGAGCCAGAACGCCTTTGGCACGGCCAGCAGCATTCTGGGCACGCTGGTGGGCTTTTTGACGGGCATCTACCTGCCCATCGGCATGCTGCCGGAGGCCGTGCAGGCCGTGATCAAGGTGTTCCCCGTGAGCCACGCGGCGCTGCTGATGCGCGGCACCATGATGGCCGTGCCTATGCAGCAGGTGTTCGGCGGCGCGCCGGAGGCCATGGTGCAGGGTTTTGAGACGCAGATGGGCCTCGCGTTCCGCTTTGGCGGCGAGCCGGTGAGCGTGCTCACGAGCCTGCTCATTCTGGTGGGCACCACGGCGGTGTTCTATGTGCTTTCGATCGTCCGGTTCTCCGCCAAGAGCAGGTAACGCGCTTATGGGACGTCAAGGGCTTGCACCCTTGCGGGGGCGGGAAACAGCACCCCTTGTGGGCGCTGCGTGACGCTCCGGTACCGCCGCACGGCGCCTGCGCGCTGTGCGGCAGGCGGCGCGGCCATGCCTTTGATATGCAATGACGAACGCCGTCGGCCCCGTCTCGGGGTCGGCGGCGCTTGCGTACGGTCGGCATGTTGCAGGTGATGATATCGGGGCAACGCGACAGCGGACGGATCGTTTACTGTGTGCAAACGGATGAACCGAAAGGGCGCGTATTTCGCCGTGGCAGGCAATGCCACATAGCGGAGCGACGGGGGCCTCGGTTTGGGGCGTATTAACCGCTGCCTTTTTGTGGCGCACGGGCTTGCCCGCTCAGGCTTCGCGCACGAGCCAGTGCTTGGCTGCTTCCGGGTCGGCAAAAAAGCGGACGCGCGCAGCCAGCGGCCTGTTCAGCCGGGCCATGCGCCGCTTGAAGCGCCAGCGGCTGGCCACGCCGCACCCCACCAGACACAGGCGGCCGATTTTGCCTTCGATGTGCTGGATGTGCGCGGCCAGCGCGTCCAGCACGCCGCCGGTCAGGCGGGTTTCGTACAGGTCGATCCAGATGCGGCGGTTGTGGGCCCTGGCGGAGCGCAGGATGAACGCTTCCTCCGCCTGCATCACGGCCAGCAGGCGCGCCTCGTCGCCGTGGAAACCGCCGTACTTGAGCGGGTGCAGCTCGCCGCCCTGAAAATAATAGGGGCACAGCGACCCGCTGGGCGATTTTTGCATGCTTTTGCCTCCCGCGCCCGGTAAGGCGCAAAATGGACCGCGTCGCGCGGCGGGCACTGGCGGGTGCTGCGTGCGGGCGCTTCCCGTGCCGGAGGCGACGCCGCCCCAGAGGCTGGGACATGTGCGCCTCGAGCTCCGGCATGCCTACTTGATCGCCCGGGTCGATTCGCGGATGATGACGTTGCAGGGCAGGGTTGTGCTTGCGGGCACGTCCGTGCGCCCCTCCAGCTTCCACAGCAGGTGCTGCGCGGCCGTCAGGCCGATCTGCTTGTTGGGCAGCGCCACGGTGGTCAGGCTGGGGTAGAGGTAGCTGGCGAAGATCTGGTTGTCAAACCCCACCACGGACAGGTCGTCCGGGATGCGCAGGCCCATGCGGCTGGCCACGGCGTAGCAGCCGGCGGCCATCACGTCGTTCATGGCCACGATGGCCGTGGGCGGTATGGTAAGCGACAGCAGCGCCTCGCCCTGCTCCACGCCCGAGTGGTGCTCCCAATCGCCCCAGCGGATGTACTCCGGCGGCACGTGCAGGCCCGCCTCGTCCATCGCGGCGCGGAAGCCCGCAAGGCGCGCCTTGGTCACGGTGCTGGCGGTGTGCCCGGCGATCAGCGCGATGCGGCGGTGGCCCTGCTCGACCAAATGGCGGGTGATGGCCTGCACGCTATGCTGGTTGTCATACGTTACGGAGATGCTGGAGGGGTCGTCGCTGTTGGCATAGGCGAACACCAGCGGGATGCCCGCGGGCTGGCGGATATCGTCGATGCGTCGGTCGTGCATGGCGATGTAGATGATGCCGTCCACCCGCGCGTCCTCCAAAAGCTGGATGCCGCGGTTGACCGCGCCGATGTAGTGGCTCAGCTGCTCGTACTGGTTATAGAGCTTGCCCAGCAGCTGCAAGTTGCTCAGCAGCACCTGATAGCCGCTGTCTGAAAGGCGCTGGCTCAACCCGTCCACGATCTCGGGCACGGGCAGGCCGCAGATATCCTCCACCAGCACGCCGATGATCTCGGTCTTGCTGGTGCGCAGGCTCTTGGCGATGGTGTTGAGCTTATAGTTGGTCAGCGTGACGGCGTTCAAAACGCGGTCGCGCTTTACGGGGCTCACGTTCTTTTTGCCGCTGAGCACGTAGGATACCGTGGCCACGGAAACGTCGGCCAGGTCGGCGATCTCCTTCATGGTTGCCAATTGCATCACCCCTGCCCGCGCGGGCGTTCATTTTATGAAAGCGCATGAATCGATTACTCAAAAATCAGCATACCAAAAGCGAGGGGATTTGTCAACTAAAAGCAGACAATATGCCGTGAATGCTTGATTTGCTTGCAGATACGGCGTTTGAGACGAATGTCAAAAATAGACGTTGACAGACCATTGCTGCCATGCTATAATCCGTTCGTAAAGAGTGAATCGATTAGATAAATACCGACCTCGACAGGAAACCCTGCGGAGGAGTGAAACGCTCCGCAAAAAGTGAATCGATTAGCTTTTGTACACGGACACGCGCGACCAAGCCTCAAAACCGGGGCGGGCACCGGACGGCACGGGCGCGACAACGCCAAATAAACCACAGCAAGGTGGCTTGAACGTATGAAGAGACTGACCCCCCTCCCGCTTGGCAGCATCCGTTTGACCGAAGGGCTTGCCAGCCGCATGCAGCAGCTGGTGCGCGACACGGTGCTGCCCTATCAATGGGAGATCCTGCACGACCGCGTAGAGGGTGCAGCCAAGAGCCACTGCATCGAGAACTTCCGCATCGCGGCGGGCCTCTCCACGGGCGAGCACTACGGCATGGTGTTTCAGGACAGCGACCTGTACAAGTGGCTGGAGGCCGTGGCCTACACGCTGGAGGTGTTCGGCGACCCGGCGCTGGAGGCCCGCGCGGACGAGATGTGCGAGCTGATCCGCCTGGCGCAGCGGCCGGACGGCTATATCAACACCTATTATACCCTGCGCAAGTCCGACAACTGCGGCCAGAAGCTGCAGGAGGGCAACGACCTGCGCAGCCGCGCCCACCTGCCGGAGAACGGCGAGGGCGACGGGCTGTTCGGGCCGGACAACCGCTTCAAGAACCTGCAGCAGGGGCACGAGCTGTACTGCGCGGGGCACCTGTTCGAGGCCGCGGTGGCTTATGCCCGCGCCACAGGCAAGCGAGACATCCTGGACACTGCCTGCCGCTTTGCGGACTACCTGACCCAGGTGTTCGGCACGGGCGAGGGGCAGCTCAAGGGCTACCCCGGCCATCAGGAGGTGGAGGTGGGGCTGGTCAAGCTCTACGAGGCCACCGGCGAGCAGCGTTACCTTGATTTGGCGGATTTCTTCATCAGCGAGCGCGGCCAAAAGCCCCTCTACTTTGAGGCGGAGCGGGCGCAGAAGGGTTTCCGCGACCTGTTTGGCGAGCCGGTGCTCTACCTGCTTACCTATGCGCAGACCCATGCCCGCCCTGTGGACCAGACCGAGGCGGTGGGGCATGCGGTGCGCGCGCTGTACATGTACAGCGCCATGGCGGATCTGGCTGCCTTAAAGGGCGACGGCGCGCTGGCCCACGCCTGCGGGGCGCTGCACCGCAGCGTGACCGCACGGCGCATGTACGTGACCGGCGCGGTAGGCTCCACCCATGTGGGCGAGAGCTTCACCGGCGATTACGACCTGCCCAACGACACCGTGTACGGCGAGAGCTGCGCCTCCGTGGCGCTGATGATGTTTGAAAGCCGCATGGCGGCGCTGACGGGCGAAGGCGCGTATTTCGACACCGTGGAGCGCGCGTTTTTTAACCGCGTGCTGGGCGGCATATCGCTGACGGGCACAGAGTTCTTCTACGTAGGGCCGCTGGCGGTCGACCCGCCCGCCTGCCGCGACAACCCGGATCTCTTCCACGTAAAAACCGTGCGGCAGCGCTGGTTTGACGTAGCCTGCTGCCCCACCAACATTGCGCGCACCATCATGTCCATCGGCGGCTACGCCTACGCCTCGGACGGGGATACCCTGTATATCAACATCCCGCTGGCGGCGCAGGTGCAAGGCGACGGCCACGCGGTGCGTGTGGAGAGCGGCTACCCCTACGGCGGCACGGTGCGCATCACGGCACTGGCGGGCGGCCAGCGGGTTCATTTACGGCAGAGCGGGCTCGCGCCCGTGGCGGCGCTTCTGCTGAACGGCCGACCCCTACCCGTCGCCGCCGAACACGGCTATATCGCCCTGCCAACGCTGCGCGAGGGCGACACCGTGGAAGCCACGCTCGCCATGGCCCCGCACTATGTGGTATCCCACCCCGGCGTAACGGGCAACGTGGGCAAGGCGGCGGTCATGCGCGGCCCGCTGGTCTACTGCGCCGAGCAGGCGGACAACGGCGCGGGCGTCGCCCGGCTGGCGCTGCCGGAAGCGCTTGCCTGCCGCGAGAGCGAAGCCTTTACGGGCGACGGCGCGGTGGCGCTGACCGTGCCCGGCCATAAAGCGGTGTATACGGGCGGCGACACGCTGTATCAGGATGCATTGCCCACTTGGGAGGCCGCGGACATCCGGCTGATACCCTACCACCTGTGGGCCAACCGCGGCGAGGGCGAGATGCGCGTGTACCTGAACGTGCGGTGACTCATACTATTTCAAAACCTTAACGCTTCTATCTCGCAGCGCTTTTGCCCTCTGGCTTCGTCGTGAAAGCTCGACGTAGCCCCGCTACGCCTTCGCTTCCACTCCTCGCCATAGAACAAAATCGCTCGCGATCTATGACGCATTAAGGATTTGAAATAGCATAAAGCGTTTCTATCATGCGCGGAGACGCATGAAAAAATAAAGGGAGGATGCGACATGAAAAAGGGGATCAAACTGCTGAGCCTGGCGCTTGCGCTCGGCATGCTGCTGTCACTGTTTACGGGGATTGCGGCGCTGGCCGAGGATCGCGTCACCATCACCTACTCCATGTGGGGCAACGACGAGGAGCTGCGCGTGCTCAACGAAGCCATCGCCAAGTTTGAGAGCGAGCAGGACAAGATCCACGTGGAAGCCATCCAGATCGACCGTGCGGACTACGTGGGCGCGCTGAACACCCGCGCCGCGGGCAACGACCTGCCCGACAGCGGCATCATGGCCGAGGACGCCGTGCTCATGTGGGCGTCGCAGGGCATGCTGGCGGACGCGAGCAACATGTATGCCGCGGACGAGCCCAAGCCGCTGGACAGCCTTGCCTTCACCTATCAGGGCAAGCCGGTCGGCTACTCCGTTGCCAACGAGATCCTGCTTACCTTCTACGACAAGAAAGCCTTCGCCGATGCCGGCGTGACCCCGCCGCCCGCCAGCGCCGATGAGGCGTGGGACTGGGATACCTTCGTGGACGTGGCCAAGCAGATGACCATCGACGTGAACGGCAACAACGCCAAGTCGCCCGACTTTGACGTGAACAACATCAAGCGTTACG
>CAZOZO010000061.1:0-13919 GCA_964584315.1 uncultured Oscillospiraceae bacterium
ACAACGCCATCGTGTGGCAGTGCCGCCGCACCGCGCCCTATGTGGAGCGGCTGGTGGCGGAGGGGCACGCGGGCTTGATCCGCGAGCGCACGGGGCTGGTGGCGGATGCGTACTTCAGCGCCACAAAGCTTGCGTGGCTGCTGGATAACCTGCACCTGCACGAGCGCGCGGAGCGGGGCGAGCTGTGCTTTGGCACGGTGGATACGTACCTGGCGTGGCAGCTGGTGGAGGGCAGGCCGCACGTGACCGACGCGACCAACGCGGGCCGCACGATGCTCTTCAACATCCACACCCAGCAGTGGGACGATGACCTGCTTCGCATCCTGAACATCTCGCGCGCGCTGCTGCCCGAGGTGGTGGATACCGCGCAGGTGGTGGGAAACCTCCGCAGCGAGATTCTGGGCAGGCCCATCCCCGTGGCGGCGCTGGCGGGCGACCAGCACGCATCGCTGTTCGGGCAGGCGTGCTTTGAGTGCGGCATGGTCAAAAACACCTACGGCACCGGCTGCTTCATGCTCATGAATACAGGCGATACCGCTGCGGAAAGCCACAACGGGCTTTTGACCACCATGGCGTGGCGGCTGAACGGCAAGCCCACCTACGCGCTGGAGGGCAGCGTGTTCATGGGCGGGGCCACCGTGCAGTGGCTGCGCGACGAGCTGGGGCTGATCCGCACTAGCGCGGAGAGCGAGCAGCTGGCGCAGAGCGTGAGCGACACGGCGGGCGTGTTCCTCGTGCCCGCGTTCACCGGCCTTGGCGCGCCGTACTGGGATATGTACAGCCGCGGCACCATCGTGGGCATGACGCGCGGCACAGGCAAGGCGCACATCGTGCGTGCCGCGCTGGAGGCCATCGCCTACCAGAGTGCCGATCTGTTCAACGCCATGGCCGCGGACAGCGGCAGCCGCCCGCCCCGCATGCAGGTGGATGGCGGCGCGAGTGCCAACGGCTTTTTGATGCAGTTCCAAAGCGACATCCTGGGCGTGCCGGTGGTGCGCCCCGCCGTGCTGGAGACTACCGCGCTGGGCGCGGCGCTGTTGGCGGGGCTGGGCGCGGGCGTGTTTGCCACCAAGGAGGAGGCCGCCTCCATGGTTAAGCCCGACCTGGTCTTTACCCCCGCGATGAGCGACTACAACCGCAATCTGGCAATGTACGGCTGGCACCGCGCGGTGGAGCGGGCCAAGGGCTGGGTGGAGCCGTAAGCCCAAACTGGCAGGCGGCACCGGGCGGAGCAGGGGAGGCGGTCGCGGCACGCCGCGAGCAACCGCCCGCCGGCGCATACCGCGCCCTGCCAAGTGCGCAGACAGCCGCGCAAGGCGCGCTTGATCGGGGGACACCGTGCCCGTCTATGCGAGGGGAAAACCTTGCCGCTGACGGCACCGGGCTTGCAAAACCCGCCGTATACGAGACCAATGCCATCTGGTACAATGGTCGCAGGAAAACCGGAAAAATAAGGAGGGGAAACCATGAAAAGGCTGCTGGCTACGGTACTGACATTTTTGACCCTTGCATTGCCCCTGAATGTGGGCATGGCGGCGGACGGCAGCGAGGCTGCGCCACTCGTCCCCTACACCAGCGCGGATGGCAGCTTTTCGTTCAGTTACCCCGATACGTGGGATGAACCCACCGTGAGTGCGGAGGACGAAAATACCCTGTGGATCGCCTACGGCGACAACGAGGCGCATATGATGGTGCGCAAGCTCCCCGGCGCGGCTGCCTCCACGGATGCGATCATCGCCGCGATGGGCGAGATGGTGGAGGGTATGATGGCCGAGAACGACACGACGGTCGTCGATGAGGAACAGAGCGGCATCGTGCTGACCTTGCCAAACGGCGATGCCGTGCAGCAGGTGTTCAGCATGACGGTGAACGGGCAGGAGGTAGGCACCGTACTGTACTACCTGAGCCTTGGCGACAGCCTGTACCTGGTGCAGTTGAGCGCCCGTACCAAGGATAAGGCATGGGATGCGTATCTGGACGATCTTGGCAGCGTGCTGGGCAGCCTTCAGGCGCTGTAAGGCACGGGCTGCATATAAAGAGTGACGGATGTTGGCGCGCCTTCCGCCCCGTCGCGCTGGATGCCGCCGCGCCGTGCGCCTGCCAGACGATGCGGGCGGGAAGCTCGCGATCGTCGCGGCTTGCCGCCCGCATTCGGGCGACCCGGGGGCGACCCGCCGCGATCGCCTGTCGGCGATTGCAGCACGCGGCCGCGACCCGTCCGGGTCGCCGCCTCTCTATTCGCCGGGGGGCGACTCCAGCCGCCCTCGGTCAACGTTGCGTCTTCCCCAGAAGCATCTCGGGGTGGCCTTAGGCTTTATCCTCGCCGCCGATATCGATCTTGCGGGCTTCCTTCTTGGGGGTGGGCTGCACTTTGGGCAGGTTCAGCATCAGCACGCCGCTCTTGTAGTCGGCGGTGATGTTGTCCGCGTCGATGCCTTCCAGGTTAAAGCTGCGCTCCACGTGGCCGCTGCGGCGCTCGCTGTAGAGGTAGCAGGCATCCTCCTCCTTGCGCTCCTCGTTCAGGTCGGCGCTGATGGTCAGGATACCCTCGTCCACGCTCACGTTCAGCTTATCCTTGGTCACGCCGGGCAGCTCGGCCTCCAGGTGGTAGGCCGCGTCATCCTCGCGGATGTCCACGCGGAAACCGGCATTGGTGACCACGTCGCTCATGTCGAAGAAGGAGCGGAGCCAGTTGTCGCCAAAGAAGGGGCGGGAGAGCTCACGGGCGAGGCTGCGGCGATAGGGAACAAGCGTGTACATAGTACATCCTCCTTTTGTAGTGGGGCTTTCAGGCCCATCCATACTTGCTTTATGGGTTTTGGGGGCGTGCCCGCTGTGGGGTGTTTCCCCGAACCGTGATTAAAGGATAGCATCAAAGTCAAAGAAAGTCAAACAGGCAAGGACGGGCATATAGGTCAAAGAAAGTCAGCTTTGGCGGAAGAACGGTCAGCAAGCGACGTTTTTTGAAGAAATACGCTAGATATCTTACTATTTCTTCGATTTGCGATACGGTTTTGCGGTTGCGAAAGAAAAGCGCGATAAAGCAAAAACGTAAGGAAATGTAAAGCGTTGCTGGCTGTAAGCTGGCACTAACCGTTTGACAAAAACTGACGTTTGATCCCTCATACTTTGCGCAGTGAGGTGCCCGCCGCGCATCCGCCAAGCAGCGCAGGCATACAGCACAAAAAAACCGCCGGAGGCCCGCAAAATGGGCTCCGGCGGTTCCATGGCATATGATTTTGTATCGCGCCGCGCGTCGCGCACAGCAAAGGGCGCGGCGCTTCGTTTTGCGGCGCGCGCGTATGCGTTGCCCGCCTGCCGCTCGCCTTTGCGCCTTACGGGTTGGGCAGCGCGGCCAGATAGGCTTTCAGCTTTTCGCTGTCGCCGTCGTGCAGATACCCCTGCCAGCCCGCGGCCACCGCACCCGCCACGTTGGGGGCCAGATCGTCCACAAAGAGGCACTCCGCAGGGTCGAGGCCGTAGCGGTCGGTCAGGCAGCGGTAAATGGCCAGATCGGGCTTGACCAGCTTCTCCTCCACAGAGAACACCACCCCGTGGAACTGGTCGATATCCGGCACCACCTCGCGGTGCTCGCTTACCATGCTGCTTGCGTTGCTCAGCAGGTATACGCCAAAGCCGCGCGCACGCAGTTCCTTCACCACGCCCGCCATATCCGCGATGGGGCTCAGCACATTCCACGGCATGCCCGCCATCAGCGGGGGGATCAGCGCCTGAAGGGGCGAGCCCTCCAAATTTTGCAGGGCGGCCTGTTCCAGCTCCGCCATGGTGCGCGTGCCCTCGTCGGTCATGGCCCACTCCGGGCAGCGGAACAGCGCCTCGTAAAGCGTTTGCGCGCTCGCCTCATCCGGCGTTACCGCGCGGCTGGTCGCCATCGGGTGAAATTCCATCAGCACCATGCCCATGTCAAATACGATGTTGCGGATCATGCGTTGCCTCCTCCGCCCGCCTTTTATGACGGGCCAGTGTAGATTGTACCATGGCGGCGCGGGCGGGGCAAGGCTGGGCGGCGGGCGGATGTTTGTAAAATCGCCGTGCGGGGCGGCCACGCCGTTGAAGCGGCGTTGACGCGCGCGCGCGGCGGCGGTACAATACCCAAAACGGGAGCGGTGCGAGCGCCGCGAGCCACGCAAGGAGGTGCCACCCCTGAAAAAAGCGTTGCAAACCATATTGCTCACGCTGCTGATCGCCGCCGTATCGCTGGCGGCGGCGCTGGGGCTGATGGCCCCCCTGCCGCCCCGCGCCGATGCGGACCCCAACACCCTGCTGGCCCGCGCCACCGCCCCCTACCTCAAGGACGGCCGCACCTTCGCCCTTGCGGACGCCTACCCCGACGCGTGGGAGACCGTGCAGCTGGTAAGCGGGGGCGAGCGGCTTGACCCGTGGACGTGGCGCGCCCTGCGCGCGTTTGACGCGGGCCTTTCCGAGCGGATGGAAGGCGGGCAGCTGCTGGTGTTTTGGCACGGCGGCGCGGTGACGCGCATGGTGGGCTTCAACGCGCGCGAAAACGGCATGCCGTGGTTCGTGATCGGGCAGGGCGACACGGGCGGCGCCATCCTGCCCCGCAAGGACGCGGTGTTCCTCGTCACGCTGACGCGGGAGGCGGGCACGGCGTACTATGTGTGCGCGCCGGTGGGGGCGGAGGAGAAGGTGTAACGTCGGCTCTGCCTCCTTTGGGAGGGGGACTCTGTCCCCCTCCCAACCGCCCCCTTAGGACGGGTTGGCTGCGAAGTCAAGCAATCTGCTTTCGTTGCTCGGGGTGATGCGGCGTTGGCCGCCAGTGTGCCGACAAGCAGGCCGCGCAAACGCTTCCCTCCGATGCCAACCTCCCCCTGAGGACGGGTTAGATGCGAAGTCAAGCAATCTGCTTTCGTTGCTCGGGGTGATGCGGCGTTGGCTCCGTTGGATGTGAGCCTTACTCATGAGGGTTGTGCGCAGCGTGCGGTGCTGGGGACGCTTTTTGCCCGCGGGAGCAAATGCGTCCAACAGGATTATTGGAGGAACAAGAGATGGAACTTTGCTGGGTAACGTTGCCGGTGGCGGATGTGGAAAGGTCGATGGCGTTTTATGTCGGGTTGCTTGGGTTGCCTGTGGAAAGCAGGCACGGCGGGCACGGCATGGATATGGTCATGCTGGGCAGGGCGGATCAGCCGAAGGTCGAGCTGATCCACCGGGACGGCGACCCCCGCACGGCGTACCGGTCGGATATCACCGTGGGCATCGCGGTGGAGTCGATGGATGCGGCCGCGGCGCTGATGCATGAAGCGGGCGTGCCCGTGACGCGCGGGCCGATGTCGCCCGCCGAGGGGATCACCTTCCTGTTTGTGCGCGACCCGGACGGGTACGAGGTGCAGCTGGTGGAGAGGAAGTAAGGGCAAGACGCGCCGAAACGACCGCTTGCCGGATGCAACGGCTGCTTTCCATGTGCGCCGCGCAGGGGTCGATTCGATTTGCAACGTATTTTCGCATGCTGATGCGCTCACATTTGTGAAGCAACGGTATAAACGGCGCACCGCCATGCATGCAGGCGGTGCGCCGCTTTTTGTGTTGGGCGTTTACTTTACTTGGCTTCGGCCTTGCGGCGCACGGGCAGCCAGATCTCGCTCAGGTAGTCCGCGGCGGCAACGTTGCCCTCGCTGTACATCTCGATGTTCACGCCGTCCGCCAGCTCGTACTCGAGGTTGCCGGGCAGCCACTCGGTATAGATTTGGCGGTTTACCTTCTGGATGGAGCCCGGAATCGGGCCCACCGCGCGGAACTTGACCCATGTGTGCGGCGCGATGGTGTGCGCCTCAAACCCCTCCGGTACGGGCTCGCCTTCCTTGGCGAACGCGCCGATCAGGTAGGCGAAGTCCGTTGCCGTCTCATCGAAGCACACGCCAAGGTAGCCGCATACCGCCTTGTCCAGCCCCTGCTTGTGGTACTCGTCCCAAAATCCGGGGATCAGCCCGAACGCCTCGTCCATGCCGAAGCGGCGAACCTTGCCCACGATCTTCATCTCGCCCATGCTCTCTACCGTGTAATCCATGATGCTGCCTCCCGTCAATTCCACTTTGATGGTAAGGGGGCTCAGGTACTTGAGCTGCGCCTGGGTGCGCTGCGCCGCCGAGGGCGACACGCCGTGGAAGCGCCGGAACGCCTTGGTGAAGCTCTCCGGCGTTTCGTAGCCGTAGCGCAGCGCCGTGTCCAGCACCTTCGCCCCGCCCTGCAGCGCCTGCCCCGCCGCCGAGAGCCGCCGCCCGCGGATGTAATCCGCAAGGGTCGCGTCGGTCAGCACATAGAACAACCGTTGCAGGTAGAACGGGGAGTAGGCGGACGCGCGGGCCACCGCCTCTACGGACAGGCCTTCGTCCGTCAGGTGGGCCTCGATGTAGTGCAGCGCGCGGTTCAGGCTGTCCATCCAGTCCATGGTACCCCTCCTTACGGGAGCATCATATCATTGCGCCCACGCGCGCGTCCTGTCATTTCGTGCGCTCGTGTGTCCGGCGGCGGGTCAAAAAAGCGGCGTGGTCGTGATGGCGTGATATCGCGCTGTGGACGTGAATACTGCGGGTTCGGCGCGGGGGGTGCACCAGGCCCGCGCGTATGTATGCTTTGGCGCACACCTGTTGCGGCGGGCAATGGCGCGTGTGCAGGGCAACAATCAAAAGCGGCGCGGCAGGCGCGGAGGTGTCCGCGTTGCCGCGCCGCGCGCTTGCCCTGATATCAGCGCACGCCGAAGTGGTACGCCGTCGTGGTGTAGTAGGTTTCCTCGGGCCGCAGCACGATGCTGGGGAAGTACGGCTGGTGGATGGCGTCCGGGTAGCGCTGCGTTTCCAGGCACATGCCGCTGTAGGCATGGTAGGTTACGCCGCCCTTGCCCTGCTGGTGCAGGCCCTGCCCCGTGTATACCTGCACGCCGGGCAGGTCGGTATACACCTTCATCTCGCGGCCTGTCTTGGGGGAGTAGAGCACGGCGATCAGCTTGTCGATCCGGTCATTGCCCGCGGCATAGTTGAAGTCCACGCCGCCCGCGGCCTTCATGTCCGGGTCGGTGTCGGTGTGGGCCAGCACGTCGCCGACGCGCTTTTCGGTCTCAAAGCCGTACACCACGTCCTTCTGGGGGATCAGCCTGCCGTTAGGGATCAAGCCCTCGCGCACGCCGGTCACGCAGTCCGCGAACACTTGCAGGGTCAGGTCGCGCACATCGGGCGCGTCGTGGCCATCCAGGTTGAAGTAGGCGTGGTTGGTCAGGTTCACGATGGTGGTCTTGTCCGTGGTGGCGCGGTATTCGATGCCCAGCTTGCAGGCATCGTCGAAGGTATAGGTCACTTCCACATGCAGCGTGCCGGGGAAGTTCTGATCTCCGTCCGGGCTGACCAGCGTGAGCACCAGCGCGTCCGTGCCCTTGCCGGGCTTGGGCTGCACCTGCCACATGCGCATGTTGAAGCCCTCCGGCCCGCCGTGCAGGTTGTTTGGGCCGTTGTTGGCGCCCAGCACGTAGGTTTTGCCTGCCAGCTCGAACTGGGCATCCGCGATGCGGTTGCCCACGCGGCCGATCAGCGCGCCCATGGAGCCGTGATCCTTGGTGTAGCGGCCCGCGTCGGCATAGCCCAGGTTCACGTCGGCGAGCTTCCCGTGCCTGTCCGGCACGACGATGTTGGTCACGATGCCGCCAAAATCGAGGATGGACACATACGCGCCGCCCGCGTTCGTCAGGGTGTACTCGGTCACGGGCGTGCCGTGCTGGTCGTGCCCGTAGGGTTTGGTGGTGATGCTCATGGGCTGTGGCCTCCTTATGCTGCTTGAGAGGGCGGCGACGCGCGCCGCCGGTCGGTTGCTTTCGTCAGTATAGCGCAACGGCGGGGGCGGGTCAAGCGCAAACGCGGCGCGGGGCAAGGGTTTGGCTTGTCCGCGAGGGCGGCGTGTGGTATACTTCGGTTTGTATCCATACCCATTTTATACTTGCACTGATCCGCCCGCCCATGCAAAGGAAGATTGTATGCAGCCGACCGAAAACGCAGCCCCACAGGGGGCTTTGGAACCGACCCCCGCCGCGCCGCGCGGCGTGCTGACCGGCATCCCGCTGGACGATGTGCGCAGGCTGCGCCTGCCGCCCGCGCAAGACCCCTTTGGCCGCCTGCGCCCCCCGCCGGACCTGGCCGCCCTGCGCCTGTCGCTGGAACTGAGTTACCTGACCTACACGCTGGACATCGACCCGTGGATGCAGGCGGGCTGGCGCGATATCTCCATTCAGGTGGACAACCACCTGCAAAGCGGCGTGACCGTGGGCGAGAGCGAGCGCTGGGGCAGCGAGCGCCTGCGCGACCTGGCCAACGGGTGGAAGGTGGCCCGCGCGCGCATGGCCATGCGGGAGGCAAACCCCGTGGCCCAGCTGATGAGCGCGCTGCGCCAGCGCGAGAAGAGCGATACCATCAAGGCCGTTACCATGGCGCACCCCGCAGGCGGCGGGCGCTATGTGGTGGCCATCGGCTTCATGGGCACGGGCGGGCGGTTCTATGACTGGTTCAGTAACTTCCGCTTTACCACGGAGGATGGGTTCCACAAGGGCTTTTACCAGCTTACGCAGGTGTTTGAGCAGAGCGCGCCGCGCATCCGCTTCCCCGATACGGCGGCGGCGCTGGGCCGTGAATCGCTCACCCTGGCGGATATCTTAAGCGAGATGCGCGCGCCAGACAGCCGCTTCACCCTGTGGATGGCGGGGCACAGCCAGGGCGCGGCGGTGATGCAGGTGTTTTGCCAGCGGCTGATGACCGCGTGGGGCATCCCCATGCGGCATGTGGTGGGCTACGGCTTTGCCTCGCCCACGGCCTCGGCGGCGCTCGCTTCGCGCGACGCGGCAGCCTGCCCCCTGTACCATGTGATCAATACTGACGATATGGTGCCCCGCGTGGGCGCGCTGATGCACCTTGGCATGGGCCTTTTGTATGAGGCGGACGCGCCCCTGCGCGACGCGGCCTACGGCTGGGCCGACGAGCCCGCGGAGCTGGCCCTGCGCACGGACGCGGAGCAGCTGTTCCGCCATATCGAGGATACGCCCACCATGCTGATGTCGATGGTGGCGCTTTTGTGCGTCATCAATCAGGAAAAGACCGAGGACAGCCTCCAGAAGCTCATGGACAAACGATGGTCGGTCGCCCCGCTGGACAAGGCTTTCGCCTTTGCGGGCGGCAAGGTGAAGGACACGACCACCCGCATGGCGCGCTACGCCAAGGTGGCCTACCGCGCGCTGACCGGCGCGCGCATGAGCGAGGCGGCGCTTGCCGACCTGATGGAGGAGATGCGCCCCATCGTGCGCGCGTATCCGCTGATGAAGCTGCTGACCGCCCTGCGCGACCGCTTCTACCCGCCGCACATGCTGCGCAGGCCGCATGAGCAGACGGGCGCATACGGCTACATCGCCACCGAGGGCGCCGAGCGGCTCCGTCCGTTCATCTGGCAAGCCCTGACGGATGGCCGTGCGGAGCGCCTGTTCACGGACGGCCCCGTGACCTATACCCCCGCGGCGGGCGAGGGCACCGCCCTGCGCGCGGCCCCGCCCAAACGGCGCCATAACGGGCGGCCCGCGCCCCAGCGGCGCAGCGCGCGCGTGCGCGGCGTGGGCCAGCGGAGGCTTTTGCGCCGCGGGCGCATGCTGCTGGCCGTGCACCCGGGCAAACGGCGGGTGTTCCGCCCCGTGGCCGCGCCTGCTGCCACAGCCGAGCGCGAGGCCCCGCCCAGGCGGCGCTTCTGGCAGGCCCGCCGCCCCGTGCTGGAGGCCTGACGCAAGGCGGCCGGACCATTTAGCCCTCGCAGCCGCGGCCTGCCCGCAGGCAGGCTGCCTTTCCGTATTGTTACAAAGCTGAACACAGCCGCGTGCCCATCGCCCCGCCGCCGTTTGCCCGCCCGTCTGTGGGCGCGGGGCCGCCGCCAGCGCTGCGCCCGCGCCATTTGGGGGGTTGTGGAGCCACGGCATTCTTGGTATAATAAGCATTGGCGTATGAAAAGGCTCTTTTGGCGTACCGTAAAAAGCATGTGACCGACGGCTTGGCCCGATGTTGCCGCGGGCGTATATCATGGAACCACGATAAGGGAGTGCGAGATTTTGAGCGAATTTTTCGGCAAGGATCCAGACCGGCAGAAAGGCAAGCCCGCGGATGCCAATCCGTGGCAGCAGGACCCCTTTGCGGCCTACGACGACCCCGCCATGAACCCCGCGGGCACAGGCGCGCCGCTCCCCAAAGCCGATGAAGCCGAGGCTGTGAAACCCGCAAAGCCGACCGCCGCGCCGGATTATTCCGCGTGGCGCCGCCCCGCCGGGGCGCCCGCGCCCGCCATGCCCGAACGCCCCGCGGCGGCGGATCGCCCCGCGATGCCCCAGCGCCCCGCGGACGGCGCACCGAACCGCCCCCCGATGACCCAGCGCCCCACGGACGGCGCACCGAACCGCCCCGCGATGCCGCAACGCCCTGCCGATGGCGTGCCTGTGCGGCCCCCCATGCCCCAGCGCCCCACGGACGGCGCGCCCGCCCGCCCCGCAATGCCCGCGCGCCCCGCGGATAGCGCGCCCGAGCGGCCCGCCATGCCCCAGCGCCCCACGGACGGCGCGCCGAACCGCCCACCCATGCCGCAGCGCCCCGCGGACGCTGCGCCCGCGCGCGAGGGCGGCAACCCCTATGCTCCTCCGGCAGGTCGCCAGCGCGGGCTCGAGCCCGCCCCCGCGGCCTTCCAGCCCGATAATCCCTACGCGCCCCCCGCCCGGCCCAACTTTTCCGCCCCGCCCGATTTTGGCGCATCCCGCCCGCGCGCGGAGGCGGAGGACGGCTTTGGCATCGTGGCTGCGGACGCGCCCCGCGCGCCGCGCGGCGGCGTTGCTGCGCCTGCGCCCCAGCGGGACAACAGCTTCGCCGCGCTGGGCGCGGACGCGCCCACCCGCATCGCGCGCCCCATCGGCGGGCAGCAGGTGAGCAAGCACAAGACCATCGAGCGCGGCGTGGGCGGGCCCTTCGCACGCGAGATATCGCCCCTTGCGCCGGAAGCCTACGCCGGCGCCGCCCCCCGCACGGAGGAGGACGCGCAGCCGGATGGCGGCGCGCCCCGCCGCCGCCGTACGAGCCGCATGGCGCGCTACGAGGGCATGGAGCCCGAGGCCGCGCCCGCAATGGATATGCCGCCCTCCCGCCGCGGCCCCATGGCGGCCCCCGCGCTGCCCCCCGAAGGCCGCGAACGCCCCGCCCCCAGCTTTGACCCCTTCGAGGCGGGCGACAGTGAAGCCGCCCCGCCTGAAGCCTTTGACGATGAACCCGCCGCCGACCCGGACAGGACGCCACGGCGCCCCGCCATGCCCGGCGAGCGGTATACCGGCGCGCGCACGGCCATGCCGCAGGCCGGCGCGCCCGTACGGCGCGACCAGGCGGGCCAGCTGCCCGCCGAGGACGGAGGCTTTGCGCCCGAGGGCGCGCCGCGCGCCCCGCAGGGCCAGCGCCCCGTGCGGCTGGACGAGAATGGCCGCCCCATCCCGCAGCAGCGCCCGCAGGGCGCGCCGCCGCAGGGCCAGCGGCCCGTGCGGCTGGACGAGAACGGTCACCCCATCCCGCAGCAGCGCCCGCAAGGCGCGCCGGGGCAGATGCCGCCGCAGGGCCAGCGCCCCGTGCGGCTGGACGAGAATGGCCGCCCCATCCCCCCGCAGCGCCCGCAAGGCGCGCCGGGGCAGATGCCTCCGCAGGGCCAGCGGCCCGTGCGGCTGGACGAGAATGGCCGCCCGATCCCCCCGCAGCAGCGGCCCCAGCCCCGCCCCGCAGGCGACGAGTTTGGCCGCGCCGACAGTACAGACCCGCGCCGCCGCATGCGCATGGAGGATGAGCCGGAGGAGGCGGGCCGTTTCGACCCGCGCCGCGGCTACCCGGAGCACCAGCCCCGCGCCTCGGTGGAGCGCCCCGCCTACGCCTTTGAGGACGAGCCGGAAGAGGAGCCCCGCCGCCGCGGCGGCGCGCTGATCCCGCTGGTCACCGTGCTGTTGGTGCTGGGCGGCATTTTGGCCGGCATCGTGCTGCCCGACTGGGACGGCATGGGCGGCGGCCTTGGCACCGCCATGGGCAAGATCAAGGGCGCGGTCGTGGGCGTGATCGACAGCGTCAAGGGCCTCGTCATCCCCGAGGAGGCGGGCGTCAAGAGCATCTCGGTCAGCCCCACGGCGGCTACCGCGCCGGTGGAGCTGGTGTTCAACGTGCAGGCTTCCACCTCGGTCACGGATATCCGCATTTTGGATCAAACCGGCGCCGAGCTGCTGAGCAAGACCCTGACCGACAGCGACATGCTGGGCGGTGAGGTGACCAAAAACAGCAAATACAACATCTGGACGCTGCGCTACTCGATGGACGACGCCTACAGCGGCGTGTTCACCGCGCAAGCCATGAAGAAGGACGGCACCTGGGACGAGGGCATGACACTGCAGGCCCCCGTGAGCATCGCCCCGCCCGTGGTGGTAGAGCCGCCCGTACAGGGCTTCGATACCGACACCGTAAGCGGCCAGACCCCGGCCACCGTGGGCTTTACGGTGGTCACCAGCCTGGACGTGAGCGCCGTGCAGATCGTGGACGACTACGGCACTGTGGTGGTCGAGGCGTACCTCAGCGACGCGGGCGATCAGGTGACTGAGGATGGCCAGACCCGCACATGGAACCTTTCCGCGCAGGTGGCCGACCCCTATACCGGCGGCTATTACGCTGGGTACGAGACCGGCTCCGACCTGACGTTCACCCAGTCCGACTACAGCGTAGACGTGGCGCTGACCGCCGAGGGCGACGCGCCCGCCGCAGCTGCGGACGGCGAGACCGACGCGGCGCTGACTGCCGATGGCGGCGGCGACGCGGCCACCGACGCGCCCGCGGATACCGAAACCCCCACCCAGGCGCCCACGGAAACGGCCGCGCCTGTAAAGGCCACGCCGGTGCCCGAGACCACGCCCGCGCCCACGCCCCTGCCGCTGTTGGCCGCCGTGGCGGATGATTCCGCCGCGCCCGCGGCCCTCAAGCTGGATACCAAAGCCTACGAGGAGCTGAAGATCAAAGAGGGCTACGAGCGCGCGGAGAAGATCGTGATGCTCGAGCCGTACCAGTACGCCATCTGGGAGCAGAGCGGCGTGCTCACCTTCCGCGGCGACTCCTTCCGCCAGAACGCGGCCTACGGCACCGTGGATATCCGCAGCAAGACCTTCAGCGAGATCTGGCGCGTGCCCATGGAGGGCAGCATCAAGGCCAAGAGTGCCACGCTGACCGGCCTTGGCTGGCCGGGGCAGCCCCTGATCGTCAAGTGGCCCACGCAGCTGCGCGCCATCCTGGGCCTGAACGACGCCGCCAAGGCCAAGCAGGCGCTTAAGGAAGTCATGGTGGGCGGGCAAAACGGCAAGCTGTACTTCCTCGACCTGGTCACGGGCGAGGCCACGCGCGAGGCGCTCAGCTTCGACTGGCCATTAAATGGCGCGCTGTCGCTGCAGACCAACGCCACGCCCATGCTGGCCGTTGGGCAGCACATCGGCGTGCTGGCGAAAAAGACCGTCGAAAACCAGCTGCGCCTGTATAACCTCATGAACAACAAGGAACTTAACTCGCTCAAGGGCAAGGACAAGCTCATGCGCAGCAACTACAGCGGCTTCAACGGCGCGCCCGTGTTCGACAAAAACACCGGCGCCATGGTGTTTGGCGGCGAGAACGGCGTGCTGTATACCATGGAGCCGCATGACGAGTTCGACCATGTGCTGGCCACCCTCAAGGTAACGCCCGCGTGGCAGCGCTACACCTGGCTTGCGGACAAGCAGAAGGCCAAGAGCACCAACATCGACGGCTCGGTGGCCATGTACGCCAGCTATGCGTACTTTGGCGACCAGAGCGGCATCGTGCAGTGCGTGGATGTGAACACCCTGA
>CAZOZO010000062.1:0-13561 GCA_964584315.1 uncultured Oscillospiraceae bacterium
TGGCAGCGTTGCATAAGATGCGCATGCCGATCTGCTCGCGCGGCATCTCCATGCTGAACACAGCGACGCACTTATTGGTCTTGGTGGCGGCAAACTGCGCCACGCCCAGCGCCAGCGCCGTTTTGCCCATCGCGGGGCGCGCCCCGGCGATCACCAGCTCGCCGCCGTGCAGGCCGGTCAGCAGCCTGTCAAGGTCATAAAGGCCCGTTGGCGTGCCCGCGAGCTTGCCTTTTAAGCGGCTCATCTGCTCGATATGGTCGAAGGTCTTGACCAGTACGGCGTTCAGCGGCTGCAGGGCCTCCATGCCGCTGCGCTTCATGACGATCTCGAAGATGGCGCGCTCCGCCTGGTTCAGCACCGTCTCCAGCGGGTCCAGCTGGCTCACACACTGCTCCTCGATGCGGCGGCAGGCGGCTATCAGCTTGCGCAGCGTGCTCTTTTCCGATACGATCTGCACATAGCTGCGGGTGTTGGCGGTAGTGGGCACATAGCGGTAGGCCGCCAGCAGGTAGGCTGTGCCGCCCACGCCCGCCAGCGTGCCGCGACGGGTCAGCTCATTGCCCACGGTCATTACATCGATGGGGGAGCCCGCGATGTTCAGCGCGCGCATGGCGTTGAATATCTCGCGGTGCTCGGCGGCGTAAAAATCGTCCGGGGCGAGGGTCTCAAACAGATAGGCGGCCACGCCCGCATCCTGCAGCACGGCGCCCAACACCGATCGCTCCGCATCCACGCTGCTGGGCGGGGCGATGCGCAAAAGCTCCTGTTCGTCCACGGTCATGCCCCCTCCCCGCCACTGTTGATGAATGGTTTGCGCAGCTTACTTGCCGGGGGCCGCGGTCACGACCACCTTCATCTTGGCGGTGATACCGCTGTAGACCCACACGGTGGCGTCGTATTCGCCGGTCTGGCGGATGGGCTCCACCTCCAGCTTGCGCTTGTCCACCTCCACGCCGTGCTGCGCCTTGAGCGCATCCACGACCTCCTGTGCGGTGATGCTGCCGTAGAGGCGGCCCTTCTCGCCGCACTTGGCTTTGAGCTCGATGGTCTTGCCGGAAAGGGCGGCGGCGCGCTTCTGGGCCTCCTCGCGGCGCTCGGCCTCCAGCTTTTCCTCCAGCGCGTGCTTGCGCTCGATCTCCTTCACGGCGGCGGGCGTGGCCTCCATCGCCCACTTGCGCGGGAACAGGAAGTTGCGCGCATACCCGTCGGATACGTTCAGCACTTCGTTCTTCTTGCCGATATCCTTTACGTCCGTCAGCAGGATCACCTTCATGGGTCATTCCTCCTCTTGATGGCTCAGGCTTGCGGCGCGCAGGTGCATGAACTGGTCCGCCATGCCCAGCACGAACAGCGCGAGCGGGAAAATCACATAGAGCACCGCGGCCAGCGTGCCGTAGAGCGGCGCGCGCCCCGGGTGCCTGCGGCAGAACAGGAACACCAGCACGGCCGCGCCCAGCAACTGGTATACCCCCGCGAACGTCGCGTACAGGGTGGTGCATAACAGGGATGTGTACGACTGAGCGGAAAAGCTGGTCAGCACCGTGGCGATGCACACCATTAGCAGGTAACCCTGCTCGCGCCGCGGCAGGTGCAGTGTGCGAAACAGGGGCGTAAGCTGCGGCGTTTCGGCTTTGCGGGAACGGCCGCGCTCGCAAAGCAGCGCGGAAAACAGCCCCAGCGTGAGCGAGCCCTGCATGAGTAGCGTGGGCAGCCACACGCGCAGGCCCTCGTCCAGGCGCAGGCGCAGCATGTTGGTCAGCTCCGCATGCAGCAGCGGGTTGAGCAGCACCAAGTCGCCCAGCTGTAGCCCGGCCACGGTGCGCAGGCCCTGCGGCACCGTCAGGTACCCGACCGAAGCAAGCCGGTAAAGGATGCTGCCACCCATGAGCGAGCCGTTGATCTGCCGCACGGCATAATCCGCAAGGCCGGAGAACAGCGGCGCGCCCAACGCCATGCGCACGCGAGCCAGCATCAACAGTCCAGCGGCCAGGTAGACCGCCACGCACAGCCCCGTCTCGCCTGAAAAGCTGAACCGCACACGCCGCGCCAGCACCACGGCCAGCAGGCAAAAGAGGGGCAAAAGCAGCAACAGCACGGCAAGGTAATGGTCGCCGCCGCCCAAGAGATAGGCAAGGGCGGGCGCGACCGGCAACATGAAAGCAAGGACGGTCTCGCCGCGGCCGTGCAGGTTACAGCTGGCCAGCGGCATGAGCAGCCCCGCGGGCAAAGCGAGCGGGTGCGCAAAATAGAGCGCGGCGGCAAGGGCCGCGAGCGCGAGCATCTGCATGACCGTCTTGCGCAGCGCGAGCGGGTAGGGTCGGGTCTCGTCCATCGTGGCTCCTCTCCGCGCGGCGGCGCTAATGATTCATCCTATTATAAGGCGGCACGGGCGGTTCGTCAATGCGGAAGGGTGTAAATTGCGGCCTTTGCGCCGGGTTGCATGGCAAAGCGGAAGCGACATGACCGCTCCCGCTTGATGCCTGCGGCCGTTCACAGCGGCTTAACGCCCCCGTTGCAGGTAGGCGTTCAGCTTGTCCCATACCTGCCGGTTTGCGACAAATTGGGCGTAGTGAGCCTCGACGTTGCGATCGTAGCGGTTCAGTTCCGCCTTGATCCGGTTGAACTCCTTCATACCAAAGTACGCGCTGATCTTGGGCAGCGAGGCGGCCAGCTTGGTTCGCATCTCCTCGATCTTCTGCGCATACTGCTCCCGCTGGGTGATGTACAGGAGCAACGGCTTGTAGCGTACCCACCCGATGCACGCGCTGAAGAAGCGGTTGGCCACCTGTTTGGAATCCGCCGTGATGGGCTTGAGCGTGGTGGGCAGCACGCCGCTGAGCAGATAGTTGTAGATCGCAAAACCGTTGTGAAACGCGTAGATGGGGATGCGCAGCACCTTACGGTCGGTCAGGCAGGTACTCAGGAAGGTGTCCTCGCCGCGCGCGCCGGGCGGATTGTAAAAGGGGATCACGCGCGAGGGGTCGGTCAGGTTCAGGCACAGGTTGGAGCCGGAGATGAACTTGCATTGATTCACCTCGTGCACCTCGGCCACAGCGTTGCGCACCAGCACGTCGGTATCGGCATAGGTCACGCCGCCCTGCCGCATCACGCGCACGATGTTGTCCCAGTTGATGATGTCGTTGCTGATGGCTTCGATGAACATCCGAAAATCCGCCTCGGTCAGCGTGTCGTTGAAGCGGATATGGGGAATGGGGGAGATGTAGCCGCAGTGGAAACCGTTGGTGATATCCGCCTGGGGGATATGCTTTAGGTGGCTGGCCAGCACGGGCTGCCCGCTCCACAGCGCCACGTCGTGGGCGCGGGTCACGGCCAGTGGATACTCGTCGTCGTCCAAAAACAGCAGGTAATCCATCCTGCGCTGCACCGCGGCGTATAGCACGGCGTTGCGCATGGCGGCATAGCCCGAGGTGAAGAACAGCTCCGCCTCGCGCGGGTCGATCACCTTTTCGCCCGTCAGGGTTTCGATTTGCGCCTGCACATAGCGCGCGTCCACAAAATGGATGCCGTCCACCTGCGAGCGTAGCTCCTCGCCCACGCGCGTAAAGTCGGTCGGTTTGGTGTTGTTGTAGGTCAGGTCATAGGCAATAAAGACATGCAGCCGTATGTGGTCGCTGTCGGTCAGTCCGCTGTCTTTCCAGCTGTAGATATAGGTTTTGAGCACTTTAAGAAAGTTTTTGCGACCGGTGGCGAACCCGATGCCCACGTGGATGGTCTGATCCTGAATCATGCTACCTCCTTGCTTGTCTGCTGGGCACTCGATACCCGATGAAAACACTCGGATATGTTTATCCTACCCGATTTTGGCTCCGCTGTCAAATCAGGGGGCGTGTCGCGGAACGAATCGCTTGCATTACTGCCGCCCGTGGCGTATAATGATCGGAAATCCTTACGGACATACCGCATCCCTCCACGCCTTGTGCGCGGAGGCCGATGCACATCAATTGGAGGGTTTCCCTTGACCGAACTGCTGATACGCCTGTTCGTCAAAAACCGGCAGGATACCAAAAACCGTACCGTTCGCACCGCCTATGGTACGCTGGGTACCTGCACAGGCATCACGGTCAACGTGATGCTGTCCGCGCTCAAGTTTATCGTGGGGATGCTGAGCGGGTCGCTGGCCGTGATGGCCGATGCTGTCAACAACCTGTCGGACGCGGCGGGCAGCGTGATGGCGCTGCTCTCGGTGCGCATCGCCGAAAAGCCGATGGACAGGGAGCACCCCTTCGGCCATGGACGCATGGAGTACATCGGCGCGCTGGCCGTGGGTGTGCTGATCGTGGTGGCGGGCGTCAAGCTGCTGATGGATGGCGTGAACGCCATCCTGTCGCCTGCCGCGCTCACAGCTACCTGGATCACGCTGGTGCTGCTGACCGCTTCGGTGCTCACAAAGCTTTGGCTGTACTTCTACTACCGCAGGATCGCCCGGCTGATCGACAGCCAGGCCCTTTCCGCCGCCTCCAAGGACAGCCTGAGCGACGTGGCCGCCACCAGCGCGGTGGTGGTCAGCATCGCGCTGCAAATGGTGTTTCACTGGCGCATCGACGGCTACATGGGCGTGCTGGTGGCGCTGTTCGTACTCAAGACGGGCCTTTCCGTCTGCAAAGATACGGTGGACAGGCTGCTGGGCGAAAAGCCCAACCCGGAACTGACCCGCTCCATCCGTGAGATGCTGCTGAAATACGACGGTATCCTGGGCGTGCATGATTTGGTGGTGCACGACTACGGACCTGGCCGCTGCATCGCTTCGGTACACGCGGAGGTGAGCGCCGCGGGCGACATCGTGGCCGTGCATGAGGTGATCGACCGTGCGGAGCGCGAGTTGCAAAACGAGCTGGGGGTGGCGGTGCTCGTGCATATGGACCCCATCGTGACTAACGACCCCACCGTGAACGCCATGCGCGAGCGTGTGGCCAACTGTCTGCGTGAGGTGGATCCGCGGCTCACGCTGCACGATTTTCGCATGGTACCGGGGCAAAAGAAAGTGAACCTCGTGTTTGACTGCCTGCTGCCGGATGGCTACAATGCGCGTGAGGAACTGCTTTCGCAGCTCAGGGCCTGCGTGAAGGGCATCGACCCGCGCTACGACGTGGTGGTACAGTTCGATACCGACTTCACCTGACGGAGCGACCGCTTTTGCAGGGGAGAGAAGTGATCATGAAACGACCCGTCCACGCATGCCTCGCGCTTGCGTGCGCCTGCGCGCTCGCACTTTGCGCCTGTGCCGCCGCGTTGGCGGAGGGCGCGCCTTCCGGCGCGGTGCTCGCGCCCGTCACGCCCAAGCCATGGCAAGTGCCGCAGGCTACGGCGACACCCGCGGGCGAGGGCGACTATCTGGTGGAGGGCGGCGCGCAGACCCCGCAACCCACCCTTGTGGCTACGCCCACGCAGCAGCCCGCACCGGTGGAGGAGGCATCATCCCTGTATCTGGTGGGCGGCGAGGCGGAGGCTACGGCCCCACCCGAGCTGGCGCTGCCGGGCGTGCTGGGCTTGCAAGACTCACGGCGCATGCGCATCCTGCTGATTGGCACCGATGCGTACAAGACCAGCCAGCGCGGCCGCAGCGATACCATGGTACTGTTGCAGGTAGATGTGGCGCGCGGCGACATCCGTATGGTGTCGTTTCTGCGCGATTTGTATGTGAAGATACCCGGCCACGGCAAAACGCGCCTGAACGCCGCGTATGTGTACGGCGGGGAAGCACTGCTGCTGGAAACGCTTCAAAACAGCTTCGGCGTGACCGCGGACCGCACGCTGGCGGTCAACTTCTCGCGCATGGTGGAGCTGATCGACCGCATCGGCGGCGTTACCGTGGAGGTAAGCGAGAAGGAGCGCAGGCAGCTCAACTCCATCCTCAAATTCTACAACACGCAGAGCGGCTACTCCCGTAACGACCAGTTGCTGGAGACGGCGGGGGTGGTCACGCTCAGCGGCAAGCAGGCGCTGTGTTACAGCCGCATCCGCAAGATCGACAGCGACTTTCAGCGCACGGGCCGCCAGCGCAAGGTGCTGATGGCGGTTTTTGAGCGCGTGCGCGCGATGGATCCGCTACAGTTGGCGGGCATCCTGACGCAGAGCTATTCCATGGTCAAGACCGACCTGAGCCTTGCGGACATCGCGGCGCTGGTGCCGGTGCTGATGCAGTTGGAAGGCGCGACGTTCGAGAGCCTCACCATCCCTGTGAAGGGCGGCTACTACAGCGACAACATCGCTGGCAGCGACGTGCTGGTGCCCGACCTGGACGAGAACATCGCCGAGATCGAGGCGTTTTTGCAGTAACGCCTCGCTGGCATCAAACCATGTTGGAAACGGGATGAACGCCTCTATTGCTGGCACTGATATGATCAGCCCAAGTTACACGATGCGGATTAAAGTATCGTCGTGAAAGGCTGGTATGGGACATGAAGAAGGCAGTATTGGCATTCATTGTGATCTGTGTGCTCTATTCGCTGGTGTCGCAGGCGTTTGAGCGGGAGCAGCCAAGGGTGGCCGCAGCGCCGCAGTATGGCACGACGGTATCCTTTACCGGCAGTGCCCGCAAGTGCCACTACGGCGCTTGCCAATGCACCATGCCGCGCGGCAGCATCGTATCCCAATGTCCGATTTGCTTCCACTCCTACTTTCTGCATGACAATTGAGTTTGCATCGTATCGAATCAATACACAAAGGCCCCTGGGCACGCTGAGAAGCGCGCGCAGAGGCCTTTTCGTTTGCTGTTTACGCCATATTTGATATGGCTCACTGCCCGCCGTCCGTCTCGTAGACATCGTAGGGGCCGTCGTAGACATAGCCCAGCTTTTCCGCCAGCGCCACGGAGGCCATGTTGTGCGCGTCCCAGCTGGGGTACAGGCCGCGCGCGAAGCAGTCGAGCAGCAGCTGCGCCCCGCACGCGGCGGCGAGGCCGCGCCTGCGCTGGTCGCGGCGGGTGTCGATCTCCACCTCGATGCCGCCGTGGAACACCACAAAGCTGGACGCGCCGGATACGATCTCGTCGCCTGAGAGCGCCACAACGCCAAGCCCGCGCGCCAGATAATCCGCCTCGTCCCGAAAGCGCACCACCAGGTCACGCGACCATTCTTCCGCCAGCGCCTTGCGGTACAGCCCGCCGTCGATGGCAGAAAGTGTATAACCTGTCGGCAGCGTGCCTGCCAGCGCCCGCAGCTTTGCCTCGTCAAAATGATGCACATCCTTGCGGATGGCATACCGCTGCGTTTTGCGCACCTGCGTGCCCAGCGCGCGCTCGATCACGCGCGCCCAAGCCTCGTCGCGCGGGGCCCAAAAGCGCATGTCGCAAGCTTGCCCTTCAGGCACGATCGCCGCCAGCGCCTCGGCATCGGCACACGCCGCGTCGCCCGCCAAAAAGCTGAACTCCGGCAGGCAGAGCAGCGCGGCGGCGTCGTTGTCGGTCGCGTAGGCCTCGCCCATTTTGCCGTCCAGCACGGTGCGAAACAGGTACACCGGCCAGCCCGCAAACAGCGGCGCGACCCGCGCCATGTCGGTCACTCGCCGTATCGCCATGCTACTTGCCCCACGCGGCCAGCTCGCGCTGGATGTAGTCCAGCGCCAGCAGCTTTTCCACCACCTGCTCCACGGTCAGCAGCACGGTATTATCGCTGTTGAATTCCGTGAGCAGGTTGCGGCCCTGGTCGCCTTCCCACACGTACTTATCGTAGTTCAGGTCGCGGCTGTCCGCGGGCACGCGGTAGAAATCGCCCATGTCGATGGCGTTGATGCATTCCTCGTTGGTCAGCAGCGTTTCGCACATCTTTTCACCGTGACGCATGCCGATGACGCGGACGGGATTATCCGCATGGAACACACGCTTGACTGCCTCCGCCAGCACGCCGATGGTGCAGCTGGGTGCTTTTTTGACGAGGATATCGCCGCTGCGCGCGTTTTCAAAGGCAAACAGCACCAGATCCACCGCTTCGTCCAAACTCATGATGAAGCGCGTCATATCCGGGTTGGTCACGGTCAAGGGCTTGCCCGTCCTGATCTGGTCGATGAACAGCGGTATCACCGACCCTCGCGAGCACATCACGTTGCCGTAGCGCGTGCCGCAGATGAGCGTTTTTTCCGGCGACACGGTGCGCGCCTTGGCCACGAACACCTTCTCCATCATGGCCTTGCTGGTGCCCATGGCGTTCACGGGATAGGCCGCCTTGTCGGTGGAGAGGCAGATCACCTTGCGCACGCCCGCTTCCACACAGGCGGTGAGCACGTTCTCGGTGCCCAGCACATTGGTCTTGACTGCCTCGATGGGAAAAAACTCACACGAGGGCACCTGCTTGAGCGCCGCGGCATGGAACAGGTAGTCCACGCCCCGCAGGGCGTTCAAAACGGAAGCCTGGTCGCGCACGTCGCCCAGGTAGTATTTGATCTTGTCGGTCTGGTAGCGATGGCGCATGTCGTCCTGCTTTTTCTCATCGCGGCTGAAGATGCGGATCTCGCGGATATCGGTGCCCAAAAAACGGTTCAGCACCGCCTCGCCAAACGAGCCGGTGCCGCCGGTGATCATCAGCGTCTTGCCCTCAAACACGGTCAGTGTCCTCCTCGCCCGTTTTGTACACATAGCCGGTCAGGCGGTGCAGCACCTCACGGTAGGCGCTCTCCACATCGCCCAGGTCGCGGCGGAAGCGGTCGATGTCCAGCGGCTCGTGGGTGCTCGCATCCCAGAAGCGGCAGGTGTCGGGCGAAATCTCGTCCGAGAGCAGCACCTCGCCGTGGAAGCGGCCAAACTCCAGCTTGAAGTCAATCAGCTCGATGCTGATCTCGCGGAGCACCTCGGTCAGGATATCGTTCACGCGCAGGGCGATCTGCTCCATGGCACGAATTTCTTCGGCGGTGGCCAGCCCCATGGCGGTGATGTGCGTCAGGTTCACCAGCGGGTCCTCCAGCTCCGGCTCCTTGAGGCAATACTCAATCACGGTATTGGCAAGGTGGGTGCCCTCCGGGTAGCCGGTGCGGCGCGCGAGGCTGCCCGCCACAATGTTGCGCACCTTGACCACCACAGGGATGATCTCGACCCGCCTCACCAGCGAGCTGCGCTCGTCGATGCGGCGTATAAAATGGTTGGGCACGCCGTGCTCGCGAAGCAGCGTAAACAGGTATTCGCAGATGCGGTTGTTGATCTCGCCCTTGCCGATGATGCGCCCGCGCTTGAGGCCGTTGAAGGCCATGGCCTCGTCCTTGTAGTAAACGATGGCCTCATCGGGGTTATCGGTGGCGTAGACACGCTTGCCTTTCCCCTCGGTGATGATATGGGGTCCGTTCGTCATGCTCAACCTCCCGTGATATGCGCGGTGCCAATAAGGGGTAAAAGCCCCCGCCGCAGCGGTAAAGGGTCAAGGGCGAAGCCCTTGTGGGGTGCAGGGCACCGGAGGGAAGCGGTCGCCCGGTGGGCGACGCCGCGCAGCGGCGAGCGACCCGCAGGTGAGAGGTTTGACGAGTGCAGCGCGCGGCAGCGCCTTGCGCGACGATCAAACCGACCGGACGAAGCCCCTGCATACCGATGTCCATGTTGTTAAACATAAGCACCGCGAGCGCCGCAGGCGCAATGTGGTGCGGCGGGTGAACTCAACTCAGCCGTAGGCACACTGCTCGCGTCTACCGCCTCTGCGCACTGTACGTGACTCCTTGATACAGCGACTCTGACAAAGCCGTCGCGCCGTTTTTGCAGGCTATGCGCACTTCCGCCTCGTCGTTCCGTGTCCGCCCCCATGATGGCACACGACGCCCCACGCCCATTCCAGCATGGAACGTCCGCCCCCATTGTAGCACGCGATGCCCCGCGCCGCAAGCGCAGGCCCCGCGTGACAGACGAAAAACAGGGCTGCCCCGCGCGGCGGCTGCGGGGGCGGTAATCCGCCCCCGCGCCATGCCCCGCAATGGCAACCCCGCCATGGCACAGCCGCACAGGCGGCGCGCCGCGCAGGCTCAGGCCCGCGGTATTATTCCTCGTCCTCCATCATCTGCCTGCCGACGGCTTCCACATCCACAGGCTCGGCTTCCGCGCCGTATTCGGCGGGCATGCCTTCGGGCTCGTGGTGCTCGGGCTCCAGCAGGGCGCGGATGCTCAGGCTGATGCGCTTGGCTTCGGGATCCACGCTCAGCACCTTCACATTGACGACGTCGCCTACGTTAACGGCGTCCTCCACCTTGTTGATGCGGGTGGCGGCGCACTGGCTGATGTGCACCAGACCGTCGATGCCCGGCTCCAGCTCCACAAAGGCGCCGAAGGTGGTGATGCGCACGACCTTACCGGTCACGACAGCGCCTTCGGGGTACTTCTCGGGGGCCAGATCCCACGGCTTGGGCTGCATCTGCTTGAGGCCAAGCTGAATGCGCTCGCGGTCGGCGTCGAGGCTCAAAATCTTGACGTCCACTTCCTGATCGGGTTTGACGATCTCGGAGGGGTGCTTGACGTGCGACCAGCTCAGGTCGGTCACATGAATCAGGCCGTCCACGCCGCCGATGTCCACAAACGCGCCGAAGTCGGTCAGGCGGCGCACGGTGCCGTGCACCACATCGCCCTCGTGCAGCGCGCCCCAGATCTTGGTTTTGCGGGAGGTGGCCTCTTCTTTGATAACGGCTTTGCGGCTGGCGACGACGCGCTTTTTCTGCTCGTCCACCTCGATGATTTTGAGCATCATCGTCTGGCCCACAAACTCGCCGATTTTTTCCACGTAGCGGTTGGAGAGCTGCGACGCGGGTACGAACGCGCGGATGCCGTCCACGTTGCAAATCAGGCCGCCCTTGACGACCTCCTTGCCCACGCCCTCGACAAACTCGCCCTTTTCGTATTTCTCGACAAGCGCAACGAAGGCCTTGCGGTTCAAGATGTTGCGCTGGCTGAGGAGCACGTTGCCCTCGCCGTCGTTCACCTTGACGACCTCCACTTCAATCTCGTCGCCAAGCTTGACATCTTCCGTGACCAGGTCTTCGCGCTTGATCAGCCCGTCGGACTTGAAGCCGATGTTGACGCACACCTCGTCGTCCGTGATCTGGACGACCGTGCCTGTTACCGACTGCCCGGGCCTGATCTTGACCAGAGTGGCTTCCACGTCAGCCATAAAGCTGCTCTTGTCCGCCTCCTCGCCGGAAACCCGCTGATCCATATTTTCCTTGTCAGTCATGCGTGTGACAACCTCCTTAAGTGACCAATCCGGCGTGCTCGCGCCGGCGGTGATTCCGATTGATTCCGAATGGATATCTGCAAAGCCCGGCGGTATATCCGCCGCGCGCTCTACCAACAGGGTGCGGTCGCAGATGCGCTTGCACGTCTCGTACAGCTTGCGCGTGTTGGCGCTTTTCAGCCCGCCCACCACCAGCATGGCGTCTACCTTTTGGGCCAGCTGGCGGGCGTCGTTTTGCCGCTGTACCGTGGCGGTGCAAATGGTATCCTTGGCGGTCAGGGTTTTGACCTTGCGCCGGAGCACCGGTAAAATGGCCTCCCAACGCTCGTGGGGCAACGTGGTCTGCGCCACGGCGAGCGCCTCGTCCATTTTCGGCAGGCCCTCGGCCTGCTCCACGCTGTGCACGGTGTACACGTCGCCGCCGCACCAGCCCAGCGTGCCCACCACCTCCGGGTGGTCGCTCTGCCCCACCATGACGACCGTTTTGCCCCCAGCGCTGTACTGGGCCACCGTATCGTGCAGGCGTTTGACGAAGGGGCAGGTAAGGTCGATAGTCAGAAGGCCACGCGCGTCCAGCTCCCGGTACATCTCCGGCGCGACGCCGTGGCTGCGGATGATGACGGTGCCGCCGGTCGCCTCCGCGGGCGAATCGACTGCACGAACGCCGATTTCTTCCAATTGCCTGATGACCTCAGGGTTGTGAACCAGCTCGCCAAGGGTCACGATGCCCTTTTCGCTTCCGGCGGCCTTGATGGCCTCCTCCACGGCGCGGCGTACACCACTGCAAAACCCCGCGTGCTTCGCCACCGTCACCGGCATGGGCAGCCCTCCACAGCCAAATCATTCATGCTATTCGCCATCGCTGTCATGATTCCTTCTTTTTACCTCCTGTAAAGCGTAAAAAAACACGATTTGCGCGCTACCGTGCCTGCGCGGCAAGGTGATCCTGCTCCATTTGCCGGTAGCGGGCGGTGATATCGGCCAGCGCCGCGTCAATGGCCTCGCGGTTCACGCCTCCCTTGGCATGCTCCGCAAGGGAAAAGGGCGCGCCATAGTAGCAGTGCAGGCGGCGGAACAGCCGCGGTTTGCCCGCGATATAGGCGGGCAGGATGGGCGCGCCGCTGCGCAGGGCGATCATGCCAACGCCGCTTTCCATCTCCGCCATGAGGGTCTTTTTATAGCGCGTGCCCTCGGGGAAGATGGCCAGCACATGCCCCTCCGCCAGCGTTTTGAGGCAGGCGCGCACGGCCTTCATGTCCATGTTGTGCCTGTCCACGGGGATCATCAGCATGTTTTTGTAGATGGCGTTCATGATGCGGCTGTGCGTCAGCTCCACCTTGCCCAGGAAGCGCAGCTGGTAGCGTTTCGCCTTCCAGCCGATGAGCAGGGGGTCGATCATGCTGTTGTGGTTGCCGATGAGGATGTAGGGCGCGTCCAGATCGATGTGCTCCAGCCCGTGGTACACGACGGGCGTGAGCACCGTGAACAGGAAGCGGCTCACCGCCATGGCCACCCTGTAAAAAAACGTGAACGGCTCGCGGGGCTTGCCCCGCGCCGCTTGACCGTCGATGTTCAAGAGCTTCGCCTCCAATCGATCGATGATGGCCTGTTCCGCCTCGGCCTGGGTCATGGCGCTGGTGTCCAGCATGACCGCATCCGCTGCCGCGGCCAGCGGATCCACCGCGCGGGTGGTATCCTGATGGTCGCGCTCGTTCACCTCGCGCAGCACGGTGTCAAAATCCGCCTGCACGCCGCGGGCCAGCAGCTCGGCGAGGCGACGGTTGGCGCGCACCTCGGGGGAGGCCGTCAAAAACACCTTGAGCGTGGCGTTTGGCAGCACGCGGGTGCCGATGTCGCGCCCGTCCAGCACCATGGACTGCCGCGCGGCGATCTTCTGCTGCAGGGCTACCATGTGCCTGCGCACGGGCGGCAGCACTGCGTAGTCCGACGCGGCGCGGCTCATCTCGGGGGTGCGGATGCGAAGGGTCACGTCTTCGCCATCCACGAAGGTGTGCTGCGCGCCATCCTCAAAGCGCACGTCGATTCGCACGCGGGCTGCCAGCGCCTCCGCGGCGGCAGGGTCGTCCTTGGGCACGCCCGCGGCGAGGGCCGCCAGCGCGAAGGCGCGGTACATCGCGCCCGTATCCAGGTGCAGCACGGAAAGGCGTTTGGCCACGTTGCCCGCTACGGTGCTCTTGCCCGCGCCGCCGGGGCCGTCGATGGCGATGGTGAAATGCTTCAAGGGGTTCCATCCTTCCATGGAGGTTGATGCGGGCACAGTGCCCGTCGCGGGAGGATCATCTAAATGGCGCGGTGCCCCAGCCCCACGCAAATCTCGTCCAGGTGGCCAAGGCCGATGCCGAAGAACACCGCCACGGCCACATGATCCTGATAGCGGGCCACGCCGA
>CAZOZO010000063.1:0-11824 GCA_964584315.1 uncultured Oscillospiraceae bacterium
AACTCCAAATGGTAGCTCTGCTCCGGGCTGGATAGCGTGCCGCACCCCAGCAGCGCCCCGCGCAGGAAGGCGCGGCGGCAGCAGTCGCGCGTCAGCTTCAGGCGCGGGGTCGTGGCGCGCAGCATGGGCGTGCCTTCCGCGCCCGCGTCCATCATGCCAAGGCGCAAAAGCAGCGCGGGCGCATGGTTGGGCCCCACGGTCAGCACGCACTTGCGCCGCCCGCCAAAGCGCGCGTGCGTCACGTAGTGCAACTGGGACACGATCTGCGCTTCCTTTTGCAAAAGCACGAACACGCGCCTTGCGATGGCGGGGCTCTCCACGGTAAACTGCACGCAAAGCTGCCCGCGCCCCAAAAGCGACAGCGCGCCCAGCGTCATGTACAGTGCGGACAGCTCCGCAAGGCGGCAACAGCTCTTGTCGCAGCGCACGCGGCAGAGCTCCTCCTTGCAATCCGACGAAAAGGACATACAGCCCTCCCAAACAATCAGGCGGCGGGACTTGCGCCCCATGTGCGGCCCTGCAGCCCCGCGGGCGGCGCAAACCGTCCGCAGCGCGGCGGGGCCCTCGCGGCGGCGCCAGCGGCTGTATGCCATCCCTTGCTTTTGTACCATTGTACGCCAAACCCTTCCATCCGTCAAGGCGGCAGGCGGATGCAAGCGGATCGCCCCGCCGGCATTGCAATGCGGGCCGTGTTTTGCTATCATAGCGGGAGCAACTGAATAACGGAGGCGGCATACCATGCGGAAGATCGGCGCGCTGGAAGCGGGCGGCACGAAAATGGTGCTGGGGGTGTTCACCGAAGCGGGGGAAGAGCTGGAGCGCATCACGCTGCCCACCCTCTCGCCGGAGGAAACGGTGCCCCCCATGCGGGCTTTTTTTGACAGGCACGGCATTGACGCGCTGGGCGTGGGCTCGTTCGGCCCGCTGGAGTTAAGCCCCGCGGCCCCCAACTACGGCAGCATCACCTCCACGCCCAAGCTCAAGTGGCGCGACTATCCGCTGCTCAGCGCCCTTGTGGGGGATAGCGGCATCCCCAGCGCCATCGACACGGACGTGAACGCCGCCGTGCTGGCCGAGGCCGAGCTGGGCGCGGCCAAGGGCCTGACGGACGTGGTGTACATCACGGTGGGCACGGGCGTGGGCGGGGGCGTTTTGTCCGGCGGCAAGCTGGTGCACGGGCTTTTGCACCCCGAGGTAGGCCACATGCTGCTGCGCCCCCATAAGGATGATACGAACCCCCGTGGCGTTTGCCCGTACCATGACGGCTGCCTGGAGGGCCTCGCGGCGGGCCCCGCCATCGGCGCGCGGGTCGGCGGCGACGCGCGCGATCTGCCGGACGACCATGTCACCTTCGCCATCGAGGCGGAGTATCTGGCGCAGATGTGCGTCAACCTGATTTTGACACTCAGCCCCCAGCGCATTTTGCTGGGCGGGGGCGTGATGCAGCGCGAGGCGCTGTTCCCCATGGTGCGGGCGCGCACGCAGGCGCTGCTGGGCGGCTATGTGCAAAGCCCCGCGGTGCTTCTCCACATCGACCAGATGATCGTGCCGCCCGCGCTGTACCCCGTGAGCGGGCTGGTGGGCGCATACCTGCTGGGCAAGCGGGCGCTGCTGGGCTGACGCGTGGCGGACGGATACCGTCGCAGTGCGCACAAAGGGAAAACGGGCTGGCGCGACCACGCGGCAGGCGGCGACCGCTTGGGCGGGCCGCAGGTGAGAACGAACCATCAAACCGGCGCTATGGGCGGGTTTTGCCTGCCAGCGCCGGTTTTTGCGTTTCACGCGGGTGATTTGCGCACACAATACCTATGGAACAAAGCCCGCGCGAGCGGGTCACGCAAAACAGGGCGGTGCAGCCGCCCGACCGGCACGGGCCGCTTGAAACAAATCATGGGCTGTGATATGCTGGACGCATACGAGCCACATCCGCCCGTGACCCTTACGACAGATGAAAAGGAGCGATCAAGATGTTGGACGCCAAGGTATCCAAGCTGCTCAACGAGCAGATCAACAAGGAGTTCTATTCCGCGTACCTGTACCTGATGTTTGCCAACCACTTTATTGACGCGGGGCTGATCGGCTTTGCCAACTGGTACACCGTGCAGGCGCAGGAGGAGCGCGACCACGCCATGCTGTTTATCAAGTACATGCAGAACAACGAGGTGCCCATCACGCTGGAAGCGCTGGCCAAGCCCGAGGCGGACATGTCCACCCACCTGAGCGTGATCAAGGAAGGCCTCAAGCACGAGCAGTTTGTGACCGCGAGCATCTACGCCATCTACGAGGCGGCGCAGCAGGCGCACGACCACCGCACGGTGCAGATGCTGGACTGGTTTGTGAAGGAGCAGGGCGAGGAGGAGACCAACGCCACCGAGCAGATCAGGAAGTATGAGCTGTTCGGGCACGACGCGCAGGGCCTGTTCCTGCTGGATAAGGATCTGGGCACGCGGGTATACGCGCCGCCGTCTCTGGTGCTGTAAGAAGTAGTGTGAGTTGACATACACAAGGCCGAGAGTGCTTTTGCAATCTTGGCCTTGTTTTGATATTTGCGCTTTTGATTGTATTTTATTCAAATTGAATCGATATGTTCAAAAATTCATATTGAAATTTTCATGTAATCCATAAATAAAAAATGGAAATCAATGTATCCATATGCTACAATAAAAATATACTACTCAAATTCAATACAGGATGTGAAATTTGTGCCGATAAAGTTTTCAGAGCAATACAATGTTGATATAAATACTATTCGAGAAATGGGAGTATTTGATGCTATACTTGATGTTGACTCTCGCGTGTTTATCGATCCCGCGTTATTAGGATTTTGCAAGATTCGGGAGTTTAAAAATGCAAAGGCGAAGATTCAGAACTATTTTTCCAATATCATCCTCTTGTTATCAAATTCAAAGAGTAGAAATGACCAATTCTGGAAAAAAGCAGATCAGTTGCTTCGTTTCAAAGAGCTGTCGGGTTCATGTTGTGGCTATTCAGAAAAAGGAACTGGCGGTAATGCAATTGGCAATGAATTACGGAAACTAATACTTCTAACCGCTTTCGAACTTATAAGTGCAGGTGAGAAGGATCCTGCAATATTTGAACTCTTAGGCGTTTTTCAAGAGAAGATAGGCTGTGATCGTATTAGCGACATCATCACATTCATTCTTGCCGAAGAAATTCTGCTGTATACGGCGCGTGTCATCGAAAACACTGACATGCAGACATATTGTTACAAGTATAAAAATAAGGTCTACAAAATTGCCCTCAACCCCTACAATGATAAGCCATTGCTTCTGTTGCCTCAGGAAATACTTAGCCCGCTCCCTGTTGCAACATCATATGAGGATATCGAACACGCAACCGCCCTTGCGAATCGAGTAAGAGCAGATATTAATGCTTATTTTGATCTTGGACGACGGAAAAAACTAAAAAAGGCAGAGCTTGATGAGTTGATACGGAAAAATGAGGCTTTTCGCAGACACCTTATCGATGCATATAGAGCAATACAATATTTGCCTTACGATTTTATAAAAGACCCCGCAGGAGAGTACATTTGGTACGATGCTGCCAAGAAGTATGTAAATCTTTACCCTTTACATCTAGACAAAACAGAAATAGTCAATGTTTCTCAAGTTCTAGCTATCACGCGCACCATCTGTCATAGATTCAAGGCACTCATTGAGGACAATGGTCTCAACCAGTTACTATTTGATCAAACTCATAATCCAAAAAGAGAGAGTGCGGCACAACTTTTATTCTATGGCATAGCTGATGCATATTGTACTGCAAATAATATCGACTTAACGAAAGAGGGTAATTCTGGCCGTGGTCCAGTGGACTTCAAGTTATCGTCTGGAGCTCACGATAAAGTAGTCGTCGAAACCAAGCTAACATCAAATAATCAGCTCCTACATGGCTTCACAGATCAAGTACCTATATACATGAAGCAGGAAAATGCGAAACATGCCATTTACTTGATAATCGACACAGGCCATCCAGTTCCACTTAAAAAATTCCTCGACTACTATAATGGCTTGGATATTAAAGTCAAGAGAAAAATATCTTGCATAGTTATAGATGCCACGCCAAAAATCTCAGCAAGTAAGGCATAAAGCAGTGACAATTTTAATTGTGACGAATATACTCTCGCCGACCAATACATGACAATAGGCCGCATTACCTGCGTTTGTCTTGAGTAATCTGCATCTATTTGTTACGGATAAAAAAATGTAAAAAACCGCTGCAGCCTTTACGTACAGGCTTTACAATGCAAAGCCTACACGATCACCGCGTGGCTATGGATATAAAACTCCTCCTGACACGGCAGCACCTTTTTCTCCCACGGGGCAAGGGCCGCGTCAAAGCGCTCCGCTTCCTTCTCGTCGATGTCGAACGCGGCGCTCTGGCGGTAGACCCATTTGCGGCCGTCAAGCGCGTCCGGCTTTAGCTCCTTGACCATCATGGCCGCCGGAAAGGTGCCGTTTTCCAGGCACACATTGTACTTCTTGCAGCTTTTGAAGCCGTGGCAAACGTAGTTGTTTGGGTTGCCAAAGATCACGATCACGTCGTAGCCGAGGGCGATGGCCTTCTCAAAGGAATGGTTCAGCAGCTTCTTGCCGTACCCCTGCCGCTGGTACTGGGGCAGGATGCACACCGGCCCGAAGGTCAAAATCGGCTTTTCGGCTCCGGTTTCATCGATCAGCGTTGTTTTGGTATACATCACATTGCCGATGATCTGGCCGTCCACCTCGATCACGAAGTCCAATTCCCGCACAAAATCCGGATGCGGGCGCATCGCGTGCACCAGATAGTGCTCCATGCATCCCGGTATGTACAGGTTCCAGAACGCTTCGCGGGTGATGTCCTCCACGCGCTGATGATCCGCCGGGGTTTCGTTACGGATGGTGATGGTTTGATTCATGGGAACCTCCGCATGTATGGTTGGGGGTACGGTCTGTGGGTAGCGCAACGGTTTTTGACAGGACTATGCATTGATGATAGCACGCGGTGCGAGACGGTGCAACGGAGGTACGGTACATAAACAACCCCGCGAGGCAAGGCGCAATGCCCTGCCCCGCGGGGGTGTGTTTGCTTTTGGGGTTGGCTGCTGCCGTCGCTCGCATCGCAGCGCCTGCGGCGCTGACCGCTCGCTTAGGGTTTTGCCGCTGCGGCGGGGGGCCTTGGGGCGCTGCCCCAAACCCCGCAAGGGCCATTGGCCCTTGACCCGTTTTTTTACCCTTTTGCCAGGGCGCGGCCTTCGGCGACGGCCTTCTCATTGACCTCGACCAACGCCGCCTTCTTCTCGCCCAAAAAGTCCACCAGCGTGTCATGGATGCTCTGATCCCCTACCACGCCCGAGACCTGCTGCACCGCGCCCAGCATCACCATATTGGCGACGCGCTCATTATCCAGCTTCTTGGCCACATCGTTGCACGGCACGGCGATGGCTTTGATATCCTTGCGTATCTCCACCCCGTCGATCAGCGAGCTGTTGTACAGCAGCGTGGCGTTGCACGGCATCTTGGGCATGAATTTGACCAGGCTGGGCTTATTCATCGCCACCAGCACCGGCGGCTCGCTCACCAGCGGGCTGCCGATCTGCTCGTCGCTCACCACCACCGCGCAGTTGGCCTCGCCGCCGCGCATCTCCGGCCCGTAGCTGGGCATCCAGCTCACCTCGCGGCCCTCCAGCATCGCCGCCTTGGCGATCAGCTGGCCGATCAGCAGCACGCCCTGCCCGCCAAAGCCCGCGATCAGGAATTGCTTCTCCATCACTTCGCGCCCCCTTCCGTAGCGGGCTGCGCGGTCACGTCCTTATACACGCCCAGCGGGTAAACGGGCATCATCGCGTCCTTGACCCACTTGAGGGCTTCCTGCGGGGTCTGCCCCCAGTTGGTGGGGCAGGTGGACAGCACCTCTACCAGCGTGAAGCCCCTGCCCTCCATTTGCAGCTGGAACGCCTTCTTGATGGCCGCTTTCGCCTTGCGGATGTGCGGCACGTCGTGCACGCTCACGCGCTCGATGTACGCGGGGCCATTCAGGGTGCCCAGCATCTCGCTCACGCGCACGGGGTAGCCGCAGTGCTCCGTGTCGCGGCCATAGGGGCTGGTGGTGGTCACCTGCCCCGGCAGGGTCGTGGGGGCCATCTGCCCGCCGGTCATGCCGTAGATGGCGTTGTTCACGAAAATCGTGGTGATCTTTTCGCCGCGGGTGGCGGCGTGCACGATCTCCGCCGTGCCGATGGAGGCCAGGTCGCCGTCGCCCTGATAGGTGAACACGGCCTTATCCGGGCACACGCGCTTGATGCCCGTAGCCACGGCGGGCGCGCGCCCGTGCGCGGCCTCGAACATATCGCAGTTGAAATACTCATACGCGAACACCGCGCAGCCCACCGGCGCCACGCCGATGGCCGTTTCGCCGATGCCCAGCTCGGAAAGCGCCTCGGCCACCAGCCGGTGGATGATGCCGTGCGTGCAGCCCGGGCAGTAGTGGAAGGGTTTTTCGCACAGCATGGGGGTCTTTTCAAATACCACCGCCATTACGCGTCGCCCTCCTTGCCGCCGTCATTGCCTTTGCCGCCCAGCGCCTTGCCCAGGGCGTTCCAAAGCCCGCTCAGGCCCCTCTTGGCCGCGTCGGCGGTGCGGCCCGCAAAATCTGCCGCCTTCTGGCCAATGTCCTCCGCCTTGCCGCCGATATCTGCCTTCTCGATCTTCTCGGTCAGGCGGCGGCTGGCCTCGCCCAGCTTCTGGTTCATCTCTTCCATGGCGGCGTTCAACTCGCCAAAGGCCTCGTCCGCCTTCTTGTCCAGGTCGTCGCTCGCGTCCTGAGCAGCGTCCGCCGCCGCGTCTACGGTAAACTCGGCTGCATCGGCCGCCGCGTCCACGGCAGCTTCGGTCTTTTCGGCTTCGGTCTCGGCGGCGGAAGCGGCGGTCTCCACCGCGTCGGCCACGGCCTCGGTCGCCTGCTCGGCGCTGTCCGTCACGGTTTCCGCAGCCTTGGGGGCCACGCCCAGCGCGTCGCCAAGCTTCTGCCCGATCGACGCGAACACATCGCCCGCCTGCTTGGCCGCGTCCTCGGCCTTCTGTTGCAGGGCGGGGTCGTGCAGCGCGTCGTTCACCTTCTGGCCCATCTCGCCCAGCTTCTGGCCCAGCGCGCCCACGGCCTCGTTCACCTTCTGCACCACGCCCTCGGCTTTGTCGCGCAGGGCGGGGTCATGCAGGGCCTCGTCCACCTTTTGGCCCGCTTCGTTCAGCTTTTGGCCGGCCGCGTCCCACGCCTCATTTACCTTGCCCGCCACCTCGGCGGCCTTCTGCCTGAGCGCCGGGTCGTTCACCGCGTCGCTCACCTTTTGGCCGATCTCCCTAAACTTATCTTCCATGGTTTTGGTTACCTCGTCCGCCTTGCGGGCGGCGTCGCTCATGAACTGCTCCAAATCCACTTCGCAAGCCTGCGGGGGCACGGGGGCCACACCTGCCAGCGCCTCGATCTGCGCGACCATCTCGCCCACGGTGGGCACCATGCCGCCGGTGCGGCCATAGAAATCCACGGGGCGCGCGCCGTTCACGTTCAGGCGCACGTCGTCTACCATCTGGCCCATGCTCATCTCAAACACCAGGTAGCGTTTGGCGGTGGCGAGGGTCTTTTTCAGCGCCTCGGCAGGGAAGGGCCACAGCGTGATGGGGCGCAGCATGCCCACCTTGATGCCGCGCTCGCGGCAGCGGCGCATGGCGCTGCGGGCGATGCGGCTGGTGGTGCCGTAGGCGACCAGCACGATCTCCGCGTCGGAAAGCAGTTCCTCCTGCCAGCGGCATTCGGCGGCTTCCATGCGGTCATATTTGGCTTTCAGGCGCAGGTTGTGATCCTCCAGCGCCTGCGGGTCGATATACAGGCTGTTGATTACCGCGCGCGGGCGCTCGGCCGTGGGAACATGGCCGTCGGCCGCCCAGTTTTTAGCGGGCAGGTCGGCCGCGGGCTTACGGCCCTCGGCGCGGGCCATGTCCACGGGCTCCATCATCTGGCCGATGAGGCCGTCGCCCATGACGAGCACGGGGTTTAAGTACCGGTCGGCGATGTCAAAGGCGTCCTGCGTCAGGTCCACGGCCTCCTGCACGCTGCCGGGGGCCAGCACGCACATGCGGTAGTCGCCGTGGCCGCCGCCGCGCGTGGCCTGAAAGTAGTCGCTCTGCGCGGGCTGGATGCCGCCAAGGCCGGGGCCGCCGCGCACCATGTTCACGATCACGCAGGGCACCTCCGCGCCAACGAGGTAGCTGATGCCCTCCTGCTTCAGGCTGATGCCGGGGCTGGAGGAGCTGGTCATCACCCGCGCGCCGGCGCCGCCCGCGCCGTACACCATGTTGATGGCCGCAACCTCGCTTTCCGCCTGCAAAAAGCAGCCGTCCACCTGGGGCATCCGCTTGCTCATGTACTCGGGGATCTGGTTCTGGGGCGTGATGGGATAGCCGAAGAAGAAACGGCACCCCGCCTGAATGGCGGCTTCGGCGATCGCCTCGTTGCCCTTCATGAGTTTTTTCATGAGGTCATTCCCTTCTCGGTTGGTTTACCAGCCGGTTTCCCGCGCGGGGCGCGGGTTATTTTTCTACCGTGATCGCCACGTCGGGGCACATGGTGGCGCAAAACGCGCAGCCGATGCACTCCGGCATGCTCACGCAATAGGCCGCGTGGTAGCCTTTACGGTTGATGCGCGTCGCATCCAGCGCCATGATCTTCTTGGGGCACGCATCCACGCACAGGCCGCAGCCCTTGCAGACATCCTCGTTGACCGTCACACTGGCCATGGTCAAGCCTCCTTACCCTTGGGGCGGCCACCCTGTATGGCCGCATAACTCACCCTCAATCATATGCCAAGGGGGAAAGCTTGTCAATGCCGCGCGGGGGCTGCCCGCCGCGCGGTGCGACGGGGCGGCGCGCCTCTGGAAGACCTGCGAAACCCACTCGCGGCCACTGGCAGAGGCGGGGGCGTGCAGCCGCCGGAGGCGCGATTTCCAACGCGCTGCCCGCGCCCCCACCCTTGCCGTGCCTGCCGCCGTTGCCTGCCGCCGCCGCGCGCAGGCCTGCGGGCGAGGGGCTTTGTTTTCTTTTTGCACCCTTTGCCGGGCGGCCCGCGCCACGGCCCGGATGTTGCGCCGGGAATGTACAAAACACGCCGCGCCATGGTATAATGTGTCAAACAGCGTCGCGCCTGTGGGCGCGCCAAAAAGGGAGCGTGTCCATGGAGCATCGCGACGGGCGGCAGGGCGACAGGCAGGCGTGGAACCACGCCAGCGCGGGCGGGCAGCAGGCGCAGCGCGCGCCCGAGGCAGGCGGCCTCAAACCCCTCGCGCCCATGCGGCCGCTGGCCACCTACCCGCCTAACGAACCCTACGACCAGCGCCGCCCCGCGCCCGCGCGGCCCGCGGCCCCGGCCTACGACCCCTATGCGGCCCCGCCCCCGGCGGGCGCGCCGTATCCGCCTTACCCCCGGCAGGCGGGGAGCCCGCCCTACGAAGGTTATCCGCCGCAGCAAGGCTACCCGCCCGCGAACGCGGCGGGCTATCCGCCCCCGCTGTACCCGCCGCAGGCGCCGCGGCGGCAGGCGGGCGATCCGGCGGGCGAGCCCTACCCCTCGCAAGGCGACCCAACCGCGCCGTGGCGGCAGCCCGAGGCAAGGCCCGCCTGGCTGCCCGAGAGCGTGGCCCCCATGCCCGCGCAGGAGCCGCCCATGCGGCGCACCCTCTTGCAGAGTGTGCCGCAGACCGCCCCGCCCCCCTGGCCCGCACCCGTGCCGCCCATGGAGCAGCCTGCGCCTGACCCGCATGCCGACGCGCTGCGCAGGCGGCGAGCCGCCGCCCACCCCGCGGATACGGTTGCAGAGCCATACGATGCGCCCGACCGCTGGCCACCGGAGGGCGGCGAAACGCTCTCGCAAGGCGTGCCCGCGTCTGCCTTCGGGCCGGAGGAGGACAGCGGCCGTTTCGAGCCCGCGCCGCATCCCCCGCTGCCGGAGCCCGTTACCGTGCCCACGATGGGCTACCGCGCGCCCCGCAGGGGCGGCGGCAGGCGCTTCCTGCGCGCGGTGCTTCTGACCCTTGCGGCGCTGTGCGTGGTTGCCGCCGCGCTGTACTTCACCGGCGCGCTGGGCTATCTGACCGGCACGCTGCGCCCCGCGGGCGGGGCTGTGCCGTCGGTGTTCGGCCAAATGCCGGGCAGCGTCGCAGCGGGCGTGGCCCCCGCGGCCAAGGCCCCCGTGCCCGCGCTGCGCGCCATCACCGTTTCGCCGGAGACGGCCACCGCGCCCGCCACGCTCACCTTCACGCTCACCACCAATGCCGCGGTCACCTCCATCCGCCTGCTGACCGAGAACGGCTCCACCATCCACACCACGGCCTACGCCACCCCGCAGGGCGACGGGCTCACCTGGGCCGCCGCCGCCGAGATGGACACACCCTACACCGGCAAGGTGCGCGTGTTCCTGCGAGACGCCGCGGGCCAGTGGAGCGCGGGGGAGCAGACCGTGGACGTAGCGGTGCAGTAGCCCGGCGTGTCTCTCATCATTTTCTAATGTTGCTTTCAGGCGCTCCTCAGCGGCTTTCAAGCGTACCTTCCTTATCAGCCGCCGGCGCCTGTGCTATAATACGCCTTGTTACGGGGGATCGATACGGCCCCCGCCGCCAGAAAGGAAATTGGGGAAAGCACATGAACAACCAGAGCAAGAAGCCGCGCAAACACAAGGGGCTCCGGGGGGGCATCGTCTCCTTCGGCATCACGTTCGCCCTGTTTTCGGTCATATTCCACCCGTACAGCATCGGTCGGCTCTTGCTGGGCGTGATCCTCGCGGGGCTGGTGGGTTCCATCATCCGCGTCATGGGCTCCGGCCTTGACCTGACCACCCGCAACAAGCAGGACAGGGAGCCCGAGAGCCTGCAAAAGGTGGCGCAGGATACCGGCAACCCCGAGGTGGACGCGCTGTTGCAGCGCGGCCGCGAAATGCTGACCGAGCTGCGCGCCGAGCGCCGCGCCGTTGCGGACAAGGGCCTTGCGGACAAGCTTTTGCAGCTGGAAAACCAGTGCGCGGAGATCTTCCGCGCGGTGTACGACAAGCCCGCCAAGGCCTCGCAGATCCGCAAGTTCATGGACTACTACCTGCCCACCACGCTCAAGATGGCGCGCGCCTACCGCACGCTGGGCGAGCGCAACGTATACGGCAGCGAAGCCGCGGCGGCCCGCAAGCGCATCGACGACGCGCTGGGCGTGGTGCTCAAAGGCTGCCAGAAGCTGCTGGATAACCTCTACCGCGACGATGTGCTGGACATCACCACCGATATCGACGTGCTGGAGCAGATGCTCAAGCGCGACGGCCTTGCCGAGAGCGACCTGCAGCGCGCGGCGCAGCAGGCGCGGCAGGCTGCCGAGATCAACGCCCAGGCCGAGCGCGCCGCGCAGGCCGCCCGCGAGGCGCAGGCCCGGCAGGCCACGACGCAGCAGGCCGCGACGCAGCAGACCGCGCCTAAAGCCGCGCCTGCGCAGCAGGCCTACGACCCCGCCCAATGGCATACCGGAAAAAAGACCGACGTAGCCGAGCAGGTGCAAAACGCCGTGCAGATGGCGCAGGCGCACGCCCCGCAGGCTCCGGTGCTCAACGTGGGCGGCCAGGCCATGGCGCAGGCCCCCCAGCAGGAGCAATAAACCGCCGCGCCGCCGAAGCGGCGGCGCATTCTACCCGGACGAAAGCATTTCCTATGAATTGACAAGGAGGGCAACCCCATGACCGAACAGAACCAGACCCCCGCCGCCCAGACCGCCACCGCCGCCGTGCCCGTTTTGACCCTCG
>CAZOZO010000064.1:0-10900 GCA_964584315.1 uncultured Oscillospiraceae bacterium
TGGAGCAGGTGATGCCCGCCTCGTCGATGCTGTTCATGGTGCTCAAGAAGGGCGCCACCTATGCGCTGGTGGCTGTGTCCATGAACCTGCTCAACGGCTTTACGGGCCTGTTCTCGCTGGGGCAGGCGGGCTTCATGCTCATCGGCGCCTATACCTACGCCATCTTCACCATCCCCACGGCGCAGCGGCTGGCGGTGTACCAGTACTACAACGGCGGGCTGGTGCAGTTCTCGCTGCCGGTGTTGGTGGCGCTGCTGCTGGCTGGCGTGTTTGCGGCCCTGTTCGCGTTTCTGGTGGGCCTGCCGGTGCTCCGGCTCAAGAGCGACTATTTGGCCATCGCCACGCTGGGCTTTGCGGAGATCATCCGCGCCATCTTCCAGTGGGACAAGATCGGCAACCTGACCAACGGCTCAAACCTGCTGCGCTCCTTTCCCACGTTCACGGATTTCAACATTAAAAACGCAAACGGGGATGTGGTGCTGTACCTTTCAACCACGGTGCCGTTCCTGATCACGGGCGTTTGCGTGGCGTTTATCGTGCTGCTGATCAATTCCTCCTACGGGCGGGCGTTCAAGGCCATCCGCGACGACGAGACCGCCGCCGAGGCCATGGGCGTGAACCTGGCGCGCCACAAGATGCTGGCGTTCTGCACCAGCTCGTTTTTCGCGGGCGTGGGCGGTGCGATGCTGGCGATGTACGCCAACAGCGTGCAGGCCAAGAGCTTTACCACGGCCATGACCTACGAAGTGCTGCTGATGGTCGTGATCGGCGGCATCGGATCGGTCACGGGCAGCGTGATCAGTTCCTTCCTGTTTGTCACTTGCAGCGAGTGGTGGCTCCGGTTTCTGGATCAGGAGCAGACCATCGGCCTGTGGAAGGTGCCGCTGCTGCGCAACGGCTTCCGGCTGGTCGTGTTCTCCATCATCATCATGATCGTGGTGCTGTTCTTCCGGCAGGGCATCATGGGCAACCGCGAGCTGCCCGACCTGTTCCGAAAACGGCATAAGCTGGCGGGGAAGGGGGCGCGCAAGGCATGAGCGAAAACGTGCTGCATCTGGATAACGTGACCATGCAGTTCGGCGGCGTGGTAGCCGTGAACGATGTGTGCCTCGACGTGAACGAGGGCGAGATCGTCGCCCTGATCGGCCCCAACGGCGCGGGCAAGACCACGGTTTTCAACGTGATCACAGGCGTGTACGCGCCCACCAACGGCCGCGTGACCCTGCGCGGCAAGGTGATCGCGGAGGATCAGCCACGCGGCAAGATGCGCAAGATGTATGCGGGCGGGCACCTGTACGAGTATACGCACCCCGTGCACAACACGCCCGACCGCATCACCAAGATGGGCATGGCCCGCACGTTCCAGAACATCCGCCTGTTCAAGAGCATGACGGTATTTGATAACGTGCTGCTGGCCAAGCATATGCACCTGAAGGCGGGGTTCTTCCGCACGGCGCTGCACCTGAACGGCGCGGAGGAGCGCCGCATGCGCGAGGAGACCATGGCCCTGCTGGACATCGTGGGTCTTGCAGACGTGAAGGGAGAGGTCGCTACCTCGCTGCCCTACGGCAAACAGCGCAGGCTGGAGATCGCCCGCGCCCTGAGCACCAACCCCAGCACCCTGCTTTTGGACGAACCCGCCGCGGGCATGAACCCGCAGGAGACGGAGCAGTTGAGCGCCTTCATCCGTGAGATCAAGGATCGCTTCGGCCTGACCGTGCTTTTAATCGAGCACGACATGAACCTGGTCATGGACATCTCCGAGCGTATCTACGTGCTCAACTTCGGCGCGCTGATCGCCGAGGGCACGCCCGCGGAGATACAGGCGAACCCCGATGTGATCACTGCGTATTTGGGGGTGGCGGAAGAATGAGCCTGCTGGAAGTCAAGGACCTGCGCGTGAGCTACGGCGGCATCGAGGCGCTGCGCGGCGTAAGCTTTCATGTGAACGAAGGGCAGATCGTGACCCTGATCGGCGCCAATGGCGCGGGCAAGAGCACCACGCTGCGCACCATCTGCGGCATCGTGAAGGCCAAGGGCGGCTCCATCACCTACGAGGGGCAAAACATCCTGGGCCTGGACACGCAAAAGGTAGTGGAGCGCGGCATCGCACTGGTGCCGGAGGGCCGCCGCGTGTTCCCCAACCTGACCGTGCTTGAAAACTTAAAGATCGGCGCCTACCTGCGCAAGGATGACGCGGGCGTGAGGAGCGACCTGGAACGGGTGTATGTGCTGTTCCCCCGGCTCAAGGAACGCTCGTGGCAGCTGGCGGGCACGCTCTCCGGCGGCGAGCAGCAGATGCTGGCCGTGGGCCGCGCGCTGATGACCCGCCCCAAGCTGATGATGATGGACGAGCCCTCGCTGGGCCTCGCGCCGCTGGTGGTCAAGGATATCTTCGGCATCATCCGGCAGCTGAGCGAGCAGGGCATCACCATCCTGTTGATCGAGCAAAACGCCAACGCCGCCCTGCATGCAGCGCATTACGGCTATGTGATGCAGACCGGCGCCATCACCCTGCAGGACACGGGCGAGGCGCTGCTGAGCAACCAGAGCGTGCAGGAAGCCTACCTCGGCCACAAGCGCAAGCACGAGGCGCATGCCTGAGCATTGGCGGCGGCCTGCCCCGACCTGAAGCTTGGTAAAATGTTCGGATTTTTGGAGACGGAAACCATGGGAAACATACCGCGATATCCTATCCAAAGGATAACGCAATGCCTTGTGGTGATGGTCGCATAATCGAAAAAGCGCAAGGGCGCGCGCCGTGAAAGTGGCGCGCGCCCTTGGTTTTTCCGGTTTGACATCGGTCAAAACGGGCTATATAATAGGCGCAGGGGACTATAGCCATGAGCGGAACGCGAGGATAACCGATGGACTTTGTTTTGAAAGGCAACCTCTGCTACAGCGAGGACCCGGAGCGCTTGGCGACGCTTCCGGACGGGTATGTGGTGTGCGTGGGCGGCGAATGCCGCGGCGCGTTTGAGACCCTGCCTGCACAGTACGCCGATTTGCCCCTGGTGGACGCGGGCGACGCGCTGGTGATGCCGGGCATGAACGACCTGCACCTGCACGCACCGCAGTTTGCCTACCGCGGGCTGGGGATGGACCTGGAACTGATCGAATGGCTGAATACGCGCGCCTTTCCGGAGGAGAGCAAATATGCGGACCTTGCCTACGCCGCCAGCGCCTACGATATTTTTGTAGACGCGATGCGGCGCAGCGCCACCACGCGCTTCAGCTGCTTTGCTACCCTGCACGCGCCCGCGACCCTGCTTTTGATGGAAAAGCTGGAGGCGGCGGGGCTTTACGGCTACGTGGGCAAGGTGAGCATGAACCGCAACGCCCCGGAAGACCTGTGTGAGCTGGGCGACGAGGCGGCGCGCGACTGCGAGGTTTGGCTTAAAGAAGCATTCAAGCGCTTCACGCATGTCAAGCCCATCATCACACCGCGCTTCATCCCCTCGTGCACCGATGCGCTCATGCGCAGCCTGGCGGCGCTGATGCGGGAGTACGGCGTGCCCCTGCAGAGCCACCTGAGCGAGAACCGCACCGAGATACGCTGGGTGGAGCAGCTCTGCCCCGATGCGGACAGCTACACCGGCGCTTACGACCGCTTCGGGATGCTCTCGCCCCGGGCCATCATGGCGCATGTGGTGTACCCCGAGCCGGACGAGGTAGAGCTGCTGCGCGAGCGCGGCGTCATGGTGGCGCACTGCCCGGCCAGCAACATGAACATCCGCAGCGGCATCGCGCCGGTGCGGCGGCTGCTCAAAGCCGGGGTCAAGGTGGGCCTTGGCACCGATGTGGCGGGCGGGCAGACCATCGACATGTTCCGCGCTGTGACCGACGCGGTGCAGGTGAGCAAGCTCTACTGGCGGCTGATCGACCAGCGTCAGCGGGCGCTGACGCTCGCGGAGGCGTTCTACCTGGCTACGGAGGGCGGCGGGGCGTTTTTTGGCAAGGTGGGCACCTTCAAGCCCGGCTATGCGTTCGACGCCATCGTGGTGGACGATACAGCCCTGCCCCACCCCCAGCCCATGACCGTGGGCGAGCGGCTGGAGCGGGCGATGTACCTCAGCGGCGAGTGCAAAGTGACAGGCAAGTATGTAAACGGCGAGGCGATCCTCGCGTGAACCAGACGCAGCAATGCGGCATAAAAGGAGGACAACCCTGATGGGCGTTAGGGAAAGCATCAAGCGCGTGGATGCGTATGACAAGGTGACGGGAGCGGCGAAGTACACCGCCGATTTGCTCCCCACCGGCGCGCTGGTGGCCAAAGTGGTGCGCTCGACCATCGCAAACGGGCTGGTCAAGTCTTTTGACCTGAGCGAGGCGCTCAAGGTCAAGGGCGTGGTGCGCATCTTTACCTGTTTTGACGTGCCCGATATCGAGTTTGCGACCGCGGGCCACCCTTATGTGCTGGACAAGGCCAAGGGCGATGTGTACGACCGCAAGCTGCTGAACCAACGCGTGCGAGTGTACGGCGACGATATCGCCGCCGTGGTAGCCGTGGATGACGTGGCCGCCGCCCGCGCCGCCCGCCTGATCAAGGTGGAGTATGAGGAATACCCGCCCATCCTGAGCGTGGAGGCCGCCCTCGCGCCTGAGAGCACGCCGCTGCACCCGAACATCAAAGGCACCAACGAGCTGGCGCATACCAGCTACGCGGTGGGCACCGGCACCTATGACGAGGCGAAGGCCGCCGAGCCGGACCTGATCGAGCTGGTGCGCGAGTATGGCACGCAGGTCGTGCAGCACTGCCACCTGGAGCCGCCGCAGAGCTTTGCGTACATGGAGGCGGGGCGTATCGTGGTGGTCAGTTCCACACAGATACCGCACATCGCGCGCCGCGTGGTCGGGCAGGCCCTGGGCATCCCGTGGGCGCAGGTGCGCATCATCAAGCCCTACATCGGCGGCGGCTTTGGCAACAAGCAGGATGTGCTCTACGAGCCACTGAACGCATTCTTGACCCAGCAGCTGGGCGGCAGGCCCGTGTGGCTGGAGATATCCCGCGAGGAGACCATGGCCTGCACGCGCGTGCGCCACGCCATCCACGCGAAGGTGCGCGCGCTTGCCCGCCGCGACGGCACGCTGGTGGCCCGCAAGCTGGAGGCCTACAGCGACCAGGGCGGCTACGCCTCGCACGGGCACTCGATCTGCGCCAACACCATCACGATGTTCAAGCAGCTCTACCACGACCAGAAGGTGACCGAGGGCGACGGCTACACCGTGTACACAAACCACACCACCGCAGGCGCCATGCGCGGCTACGGCATCCCGCAGAGCGACTTTTTTGCCGAGAGCCTGATGGAGGATTTGGCCCTGACGCTGCACATGGACCCCATCGAGCTGCGCCTGAAAAACTGCATGCCGCTGGGCTATGTGGACCCGAGCACCGGCATCCCCGCGTATACCAACGGCCTGCGCGAGTGCGTGGCCAAGGGCCGTGAGCTGTTCCACTGGGATGAGAAGCGCAAAGCCTATGCAAACGAGACCGGCGACAAGCGCCGCGGCGTGGGCATGGCGCTGTTCGATTACAAGACCGGCGTGTACCCCATCTCGCTGGAAGTGAGCAACTGCCGCATGTTCATGAACGAGGACGGCTCGCTCAGCCTGCAGATGGGCGCCACCGAGATCGGCCAGGGCGCGGATACGGTGTTCACCCAGATGGCCGCCGCGGCCACGGGCGTGACCGAACCCAACATCCACATCGTATCCACGCAGGATACCGACGTGGCCCCGTTCGACCTGGGCGCTTATGCCTCGCGGCAGACCTACATCTGCGGCATGGCCATCAAGCGCACGGGCGAAACGCTCAAGCGCAAGATCGTGGAATATGCCAGCATCAAGCTGAAAAAGCCCGCCGCCGAGCTGGACGTGGAGGCGGACTGGGTGGTGCGCCGCACCAACCGGCAAAAGCTGATGGCGCTTGCGGACATGGCGCTGGAGGCCCAGTACAACCGCGAGCGGGCGGAGCGCCTCTTTGCCGAGGAGCATGTGGACATCCATGAGAACACCATCTCGACCGGCTGTACCTTTGTCGAGGTGGAGGTGGATATCCCGCTGGGCAAGGTGAAGATTTTAAACATTTTGAACGTGCACGACAGCGGCATCCTCATCAACCCCAAGCTGGCCGAGGGGCAAGTGCAGGGCGGCATGAGCATGGGCATCGGCTACGCGCTGTATGAGGAGCTGCTCTATGATGACAAGGGGCGCCCCCTCAACGACAACTTGCTGGATTACAAGCTGCCCACCGCCATGGATCAGCCGGACCTACACGCTGCGTTCGTGGAGCTGAACGACCCCTCCGGCCCGTATGGCAACAAGTCGCTGGGCGAGCCGCCCGCCATATCGCCCGGCCCCGCCATCCGCAACGCGGTGTTGCAGGCGACGGGCGTGGCGTTTGATACTTTGCCCCTGAGCCCGCAAAAGCTGGTGGAGGGCTTCACCGCGGCGGGCCTCATCAAGGAGGTGGGCAAGCATGTATGACATCGAAAAGTACTACCAGGCTGTGAGCATCGCGGACGCGGTGCGCGCCTTGCATGAGGACGAGCGCGCCATCCTGATCTCCGGCGGCACCGATGTGCTGATCCAGATCCGCGAGGGGAAGCTGGCGGGCTGCTCGCTGGTGAGCATCCACGGCATCGAGGAACTGATGGGCGTTACCCAGACGCCGGATGGCGACGTGGTGATCCGCGCGGCCACGAGCTTCAGCCACATCACCAACGACCCCATTATCCAGCGCACCGTGCCCATGCTGGGCTACGCCGTGGATCAGGTGGGCGGCCCCCAGATACGCAACACCGGCACCATCGGCGGCAATGTGTGCAACGGCGTGACCAGTGCGGACAGCGCAAGTTCGCTGTGGGCACTGAACGCCACGCTGGAGTTGCAGGGCGTGGACGGCACGCGCATGGTGCCCATCCGGTCTTTTTATACCGGCCCCGGCAAGACCGTGCGGAGGCATGACGAGGTGTTGGCCGCCATCCACATCAAGAGGGAAGACTACGACGGTTTTGGCGGTTGCTACATCAAGTACGGCAAGCGCGAGGCCATGGAGATCGCTACGCTCGGCTGCGCGGCGATGGTAAAGCTGACCGACGACAAGGCGCATATCGCGGAGCTGCGCCTGGCCTACGGCGTGGCCGCGCCCACGCCCATGCGCTGCGTGAACACCGAGGAGGCCGTGCGCGGCGCGAAAATCGACGCGGCGCTCTTTGACCGCATCGCGGAGGGGGCAACGGGCGAGGTAACGCCGCGTTCCAGCTGGCGCGCGAGCCGTGATTTCCGTCTGCAACTGGTGAGCGAACTCAGCCGCCGCGCGGTGAGGCAGGCCATTTTGAACGCGGGAGGCAAGGCAGATGTTTAGAACGCTGAATATGACTGTGAACGGAAGCGAGGTTTCCATTCCCGTAGACGAGCGGGAATGCCTTGCCGACACGCTTCGCACGCGACTGGGCCTGACCAGCGTCAAGAAGGGCTGCGAGGTGGGCGAGTGTGGCGCATGCACCGTGCTGATCGACGGTGAGGCCGTCGATACCTGCATCTATCTGTCCCTGTGGGCGGAGGGCAAACACATCTTGACTGTGGAGGGCCTGAAAAGCCCCACGGGCGAGCTGCACCCCGTACAGCAGGCGTTCATCGACGAGGCCGCCACGCAGTGCGGTTTTTGCACGCCGGGCATCATCATGAGCGCGGTGGAGATCGTGGGCACCGGCAAGCGGTACAGCCGCGAGGAGCTGCGCAAGCTCATCAGCGGCCACCTGTGCCGCTGCACGGGCTACGAGAGCATCCTAAACGCCATGGAGCGCATTGTGGACGAAACCTACAAACACGTAGGTAAATAAAGCGCGGGGGCGTAGGCGGCCCATCGGCGCGGTTCGGGCACTCCCCCGACCGCGCCGGAGCACGCCGCCCGCCTGCCCTGCGCACGGGAGGAACCTTCATGCAGCCGATCAAATGGACGAAAAACCGGATGCCCAAGAGCGACGACCAAAAGCTCGCCATCATGAGCCTTGACAACGTCGAGCGGGCATACCGCTTCCACCGCAGTTTTCCACAGTATGACGTAACCCCGCTGGCAAACCTGACCGGTATGGCGCGCACGCTGGGCCTTGGCGCGCTGTGCGTGAAGGACGAGAGCTACCGCTTCGGCCTGAATGCCTTTAAGGTGCTGGGCGGCTCGTTCGCCATGGCGCGCTACATCGCGGGGCAGCTGGGCCGCGACGTGAGCGAGACGGACTACCGCTACCTCACCTCCGATAAACTGCGGCAGGAGTTTGGGCAGGCGACGTTTTTTACCGCGACCGACGGCAACCACGGGCGCGGCGTGGCGTGGGCGGCGCGGCAGCTGGGGCAGAAGGCCGTGGTGCACATGCCCAAAGGAAGCGTGAAAATCCGCTTTGACAACATCGCCAAAGAGGGCGCGCAGGTGACCATCGAGGACGTGAACTACGACGACTGCGTGCGCATCGCGGCCAAGGAAGCCGCCGAGACCCCGCACGGCGTGATGGTTCAGGATACCGCGTGGGAAGGGTATGAGGACATCCCCGCCTATATCATGCAGGGCTACGGCACCATGGCGCGCGAAGCGGCGGATCAGTTCGAGGCGCAAACGGGCGGTGCGCCCACGCATGTGTTCGTGCAGGCGGGCGTGGGCTCGCTGGCGGGCGCGGTGCAGGGTTATTTCCAAAACCGCTACCCCGAAAACCCGCCTGTGGTGACGGTCATGGAGGCGGAAGCGGCCGATTGCCTGTACCGCGGCGCTCTGGCGGGCGACGGCTCCATGCGCGCGGTGGACGGCGACCTTGAAACCATCATGGCTGGGCTGGCCTGCGGCGAGCCCAACACCCTCAGCTGGGACATCCTGCGCAACCATACCGGCTATTTCGTGAGCTGCCCGGACTGGGTGGCCGCGCGCGGCATGCGGATGCTGGGCGCGCCGGTCAAGGGCGACGCGCAGGTGGTGAGCGGCGAGAGCGGCGCGGTGGGTATGGGCGTGATCAGCGCGATCATGAAGGACCCCGCCTACGCGGCGCTGAAGGCGGAACTGGGGCTAACCGGGCAGAGCCGCGTCCTGATGTTCTCCACCGAAGGCGACACCGACCCGGAAAACTATCAGCGGATCGTCTGGGATGGCGCTTTTGCGTCGCTCTGACCATAAAGGAGTGTAAAGTATGGATTTTTCTCAGGTGAAGGCGAAGGCGCACGGGTATGAGCAGGCGATGACGAAGTTTCTGCGCGACCTGATCGCCATCCCCGGCGAGAGCTGCGGCGAGGAAGGCGTGATCCGCCGGATCGCCCAGGAGATGGAAGCCGTGGGTTTTGATAAGGTAGAGATCGACCCCATGGGCAACGTGATGGGCACGATGGGCACCGGCGAAAAGCTGATCGCGTATGATGCGCACATCGACACCGTGGGCATCGGCAACGCGGCCAACTGGACGTTTGACCCCTACGCGGGCTACGAGAACGCCACCGAGATTGGCGGCCGCGGCGCCAGCGACCAGCTGGGCGGCATCGTGAGCGCGATCTACGGCGCGAAGGTCATGAAGGACTTGGGGCTTTTGAGCGACAAGTATCGCGTGCTGGTGACCGGCACCGTGCAGGAGGAAGACTGCGACGGCCTGTGCTGGCAGTACATCCTTCAGGAAGACAAGGTGAAGCCGGAGTTCGTGGTCATCACCGAGCCGACGGACGGCAACATCTACCGCGGGCAGCGCGGCCGCATGGAGATTCGCATTGACGTCAAGGGCGTGAGCTGCCACGGCAGCGCACCGGAGCGCGGCAAGAACGCCATCTACATGATGGCGGATATTTTGCAGGAGGTGCGCGACCTGAACGAGCGCCTGCTGGTGGATCCGTTCCTGGGCAAGGGCACGGTTACGGTCAGCGAGATTTTCTATACCTCGCCCAGCCGCTGCGCCGTGGCGGACAGCTGCGCCGTGTCGCTCGACCGGCGCCTGACGGACGGGGAAACCTACCAGCTGGCGCTTTCGCAGGTGGCGGAGCTGCCCAGCTGCAAGAAGCATGACGCACAGGTGAGCATGTACAAATATGAGCGGCCCAGCTGGACGGGGCTTGCCTACCCCACAGACTGCTACTTCCCCACCTGGGTAATCCCGGAGGACCATCCGGCCACGCAGGCGATGGTAGAGAGCTACCGGGGCATGTTTGGCGAGCCGAAGGTGGACAAGTGGACGTTCTCGACCAACGGCGTGAGCATCATGGGCCGCTACGGCGTGCCGTGCATCGGGTTTGGCCCGGGCGCGGAGGCGCAGGCGCACGCCCCCAACGAAAAGACGTGGAAAGCGGATTTAGTGAAGTGCTGCGCGGTGTATGCCGCGATGCCCGCCCTGTACTGCAAGTAAAGAAATGGGTCAAGGGCCAATGGCCCTTGCGGGTGCAGGGCAGCGCCCTGCGACCCCACGCCGCAGCGTGAACCAAAGTAGCGAGCAAACAGCCGCGAAGCGGCGCTTTTGCGAGCGGGCTTGCCACTCACTTGATGGCGGGCCCGCCTCTCCCGTTGAATCCCGTGTTTTCATCCTCCACGACGATCCGCCCGTCAGGCTCATGGTATGCGCACAGCCCACCCCAACTTGACTTTGAAAGGAAGATCAACACATGGCTGACCTTCAAAAAGCCCTGCAAACCCTGAAGACCCTCAATACCGCAAACTTGTACGAGGGCGATTTCTTCCTGACCTGGGAAAAGACGGACGACGAGATCCGTGCCACGTTTGAGGTGGCCGAGGCCCTGCGCGCCCTGCGCGAGAGCAACGTGTCCCCCAAGATTTTCGACAGCGGCCTTGCCATCTCCATGTTCCGCGACAATTCCACCCGCACGCGCTTCAGCTTCGCCTCCGCGTGCAACCTGCTGGGCCTGACCGTGCAGGACTTTGACG
>CAZOZO010000065.1:0-10176 GCA_964584315.1 uncultured Oscillospiraceae bacterium
AAGGTCATTGCGGCCTACTTGGGCGAATAGGAGGGGTTGCAATGCTGAGCATCAAAAACCTGAACGTGCACTATGGCGCGATACACGCCATCAAGGGTGTCTCGCTGGAAGTGAACGACGGCGAGATCGTTTCCCTGATCGGCGCGAACGGCGCGGGAAAGACCACCATCCTGCATACCATCTCGGGGCTGGTGAAGGCCACCAGCGGCGAGATCACCTATAACGGCGTCAACCTGCGCACCACCGCCCCCAACAAGGTGATCCAGCTGGGCATGGCGCATGTGCCGGAGGGCCGCCATGTGTTCGCGCGCATGACGGTGCTGGAGAACCTTCGCATGGGCGCCTACACCATCGGCGACGCGGAGCAGACCAAACAAAACCTGGAGACGGTGTTCAAATCCTTCCCCCGACTCAAGGAGCGCGCCAAGCAGATCGCGGGCACCCTTTCGGGCGGCGAGCAGCAGATGCTGGCTACGGGCCGGGCGCTAATGGCCAACCCGAAGATCATTCTGATGGACGAGCCCTCGATGGGCCTCTCTCCCATTCTGGTCAAGGAGATCTTCCACATCATCGCCACGCTGCATGAGAAGGGCATCACCATCTTGCTGGTGGAGCAGAACGCGAAGGTCGCGCTGTCCATCTCCAGCCGCGCCTACGTGCTGGAGACCGGCAGCATTGCCATGAGCGGCGAAGCTGGAGCCCTGATGGAGGATGACCGCGTGCGCAAAGCCTATCTGGGCGTGTAACAGATCGAAAAGTGAACATTGAAAAGTCTGTTGGAAATCCAACAGACTTTTTTGATACTCCGCGGTATGCTTTACCCGTAAACGAGCGGCAGTGAAGAAAACGGATGGCTTGCCACTCAAGGCCAAAGGGGTGAGGAAAGTGGTCGAAACGGTCTTTCAACTCAACAGCGACGCGCGCATCGAAAAGGTGATACAAGATCAGAACCTCCATTACATGCACATGCTGTTTGCGCAAGGGGACGGCTTGCCTGTGCACTGCGCCAACGGCAATGTATACATGACGGTGCTCGGCGGAAAGCTCACCATCGCGTTGGACGGTCTGCCTGCGCGCAGCTATGGGCGCGGAACGGTGTTGCGCATCCCGGGTGGCACGGAGATGAACGTGCGCAACGAGGATGCCGAAACGCTGGAGCTGATCGTAATCAAAGCCCCCGCGCCAACCGTATAGCATGGCGTTCTCGGATACCTCATACAAACCGCCTGTACGGCACAAACACAACCAGAATTGAAGGAGGCAAATATTAATGAGCATGTATTGCTACCAATGCCAGGAAGCTGCGGGCGGCAAGGCCTGCACCCTGAAAGGCGTATGCGGCAAGACCCCCGAAGTGGCCAACCTGCAGGACCTGCTGATCTACGTACTGAAGGGCATCGCCGCCCGCGTGACCGGAACAAAGCTTGACGTTGCCACGCTGGGCCCCACCAACCGCAAGGTGGTCGAGAGCCTGTTTGCCACCATCACCAACGCTAACTTCGACGACCGTTCCATCGAGCGGCAGATCCGCCGTATGCTGGCACTGCGCGACGCACTGCCTGCTGGCAATGGGCTCCCCGATGCCGCCACCTTCCAGGTGGATGGGCTGGACGCGATGCTGAAAAAGGCCGAGACGGTAGGCGTACTCGCCACAGGGAACGAAGATGTGCGCTCCCTGCGGCAGATGATCGTGTACGGCCTCAAGGGCATGGCGGCGTATACCGAGCATGCAGCCAACATCGGCAAGGAGGATCCCGCGATCTATGCCTTCGTGTATGAGGCGCTGGCCGCCACGCTGGACGATGGCCTGACCGCCGACCAGCTGGTCGCCCTCACGCTCAAGACCGGCGAGTACGGCGTCAAGGCCATGGCCCTGCTGGACGCCGCCAACACCGGCCGCTTCGGCAAGCCGGAGATCACTGCCGTGGATATCGGCGTGCGCAAGAACCCTGCCATCCTTGTTAGCGGGCACGACTTGGTCGATTTGGAGCAACTGCTCCAGCAGACCGAGGGCACGGGCGTGGATGTGTACACCCACAGCGAGATGCTGCCCGCGCACTACTACCCTGCCTTCAAAAAGTATGCGCACTTCGCGGGCAACTACGGCAATGCCTGGTGGCAGCAGCTGAGCGAGTTTGAGAGCTTTGGCGGCCCCATCCTGTTTACCACCAACTGCATCGTGCCCCCCAAGAGCGAGGCGGTGCGCGCCCGTATCTTTACCACCGGCGCAACGGGCTACCCGGGCTGCACACACATCGTCGCGGATGAAAGCGGCACCAAGGATTTCAGCGAGATCATCGCACTGGCCAAAACGCTGCCCGCCCCCAAGGAGATCGAGACCGGCAGCATCGTGGGCGGCTTTGCGCACGATCAGGTGCTGGCCCTTGCGGATAAAGTGGTGGACGCTGTCAAGAGCGGCGCGATCAAAAAGTTCTTCGTGATGGCGGGCTGCGACGGCCGCATGAAGAGCCGCGCCTACTACACCGAGTTTGCCGAGAAGCTGCCAAAGGATACCGTGATCCTGACCGCGGGCTGCGCCAAGTACCGCTACAACAAGCTGGGGCTGGGCGACATCGGCGGCATCCCCCGCGTGCTGGACGCGGGCCAGTGCAACGACAGCTACTCGCTGGCCGTGATCGCCCTCAAGCTCAAGGAGGTGTTCGGCCTTTCGGACATCAACGACCTGCCCATCGCCTTCAACATCGCGTGGTATGAGCAGAAGGCTGTGATCGTTCTGCTGGCGCTGCTCTATCTGGGTGTCAAGAACATCCACCTGGGCCCGACGCTGCCCAGCTTCCTCTCCCCCAACGTGGCCAAGGTACTGGTCGAAAAATTCGGCATCGCGGGCATAGGAACCGCCGAGGACGACGTGGAACTGTTTATGCAGGCTTAAGCCGCAAGGAGGTAGGAAACATGAAAGCATCGTTGGATCGTACTGGTTGCATTGGCTGCGGGCTATGCGCAGATACCTGCCCCAGCGTGTTCCGCATGGAGGACGACGGGCTGGCCGAAGCATACGTGACGCTCGTGCCCGCCGGTGACGAGGCCGCCGCCGAAGAAGCGCGCGACAATTGCCCCGTGTCGGTCATAACCGTAGAATAACCGACCTACAAAGCGGATGTGTGTGCAAAACACGCTGCGCTCGACTGCGACCGCTGCGCCCTCCCCATCGCCAAGTGGGAGGGCGCTTTCACATTTGATCTTTCGCGCTGGAGGCCGCTGCGTTACACGGTCGCACAAACATTGGGCGAAGCGGACGACGCGCTGCCCCCACAGCGCCGCGATGCGTCGTGCTCCGGCCCGCCCGTAACCCATTGCCCTGCGCATCGAGAAACAGAACCATCGATTGCGAACCTACACCACAGCACACGGCGTATTGCGCCACAGAGAGGAAGGAATACAGCATGGAGCAAATCGCAAGCGTCGCGCGGGCGATGGTAGACTATTTCGCGGGGGATATCCAGCGCATCAATCACTTTTTGAAGGTATACGGCTTCGCCAAGACCATCGGCGAGCTGGAGCAGCTCCCTGTTGAAGCGCAGGCGGTGCTGGAGATCGCGGCGCTTACGCACGATATTGGCATCAAGGTGAGTGAGGTCAAGTACCACAGCGCCGCGGGGCACTACCAACAGCTGGAGGGCCCCGCCGAGGCGCGGGCGTTGCTCACGCCGCTAGGCTTTCGTGTGCAGACGGTCGAGCGGGTGTGCTGGCTGATCGCCCACCACCACACGTATGATGATATTCGGGACGCGGATTACCAGATACTTGTGGAGGCGGATTTTCTCGTGAACATCCATGAGGACGGGATGTCGCGCGAGGCTGTGGCGGAAGTGGAGAAACGCATCTTCCGCACGGCGGCGGGCACGGCGCTGCTGCGCAACCTGTACCTGCGCTAATCGAAGCTTGGGGTGCCTTTTCCTATGATGGATCCGGTTTGTTACACGAAAACCCGCAATTTACATATGAAATGCAATTTTTCGAATTGTATTTTCAAACAAATATGTTATAATATGGGTTAAAGACATGTGCAATCCCCGTATCCCAAACAAACAGGAGGGTCACCCATGAAAAAGAGAGCGATGGCTATCTTCTTTTCACTGGTGCTGCTGTGCAGCATCGCGCTGGCATCGGTCGCGCTGGCTGATACCATGTATGTGAACACCAGCAATGGCAAATCCCTGAATGTACGTGATTACCCCTCCAAAGACGGCAACGTCATCTCCTCGCTGCCTTACGGCTCCGCCGTGGAAGTGGACACAGGCTTTGTGGGCGGCTCCTGGGCGCATATCTACCTAAGCGGCGTAGAGGGCTACTGCATGTACCGCTACCTGAGCGACTACCAGCCCGGCCCCAAGCCCAAGCCCACCAAGACCGCCACCCCCACCCAGCGTACCGATCTGTACAGCAACTTCGTGGATTGCGACTATAGCGCCTCTGTGCGCCCCTCCTCACCCGGCGGCTATGTGCACATGCGCTGGGCCCCCTCTAAAAACCAGCCTGTGCACCGCGATTACTATAACGGCGACGTGCTGCTGGTGATCGCCCAAAACGGCGAGTGGTGCCAGGTATATGACCAGACGAACAACCAGAGCGGGTTTATGATGGCGTCCTTCCTGCAGGTCGAAAACTGACCGCACCGATAGAGATTTGGAGGTATGCTGGTATGAAGAAAGTGATCGCCCTGCTGCTCATGTTCACGATGCTGGCCGCCACGCCGCTGGCGCTGGCTGCGCCCGTCAAGCTGACCGAGAACGCCAGTGGCTTTGACCTTACCATAGACCTGCCCGCGGATGCCACCGTGAGCGTCGAAACGTATGGCGACGTGCCCTATACGTTCATCACCTTTGCCGATGCCGCCAAGCCGCTGATCTACATCAGCGTCGCCGCCACCGAGGAATACGACGGCGTGACCGTAGGCGACCTGAGTAAGGATGATTTGGATACCCTGTTCACGACTGTGAGCGCAGACATGGACAGCCCCAGCTACTCGGTGGAAACCACCGACGGCGGCTATCCCTACCTGTTCGTGCAGGATGATTCCGCGTCCGACTCGGCGCTGATGATCCTGCTCACGGACGGCTATATGATCCAAATGTCGGTGTGGAACGCCAACTACGACGTGCTCACCGATGATGATACGGCCACCGCGACCGCGTTGCTCGATACGCTCGCTGTTACGGAGGATTGACCGTGACCCTCCCTCGCAAGCAAAGCGCCCGGCCTTCTGGCCGGGCGCTTTGCTTGCTACCGTGCGTTTCGAAGTGCGTTCAGTTCTTCACGATCTGCAACGTGTCTAACAGGCTGGTCGCCAGTGCGTTGTCCTCGGCGGTAAGGGTCGCGTAATCCTCATGCCATATGGACAGCTGGATCAGGTAGCCATCCTTGAGCAGCACCATCACCGCGGAGTCGATCTCCGCGTTTTCCTCCACCAGCAGGTAATCGTACCCCGCGGCGGTCTTATGCAGGGAATAAGTCGGGCTTACCATCTCGGCGCTTACGTCCGCAACCAGCGCATCCTGATCTGCCTTGCCAAGCGCCGCGACCGAGTCGGCGGCATAGATCTCGTTGGGCGCCACGCTGATGTAGATGCGGGGTTTATTCGCATTCTCGAAGCTGATGAAGGTATAGGGCACGTTGTCGTGCGTGTTTTCGCTGACCACCGCGTCCGCAGGCATCGTAAGGGTCAGGTCGAAGGTGCTCGCATCCTCCGCGATGCGCACAGTGCCTGCCAGCGCGAGCGGCGCGCATGCCAACATGGCAAGGACCAAAAGCAGGGCCATCGTTTTTTTCATCGGTTCATCCCTCCGTTATTGTCCATCCGGGGCATAGTAGATGTTCTCCAGAAAGGCCGTCATCATGAAGCCGCCGGAGTGCGTTTGCTCATCGTATACCTGGCTCCACTCCTCGTTTTGGGCGATCACCAGCAGCACGTCGCCACTGTAGTAGTCCCGCTGGATGGGCTGCAGCTTGGACGGAGCCCAGCGCATATGCACATAGCCGCCGGGCGAGGAGGGCCGCACCGCCGCCGTGAAGTAACACTTGATAAAGCTCCAGAACATATCCGGGCCGAGGGTGGGCTTGGGTGTAACGGTGGGTTTGGGGACGGGGTTATCCTGGCTCAGGTAGCGCATCATGCAGTACCCCCTGATGTTGCCGTAGAAGATGCGTCCCCATCCGCCTACAATGGAGCGGTCGTCCACCTCGACAAGGGTGCCGTAGTCCAACCGCGCGATCACGCGGCCGTCCAGCGAGGGATAATCGCGCACGTTCAGAGATTTGCCGTTGCTGGTTTTGACATACATGGGCAGCGCGAGGGCGACGGATGCCAGCATGGTGCAGCAAAGCAATACCAGCGCGAAGAGTGACGCTTTGACCCGTTTGCTCATATGGGTATCCTCCTGTTCCTATCGCGGCGCAGTAGCTTGTTGGCTTGATGATAGCACAGCGTGGGAATGGATACAATACGTACGTCTTCATTTTCAATATGTGACGAAAGGCCAACCTCGCATGATCGGCATGTGCAGCAGGTGACCACGCGCCGCTCGCCGCGCCACGCATGGCATGCGCGTATGACGCCAACACGGTTCGGATGTTCGACGCCTGTCGCGACAGACGTCGGGCATTGCGCCTAGGCATGCAAAAACCCGCCGCGGCCCGCCCATTGAGATGGACGGCCCCGCGGCGGGTTTGCGTTTTGGCATCATGCGAGTCATTGCACGACATCGTCCAGCCTGCTCAATACCGACGCTAAACGTTTTCAGCCCTGCGCGCCGCTCTCCGGCGTTACCGCGTAGCCCGGTTTCTCGCTGTGCCCTTCCTGTCTGCGCACGTTCTCCCTGTTCTTGCCCACGTACTGGTCAAAAAGGTCATCCGCACTCATGCCCGCTTCGATGCACATGCTCACGAAAAAGTGCAGGATGTCGCTGAGTTCTTCACGGATGTTGGCAGCGTTCAACTCATGCGGGTTCTTCCACCACTTAAAGTTGACCTCTTCCAACAACTCCGCCAGCTCGCTCACCATAGCGAGCGTCTGCTTTTGCAGCCACTGCTCCATGGGGATGTCCGCAAGCCCTCGCTCGCGCTTGAGCTTGTCCTGAAATTGCTGCTGCAACGCGAATATCTGCTCCAGCTTGTCCATACGGCTCACTCCTTGATCAGGCGTAGGTACCCCTCGGCATTCTTGCCCACGATGGCGGCGCTGGGCGAGGCATCCAGCGCCATGCGGCCTACGCGCAGCACATCCGCCATGGTCACAGCCTCGATCTTCGTCAGCGTCTCCTCCGGCGGGGTCAGGCGGTCCAGCAGCAGCGTGCTGCGGCCAATGGCCTGCATCCTGCCGGACGAGCTCTCCAGCCCCAGCAGGAAGCCGCCCTTGAGCTGCGCCTTGGCGCTGGCGAACTCCTTGTCGGTAAAGCCGCCCTCCAGCGCCTTTTGTAACTCGGCCTGTATCTCGCCAAGCACCACTTCGCCGTTTTCCGGCGATGTGCCCGCATAGATAGTAAACGTGCCAACGCCTGGGTAACTGACAGGGTAAGTGTACACGGAGTACGCCATGCCCAGCTCCTCGCGGATGCGCTGGAACAGGCGGCTGCTCATGCCCCCGCCCAGCGCGTTGTTGAACACGGACAGGGCGTACACATCGTCCGAGCCCAAGGCAACGCCGGGGTAACCCAGCGAAATCTGAAGCTGCTCGGTATCCTTCTCGCGAGCCATGCGTCCACTCAAAATCGTCTGCTCGCCGCCCATCTCCGGAGCCTTACCCTGATCGGGAAAATCCCCGAAGAACTCGGTTACCAGCGCAAGCAGCGCGTCCCAGTCATAATTGCCCGCAATGGCGACCACGGTGTTTTGTGGCCGGTAGTGCCGCCGCCAGTAGGCCATCAGATCGTCCCGCGTGTAGGCGCGGATCAGCTCCTCCGTGCCCAGGATGGGGCGCATCAGCGAACCCTCGAACTGTGCCTCGCTGAGCACCTCGCCCACCAAGTCCTCAGGCGTGTCCTCCACCATGGCTATCTCCTCCAGGATCACGCCGCGCTCCTTTTGCAGCTCGCCATCGTCAAAACGCGGGCGTAGCGCAAGGTCGCTCAGGATGTCCACGGCGAGGCGCAGATCCTCGTCGATCACCTTGGCGTAGTAGCAGGTGCAATCCTTGCTGGTAAAGGCGTTCAGCTGGCCGCCAACCTCGTCCATCTCCTCGGCGATGTCGCGCGCAGTGCGCGTTTTGGTACCTTTGAACACCATGTGCTCGATAAAGTGCGACAGGCCGTTTTCCTCCGGCAGCTCGTTCATAGAGCCGACCTTGACCCACACGCCCACCGTGCAGCTGCGCACATGATCCAGGCGCTCGCCCACTACGCGCAGCCCATTGGGAAAAGTATATTGATCGAACATCTGCAAGCCCTTTCGTATTTGCTTCGTTTGGCGGCTTGGCGGCGCAGCGCGCACACAAGCCCACCCAACGCTGTCATACACGCCTCTGGCGTATCTGAACCAATAAAAAAGCTGCCGCAAGCGTGAACCCCCATCGTGCGGCGCGGTTGCGCCGTGCGCGGGGCTTGGCCCCATGGGAAAGGCGGGCGGCGTAACGCCGCCCGCGTTGGTTCACGTTTGTGGCAGCCGCTTGTGCCGTCAGTTACCGGTCGTGCCCGCCACCGGGACGCCCATCACGGCGCGGGGGACGGCGGTGATCGCTGCCAGGGCCGCCCGCGGGGCGGAAGCCGCCCTCAGGCGCAGCGGGGTAGGCGATATCGGTGCGAATCAGGTTCACACGGCCCTGCGAGTCGATCTCATTGACCTTGACCTCGATCTCGTCGCCGATGTTCATCACATCCTCGACCTTTTCCACACGGTGCGGGGCCATCTTGCTGATGTGCAGCATACCGTCCTTGCCGCCGGTCAGCTCGATGAAGGCACCGAAGTTCATGATGCGCACCACCTTGCCCAGGTACACGTCGCCCACCTCGACATCCTTGGCGATGCCTTCGATGATCTTCTTGGCCTTGGCGGCGGCGGCTTCGTCCGGCGTGGCGATGTAGACGCGGCCATCGTCCTCGATGTCGATCTTCACGCCCGTCTCGGCGATGATCTTGTTGATCATCTTGCCGCCCGGGCCGATGACCTCGCGGATCTTCTCCGGGTTGATGGTGAAGCGGATGATCTTGGGCGCGTACTTGCTCATGTGCTCACGCGGCTGCGAGAGGCACTTGAGCATCTCCTGCATGATGTGCAGGCGGCCGACGCGGGCCTGCCCCAGCGCACGCTCAAGGATCACACGGTCGATGCCGGCAATCTTGATATCCATCTGGATGGCGGTGATGCCCTTGACCGTGCCCGCGACCTTGAAGTCCATATCGCCCAGGAAATCTTCCAGGCCCTGGATATCGGTCAGCACGGCGATCTTGTCACTGGCGGCGTCTTTAATCAGGCCCATGGCGACGCCCGCCACGGGGGCTTTGATGGGCACGCCCGCATCCATCAAGCTCAGCGTGCTGCCGCACACCGACGCCATGGAACTGGAGCCGTTGCTGCCCAGAATTTCGCTGACCAGACGCAGCGCGTAGGGGAACTCGTCCTCGCCGGGCACGACGGGCAGCAGCGCGCGCTCCGCCAGTGCGCCGTGGCCGATCTCGCGGCGGCCGGGGCTCTTCATGCGGCCCGCTTCACCGGTGGCGTAGGGCGGCATGTTGTAGTGGTGGATGTAGCGCTTGAAATCCTCGGTGCCAAGGCCGTCGAGCATCTGCACGTCGCTCATGGAACCCAGGGTGGTCACGGTCAGCGCCTGCGTCTCGCCACGGGTGAAGATGGCGCTGCCATGCGTGCGCGGCAGCACGCCCACTTCGCACCAGATGGGGCGCACGTCGGTCAGGCCGCGGCCATCAGCGCGCACGCCCTCGTCGAGGATCTTGCGACGCATGATCTCTTTGTTCAGGTAGTAGATGGCATCCGCCACCTCGCCCATGCGGCCCGCGAACTGCTCCGCGAAGTGCTCGAGGGTTTCCTTCTTGGTCTGCTCCTCGCGCTCCTGCCGCTCGGCACGCACCAGCGTGGAGAACGTCCACACGCACTTGTCATAGGCGAACTCGCGCACGGCCTGCTTGACGTCGTCGCCGGTGGTCACCAGCTTGACGACGCTCTTTTCCTTGCCGATTTCGGCGGCGATGCCCTCGATGAACGCGA
>CAZOZO010000066.1:0-10143 GCA_964584315.1 uncultured Oscillospiraceae bacterium
GCGGGTGAAGCTGCTGGGCAGCGAGCGCCTTGTGGACGGGACAGGCGCCTGAGCGCATGCCGATGCTTGAGGCGTCGACCCCTGATGCGCGAACGATCCGGCGTTGCGACGAGCCTGCCGCACCCGCCCGAGGGACCGACCGGGGCGTATTGCCTGATGAGCGGGCATGAAACGCGACGCCCGGCCATGATGCAGAACAACCGCGCAGCGGAATTGCTGGCTGAGGGATGTGTTTGCGGTACCCCGTCGCTATTAGGAAACGTCGTTTTTTATTCCCCAGTATGGGAGCGTTCCCACATCCAAGACTATCCGCCGATTTTATTCGCTCGCTGTGCGCGGGCGATATAGAATAAATCATATGAAGGGGAGAACGAGCCACGAAATGCGACGCGCTTGCAGGCAGCCAACCTGAGTGTAAAGGCCTACGAGCGCAGCCGGACCGCTGAAGAGCCGATGCGATCGACCCGAGGCGATATCGATGAACGATATCGAGGGCAAGTTTGCCGACCATGACTGTTGAAAATAATGCCAGCGTGCATTATGAATTAGAAAGGTGGTAGTATGATGAAAAGGTTGCTCGCTCTCTTGACGACATTGGTACTGTTGACCTGTCTGGTTGCCCTGCCGGCAATCGCGGAAGGGAAAAGCTACAAGATCGTCTGGGTTTCCTGCTCGACCGAATCCGAGTTCTGGCAGTATCAGCAAATCGGCATGGAGAACGCCGTTGCCGATTTACAGACGCAGTACGGCATCACCATCGATTTCTCCGTGGCCGGCCCCGCGAACGAGTCGGAAACCGAATCGTATCTGCGCACGTTTGAAAACGCGGTGGCCTCGAAGCCCGATGCCATCATCAGCGCGACGCAGGTGCCTGACATGACCACCGCCATCGCGCGTGATGCGATGGGGCAGGGGATCGTTGTCAACTTCACCAACTGCGGCCTGGAGCCGGTGGGCAGCACCGAGTACACAGATTGCTACAACCAGTTCTACACCACATCCAGCGGCGACATTGGCGACACGGCGGGCAAAATCATGCTCGAATCCCTCGCAAAGCTGGGCTATACGAAGGGCACCATCGGCATGCATTTTTCCAACATCAACCCAGCGCTTGCCCCCCGCATGGACAATTTCAAGGCCTATGTGGAAGCTAACTCCGACTTCGAAGTGCTTGATACGCTCTTCCATGCCAACGACATGGCCACCGCGCAGGCGAATGTGGAAAACCAGATCTCGACCTATGGCGAAAATCTGGTCGGCCTCTACGGCGCCAACAACATCTCCGGCGACGGCATCGCGCTGGCCATCGAAGGCGCGGGCATCCAGGATAAGATCGTTTCGATCGGCGTCGATTCCGACTCGCTGGAAATCGAAGCCCTCGGCAAGAGCACGCTGGATTGCATCATCGTTCAGGACGCCTATGGCCAGGGCTACGCTTCCATGAAGAATGCCGTGGAGACCCTTCTACAGGGCAAGAACCCCGAGGCCAATAAGCAGGTGCTAATCGCGCCCGCCGTCGTGACCACGGATAACATGAGCACGCCCGAGTTCGCCGCGCTTCTGGACCCCACCATGCTCAAGCGGTAAGCCGCACGTATCCCGTTGCCACAGACCGGGGAACCGGTCTGTGGCAGCCTTTCCGTTCTCAAGGCGCCACCGGCTGGGCGGCTTACGATTCGTTGCGGGTATGAAAGGAACACAATCATGAATGACGATATCCTTTTACGCGTGGAAGGGGTAGAAAAGACCTACCCCGGCGTACACGCCCTCAAAGGGATAACCACCCACATCCGCAAGGGCGAGGTTCGCGCCCTGATCGGGGAGAACGGGGCGGGAAAATCCACGCTGATCAAGTGCATCATGGGCGTTGAAACGCTGACAAAGGGAAAGATCGAGATCAATATAGACGGCCGCTGGTGCACGCCGCATAACGCCATCGACGCCAAACGGATGGGGATGTTCGCCAACTACCAGCATGTGAACATCGCGAAGAATTTGAGCATCGCCGAAAACTACTATCTGGGCCGCTGGATCAAAAACCGCTTCGGTTTTGTGGACTGGAGCCTGATGAACAGGCAAAGCCAGCAGGTGATTGACAAGTTCCAGCTGCACGTGGATGCGAAGGCAAGGATATGCGACTTGCCCGTTGCCATGCAGGCCATGGTCACGATCAGCAAAATTTCGGTCAACGATGAAATACGACTGGTAATTTTTGATGAGCCTACGGCTCTTTTGGAAAACGATAAGGTCGAAATCCTGTTTAACTTTATCCGCGAACTCAAGCAGCAGGGCATCGCGGTGATCTATATTTCCCATCGTTTGGAAGAGATCATCGATATTTGCGACACCGTTACCGTTTTGAAGGACGGCGCATTTATCGAAACCAAACCGGTATGTGATGTGGATAAAGAGTATCTGATATCGAAGATGGTGGGCCGCCCCATGGAGGATATCTACAGGATCGCCCATTATCCCCCGGGTGACGAGCTGCTGCGGGTGGAGGGCATCTCGGTGCCCAACCAGTTTAGCGATATGTGCTTTTCCTTGCAGGCGGGCGAGATACTCGGCTTTTTCGGGCTGGTCGGCGCGGGACGCAGCGAGGTGATGCGCGCGGTCTTCGGTGTGGAAAAAATCACCAAGGGGCAGGTCTATATCAAGGGCAAACCCGTCAGAATCCGCAGCCCGAAGGATGCGATGAAGCACGGCATCGGCTTTCTGACGGAGGATCGCCGTTTCGATGGGCTGGCGCTGGAGCAGACCATGCGCATCAACGTCAACATGAACTCGTATGATATGATCAGCACCATGGGCATCATCAGCCTGGCGAAAGAAAACCGCCGCGCCGAGGAGCACCGCAAACGCATCCGCATCGTTACCCCCAGCGTTTCACAACTGGTGAGCAAGCTGTCGGGTGGCAACCAGCAGAAGGTGGTTATCGCAAAACTGCTGTGCCGCGAGCCGGATATCCTGATCTTTGACGAGCCCACCGTTGGCGTGGATGTGGGCGCTAAGGAGGAGATATTCCAGATCATCCAGAGCCTCACAAAGCAGGGGAAGGGCATCATTTTGATCTCCTCGTACCTGCCGGAGGTTATGGGCTTGTCCGACCGGCTTGTGGTGATGGCGGAAGGCCGCGTGGTCGATACGATCGGCAAGGAGCGCCTGCAACAGATGACGGAGGAGGATATCCTGAAAATAGCCTCCATGACAAGCCAAAGCAAACAGACGACGGGGGTGGCATCATGATGTCGCAATCTACACCGAAAAACCAGGCCCGGCTCAATGCCAAGGCGCTAATCAAGCAAACGGAAATATCGCTGCTCATGGTCATCGCGGTGCTGTTCCTGGTCGCGTCGTTCGGCACGGCCAACTTCATCTCCGCCTACAACCTCACCAATATCCTCAAGCAGAGCGCCGTGATCGGCGTTATCGCCATCGCGCAGACGTATGTCATCATCACGGGCGGAATCGATATCAGCTGCGGCGCCATCGCGGGCATGAGCACCCTGATGGTAGCCATGTCGCAGGCGGTGTGGGGCTTGCCCGTATGGCTTTCGATGCTCGTGGCCTTGGCGGCCGGCCTGATATGCGGCCTTTTCAATGCTTTTGTGATCCATGAATTCAATGTGCCGCCCATGATCGCTACCCTGGGTACGCAAACCATCCTGCGCGGTCTTATCAAAGTGATCAGCAACGGCGGCACGGTTTCCGGCATCAACAAGGGTTTCGCAAGCTTTGCGACGGGCAGCGTCGGCTTCCTCCCGAATCTGGCCGTGGTATGGCTGCTGATGGCGGTGTTCGGGGCCGTTTTGCTGAAATACTCCACATTTGGGCGAAGCATTCTCGTGTTTGGCAGCGGCAGGGAAGTGGCGCGCCTCAGCGGCATATCCATCCGCCGTACCAGCTATCTGGTATATGGCTTTGCAGGACTCCTGTTCAGTATTGCGGGCATCCTTCTTGCGTCGCGAATGAACTGCGCCACCCCGACTGCCGGCATGGGCTATGAAATGAACGCGATCGCGGCCAGCGTGCTGGGCGGCGCGTCGCTGTCGGGCGGCGCCGGTTCCATTGTGGGTACGTTGCTGGGCACGCTGCTCATCATCCTGATCGATAACGTAGGCATCCAGTTCGGCGTGGACCCCTTCACGATGGAAGTAGTGACCGGCGTGGTGATCGTGGCCGCCGTCGTGGTGGATCAGCTGAAAAAGCGCGCGCGGTGATGCAGCGCGCCTGCCGATGTGAAAGAGCGCGCCTCTCTGGAAGGTCGTATGGGGGAGAGCATGTGTGCGCCTCCGCAAACGGTTCAAAGCCTTGTTTGAGAACGGTGGTATCGCAAGGAGAGATAATCGCTTGAAGATTATGGTCATGGGTTCGATCAACATAGACTACGTATATCGTGTCGCGCGCTTTACGCAGCCGGGCGTGACCGTTCCAGCATGCGCGCTGACGAAGGCATGGGGTGGCAAGGGCCTGAACCAGAGCATTGCGATTCGAAACGGTGGCGCGAAGGTCCTCCTTGCCGGTTGCATCGGCAAGGAGGACAGCGCTGCGCTGATCGCCATGCTACGGGATAGTGGTGTGGACACGCACCTGATTGCGCTGCTAGACATCCCATCGGGACATACGATCATTCAGGTGAACGAAGCGGGTGAAAACAGCATCCTTCTCTTTGGCGGAGCAAATCAGGCTGTGGATGGCACGCTGATTGACCGTGCGCTGAAGGAGCTGAACCCGGGCGATCTGCTGGTGATACAGAATGAAATCTCCAGCATGCCGACACTGATGGCCAAAGCGTACGCAAAAGGCGTGCGGCTGATCCTCAACTTGTCACCAATGGAGGGCGATCTGGCCGGTCTGCCGCTGGAAACGGTACGCATGTTTTTTCTCAATGAGCACGAAGCACAAGCATTGGCGGGTGTGGATACGGGTGTGGAGGACGCTTTGCTGCAAAAATACCCCGCAGCCAAGTTTGTTTGCACCTATGGCGCACGGGGCGCAGCCATTGTGGCTACCGGACAAAAAAGGCTGTGGGCGGATGCGTGCAAGGTAAGGGTTGTGGATACGACCGGGGCGGGCGATACATTCCTGGGTTACTTTGTCAGCCGCATGGCCCAAGGTTCCTCCGATGAGGAATGCCTGCGTTATGCTGCGCAGGCTGCGGCGCTTTGCGTACAGCGGCCGGGCGCGGCATGTTCAATTCCGCTTTTAGAGGAAGTGGAGCGCGCGCTGACCCATCGGCTGTAGCATTCAAGCCCGGCCGGTCTGGAATTCAACTCTCCATGCACCAGCCTTGGATGATGCCGCCCAGTGCACAAGACTCTTTGAAAGGGCAAACGATGTGATGTGGTATGGCGAGCAACCCCGCCTTTTCTTTCGGAAGCGCAGTCCAATAGACAAAAGGCTTTGAAACCGAACGGTTTCAAAGCCTTTTGTATGAAAACGATCTTCAAGACGCGCGCGCTATTCCAGCGCGCGCAGCAAGCCATCGCCATGGTACAGGGCAAAATCGTCCTCAAAAGCGCGCACGGCGCTTTCGACCAGCGGAGAGGCAAGGGGCGTGCGAAGCAACTCAGGCGCGACGGTAACGGCGTGCGCGCCACAGGCCAGCGCTTCGTTCACCTGCGCGATGTTTTTAAAGCTTGCGGCAACGATTTTCGCCGCGTACCCGTCGCGGTCGATCAACGCGCGCGTGGCTTCGATGATGTGGCGATAGTCGATATCGTTGTTTTCCATGCGGTTGCAATAGGGGGCCACATAATCCGCACCGGCGGCAACGGCCAGCAGCGCCTGCGACAGGTAGTAGACAGCGGTGGCGGTCACGGGCTTTCCGTCTGCCTTCAAAGCGCGGATGGCCTTCAGCCCTGGCTCGGTCACGGGTATCTTCACATACGTGTTTTCGCCCAGCAGCGAATACACGGCCTCCGCCTCCTGCAGCATACCAGGCACGTCGCGCGCCAGCAGCTGCACATGCAGCGAGCGTTCGCTACCGCACAGCTCGCGGATGCGCAGCAGATGCGCACGCAGGGGCACGCCGCCAACCTCCTTGAGAATGGTGGGGTTGGTGGTGACCCCTTCGATCGGGTAAGTGTCAAGGCATTGGGCAAGCTGTTCCAGGTTCGCGCTGTCCAGCATGAATTGCATAAGGCGTGCTCCTTTACGGCCGGCCGCTTCGCTATGCCAAGGCTGCGGAGCTTGCCGGATCATCGTCTGTGGGCGATCATTCCCCGATCACGGTGATCTGTACGGTGCGCTTACGCGCGCGGGTCTGGTCAAAGTCGACGAAATACAGAAAGCCAAATTCGCCCAAATCCATCGCGCCGTCGATCAGCGCCACGGTTTCGCTGCGGCCCACCAGCGCGGAACGCAAGTGCGCGTCGGTGTTGTGACAGCCGCGCGCGTCCTCGCCATGCTCCTGCGCAAAGGAGAGGGCCTTGGGGCCGGGATGCAGGTAGAGGCCTTCCTTCCGGCATACGGGGGCTATGGTTTCGAAAACCTCCACAAAATCCTGCTGGAGCGTTTCCAGACCGGTCATGGACATGTCGAAGGCGCACTCCTGCGTGATCACGCAGCAGGTAGTGTGGTGGGAATACACGTTTACCAGCCCGTTTTGTATGCCGGAACGCGCCACGATGGCTCTGGCGGCCTCCGTTACGTTGTGAAAGGTGGGCATTTTGTCATTGGAAAAAAGCTCGACGGACTCACGGTATACCAAGGGTCACGCCTCCTGTCGGTTCAGTGTTTTCAGGTCGTCCGCGGCGCGGCGGGTAGCGGCGATCATCTCGTCGATCATCGCGAGGGCGTCCTTCGCGTTCATGATGCCGGAGGCGGCGCCCGCCGCTTCAGAACCTGCCATGATAAAATCGTACACCTGCTGGCCGCTGGTGATGCCGGCCGCCTGCTCCACCAATATCGCGGGGTCGATGGCCTTGATGGCGCGGATGGATTCCTTGACGAAGCCCATGTCGCTCACGCCGCCGCCGGTACCGCCGATCAGCTCGGAGGGTTCGGGGTTCAGGATATCCGGGTGCAGCTGTGCGATGGCCTTGGCTTCCTCAATGGTATCGGCGCAGGCAAACACCAGAAAATCCAGCTCCCGCGCCCGCTCGATAGTCTTTTTGATGGCCGGCAGGGACATGGGCTTTTCGCAGTGGTTCACCACAACGCCCTTTGCGCCCGCCGCCTTGAGCCCTTCGGGCAGGATGTCCGCCATGCCGCGCCCTGGGCGGAGCGTATCCATATAAGGGGCCAGGATGATCAAACGGCGCGTGTTTTCGGCGATCCTGCGGATTTCGACGGCGGGGGCGATGAACAGCACGTCGATGTCGTACTTTTCGGCAGCCTGATCGGCTGCTATCGCGTACTTCAGCACCGTGTCGCCATAGATGTAGTTTTTCGTGCCAATTTCAAAATAGGGTGTTCGGATGGTCGGCTTCACGTAGATAACCCTTCTTTCCGTTCCTGATCCGCGCAGGCGCTGTGCACGGTGATGCCTGCGGCGGTCAGGCGGCTTGCGAGAGGCTCGTCCGGCTGCCGGTCGGTAAAGACCGCATCGATGCGCTGCAGCGGCGCATAGCTGAAGAACGCGCCCTTGCCCAGCTTGCTTGAGTCAAAGAGCACATAGCGCTTTGCGGAGCGGCCGAGTATGTTGGCGTTCAAGCTGGATAATTCCGTCTTATTGGAAGAAAAGCCGGTTTCAACGGTAGCGCCTTCGCAACCCAGAAAGCACTTGTCGAAGTGGAATGGTTCGGCATACCGCTCGGTGATGGGGCCGTAGAAATCCCGGCGCGCGCTGTGGTACTCGCCGCCCAGCAGGATGATCTTTCCGGAGGCGGTCTCGCCCAATGCTTGCAGGTTTGCGATGGAGTTGGTCACGATGTTCAGGGTGGTAAAATCGCCCGAACGCAGCCGCTCGCCTAGGGCGATAGCCATTTGCAACAGCGTGGTTCCGCAGTCCAGGTATACCGTGTCCCGATCCTGCACATGGGCGGCGGCCATTATGCCGATGCGGCGCTTCTCATACTCGTTTACTTTCTCGCGCTGCTCAAAGCGGTAGCTGTCCGGCGCGCCCGGCAACTGCGCCCCACCGTAATTACGGATGATCTTGCCGTCCGCTTCCAGATTCAGAAACATCCGGCGTACGGTCGCCTGCGATACGCCCATCTGCTGTACGGCTTCGTCTGTGGTAATATGACCCTCCACGTTCAGAAGGCTCATCAGCAGCTCTTCGCGGCTCACTTTCTTCTTGCTAACGTTCCTCACGTCCTTTTTTGCTCGCGCAAGTAATGATTGTTCGTTTCATATTCTAACAAACCGGTCATAAAAAGTCAACACAAATAGTGATTGAAACAATCGATAATAAAATAAAAATGATTTATTTGTGCATTATGTGTTGACAAGCGAGCGATGACGCGTTACACTGATGCCAACAAAAGCAACAGGGAGGGTACCTGTTATGGAATTTAAGATGTACCAGAAGGAACTGGAGCTTCAGTCGAGAGGGTGGATCCCCACATTTCACGATATTTCCAAAGAGGTGAGGGAGATCATCGCGGCATCGGGCGTCAAAAACGGCACCTGCTGTGTGGCGTCCCACCATACGACGTGCAGCGTGATGGTGCAGGAGGCGTCCCACGATATCGACAGCTTCGATCTGGAGTATTTACAGCACGACCTGCTGGATATCATGCGCAAGCTGATACCGGACTTTGCAGAGGAGCACCAGTACCGCCACCCGGGCCCCCTCCATGCGCAGTTTGGGCGCTACGTGAACGAGCCGGGCGACTACACCAGCATGAATACTGACGGCCACCTGCGCAGCGCTTTTTTTGGCCGCAGCGAGACCCTGACCGTGAAGGACGGGGCCATGGACGGCGGCGAGTTTGCGCACATCTACTTTATCGATTGGGATCATGTGCGCGCCCGCCGCAGGCAGGTGAATGTGACCGTCATGGGAACGACCGAGGACGCGGGGGATCGCCGCTGGAACAACGGCGAGGTGGTGAACACCCTTCGCAAGTACACCGAACAGGAAAAGGCATACCTGCCTGCGTTCGACCTGCAACAGAAACGGTGAAGCGGGGAGGGTACTTCGTGGCGCCTGAGAGCGATATCCTTTGGTCAGCCGGTCGCTTTGCGTATGATATCGAGCAGAATGCTATCCGGCAGGCACTCTTCGCCGTGGATGAAGCCCGTTTCGTGCAGGCGGTGGAGATGCTGGCGGCCGCGCCCCGCATCGCGGCCAGCGGATGCGGCCATTCCGGCATTGCCTGCATGCATTTTGCGCACCTGATGTGCTGCATCGAGCGGCCCGCGCGCTTCCTCTCACCGGCGGAGGCCACCCACGGCGCCAGCGGTTTTGTGCAGGCAGGGGATGTGCTGCTGCTGGCTTCGCGCGGCGGTAAAACGGCGGAGCTGCTGCCGATGCTGGACATCGCAAAGCGCAAGGGTGCTTCGGTCATAACGGTCACGGAGAACGAAACCTCGCCGCTGATCCAAGGGGCCGATATCGTCCTGCGGATGGCGGTCACGCGAGAGACCGACCGTTTCAACAGTCAGGGCACCACAAGTTTTACCGTGCTTTGCGTGCTGTTCCACGCGCTGCAAGCCGCGCTGATCGAGCGCACCGGCTACTGCAACGAGCAGTTCAGGCTGATCCACCCGGGCGGCGCGGTGGGGGAGCGGCTGAATGGCGCATGAGATGATGCGATCAGGCGCGCGGAGCGCCACACGAGAAGGTCAACGGGGCCGGAGCAGCCCCGTTCCCATGGATAAAGACCGACCATGCCAACGCGAACCCAGATATCCTTAAAGGAGGTTCCACCATGAAAAACCGCAGGCTTAACAGGTTGCTCGCGCTCACGTTGATGGTTGCCTTGCTGATCCCGACGCTTACCTCGTTCGCAGGTGCGGAGGCCGCGCAGGAGGAGTACGTGATTCAGCTGATCGTGAGCTCTTCGCAGACCCATGCGCGCAGCGACGAGACCCCGATCGGCAAAGTGATCAAAGACAAGTTCAACATCGTTTTTGAATATCTGCCGGTCAATGACGACAGCGAAAAGCAGAGCCTGATGCTTGCCACAGGCGACTACCCCGAGATCATCCGCCTGGAGGGCGGCGACATGCTTCAGGATTACATCGACGCGG
>CAZOZO010000067.1:0-10131 GCA_964584315.1 uncultured Oscillospiraceae bacterium
GCGTGGGGGACAAGACCATCACCAAAATGCGCTCGCCGGAGCTGACCGAGTACCGGCGGCTGGACGTGGGCTTCGTTTTCCAGTTTTACAACTTGATGCCCAGCTTGACGGCCCTTGAAAACGTGGAGCTGGCGCGGCAGGTGAGCCCGCACGCCCTCGACCCCGCAGAGGTGCTGGACAAAGTAGGCCTTGGCCAGCGGATGGACAACTTCCCCGCCCAGCTTTCCGGCGGCGAGCAGCAGCGCGTGTCCATCGCGCGGGCGCTGTGCAAAAACCCTGCTTTGCTGTTGTGCGACGAGCCCACCGGCGCGCTGGACAGCAAGACTGGCGCGCAGGTGCTGGAGCTGCTCACCAAGGTGAGCCGCGAGTTTGACACCACGGTGGTCATCATCACGCACAACGCCAGCATCGCTTCGCTGGGCGACCGGGTGATCCGCATGAAAAACGGCGCCGTGGCGGAGAACACCGTGAACGAGCACCCCGCCTGCGTGGAGGATATCGCATGGTAAACGGCCAGGGGAGCAAAAGCGCCCTGCGCCGCAAGCTGTGGCGCGACATGCGCCAAAACGCCATGCAGTTTGTGGCCATCGTGCTGCTGTGCGCGCTGGGCACATGGGTCTACAGCGGGCTGGACGGCACGTGGCGCATGATCGACCTTTCCGCGGAGACGTACTTTGCGCAGGGCAACCTCGCGGATTATTGGGTGAACGTGCAAAGCGCATCCCGCGCGGATGTGGAGAACGTAAAGAACATCAGCGGCGTGCAAACGGTGCAGAGCCGCTTTTCCGCGGAGTTCGACACCCCCGATTTGGGCGAGGACGTATCGCTCATGGTGCACGCCTATGACGGCGCGCCGCAGGTGAACCTGCCCATGCTGCGCGCGGGCGAGCCCCTCTCGCCGGACGACAAGCGCGGCCTGCTGCTGGACGAACGGTTTGCCGCTGCGCATGGGCTTGCCCCGGGGAGCACCATCACCCTGCAGCTCAATAAGGTGGATTATTCCTTTGCCGTGCGCGGGCTGATCCTCTCGCCGGAGCAGGTCGTGACCGCCAAGGACGTGATGCCCGAGCCCGAACGCTACGGTTATGCGGTGCTCAACTTAAGCGCGCTTGACGGCATGCCGGTCAACGAGCTGGTGGTCAAGCTGCAAAGCGGCGCGGACGCGGGCGCGGCGCTGGCCGCCATCCAAAGCCGCCTGCCCGCGGCGCTGGTGCTCACCCAGCAGACGCACCCCAGCACCCAGCGCACCCGCTCGGAAGTGACGATGTTCCAAAACCTGACCTATGTGTTCCCCGTGCTTGCCTTTGCCGTCGCGGCGATGATCGTGCTCACCACCCTCACCCGCATGATCGAGTACCAGCGCACGCAGATCGGCACGCTCAAGGCGCTGGGCTACAGCAAAAACCGCATCCGCGCCCATTACCTGAACTACGCGTTTCTCCCCTCGCTGCTGGGGGCGCTGGGCGGGCTGTTCGTGGGCCGCTATATGCTGCCGGATATGCTCTACCGCATGGAAAACACGCACTACGCCCTGCTGGAAAAATTGCGCCCGCCCATCTCGCTGCCCGCGTGGGGCATGACGGCGTTGATGGTGCTGCTGAGCGTGTTCATCTGCCTGTATACCTACCAGCGCACCGCCAAAGAGGAGGCCGCGTCGCTGCTTAGGCCCAAGCCGCCGCGCGCGGGCAGCCGCGTGTTTCTGGAGCGGCTCACGGGGCTGTGGCGCAGGCTCAACTTCAATACCAAGATGGTGGTGCGCGGCATCGCCCGCAACAAGGGCCGCACGTTCGTGGCCATGGTGGGGCTGCTTTGCTGCAACATGCTCATCATCTGCGCGATGGGCCTGCAGGACTCCATCGCCGCCAACGTGGGCGACTACTACCACGGCACCGTGGCCTATACCCTGCGCGCCGATCTGGACAGCGGCGCGGGCACCATCGCCAGCTACCAAAAGCGCGTGGAGGCGCAGCGGGTGGAGGGCCTGATGGAGAGGCGCGTGAGCCTGCGCTACGGCAGCCAGAGCCGCGCGGTGCCGCTTACCGTGCTCATGGACGGGCAGCAGCTTTTGCGCCTTGGGCAAGGTGGCGCCCTGGTGCCCCTGCCGCAAAGCGGCGTGGCCATCAGCCGAAAGCTGGCGGATGTGACCGGCCTCAAGGCGGGCGACAGGGTGGAGATATGGCTGCCGGGCGAGGACACGGGCACGGCCTTTACCATCGACACCGTGTACGAGGTGACCATCGGCCAAACGGTGTACATGGGCCAGAGCGTGTGGGACGGGCTTGGCAAGGGCCCGATCACGCCCACGGCGCTGCTGCTTGAAAACCCCACGCCCCTGGCCGTGCACCGGCTGGCCGAGGCCAGCGAGGTAACGGGCTTCAAGGACCCCAGCACCCAGTACGCCCTCACCATGACCATCCTGGATTCCACCACGGCGGTGTTCAGCCTGATGTACGTGGCGGCGCTGGGGTTGGCGTTCGTGATCTGCTACAACATGGGGCTGATCAACTTTACCGAGCGCACGCGCGACTACGCCACCCTGAAGGTGCTGGGCTACCACCAAAAGGAGATACGCGGCCTGATGATGTGGGAAAACAACATCGTTACCGTGATCGGCGCGGCGCTGGGCATCGGGCCCGGGCTGCTGCTCACGCAGATGGTGCTGATGACCGTGCGCAGCGAGAACAACGTGTTCGTGGCGCAGGTGTCGCCGCTTTCCATCCTGTACGCATCGCTGATCACCTGCGTGTTCAGCATCCTGATCGAGCTGTTTTTGACACGCCGGGTGCGTTCCATCAACATGGTCGAAGCGCTGAAGAGCGTGGAATGATATGGAGGAGAGTTTGTATGAAGAAGAAGATCGTCGCCCCGCTTTTGGCCCTTTGCCTGCTTTTAAGCGGCAGCGCGCTGGCCGCGCAGGACTTGACCGGCCGCCCCGTGGCGGACGGCGTGGTGGCCGCCGCGGCCTTTACGGATGTGACCGCCCCCTACAGCGGCACGCTTGCCTCGTTTGACTGGGAAAACGGCGACGCCGTGGCCGCGGGCGACGTGCTGGCAAGCTACGTGCAGCCCGCCGTGTACGCCCCCGAGGCGGGCACCGTGCGCGGCGTGTTCGTGGCCGCGGGCGACGATGCCACCGCCGCCATGGCCCGCTACGGCGCGGTGCTGAGCATCGAGCCGGACGTGGTCAGCCGTGTGGAGGCCACCACCAGCGGCGCATACAACGAGGATGCAAACAAGATCCTCCACCTTGGCGAGACGCTGTATTTCAAGACCGGCGGCGGCAACGCCAGCGAGGGCACGGGCCACGTGGTTGCCGTGAGCGGGCAGAGCTATCAGGTGGATGTGCTGACCGGCCAGTTTGACCTGGACGCGAGCGTGACCCTGTACCGCCGCGACAATTACGAGGCCAAATCCGCCGTGGGCAAGGGCACGGTCGTTCGCAGGCCCGCCCTGCTGATTGCCGCCACGGGCCGCGTGGGCACGCTGGCCGTGGCCGAGGGCGCGCACGTGGCCGCGGGCGATACGCTTTTGACCCTCGCGGGGGCGGACGCTTCCCCCACGGCCTATGCGCCGGATGTGCAAAGCCCCGCCGCCGGTGTGGTGGAGCGGGTGTACGTGGCCCCCGGCCAGCAGGTGTACAAGGGCGCGCCGCTGTTCCGCCTGAGCCTTGACGGGGCCATGGAGGTGCGCGCCGACGTGGACGAGACCGACCTGGGCGACCTCAAGGTGGGCGATTTGGTGCCCATCACGCTGGATACCGATAAGGAGAACGTGCTGATCGGCACCGTGACCACGATAAGCGCACTGGGCGTGAGCAAGCAGAACGCCGCCTACTTTACCGTGCATGCCACCCTCCCGCAGAACAGCGGGCGGCTGGGGGCCTCGGCGTCGATGTATTTGCCGGAAAAGACAGGCGCGGCGCAGTAAAGCGACCGGCTTTCCCCGCACATTGAAAACCGCTTGCCATGCGGGGCATGGTTTTGGTATGCTGGAGTAACAAAAGCGACCCGCGCCCCTGCCGTCTGGCGGGCGCGTGCAAAAGCCGCGCGCGGCCCCCGCTGCGCGCGGCAGAGCGCCGTTTGGCCTGCCCCGCAGGGGGTTGCCCATCGGCGCGGGAGGAATGGCGCTGGCCAAAGGGAGGGAACCGATCATGGCCGTCAGCTTTACGCAAAAGGAGAGGCTATCCATCATTGATGCGCTGCGGCGCGCGGCGGGCAAAAGCGCCGCCACCGTGGGCATGCGCAAGACCACCGTGGACGCGCTGGCCGTGGAGGCCGGTATCTCCAAGGGGGCGTTCTACAAGTTTTACCCCAGCAAGGAGCACCTGTTTCTGGACGTGCTGGAGCAGTGGTACCTGCAAATTTATCAGGGCGCGTCGCAGGCGCTGGCAAACTGCCAGCATCTGCCGCCCCACCAGCGCGCGGCGCGGGTGCTCAAAGCCGCGTGGCGGGAGATGCGCCGCACGCCGCTGGTGCACTTCGTGCAGGAGGAGTATCCCCTGCTGGTGCGCAAAATGCCGGAGGACATCATCAAGCCCGAATACCGCACCGTGGATGCGTTCATCCATACCATGATCGCGGAGTCGCGCGTGGCGCTGACCGTTTCGCCCGCCGAGGCCGCCGCGACCGTCAAAATACTGCTTTTGTCGCTGCTGACCGCCGACGCTGTGGGCGAGGGTTTTGAGAAGGCGCTGGACGCGCTGGTGGACGGGGCTTGCAGCCTGATGATACGCGACGATGCGGAGATATACCTGCCGACGACCTGACAGGGAGCACCGCTGCGGATGCACCCCATGGATGGATATTGCAATCATTTTCGCGTTTTGATGGGTGCATTTCTGGCTTGATTGGTGTATACTGGCTCCAATGCCTGTCTGTTGGATCGGTTGCAAGGCACGGAAGGCGGTGTCACGCCTGTGCCTGTCGCAGGGAAGGAAAAAATCGATACTCACAGTCGTGTTTCGCGTGGCGCGGCGCACGTGTTTGCCCGGCTCTCCATGCAGGCAAATATCCATCGACGAACGGAGTGCTTTGATGAAACCGAAGGACGAAACCAAAGCGGTGCGCTTGGTGTTTCACAAGTTTAACCACTGGGTTATGATTCCATTCAGTTTATACTCCGTCGGTTCGAGCCTCTTTAAATCGTACGCGACGTTGGATAGGGTATCAGTTGATACTTTTGCCATCGCAACTGTGAATATGGTCTACTTCGGCGTGCTTCTGGCGCTGTATCTCATTGCCTTCATCGGTTTTTTTGCCAGCAAGGCAGACGGGTACAAGGCCAATATGGCCTGCTTGATCTTGCAGCCTGTTATGAGCATCGTGGGGCTCTTCTCGCGCAAGTACGCGATGCCCGGCATTGAACTGTATATCGTGATCCTCACGATCCTTCCGCTGGCGCTCGATGTGCTGATGATCGTTTACTACGATAAGCGCCGCTCCCTGTTTATCCCGGAAGAAGTGAGCGCTTCGACGCTGCGCAAGCGCCGCCGCCGTCAACAGCGCCGTAAATCAATGGTCTGACGACCAAACGCTACCGCGAAGCGGGCGCGACCGATACGTGGCAACACGGCAGGCACGCCCGCTTCTTCGTTTGCCCGGGGTCGGTACCCGCCCCGAGGGTTGCAGCATGTTGCTCCGCGATGATGCGGAAATAAGCGTGCCGGCGCGTGACAGAAAGCGCTGCGGCGGATGCACCATTTTGATGGATATAGCAATTTTTGTCGCGCTTTAACGGGTGCAATTTTGGCTTGATTGGTGTATACTGGCTCCATTGAATGTCTGTTGGCTCGGTTGCATGGCACAAAAAGAAGCGTCACACCTGTGCCTGTCGCAGGGAAGGGAAAAATCGATCATCACGGTCGCGATTCGCGCGGGCGCCATGCCTTTTCTTGCCCCGGCTCCGAGAGCAGGCTTTCGATTTGAGGATGAACGGAGTGCTTTTATGAAACGGTATGACCCAACCGAAGCTGTACCCATGGCGTTTCACAAGTTCAACCACTGGGTTCGCATTCCGTTTTCGATTGCGGGCACACTGTATCTCCTCTACCAACTGTATCAGCAAAAAGACACCGTTTCCGACAAAGGCTTTGCTATGTTCACCGCGTATCTGGTCTACAGCGGCGTGCTATTGCTGCTGTTGCTTGTTGCCTTTGTCGGGTTTTTTGGACGCAGGGCGAACGCTTACAAGGCGAATATGGTCACGCTGATCCTGATGTCTGCCAGTATGATCGCGCAGTGCATCGTGCGCGTGAACATCCCGTACGGCATGGAGTTGTATTACTGGATTGTATCGATCCTCATGGTGGTTTTGAATGCGTTGATCGCCATCTACTACCATAAGCGCCGCCTCCTTTTTTCCGCAGGCGGGGTGGAACCGTCCGCGACGGAAGAGGAGCCGAACGGGCAAGACGGCGAGCCGCAGGCCTAGCGATAAAGCGCCGAGGCGAAGCGGGCGCGACCTAGCGTGGCAACACGGTGGGCGCGCCCGCTCTTCGTTTGCCCGGAAATAGGGGCGCGGCGGGCACAACGCAGGCGGGAAACCCTGCGCTCACCATCCGGCTGCCCGCCGCCGCGCCCGCTATGTCAAAACCTTTCCCCGCCCTTGCTTTACACGCACGCCAACCGTCATGTATAATGGTGGGTGATGAAGTGATAAAGGGGATGCACCATGGTGAAGAAGAACCAGCGCGTGATCCTGAAACTCAGCGGCGAAGCCCTGGGCGAGAACGGGCGGCTGTTCAGCCACGACGCGTTTGAGGCGGCGGCGCGCATGCTGCAAAGCGTGGCGCAAACCGGCGCGCAGCTTGCGGTGGTCATTGGCGGGGGCAACGTGTGGCGCGGGCGGCGCGGGCCGGCAACGCGCATGGGCGCGGTGGCCGCCGATCAGATGGGCATGCTCGCCACGCTGCAAAACAGCCTGTACATGCGCGATACATTGGCGCGGCTGGGCGAAAAAGCCACGGTCATGAGCGCCGTGGATATCAACCGCTTTGCCGAGCCGTATAACGCGGTGCGCGCGGAGCAGCTGCTGGCAGAAGGGCACATCGTGCTGCTGGCCTGCGGCACGGGCAACCCGCTGTTTTCCACCGATACGGCGGTGGTGCTGCGCGCCATCGAGCTGGAGTGCGACGCCATCTACATGGCCAAAAACGTGGACGGCGTCTATACCGCCGACCCCGCCACCGACCCCGCCGCGGAGCTGATCCGCGATATCACGTATGAGGCGTGCGCCGCGCGAGACCTGCGCGTGATGGACGCGGGCGCGTTCATCCTGCTGCGGGACAATCGCTTCCCGCTGGTGCGCGTGTTTGGCCTGACCCCCGCGGATAACGTGCTCAAGGTGCTCGCGGGCGACCCCATGGGCACGGTGCTGCATCCGTAGCAAAGGCGTATGGGCGGCGGCGTTCACCCGCGCGCCGCGCAAACCGCGTTACCCCATAGCGACGGCCGCGTTTCACAGGGCGCGGCCTTTCCATCCGCCCCGCTTTGCACCATGGGGCGGCGCGCTTTCCATTCCGCCATGCCGCCCGCCTGCGCGCGGGCGTTACCGAAGGGGTCAAGGCCCCGCCAGAAAGGGATTTCATGCAGCGCATCAACGCAAGCCTAAAACGCTTTTTCGGCCCCCGCGACATGACGGTGGGCAAGCCCCTGACCGAGCTTATTTTATTCTCGATTCCCCTGCTGCTTGGCAACTTTGCCCAGCAGCTCTATAACGCGGTGGACGCGGTGGTCGTGGGCCACTACATCGGCGACGCGGCGCTGGGCGCGGTGGGCGCGGCCTTTCCGGTCATGAACCTGATGCTGGCGCTGTTCATCGGCGTTTCGACGGGCGCGGGCATCGTGGTGGCGCAGTATTTCGGCGCGAAGGACAGGGCGCTGCTCAGCCGTGGGGTGGGCACCATCATCGTGGTCACGTTCTGGACGGGGCTCATCACCACCGTGATCGGCATGCTGGCGACCCGCCCGCTGCTCACGCTTTTAGGCACGCCCGCCGAGATGCTCGATATGGCCGTCATGTACCTGATGATCATTTTCGCGGGGGTCACGGCCAGCGCGTATTACAACATTCTGGGCGGCGTGCTGCGCGGCCTGGGCGACAGCGTGAGCCCGCTTTTCTACCTGCTGGTGGCCGCGGGCCTGAATATCGTGCTGGACATCCTGTTTGTGACCACCTTCCACATGACCACCGACGGCGTGGCGTGGGCCACCATCATCTCGCAGGCCATTTCCGCGCTGCTGTGCTACCTAAAGCTCACCCGCATGACCGAGGTGCTGGACGTAAGCGTGAGGACGCTCAAGGTGGATAAGGCCATCGCCCTGCGCACGCTGAAGCTTGGTATGCCCGCGGGGATCACGCAGGCCATCTTCTCCACGCAGGCGGTGGTGGTGCAGTCGCTCATGAACACCATGGGCCCCGCGGTGGTCACCGCCTACACCGCCGTGATGCGCGTGGACGGCTTTGCCATGATGCCCAACTTTACCTTCGGCATCGCGGCCACCACGTTCAGCGGGCAAAACCTTGGCGCAAAGCGGCTGGACAGGGTGCACGAGGGCGCGCGCGCAGGCATGAAGCTGGCGCTGGTGTGCGCCACGACGCTCACGCTGTGCATCCTCCTGTTTGGGCGGCAGCTGATGGGCGTGTTTACCGCGACCGACAGTGTGGTGGCGCTGGGCACGCGCATGATGCGCATCCTCGCGGCGGGCTATATCGCCTTTGGCATCACGCAAACGTTGAGCGGCATCATGCGCGGCATGAACGAGACCGTGCTGCCGATGTGGATCAGCATCATCGTGACGGTGGTGATCCGCCTGCCGCTGGCCTACCTGCTGGCCTACCTGACCCGCACGCCCGCCTGGCCGAGCGGCGACCCCATGAGCCTGTACTGGAGCCTGCTCATTGCGTGGATGTCCGGTATGGGCATGACGGTGTTTTTCTACTTCAGGGGCAAGTGGCGAAAGCGAGCCGAGGCCTATTTCGCCCCCGACGCGACCCTGTGACCCGATAACGGATGGAGGATGCAACAATGGATGATATGAAGCTTACGATATCCGGCCTGATCGAGGCCGCGCTGCCCGCCTGCTTTGCGGGCGCGGAGGGGCTGCCCGCGGCGGCGGAGATCGCCGCCATGCTGGAGGTGCCGCCGGAAAAGGAAATGGGCGATTATGCCTTTCCCTGCTTCAAGCTGAGTAAAACCTTGCGCAAGGGCCCGCCGCAGATCGCGGCGGCGCTGGCGGCGGCCATCGACGCGCCGGACGTGTGCGAGGCCAAGCAGCTGGGCGGGTACCTGAACTTCTTTTTCAAGCGCGACATGTTCGCGCGGCAAACGGTGGAAAAGGTGCTGGCGGCAAACGGCAAGTTCGGCGCAAGCGACATGGGCGCGGGCAAGACCGTGTGCATCGACTATTCGAGCATCAACATCGCCAAGCGTTTCCACATCGGCCACCTGAGCACCACGATGATCGGCCACAGCTTAAAGCGCATCTACGACCACCTCGGCTATACCACTGTGGGCATCAACCACCTGGGCGACTGGGGCACGCAGTTTGGCAAGCTCATCAGCGCGTACAAGCGTTGGGGCAACAAGGCGGAGGTCGAAAACGGCGGCGTGGAGGCCCTGACGCGCCTGTATGTCAAGTTCCACGAGGAGGCGGAGGCCGAGGAGAAGGCGACCGGCACCCACGCGCTGGAGGACGAGGGCCGCGCTTACTTCAAAGCCATCGAGGATGGCGAGCCGGAGGCGCTTGCGCTGTTTGGCTGGTTCAAGGAGCTCACCCTCAGGGACTGCGCGCGCGTGTACGACCTGCTGGGCGTGACGTTCGACAGCTACGCGGGCGAGTCGTTTTACAACGACAAGATGGGCCGCGTGCTGGACGAGCTGAAGGAGAAGCACCTGCTGACCGTGAGCGACGGCGCGAGCATCGTGGACCTTTCCGACGCGGACATGCCGCCCTGCCTGATCCTCAAGAAGGACGGGGCCACGCTGTACGCCACGCGCGACATCGCCGCCGCGCTGTACCGCGCGGACACCTACCATTTCGACAAGTGCCTGTACGTGGTGGCCTACCAGCAGGATTTGCACTTCCGCCAGTGGTTCAAAGTGGTGGAGAAGATGGGCTACCCTTGGGCGAA
>CAZOZO010000068.1:0-10085 GCA_964584315.1 uncultured Oscillospiraceae bacterium
GATACTTCCACCGGCACGGAGGGGCCCGCTTCGTCGACACGCTCGCCCTTGTCGTTCACCATGGCGCGCACACGGCCGCTGGCCAGGCCAACGACGATGTTGTCGCCCACGTGCAGGGTACCGTTTTGCACCAGAACGGTGGCCACGGGGCCGCGGGCCTTGTCCAGCTTGGCCTCGATGATAACGCCCTTAGCCATGCGGTTGGGGTTGGCGCGCAGCTGCAGCACATCCGCCTGCAGCAGGATCATCTCCAGCAGGTTGTCCACACCCGCGCCGGTCGTGGCGCTCACAGGCACCATGATGGTCTCGCCGCCCCACTCTTCGGGCACGAGATTGTAGGCGGTCAAATCCTGCTTGACGCGCTCCGGGTCAGCGGAAGGCTTGTCCATCTTGTTGATGGCGACGATGATGGGCACATCCGCGGCCTTGGCGTGGTTGATGGACTCGATGGTCTGCGGCATGACGCCGTCGTCTGCGGCCACCACCAGCACCGCGATATCCGTAGACTGGGTGCCGCGCGCGCGCATGGCCGTGAAGGCCTCGTGGCCCGGCGTATCCAGGAAGGTGATGCTGCGGTCGTTAAGCGTGACGGTGTAGGCGCCGATGTGCTGGGTAATGCCGCCCGCCTCGCCCGCCGTGACATGCGTATGGCGGATGTAATCCAGAAGCGACGTTTTGCCGTGATCCACGTGGCCCATGATGGTGATGACCGGCGGACGGGGCTCCAGGTTGTCCTCGGTGTCGTCCACGTCGGTCTCGGTCAGCGCATCCTCGGCCGTCTTGGCGATGTTCATCTCCAGCTCTACGCCGAACTCCGCGCATACAAGGCTTGCGGTGTCAAAATCCAGTTCGCTGTTGATGTTGGCCATTACGCCCAGCAGCAGCAGCTTCTTGAGGATCCCGCCCGCAGGCTTGCCGATGCGCTCAGTCAAATCCTTCACGGTGATGGTCTCGGCGGTCATATAAGCCTTCTCGATGCGGATGGGGCCCATCAGCATCTGCGCGCTGGGCTTTTTGGCGCGCGCACGGCGGCCGCCGCGCACCACATCGTCCTCGCCGCCGCTGAAGTTATCGCGGGCAAGCTGCTTGCGGTTCTTGGCCACACGCTCGGGGTCGTGCTGGCGAACGTAGTTCTTCTTGTTGGGATCGTAGTTGCTGACGCGCTCCTTCTCCACGGCGGGCGTCAGATCCGGCCCTTTCGCGGGACGCGGGCCACCCATGGGTCTGCCGCCGGGGCCGCCGGCAGGTCGGCCAAAGCCGCCTGTGGGACGCGCGCCGGGTGCGCCGGCCGGGCGACCAAAGCCACCCTGCGGGCCTGCGCCGGGGGCGCCAAAGGGGCGGCCAAATCCACCGGCGGGGCGAGGCGGAGGAGCGCCGGCGGGGCGACCGAAGCCACCCTGCTGCGGGTTGGCGGGGCGGCCATAGGGACCTTGCGGTGCCATGCCCTGGGGGTTAGCGGGACGGCCGTAGGGGCCCTGCGGGTTCGCGGGCCTGACGTAGCCGCCCTGGGGGGCAACGCCCTGCGGGCTGGCGGGGCGGCCATAGGGGCCGCCCTGCGGAGCCGCGCCGCCCTGCGGCGGGTTGGCGGGGCGGCCATACGGGCCACCTTGCGGCGCGGCGGCCTGCGGGTTGGCGGGCCTGCCATACGGGCCGCGGGGGGCGGCGGGCATCGGCGGGCGCGGCTGCATGGCAGGGCGCGGCATACCGGCAGCGGCAGGCTGCGCGGGGGTCATGGGCCTTGCGGCGGGGGCGGCAGGCCGCGTGGCATTCTGCATGGCCGTTTGCGGCATGGTAGGCTGCGCGGTGGCTACCGGCTCCGCGGCATCCCCTCTCGTTTCGGTCAGCGGCTTCGCCTCCGCAGGCGCCTTGGCTTCCGGAGCGAGCTTAGGCTCGGCGACAGACGCCGCGGCTTCCGCGGCGGGCTTTGCCTCATGCGTTGCCTTCGCTTCATGCGCGGCCTTGGGAGCCTGCGCTTCAGCCGCCACCTTTACGGCGGCTGCGGGTGCACCCTCGGCGGGCTTTACGGGCGCGGCATGCGGCTTGTCCACGACGGGCGCGGCTTCGGCGCGCGCAGGCTCCGCTTTCGCGGGCGCTGCATGCGCGGCGGCTTCTTCCGTGTCCGGCATGGTGTAGGCCTTTGTTTGCATCTGGAGCAAACGCTGCTGCTCGGCCAACTTTTCCTCCGCGCGGCGCTGCTCCTCCTCGCGGGCAAACTGGCTCTCGAACTTGCGCACCGCCTGCATCAGCTCATCCGTCCCTTTACGGACGGTGGCCACGCTCTCCATCACGGTTTCCGCACCCTTTAAAAGATCTTTCGTGGCATCCTTGAGTTTCGCTTTGGTCATTGTACCGCTTGCACCCCCGCATGATCTGCGCTCGAATTTAGGCTGTTTGGGTCAGGTTCGCCTTGGCCGGAGTCGATCCCGCGAAGCGGGGTCTCGTCCTTGAGAAGCTCCAGTAGCTTTTGCGCCATCCTGCCCCGCTTGATGGCGACGGTCATCCGGCCGTCTTTCCCCAGCGCCTGTGATATCAGGCCCTCCGGCACGCAGTAAAGCGGCACGCGGTGGCTCTCACAGGAATCGGAAAAGCGCTTTCGTGTGGTCGGGGAGCTGCCTTCGTCCATCAGCAGGACGGCGGCGGTCTCGGCCCGTACGGCAGCCACGCAGGCATCCTGCCCAAGCGTGATCTGCCCTGCGCGGCCGCAAAGCCCTAAAAAGCCCTTCAGCCGCATGGTGGTCTGTTCTGTCAAGCCTTGTCCTCCGTGGCGCGCTGGGTTAGCAGGCGCTGCATCGTATCGGTCAGCTGCTGGGTAGCGGCTTCGTCCAGGTGCGCTTCCAGCGCGCGGTCGAGCTGCTTTTGCTTGAGCGCCCGCTTGAGGCAATCGGCATTCATGCACACGTAGGCCCCGCGTCCCGCCTTCTTGCCGGTCGGGTCAAGGCTTACCTCGCCCTCGGGCGAGCGCACCGCGCGGATCAGCTCTTTTTTCGGCTTCATCTCGCGGCAGCCCACGCACATGCGCAGCGGTGTTTTACGCGGTTTGGTCGGCATTGTGTCCCTCCCGGATCGGTTTGGTTACAGGGTGTCGTCGCCGTCCGGCGTTTCCAGCGGCAAGTCGGCCAGCTCCGGCATGCCCGTATCGGGGTACTCGCCCTCCATGGGGGTCTCGTAGAAGCCCTGGTAACCCAGCGGCTCTTCGATGGCGGGGGCAGCCAGCTCAAACATCTGCGCCGCCTGCGACTGGCTCTTGATGTCGATGCGCCAGCCGGTCAGCTTCGCGGCGAGGCGGGCGTTCTGCCCCTCCTTGCCGATGGCCAGGCTCAGCTGGTTGTCCGGCACCACGACGCGGCAGGCCTTCTCGTTCTCAGCCACAAAAACGCTGAGGACATGCGCAGGGTTCAGGGCGTTGGCGATGAACTCCGCAGGGTCGGGCGACCACTTGATGATGTCGATCTTCTCGTTCTTGAGCTCGGTCACCACCTTGTCCACGCGGTTGCCGCGCGGGCCTACGCAGGCGCCGACGGGGTCGATCACGGGATCGGTGGAATATACGGCCATCTTGGTACGGCTGCCCGCCTCGCGGGCGATGGACTTGATCTGCACCACGCCGCCGGCGATCTCGGGCACTTCCATCTCAAACAGGCGCTTGACCAGCCCGGGGTGGATGCGGCTGACGCGCACCTGCGGACCGCGCAGCATCTCCTTGCCGGTGCGGTTCACCTCCAGCACGTACACCTTGATGTGGTCGTCGCTGTGGTATTCCTCGCCGGGTATCCACTCGCCCTTTTCCAGGATGCCCTCGGTGCGGCCCAGCTCCACATACACGGCGTTGGGCTCCACGCGCTGCACGATGGCTGTCAGTATCTCGTTTTCCTTCTCGGAGTACTCGTCGTATATCTTGCCCTGCTCGGCCTCGCGGATGCGCTGGATGATCACCTGCTTGGCCGTCTGCGCGGCTGTGCGCAGGAAGCCCGAGGGGGTCACGTCGATCTCGGCGATGTCGCCCATCTGATAATCAGCACGGATCTGCTGGGCATCCTCCATGGTGATCTGGTTTGCGGCGTCCTCGATCACGTCGGTAATGAGCTTGCGGGCGAACACATGCGCCACGCCGGTGCGGCGATCTAGGGTGACCGAGAGGTTCGTGGGCGCGACTTCGTTGCGTGACACGTTCTTTTTATAAGCAGCCTTCAGCGCTTCTTCGATCGCGCCAAACAGCATATCCTCACTGATTTCCTTTTCTGCGGCCAGCGCGCGCACTGCGTCGATGATCTCCGCCTCCCGGCTCTGTACCGGTGCCTTCTTTGATGCCTTCATGTATCGAAACTCCCATCTATGCGTTATTCTTCGTCATCCTCAAACTCGATCACGGGCTTGACCAGTGCCACGCCCTTGCGGGGAAAGGTCTTTTCCACGCCGCTGTCCAGCGCGATGGTCAGGTTTTGGTCGTCCATGGCCGTAAGCTTGCCCTCGTAGGCCTTAGCACCGTCCAGTGCCGCAAACAGCCTGACTTCTACCCGTGCGCCGCGGTTTTTCTCGAAGTCGCGCAGGGTTTTGATGGGGCGATCCACCCCCGGGCTGGACACCTCGAGGTAGTCGTAATCGACCGCCTCGAGCAGCGGCTGCACCGCCTTGTGGTAGCGCTCGCAATCGTCCAGGCTCACGCCGCCGGTCTTGTCGATATAGATGCACAGGGTTTTACCCTGTTGCTCCTTGGTGAGGGTCACTTCCACCAGCTCAAACGCCTGCTCCGCCGCGACACGCGCCGCAATGGCTTCCGCGGCGTGTAGGCTGCCGCCGCCTTGTGCTGTTTGCCTCACCGGCGCACCGCCTTTTCAAAGGCAATCAAAAAGAGCGGCCATATATTGCCTCCCTTACGCCACATGCCCCTTTCAAAGCGCGGCTTCGCCAGGATTTGCGAAAGCCCTCGCCCGTGAGAGGAAGTTGTGCGGCAAAGGAAAGCAATATCCACTCTTTCGATAAACCCTTCTTTCTTATGGGTCGATAGTTTCTTGTTTGCCTGACGCAGGGTCAAAAGCATGTTGAGTATATCATACCGAACTTGGAATTACAAGCTTTTTCCACGTAAGGCCGATATTTCTTTATGTGCAGCCCTTTTGTGCGCGCGGTGTGGCCGCCCGCGTAACCGTGGGCGAAACACCGGCACAGGCGGCTGAGGGAGGCACATCCGTGAGCAATCAGGTGATACGTTCGAGCTTCGCATGCGAGTCCGCCGTCTTTCCATCATGCTCAAAAAGCCTTTCAGATCAAGGCATTGCATGCCATTCACCGGCCCTTTGGAAACCACAGGTACGGCAACAAAGCTGCGTGCACTTGCCTCGGGGGCAAAACATGCTATAATGTACGTTGACCAAAAATGCGGAGGCGCAATGGTGAGCGAGAAACAGAAATCCATCGTCGGCGGTATGACGGTGCTGGGCATCACAGGCCTTATATGCAAGATCGTGGCGGTGCTCTACCGTATCCCGCTGGCGTGGCTCATCAGCGAACAGGGCATCGGCACGTTTCAGCTGGTGTTCCCTACCTACAATCTGCTTTTGACCCTCTCCTCGGCCGGCATTCCCGTAGCCATCAGCCGTATGGTCAGCTATAGCCTGGCCCAGCACGACCCGCGCAACGCGCACCGCACGTTCCGCGTAGCCCTGTTTGCGCTGACGCTGCTGGGTGCGGTGGGTACCCTGCTGATGGTCGTTTTCAACCCCGCGCTCAGCGAGCGCGTCGGCGACCCCGAGACCAAGATGGGCTTCATCGCCATCGCGCCCGCACTGGTGATCGTGTGCACCATGAGCGCGTTCCGCGGTTTCATGCAGGGGCAGCAGAACATGTTCCCCACGGCCATCAGCCAGCTGATCGAGCAGATCGGCAAGGTGATCATCTCCCTGCCGCTGGCCTACCTGGGCTCGCGCGTGGGCGTGACCGACCCCGAGAAGATCAACATCGGTTACGCAGCGGCGGGCGCGCTGCTGGGCAACTCCATCGGCGAGGCGCTGGCCTTGCTGTACATGATGCTGGTCTATCGCAAAAACCGCCCCGTGTTCCTCCGGCGTGTGCAGGATGAGGAGCACGTGCCTACCTCCCGTAAGGCGCTGATGGTCAAGCTGTTTTCGATGGCCGTGCCCATCACGCTGGCGGCCTGCATCGTGCCGCTGTCCGCGTTCATCGACTCCGGCATGGTGGTCAACAACCTGATGCATTCTGCGGGCTTTGCGCAGGAGGAGGCGCGCGCCATGTACGGGCGCTACTCCGGCTACGTGATCAACTATATCAATGTGCCCACGGCGTTCGCGCAGGCCATCTCCATGAGCCTGGTGCCCGCCATCTCCGCCGCCATGGCCCGCCGCGACTGGAAGACCGTGCGCACGCAAAGCCATACGGGCATGCGCATGGCATTTTTGATCGGCCTGCCGTGTAGCCTTGGCATGAGCATGCTAAGCCGCGAGCTGCTGGTTTTCATGTACCGTTTCCCCTCGCCAGAGGCGCTCAACCAGACGGCTGAGCTGCTCGCCATGTCCAGCTTCACCATTGTGCTGTTTACCGTGGTGCAGGCCACCAGCGGCATTTTGCAGGGCTTGCGCAAGCAGCGCATCCCCATGTACACGCTGCTCTTGGGCGTTGCGCTCAAGATACTGATGAACTATAACCTCATCGGTATCCGCGAGATCAACATCTACGGCGCGCCCATGGGGTCGCTCGTCTGTTACCTGGTCAGCATGCTGCCCAACCTTTACTACGTGCATAAGTATGCGCATCTGCCCTATGACCCGATGGGGCTGCTGATCAAGCCCGCGCTTGCCACGGCGGGGATGGGCGGGGTCATCTACCTGCTGCGGGCTGTGTTGCCCTCCAGCCGCGTGATCACCGTGCTGCTGGTGCTTGCGGGCATGGCAGCCTTTGCGGTGTTTGCGCTGCTGACCGGCGCCATGACAAAGGATGACCTTCGCCCCCTGACCCGCCGCCTCAGGCGCAGGCGCGCGCACACTCCAAGCAATATCGAATGAGGAGGCCCTGCCATGCCGACCATCACCATCGCGACCATCTCCACCGGGGGCATTTCACTGCTCACACAGGGCGTGGTGGAAACCTTGACCCATGCGGATACGCGCGTATTGCGCACGGGGCGCCACCCCGTGGCCGCATGGTTGGCGGAGCGTGGCTTGCCCTTTGAAACGCTGGACGGCCTCTATGAACAGAGCGAGGATTTTGATGTGCTGGCCGCCGCCGCCGCAAAGCATGTGCTCACGCTGGCGAAGGCGGGCGATCTGGTGTATGCCGTCCCCGACCCCGCCACAGATGCGACCGTAGCCGCGTTGCGCCGGGTGCTGCCGCGGAGTACAAAGCTTAAGGTACTGGCAGGCGTAAGCCATGCCGACCGTTGCCTGACGCTGTTGGATGCGTCTCCCGCGGGGGTGCGCCTGTATGCCGCGGAAGATTTCAAAGCCGCGCGTGTAAGCCCCGGCGAAGCGCTGCTTTTGACCGAGCTGCACAGCCGATCCTGCGCGGGCGAGTGCAAGCTCAGGCTCATGCGGATGCTACCGGAGGATGCGCCCGTCGTGTTTTTTACCGGCACAGAAGAGGGAGCGCTCATCAGCAAGTCGGTTCCTCTGTACGCGCTGGATCGCCAACCCGCCTACGACCATTTGACAGCTTGCTTTACGCCCGCGCTTATCATGGCGGAGCGCAATCGCTTTGACATGGACGACCTTGTTGCCGTGATGGCCCGCCTGCGTGCGCCGGGCGGCTGTCCGTGGGATCGCGAGCAAACGCATGAGAGCCTGCTCACTTACCTGCTGGAGGAGTGCTACGAGTACATCGGCGCGGTGCGCGACGACGATATCGACCACATGTACGACGAACTGGGCGACGTGCTTCTGCAGGTGGTGTTCCACGCGGAGATCGCCCGTCAGCACGGCGCCTTCGACATCGAGGATGTGACCACCGCCATCGTCCGCAAGATGGTGGAGCGCCACACCCACATCTTTGGCACCGCGCAGGCTGATACCGCCGCGCAGGTGCTCCAGAACTGGGACGCCATCAAGCGCAGCCAGCGCGGCATCACCACCCACGCACAGGCCATGGAGGACGTGTCCGGCGGGCTTTCCGCCGCCATGCGCGCGGACAAGGTGCAGCGCAAAGCCGCCAAGGTGAAGTTCGACTTCCCGGATGCCAAATCCGCGCTGTGCAAGGTGCACGAGGAAGCGCAGGAAGTGCTGGAATGCCTTGAAACAGGCGAGGATCCCGAGATGGAGCTGGGCGACCTGCTGTTTGCCATCATCAACGTTTGCAGGCTTTGCAAGAAAAACCCGGATATCGCGCTCTACACGGCCACCAACAAGTTTATCGACCGTTTCCGTAAAATGGAAATTTCGATCCAAAAGGCCGGAAAATCAATAGAGCACTTGACTTTATCCGAAATGGATGTATACTGGGAAGCAGAAAAGCAAGCGCAGCCAACAAACGAGGGTTAAGTGTCTGCTTTTCGATGGTTCGCCCGATATGGTCCATGCTGCATGGTCCAATAACGAAGGAGGTAACTCTATGAACAAAGCTGAACTGACTGCCGCTATCGTGAAAAAGACTGGCTTCACCAAGAAGGATGCTGAGAAGGCCCTTGGCGCCGTGACCGAGGCGATCACCGAGGCTCTTGCCGCCGGTGAGAAGGTTCAGGTCGTCGGCTTCGGTTCTTTTGAGGTCCGCAAGCGCCCCGCCCGCGTGGCCCGCAACCCCCGCACCGGCGAGCAGATCAAGATCGCCGCTTCCAAGGCGCCCGTGTTCAAGGCCGGCAAGGCCCTCAAGGACAGCGTCAACAAGTAAGCGCACCCACCGCGCGCCCTGCATGGGCAGGGTTCTCAGGCAGCAGGCAGGCAACTGTCGGCTGCCTTTTTGTTTGGCTGCCCGGATGATGATCCAATGCGAATGCCAGAGACTTACGAGACCTTCCGCACTTGTGCAGAGCGAAAGAGCAGTAGTGATGTATCTCAGGCCTCACACCCAAGCCCATTGAACAGAATGAGCGATATGCCGATGCGTCGATGGTTCGCATCAATAAAGCGTGTCAGAGACGGTTTGGCGGGGTAAAAAGCATGTGCTGCGGCAGGGTACTGGCAGCAGGGAGGTTATGACATGAAACGTAAAATCGTGGTCTATATCGCAGCCAGCCTGGATGGCTACATCGCCACGAAGGACGACGACCTGGGTTGGCTTACGACGGTCGTTGGCGAGGGTGACAATGGGTATGCGGCATTTTTACAGACCGTCGATACGGTCGTAATGGGCCGACGCACGTATGAGTGGCTGCTTGGCGAGGTGGGGCGCGCACAGTTCCCCTACCGGCAGCAGAAGTGTTATGTGCTCAGCAGCGGCGCACCGCACGAGGATGGTCTTGTGACCTTCACCAACGAGAGTGCAGAAGCCCTTGCGGCGCGCCTCACGGCCACAGAGGGCGGGGATATATGGTTGGTGGGCGGCGGCAGGCTGCTGGCCGATTTTGTGGACAAGCAGCTGGTGGATGAGTGGATCGTGTCCTTTGCGCCTACGATACTGGGCGATGGGATACCGCTGTTTCGCGGCAGCAGCATAGAGACCAAGCTCCAGTTGGTCGACGTGCATCGGTATGGACAATTCGCACAACTGCATTACACGACGCTGAGAAGCGTGTAAATGGCCGTCGCGCGCGATCCTGTTTTGACATGGCTTGCTTGATGTACAGGATAGATGTTCGTGCCATCGGACAGAGTGCCACGCCAGCAATCGATATAGAGTCGTAGGATCCAATCCGTGCTGCGGAGCAAGAGGCTTGCATGACATCGTGCACGCCTTTTGGCTATTTACGGTGCGATATCGCTGAAGGGTTCTTGCCCGGTTTTCAGCATCTGGAGCCCATCTGACATGCTTCATGTACGGTACGAACCTTGTACCTTCACCGCAGCATTAGTGGCTTTCTCTCATGGTCAGCGCGTATAATCCTATAAGCCACTGAGTGTATCCGCCCCTTTCTGCCAGTCCACCTAACCGTATATACGACAAAAGCAGCACCTACAAGTGTAAGTGCTGCTTTCGTATGTGGAATG
>CAZOZO010000069.1:0-10077 GCA_964584315.1 uncultured Oscillospiraceae bacterium
TGTTCCACCATTTCTTCGGTCGCAAGCGCACCTATCCGCTGGTCGTGCCGGAAAAGTGTATCGGCTGCGGGCGCTGCGCCGAATCCTGCCCCAAGCACCTGATCGATATCACGGACCGCAAAGCGGTGATTGCGCGCAAGGGCTGCATCTCGTGCTTCTGCTGCCAGGAGATGTGCCCCGCGGAGGCCATCGATACCATCCGCAAGCGGGCGTGGTAAGGGCAGGCATCATACCGCTATCATACGCGCAGGGCGGCGTTTCAACGGAAACGCCGCCCTGCGCGTATACTCTTTTCTTTTTCGGTGTGCGTCACACCCTGCTTCCATCCGGCAGTCTCACATCATAGGCACCCTGCTGCGGCACAGTCACCACATCGTGCTCGCGCAGGTAGTTGAGGATCAACTCGCTCACTTCGGTCTGCATCTCACGGACATGCTCGCAGCCTTGCAAAAAGTCAAAATCGCCCGCGCCGGTCGCGCGGTAGCTGTTTGTGACCAGCGTAAGGTTGTCGCCCGCCTCAACAGGCACACCGCCACGCGTCAGGCGCGTCACGCGCTCGCCCTCCGGCTTGCGCAGGTCGAAGGTATACTCCACGCCGTCAAAGTAGTCGTAATTGTAGTGCGCCGCCTTGGGCCGCAGGAAGGTTTCCTTGATGCCCACGCCACCTTGCGCATCCACGGCAAAGTAGGTGGCACACTGCTCCAGCGCCTGCCTGAGCACCGCGCCCGTCACGCTGAGCACCACCAGCGTGTTGGAATAGGTGTAGCTGGCCACTACGTCGCGCACGGTCACGGCGGTTTCAAACCCGCGCACCTCGTTGCCCAGCGCCGTGCTGGATACTTCCGCGCCGCTGGCCGCAAGCTGCACCATGTTGAAAAAACGCGCGATGGGCGAGCCATGCAGCGCCATATCCAGCTTGCCCGCGGGCATAAGCGGCATGGACAGCCTGCCGATGGGCCTGTCCAGCCAGCGATTCAAATCCGCATAGAGGATCTGCGCCCAGGGTTCCAGGCGTGCGGGCAGCTTGGGCGCACAAAGCTCGGAATGGATGGCGCCGGTTCCATCCACCGTGAGTTTGATATACGCAGCTCCGTTGCAGGGCGTTTGCGCCACGTGCACGCCGTGGTACGTTTTGCCCGCCATGGCAATGTGCTGGTGCCCTGTCAGCAGGATGTCAAAGGGCAGCTCCTCGCACAGCCGCGCTGCGATGTTTTCGTCCGTGTTGCTGAGCAGCCTGCCGGTATCCACATCCTTCTCGAACCCGCCATGGTAGATGCCGATCAGGATATCCACCTGCCCGCGCAGGGCAAGCGCGGCTTTCCGCATGGCTGTATAGGGGTCGCTGATGGTCAGGCCGGTCAGGTTTTCGGGCTTCTCCCAGCGGTTCACCCAACTGGTGATGCCGCCCACCAGACCCACGCGCAACCCGTTAGCCAGCGTGCGCACGGCACAGGGCGCGATGGGCAGCCGCCCCAGCGCGTCGGTCACGTTAGCGCAAAGGCACTGCGCGTTCAGCGTCTGGAGGTGCGCGCGTATGGGCGCAAGGCCATAGTTGAAGTCATGGTTGCCAAGGGTCACATAGTCGTACCCCATGGCGTTCATCGCCCGCGCGCAGGGCATGGGCAGCCCTTCCGCATGGCAGTAATACGTGAGCGGCGAACCCTGCAGGGTATCGCCGCCGTCGATTACCAGCGTGTTTTCGTCCTTAGGGAAGTCCATGGCAAAAAAGCCCATCGCGCGCGGCGCATCGTCCGCAAAGTTGGTCGGATACAGGTAGCCGTGCGTATCCGAAGTGAAATAGACGGTCAGGCGGTTTGCCATGTCAGCCCCTCGCAAGCCTTTTGCGCACTTTGGTAGAGAAAAGCTCGATAAACAGCATCAGCACGATCATGCCGAACAGGAACGCGCCCACCATGCTCCAGCGGCGGCTGTTGATGCATTGCACCAGCGCCGCGCCGATGCCGCCCGCACCCACGATGCCAAGGGTGGTCGCATCCTTGATGTTGATATCAAAGCGATAGATGATGGTGGATATAAAATTGGCGTACAGCTGCGGCAAAATGCCGTAGCGTATCTTCTGGAACCGTGTGCAGCCCGCCGCGTCCAGGCTTTCCAGAATGCGGGTATCCAAATCCTCGATGGCGTTCACATACATCTTGCTGATCATGCCGATGGAGGTGACGCTCTGCGTGAGCACACCGCAAAACGCGCCCGGGCCGGTCACGCGGATCCACACCAGCGCCCACACGAGGCTGGGGATGGTGCGCGACAGCAAAATGAGTGCGCGGAAGATGAATGCCACCCACTTGGGCACGATGTTCTCGCTGGCCAGAAAGCTGAACGGCACTGCGAGCAAACCGCCCAGCAGCGTACCCAGCACGGCGATGGCGACCGTCTCCAGCAGCATATAGATGATGCCATCCTTGCTCAGGTCGAACAGCAGGTTGGGATCCGGCCGCACGATGCTGTACAGGATGCCGTAGGCAACCTCGCTGCCGCGCGCAGCCAGCCCTTTGAAGTTGACCGCGCTGGCGGACCAGCCAAGCAGCAGTACCACGATCATGACCACAAAGGTATATAGCCACCAGTACTTGGGGCGGCGCTCGTACATCTCCTCGATGGGGTTCAGTCGCATCTCCATGGCGCGCCCCTCCTAACTGAGTTTCCTGCGCAGGTACTGGCTGGTGTTTTCGATGATCAGCACCACCGCAAACAATGCCAGCAGCACCGTGCCAAGGCCCTCGTAGTCGCGCCAGCCGACGCGCTCGTCGATCAGAATGCCAAGGCCGCCCGCGCCCACATAGCCAAGGATGGTAGCCGCGCGGATGTTGATCTCAAAGGAGAACAGGCAGTGCGACAGATACGTGGGCAACACCTGCGGCAGCACCGCGCTCCAAAACGCCTGAAACCGTGAGGCGCCCATCGCCTCCATGGCCTCGAACGCGCCCATGTCGATGGTCTCGATACTCTCATAGAGCATCTTGGTTACAATGCCGAACGTGAAGATGGTGATGGCGACTGTGCCCGCGAACGTGCCCAGCCCAAAGATGAGCGCACAGATGGACGCGATGACCAGCGTGGGCAGCGTGCGGATGATGTTCAATACAATACGGAAAAATGCTACCACCGGCCCGCTGTGCATGATGTTGGTGGAGGAGACCACCGCGAACGGCAGCGCCATCAGCGAGCCCAGCGCCGAGCCCATCACGCTCATCTTGATGGTGTCCAGCAGCGGCGGTATCACCTTGGAGAAATAGCTCCACTTGGGGTTGAATACCTTGGCGAGGATGACCGTAAGCTGATGGATGTTGCGGAAGAATACTGTAAAATCGAACTTGACCATGACAACGGAGCCCCACACGACCGCCACCAGCACCAGTGTGATGAGGTAGGCGCGCGTGCGCGGCTTGGGCACCGTGTGCCCGTTCACCTCCATCACCTTGGGGGGGAAGATGCGGTCAAAAAGGGCGACGCGCACAGGCCTTTCTTTCTTTTCCCGCGCCATCAGGCCTCCGCCCCCTTTTGCCCGCCCAAGACCTGTTCCTTCATGGCCGCGAGCTCCGCAGCTTCCTTCGCGCGCAGCTCGTCGGCAGCCTTGGGCACAGGCGCGCCGTTGTAGATCACGTCGAGCACATCCTGCGTCACCGCACCCACGGGGCCGTCGTAGACGATCTCGCCCGCGCGGATGCCAATCACGCGCTCTGCATAGTCCAGCGCCAGATCCACATGATGGATGTTGATCAGGATGGTGATGTTCATTTCTTTGTTGATGCGCTTGAAATCGCTCATCACCTGATTGGCCGTCACGGGGTCAAGCGCAGCCACGGGCTCATCCGCTAGGATGATGGAGGGGTTCTGGTTGAGCGTGCGCGCGAGCGCCACGCGCTGCTGCTGACCGCCGGAGAGCTGGTCGCAACGGGTGTAGGCCTTGTCCAAAATGCCCACCTTATCCAGCGCGGCCAAGGCTTCCAGCTCCTGCTTTTTGGTGAAGATGCCAAACAGCACGCGGAAAAACCCCATATCCGGAACCATGGAGGTGAGCACGTTCTTGATGACCGTGGAGCGGGTGACTAAATTGAACGACTGGAATATCATGCCGATATGGCGGCGAAAACGGCGCAGGCTTTTACCGCGGAGGGTCATCACATCGACGCCGTCAACCAGCACTTGGCCTTCGGTCACGTCGATCATGCGGTTGATCGTGCGGATCAGCGTCGATTTGCCCGCGCCCGAAAGGCCGATGATCGCGACAAACTCGCCCTGCCCGATGGACAGGTTCACATCCTTGAGGCCCTTCACACCGTTTGGGTAGGTTTTTCCGGTATGGACAAACTCGATCATTTTACGCCACTCCGCCCTGCACAAATTACGGTACTACTATATCATTTCAGACCCTTAAGTACAAGCATGGCCTTTGTGCCAAAAGGAAAGGCGGCACGGCAAGCGCCGTACCGCCGGTGGTGCGGGGGAAGGTTATTGCACGGCCTCCAATGCCTTGCGGGCCGCGTCGTAGTCCGCATCGGTCGCAAGCGCGTAGCCGGTGTGGCTGTACACCGCGAAGATGGCCTTGCCCTCTTCGGTGCCGATGATGTTGATCAGCGCAGTCTGCATCGCCTTGATGAACTCGGGGTTGTACACCGCGGGGTTCGCCTTGGTGATGGACACGGTGTCGTTGTAGATGGGCGCGGTCACGCCGATCACGTTCAGCTCGTTCCAGATGGAATCGGTGCGGCCCATGCCGGCCTTGCCGGTCGCATCCTTCTGATCGGTGGCGATATTCCAGGCGGCTTCATAATCGCGGCGGCCGTCGGCATAGCACACAATGATGTCCACCGCCTCGGCGGCAGCCTGCGCAAACGCATCGCCGTAGCCGCTGAGCGTGATCACGTTGGGCAGATCGGTGATCTTCTTGCCCTCGTAGTTTTCCATCAGCCACATGGTGGGGTAGATGTATCCGGCGGAGGAGGAGTTCTTCAGCACAGCCCAGTTCGCCTTGCTGATATCGTCCCACGTGAGTGCTTCGCCCGCGTTGACCTTGGCGGCCAGCTCTTTGCCGTAAGCGGAAGGCGTGGCGTAAATCAGCGAACGGTAGAAGGTGACCTGCTCATCGGTGGGCGTGGTCTTGTTCGCATCGCCATTCCAGGTCTTGGGGTCGGTGCTGTCATTGCTCAGGCCAGCGCGAGTGGCGGTCAGGATGACATCCACTTCGTTGCTGAACAGGGCATAGGTGCCGCCGGGCAGCCAGCCGATATCGATGGTGCCGGCAGCCATGGCCTCGCCGGTCGCCTCGTAGGAGGTGCCAACGGAGATGTCAATCGCGCCGATGTCATAGCCCTGCTTGAGCATTTCGGCCTTGAGCAGGTCAGGCAGGTTTTTGGTGCCGGTGATGATGACGTCGGCATCTTTGGAGGGCACGAACTGGAGGGTCAGCTTGTCCATTTTGACGGCCTCAGCCATCGCGGACGCGCAGCCCACAATCATGGCAACCGCAAGCACCAGGGCAAGAAGTTTCTTCATTGATTTCTCCTCCTAATTGCATGAATGATGGTCACCGGGAATACACATATTGTAACCCATTTATATTAAGATTCCACATCAAAAGGGTTAAGAATGCGTGTTTTGCCAAGCATTTCTATAAATGCCGTGCGGCGCGCGCCATGCAGACGCATGCCTTGCGAATTTGTTGATGGGGAAAGGATTCCGACGTTCCTGCCCGGCCGGAAACGGGTGCGAGCCTGCCCTCTCCACAGTGAGAAGAGTCCGGCGCGTTCGCCGAAACATGACGAAAATGACATGAATGCTGCCTGCACACGGCAATGTTGCATCGCATCCCATTGAATAACCGTCGGGCAGGAGGGGGTTCGCGATGCCCATCGCCTGTACGGGGTGTGTCGCCTGTTCCCTATATCCTTTGCAGGCATGCGGCATGAGGGAAGCTCCTGCGGTAGGGAAAGCCCCTGCGCAATGCAGGCAAAGCGAAGTAATGAGCGTTTTGTCCCTTGACATTCTCAGTTAGAGATGTTAAACTATCAATAGTCAGGCGTTTGCTCTGACCGCTTATGAGCATGTAGGTTAGTCTGCTCTAACAACAAGGGAGGAACATGATGATGCCTTTGGCAATGGCAACTGTAGGGGACGTGAACACCATCAAGAAGATCACCGGCCGTGACGATGTGCGCCAGCATCTGGCCGAGTTGGGCTTCGTGGTGGGCGAGGAGGTGCGCGTGGTAAGCGAACTGGGCGGAAACTTGATCCTCTCGGTCAAAGACAGCCGCGTCGCATTGGATCGCGGCATGGCGATGCGCGTGATGGTATGAGGAGGAAGCGGCAATGAAAACGCTGAGAGATGTGAAAATCGGTGGAACTGCGGTGATCGAAAGGCTGCACAGTGAAGGCGCACTCAAGCGGCGCATCATGGACATGGGGCTGACCCGCGGCACCGAGGTGTACGTACGCAAGGTGGCCCCGCTGGGCGATCCGCTGGAGTTGACCGTGCGTGGCTACGAGCTCTCGGTGCGTAAGGCCGACGCAGAACTGATCGAGGTGCGCTAAGCACGGGCGGCAAGCAGAATAAGCGCCGTGCATCAGTGCGACCCTGTGTGCGACCGTCGGGCACACGATTCTTCTTGAGCAGCGGTTAGCGTTGGCTAACCTCAAAGTGGAGGTAGAACAGCTCATGCAAGTCAAAATTGCCCTTGCGGGCAACCCCAACTCAGGCAAGACCACCATGTTCAATACGCTCACGGGCAGCAACCAGTACGTGGGCAACTGGCCCGGGGTAACAGTGGAGAAAAAAGAAGGCAAATTAAAGAGCCATGACGATGTGGTTGTTCAGGATCTGCCCGGCATTTACAGCCTCTCCCCTTATACGCTGGAGGAAGTGGTGGCGCGTGGCTATCTGGTCAGCGAGCGGCCGGATGCGATCCTGAACATCGTAGACGCGACCAACATCGAGCGCAACCTATACCTGACCACACAGCTTTCCGAGCTGGGCGTACCGATGGTGGTGGCGCTCAATATGATCGATGTAACACGCAAGAACGGCGATACCATCGACCTTGTTAAGCTGGGTGCAGCGCTTGGCTGTGAGGTGGTGGAGATGTCCGCGCTGAAAGCGCAGGGCACCCTTGATGCCGCCGAGCGTGCGGTAGCCGCCGCGCGAAACGGCGCAAAGCGCGAACCGCCGCACGTTTTCGCGGGCAGCGTGGAGCATACGCTGGCGCATATCGAAGACCTGATCACCCATCGGGACGGGCAGGAGCCGCCGCACCACCACCATGCCGATGGCAGCGTGCATGCGGGCGGCATCGTGGAAGCCCATCTGGCGCGCTGGTATGCCATCAAGCTGTTTGAGCGCGACCAGAAGGTGCTGGAGCAGTTGAGCCTGCCGGACGGTATCAAGGCCGAGGTAGAGCGCGAGATCGCTGCCTGCGAAAAGGAGATGGAGGACGATGCGGAGTCGATCATCACCAACCAGCGTTACGCCTACATCCACAATCTGGTGACGGGGAGCGTCAAAAAGGGTCGCCCACACGGTGCGCTGACCGTTTCGGATCGCATTGATCGCGTGATCACCAACCGTTGGCTGGCATTGCCCATCTTCGCAGCGATCATGTTCCTTGTGTATTACATCTCGGTGACCACCGTGGGCGCCATCGTGACTGATTTTACCAACGATACTTTCGTGGGGGCATGGATCCAGCAGCCGGTCATGACTTGGCTCACCTCCATCGGCACGGCGGATTGGCTGGTAGGCCTGATCGGCGATGGCATCATCGGCGGAGTGGGCGCGGTGATCGGCTTTGTGCCGCAAATGCTGGTGCTGTTCCTGATGCTTGCGGTTTTGGAAGACGTGGGCTACATGGCGCGTGTCGCGTTCATCATGGATCGTATCTTCCGCAAGTTCGGCCTGTCCGGCAAAAGCTTCATCCCCATGCTGATCTCCTCCGGCTGCGGCGTGCCGGGCGTGATGGCCTCGCGCACCATCGAAAACGACCGTGACCGCAAGATGACCATCATGACCACCACGTTCATACCCTGCGGCGCGAAAATGCCCATCGTGGCATTGATCGCGGGCGCTTTATTCCACAATGCGGGCTGGGTAGCCACGGCGGCGTACTTCATCGGGGTAGCGTCGGTCGTGGTCAGCGGCATCATGCTCAAAAAGACCCGCGCTTTTGCGGGCGACCCCGCGCCCTTCGTCATGGAACTCCCCGCCTACCACGCCCCCAGTGCCAAAAACGTGCTGCACAGCATGTGGGAACGCGGCTGGAGCTTTATCAAGCGCGCGGGCACCGTGATCGTGGTAGCGAGCATCCTGATTTGGTTTACGTCTGGCTATGGCTGGGCCCCTGCGCAGACTGAAGGTGTGACCGAGGGCGGTGCGCCGGTCGTGACTGTGACCGAGGATGGCCGCCATATGGCCGCCGAAGGTGTGCCACTGGTGTTCGGCGCTGTGCCCGACATGGATGAGAGCATGCTGGGCAAGGTGGGCAGCGCGATTGCCCCGGTGTTTGCACCGCTGGGCTTTGGTAGCTGGCAATCCACCGTGGCAACGGTCATGGGCCTTGTCGCCAAGGAGGAGGTGGTGGGCGTGTTCGGCGTGCTCTACGGTGTAGTGGACGATACGGGCGAAGATGCGGCGGCAGGGCTTCTGGAAGAGGGCTCCTCCATAGAGATCGAGAGCGGCCTTTCCCCCATCGCACGCGCGTTTGATGCGAGCAGCGGCGGCCATGGCGCGCTGGCGGCCTTTTGCTTCCTGGTCTTTAACCTGCTGTGTGCACCATGCTTTGCGGCCATGGGCGCAATCAAGCGTGAGATGAACAGCCCCAAGTGGACGCTGTTTGCCATCGGCTACCAGTGCGTGTTCGCCTATGTGGTCGCGCTGATCGTGTTCCAGTTTGGTTTACTGTTTTCGGACGGCGCATTCACCGTGGCGACGGGTGCGGCCACCGCGCTGCTCCTGCTGCTCGTCTACCTGTTGGCGCGTAGAAACCCCCATGACAAAACGACTTTGAAAGCGAGGGTGAACGGATAATGGCAACCTGGATCGTCGGCGGTCTGGTGCTTGCGGCAGTGGTCGCAATCATTTGGAAGATGGTGGCAGACAAGCGGCAGGGCAAGGGCAGTTGCGGCTGTGATTGTGCCAACTGCCATAGCGCATGCGGCTACCAGCCCAAATGACTATGCTGCGGGGCGTGGGGAAAACCCACGCCCCGCAGCACGATACAGAAGAATGGAGGAGCGCGTTGCGTGGAACGCCTGATCGTAATCGCAAGAGTCGCTTTGGTTCTGCTTCTGTGCGATGCCCTCAAACGAAGCCTGAGGCGGTAAGCCTGCGGGATCGGCGCAGGTACAATGCTTTGCGGCGCTTTGCCCGCCCATGATGTCAATTGCATTTTGACCCAAAAAGTGATAGGCTATGCCCAAGGAGGTGAGACAGCCCATGCAGATACTGAAATCATCCGAGGATTATTTGGAAGCGATGTTGATGATGAAGGAGCAGCACGGCTACATCCGTTCCATCGACATCGCCGCCGAACTGGGAGTCACAAAGCCCAGCGTAAGCTACGCAACCAAGCGCCTTCGGGAGAATGGCTACATCACCATGGATCGGGATGGGCTCATCACCCTGACCGACAAGGGTATGGAGATTGCCGACCGTATCTACAATCGGCACAAGACCCTCGCCATGTTCCTCACCCGCCTTGGCGTAGATGAGACGACCGCCCGCGCCGATGCCTGCCGTATTGAGCACGATATCAGCGAGGCGACTTTTCAAGCCATCTGCAAGCATGCACGGCCCATGACGGATTGAGCGTCAAGCTGGAGAACACCAATGTGAGAAGCGGGGCATAAGCCTCGCTTTTTTCATGCGCCAAGCTTATCCAAAGCATGTTACCAGCTCGATTATATAAAATCGTAGGTCGCCGTGCGAGGGTGTAGCATGGCAGGGCTTTCATGGAGGTGCATTTACGCCTTGCGATCGTGAAAAAGTGCCGTCTGCCAGTCCATCTTACCGGATATACGACAAAAGCAGCACCTACAAGTGTAAGTGCTGCTTTCGTATGTGGAATG
>CAZOZO010000070.1:0-10021 GCA_964584315.1 uncultured Oscillospiraceae bacterium
TTTGAATTGCAGGTGGAATCCACCTGCGAGGGCAAGCGCATCCTGTGGAACAACAGCGTGCGCATCTACGACGAAAAGCCCACGCGCCTCAGGGCCAGCTTCCGCCAGCGCATCCGCTGGGCGCAGGGCCACTGGTTCGTGTGCTTCAAGAACACGCGGCGGATCTTCCGCGCGCTCAAGGAAAAGCGCATCGGCTTTGGCGAGTTTTTGAGCACGTTTTTGTATGTGTACAGCCTGACGCCCTTTGTGGTGATGCTGATACAGATGCTGCTGGGGCTGGTGACGCAGGTGTGCATCTGGACGGGGCTGGCCCCCGCGCCGGAGACGGCCATCACCTTTGGCGACTGGTTCGCGGTAAGCTACCCAAGCCTGCTGCTGTTCTTCTACTCGTTCATCCTGCTGTTTTACGTGGCGGACTGGAAGGACAACGGCGTGCGCTTCAACCCCCTGTCGCTGCCGATGAACATCATCAGCCTGGTGCTGAACACCCTGCTGGTGGGCGCCGCGCAGATCTGGGGACTGATCCGCTTCCGCCACCAGAACGTATGGGTCAAGACCACGCACCGCATCAACGCCCCGCACGAGGGCTGCCTGTACGACCCCGAGGCGGACAACCCCGCCGCCGACAAGCAGGCGCAGCGCCGCGAGCGCATCAAGGCCGTGCGCGTGAAGAAGCATGCCCGCACCGAGCAGCCCGCGCAGACCGACGCCGCGCAGAAGCACCTGAAAGCGGTAGAGAACAGCTATACGGTATAAAACGCATTCAAACCACGCGCGCAGGGCCATGCGGCCGAAAGGCACGCGGGCGGCGGCCTTGTGCAAAGCGCCAAGCGCTTGCGAAGGCCAGCCCATGACCGTGGTTTGACGGAGGATAAAGCGAGGCACGCCCGATGAAGTCGGTTCTAAGCGTTGTTCGCACCCTTTTTCTGTGGCCGCCGGTGTGGCGGCTCACGCGCTGGCTGGCCATCGGCTGGGCGGCGCTGGACATACCCAAGCTGCTGAGACGCATATGCGCTTGGCGGCCCCACGCACTGGTCGCGCTGGGGCTGCTGAGCGCTTTCTTGACCCTGCAGACGCTGCGGTTTTCCTCCATCTACGCGGATTGGGGGCTGGCGCTGGGCTTTTTGGGCAAGCCGCTGCTGTTTGCGCTCAACTGGCTGCCGGTGGCGGGCGGGCTGTACCTTTTGTACTTTATCACGGGCAGGCCGCACCTTGCCTACGCGCTCACGTGCCTGCCGGTGCTGGCGCTGGCGCTAATCAACTACTATAAGCTTTTGCTGCGGGGCGACCCGCTGCTGTTTGTGGATATCCGGTTGATCGGCGAGGCGACGGCCATCGGCGGGCGCTATACGTTCACGCTGACGGGCGGGGTGGTGATGGCCGCGCTGCTGGCGGTGGGGCTGGTGGTGCTGCTCTGCCGCCGCTACCGCGCGCCGATGCGCCCGCGTGCCCGCCAGCGGCTGTTGGGCGGGTTTTTGTGCGCGGCGCTGCTGTTTGGCTATGCGCGGCTGCTGCTGCCCAGTGACGCGCTGTATGGCAGCACGGGCCTGAGCGTGGGGTGGATGCCCATGCAGAGCTATGTGGCGCACGGGGTGACGTATCCCTTTTTGCGCAGCGCCGCGGCTGCGGCGGAGACCCCGCCGGATGGCTACGACGAGCAGAAGGCCGCCGCTTTGCTTGCCCCGTACCGGGACGCGGACATCCCCGACGGGGAAAAGGTGAACATCATCGGCATCATGCTGGAGGCGTTTGGCGACCTGAGCACGCTCAAGGGGCTGGACTTTGTGGCCGACCCGTATGCGGACTGGCACCGGCTGGCGGCGGAGGGCTACAGCGGCGAGCTGGTGACCAACATCTTCGCGGGGGAAACGGTCAATACCGAGCGCGCGTTTTTGACCGGCTACCTTGACCCGACGGACAACTTCCGCGCGCCGGCGAGCAGCTTTGTGTGGTATCTGAAGGGGCAGGGCTACCGCACGCAGGGCAGCCACCCGGGCAACAACTGGTTTTATAACCGGCTGAACGTGAACCGATACTTCGGGTTTGACGATTATGACTTTTACGAGAATCGCTACCGGCTGTACATCAAGGGCGCGAAGATACTGCCGGACGCGAAATTCATGCCCACGCTCCTGTACGACTACCGGATCAGCCGCGCGGCGGGCAAGCCGCTGTTCAGCTTTCATGTGACATACCAGAACCACGGGCCGTATGAGGTGACCAAGCAGTACGATACGCCGTACCTGGCGTGGCGGGACGGCTTTGACGAGGCGAATTACAACATTGCCAACAACTACTTGAGCGGCGTGGCCGAGACGGGGCGGCAGCTCAGCAAGCTGGCCGAGTACTTCCGCAACGAGGACGAGCCGGTGGTACTGGTGCTGTTTGGCGACCATAAGCCGTGGTGGGGCGACGGCAACGCGACGTATAAGATGTTTGGGGTCAATTTGGACAGGGGCACGGACGAGGGCTTTTACGATTATTTTTGCACGCCGTACATCATATGGGCCAACGACGCGGCCAAGAAGGCGACGGGGTGCGACTTTACGGGGGACGGCGGGCGGATCGGGCCGAGTTTTCTGATGGAACGGCTGTTCACCCTGATGGGGTGGGAGGGGCCAAAGTATATGCAGGCGATCAGGGCGCTGGAGAAGGAGACGACGTTCGTGAACCGGGAGCGGTGGCTGGAGAATGGGAAGCTGACGGGGCGGACGGAGGATGGACAGGAGCCGCAGTGGCTGCGGGCGTTTCGGTGGGTAGAATACTATGAGAAGAATCGGATGAAGGAATAGAGGGAAAAGAATCATAAGGGGTCAAGGGCCAATGGCCCTTGCGGGGTTTGGGGCGGCGACCCAAAAAGGCTGCGCCGCAGCGCACAGAGCGTAAGCGAGCGGTCAGCCGCGCAGCGGCTGCGATGCGAGCGGCTATGGCAGCCGGCTTGGCATATGCACTCACCCCGTTCCAAGGGGGAGGTTGGGAGGGGGACGAAGTCCCATTCCCAAAGGAGGCAGAGCCGACGTTGCGATGCGAGCGGCGGTTGCCTGTTGCAAAATTGGACACAGTGCCCCTGCCAAAAATCACGCGGCGGGGGCTTTGCCGTATCAGGGCGGGCCACCCATGAACATTACCGTTACGCCAACCTGCAACAAACGCCCCATGTCGCTTGACTTCACGGGGAAAATGGGTCATACTTCTGGGTGAGATGGACGTATTTTGTCCCGCAGGACGCAGGGCAACAATTGCCTGTTTTCCAGCTTTACACGCTGGGACGGGGTTGGCGTATGAAGCTTGATTGGCGGCAATCGCCGCTCGCTCACGTTTATGCGCGGCGGCGCAGGCTTTTTGGGGCGCCGCCCCAAACCCCGCAAGGGCCATTGTCCGGTCGGTTTGACCGTCGTGCAGGGCACTGCCTTGCCCTGCACTCGTCAAACCTCACACCTGCGGGTCGCTCGCCGCTACGCGACGTTGCCCACTGGGCAAACGCTTCCCTCCGGTGCCCTTGACCCCCCTTTTTCCTCTATTCTCCCTTACAGGAGGCTACCATGCCCAAACCACGCCCATGGGCCCTCAAGGCGCAGCAGCTCTTCACCCCCGCCGAACAATCGCTGCTGACCCCCTACCTTGCCGACGTGCGCGCGCGCATCGACCTGCGCCAGCGTTTCGTCGACCCCATGATGATCGACCATGTGCTCGCCCTCAAATGGTATACCGAGCACGGCCTTACGCTGCCCGACGCCATCGCCCGCCTTGACCCCGCCCAGCTGGGCGATTTCTACCTGCGCGAGCGCACCGCCTGGTACCCGCTGGATACCGCCGCCAAGGTGTACCCCCTGAGCATGGGCCTCAAGCGGATGATGATGTTCCGCATGAGCTTTTACCTGAAACAACCCGTGGAGCCACTCATTTTGCAGATGGCCCTCACCTATACCGTCAAACGCTTCCCCTACTTCGCCACCACCATCAAGTGCGGCTTCTTCTGGCACTACATCGACAGCGCCATGCGCCGCTACGCCGCCCGCCCCGAGACCAAGCCGCCCTGCGCGCCCATGCGCCTGAACGCCATCTCCAGCCCTACGTTCCGCGTGGTGTACTTTGGCAACCGCGTGAGCGTGGAGTTTTTCCATGTGCTGACCGACGGCACCGGCGCGGGCATCTTCCTGCGCACGCTGCTGCGCGAATACCTGCGCCTGCTGGGCACCGACGTGCCGCTGGGCGAGGGCATGTTCTCCCTTGCGGAAGCACCCGACCCCCGCGAGTGGACGGACGATTTTTTGATCGCGGACAAGCACCCCTCGCCCGAGGGCTTCGGCGACAAGCTGGCTCTGCAGCTGCGCGGCCTGCCCTCGCTGGAGCAGCCCAGCCGTGTGCTGCACTTTAACCTTTCGGTGGCGGCGCTGCTCAAAAAGGCGCGTGAAAAGGGCGTGACCATTACCGTGCTGCTGCTGGGGGTGATGATGCTCGCCCTCAAGGAGGCCGCCGAGCCCCACGGCGGCAAGCGCAAGCTGCAGGTGCAGCTGCCCGTGAACATGCGCAAGTTTTACGAAAGCCGCACGCTTCGCAACTTCAGCATGTACTGCTCCATCCGCCTGCACCCCGTGGAGATCACGGGGCTGGACGCGATCCTGCCCAAGCTTAATGCGCAGGTGTGCGAGGGCACCAGCAAGGAGAGCCTCGACCGCACCATGACCCTTTCGCGCAAGCTGGTGCGCTACCTGCGCTTTATCCCGCTGATCATCAAGCGGCCCATCGCGTACCTGATCTACGGGCACATGAGCGACGGGGTGTTCACCACCACGTTTTCCAACCTGGGGGTCATCGCCCTGCCCGAGGCCATGCAGCCGTATGTGGAGAAGTTCGACATGGTGCTGGGGCCGCCCATCAAAAACCGTGCCGTGTGCTCCATGTGCAGCTACGGCGACCGCGCGGTGTTCACCGTGGTCAAAAACACGGCGCTGCCCGTGTTTGAAAACGCACTGTACGCCCAGCTGGTAAAGCTGGGGCTGGAGCCCTATGTAGAGGGCACGCACTGACGTGCGCCCCGCCACCGCTGCGCCCTACGCCCCGCCCAAAGGAGGCACGCCCATGAAGGTGCCCAACATGCAGGTGCACGTGACCTACCCGGAGATTCCCCCCCACAGCTTTTGGCGGCGCAATCGCCGTGAGCTGATGCGCGGGCTGTTCGTGTTCCTCGCGTATGCGTGCGGGCTGGTGAACATCGCCATCGGCGGCCAGCCGTGGGCGCTGGCGGCCATCGGCGGCCTTTTGGTGCTGTGGATCATGTTTTTTTATCGGCCGCTGGTGGAAAACACCGTGATCAAGAAGCTGACCGACGTGGGCGGCGCGGTGTGCCTGTACCTGTTTTTGCTGGACGGCATCTTCGGCGGCAACTGGAGCGGCTTTGTGGCGCCCATCGTGTTCTTCGCGGACCTGACCATCGCGGGCACGTACTTCCTTGCGTATTTCAACAAGGAGAAGCGCAACTTTTTACCCCTGTTTGAGCTGACGCTGGCGGGGCTTGTGGCCATCTTCTGCGGGCTGGTGGGCTGGCGAAAGCTGGACTGGCCGCTGATCGTGGTGGGCTCGGTCAGTTTGGCGCTGGTGGTGCTGACCGCCGCGCTGCACTGGAAAGAGATACGGGTGGAGTTTGAGAAGAAGATGCACCTGTAGAAGCCTGACGAAAGAGATAGGAAATGGCCGCGCCGATGAACCGGCGCGGCCTTTGTTTGTGAACGAAACAGGTCGGGGGGGCACCGCGTGTCAGGCGGCCTGCCTGTCGCTGAGGGCGGTTTGCCGCTTCCTTCCCGGCAGCTGTGCCAGCACGATGCCCGCCATCAGCAGCGCGCAGCCGAAAAGTTCTCGCGCGGTGAGCGTTTCGCCCAGCAGCACCCAGCCTGCCAGCACCGCGAACACGCTCTCCAGGCACATGATGAGGGAGGCGACGGCGGGGTCGGTATCGCGCTGGGCAACCATTTGCAAAGTGTAGCCCATGCCGCCGCTCAAAACGCCCGCGTACAGGATGGGCACCCAGCCGGAAAGCAGCGCGGAGAGGGTGGGCTTCTCGGTCAGGAGCATCATCACGGCGCACAGGGCGGAGGCGACGAAAAACTGCAAGCAGCTCATGCGCACGCAGTCCGTCTTGGGGGAGAAGTGGTCGATCACCAGAATGTGCACGGTAAAGGCCGCGGCGCACAGCAGCAGGTACAGATCGCCCAGCCCCACGGTCAGCGCCTCGGTCACGCACAGCAGAAATAGCCCCGCCACGCTTAGCAGCACGGCCAGCCAGATGTTGCGGCGCACCACGCGGCCAAACAGAAGGCCGCTCAGGGGCACCAGCACGATGTACATGGCGGTGACGAAGCCTGCCTTGCCCGCGCTGGTCTCCTTAATGCCCAGCTGCTGCAGGCTGGAGCCCACGAACAGCGCCGCGCCGCAGCACACGCCGCCGATGAGCAGCGTGCGGCGGGCCGCGGGGGGCAGGTCGCGAAAGCGCCGCGGGGCAGCCGCCGCGCCGCCGCGCTTTTGCTCCAGCGCGTCTAAAAGGCGGATGGCGGGCAGCAGTGCCAGCGCGGCCACCAGTGTGCGCGCGGCGTTGAAGGTGAAGGGGCCCATCGAGTCCATGGCGACGTCCTGCGCCACGAAGGCGATGCCCCAGATGAAGGCGGTAAGCAGCAGCAGGAGGTTCGCGCGCAGGGCTTTGCTCATGGTAACGTCCTTTCGTGCGCAAGGGATGCCTGCGCAGGGCTTTTGCGGGAATAATGGCCGAAGCCTCACGTAGCGAAGGAAGGCCGCGTGCTGCCGGAGCGGGCAATGGGCGGCGTGGCCGTGGGCACGGCTGCCGGATGAACCGACCGCAAACCGTTATGCGGAAGGTTGTGGCGGCCTCATGCCTTGGCGGGGTGCGGCAAGGCTTTGCACCAAGCGCAGAGGGACGCCGGAGGGCGAAGGCCCGCAAGGCTGAAACGCCGCCGCTGGCGCGCGCGGCCCCTGTCGATATGAAAAGGGCGCACCGCAGGGGCGCGCCGCTTGGGCCGCGGGGGCGGCCTTTTACTTTTGCAGGGTGCCGCCCGCGTCCAGCGTCATGATCTGGCCTACGCGGCGGGCGTGGCGGTCGCCGTTGAACTGGCCGGTCACGAAGGTCTTGACCAGCAGCTTGGCCACCTCGCTGCCCACGACCCGCGCGCCGATGGCCAGCATGTTGGCGTCGTTATGTTCGCGGCTCATGAGGGCGGAGTAGACATCCGAGCAGATGACGCAGCGGATGCCCGCCACCTTGTTGGCCGCGATGCCGATGCCAACGCCCGTGCCGCACATCACGATGCCCAGCTCGCACTCGCCGCCGGCGACGGCGCGGGCGGCCAGCTCGCCATAGACGGGGTAATCCACACTGTCATGGCTGAAGGTGCCAAAATCCTTGTAGGGGAGGCCCAGCTCGTTCAGCGCGTCGATCACGAAGGGCTTTACGTCGATACCGGCATGGTCGCAGGCGATGGCGATCAAGATGCGTCGCTTCCTTTCAGGTGTTGGGTTGGAGCGGTCAGTGGTCGGTGAAGGCGATGCGGTTGAAGCCCGCCGCGCGGGCCACCTCCACGCGGCGCGTCACGATCTGCGATATCTCGCTCACGCTCACGTCACGGTTTTCAGAAAGCAGGTAAACGCCCATCGCCACGTTCAGGCGGATGTCCTCATAGCCCATGAGGCGCAGGGCGGTCACGCGCTGGGTAAGCTCCACCAGCCGCTCGCGCAGGAGCAGGCGTGGGATGTTGTCCAGCACGATGGCGAAGGTGTTGGTGCCGTAGCGGGCCACAAAATCGCCCCGGCGGCGGCTTACGTTGGCGGTCAGGAGACGCCCGATGGCGATGATGGCCTCGTCCGCCACCTGATGGCCAAAGTGCGAGGCCACGTGCTCAAACCCGTCCACATCCAGCATGGCGACAGCCACGTCGGTCTTGTTGAGGGCGGCTTTGTTGCACAGAAGGAAGAGCTTCTCGTCATAGAACTGCTTGTTGAACAGCCCCGTGCCCGGGTCCAGGTGCAGCTGGGCGTTGAAGGCTGTGATGCGGCTGACGAACTCGTTCACCCCGTAGGCGCTGAGCAGCACGCGGTCGTTCACCCTGGTGACGATCTCCAGCGCCATCAGGCGGCCGTCCACCTCGATGGGCGCGGCCACGACGTAGAAGATGTCGTTGCCCACGAACTCATACTTGGTCTGGCGTTCGCCTTCCTGGATGGCGCGCAGGCTGATGCAGTTCAGGCAGCGCTCGCGGCGGTTGCTCCACACGGCGTAGCAGCTGTCTTCGACATCCGCGTGGCCTTCGCCGAAGGGGGTTTGCAGGTGTTGTTCGACGGCGCGCACGGGCTCCACCACGCGCACGAGGTCGAAAATCAGGCGTAGCTCGGTGAGGGCGCGCTCCAGCCCCTCGGCGGTGTATTTCTGGGTCATCGGCTTGCCCCCCCTCTGCCAACGCGGCGGCCCGCTTTTTGCGTATACCTAATCATTATAGCATGACAGGCGGCGCGGAAACAACATGGCGTGGGGGGAAAGTTATGCGCTATGCGGTAAAGCGCAACTTTTTAGGGATGATTCCATCACGAATGGAAACGGTTGGAAGGGGGCGCCTTGTCCATCGACGACGGATACGCCCGATGCGTGACGGGGCTACGCAGGCGCGGGCATGTGGGCGGCCCTCCGGCGTGAAGCCCGCGCGGGTCAATGCGCCGGACGCAGCCGGACATGCCGCCGGGCTATACTGGCAGCGTGGAGGTGCGGGCAGCGGACATGGGGCCGCGACCGAGGCTTTTTTGAACCAATCGGGCGGGCGCGCAACCTGCCGGACGCAGCCGGACACTTTGCCGGTATATACTGGCACCATGGAAACGCGGGCGGGCGAGGGCGCGGCGGCAGGCCACAGGCGCGTGATGCGCCGCACCATGGCGGGGCCTGACCCCGCCGTTTTACACAGCAAGGCGTACGCCGCCGCCCCGCGCCCGCCCGGTTTTCCCATACGGCCAGGGCCGCGCCTGCCAACGGCAGCGCGGCCCTGGCCGTACACTTGAAGCGCGAGGTGAGTGAGCGTGTGGCAATCGACTGGCTGATGCTGAAACAGGAATACCTGCGCACGGGCGTGAGCCTGCGGGCGCTGGCTGCGCAGCATGGCGTGGGACAACGGTCGCTGGAGCGGGCCGCGGCGGACGGGGGCTGGGCGGCGGAGCGGCGCAGCGAGCAGGCTGCGGCCAAAGCCGCCGCAGGCAAAGAAAAGGCGACGGGCGAGCGGCACGGTGGCACGGGCATAAAGCGCGCCGCACCGCGTCGAGGCAGGGCCGTCGCAAAAGCCAATGAGGCCGAAGCCGCCGCCACGCCGCGCCGACAGCGCACGAGGCCGCAGCGCGATCATTTGCCCGGCGGCGAGCCGCCCGCACTGGTGGGCGCGGATACGATCGTGCGGCTACGGGCAATCAGCGGGCAGCTGACGGATCAGCTGGCCATCGCGGCCACGCAGTTGGACAAGCAGGTGGTCGTCAGCAAGCGAAGCGCCCCCAAAGCAAAAGGCGAGCATGCCAGGCCGTGCGCGGGGCAGGGCGGGGAGGCCGCTGGGGACGGCGGTGGCTTTGAGATCGTGAAAACGCTGGTAAGCTGTGAAAAGCTGCAGCGGCTGTCCTCGACGCTGAAAAACCTGAACGACATCGTAAAGACGGGCGGCGGCGACGAGCAGAGCGTGGGCATGGTGGCCGCGCTGATGAAAAAGCTGGACGACGAGGCCGCGAAAGGGGGCGCCTGACATTGCCCTTCATGACCGAAAAGCAGCGCGCCTACCGCAAGAACGCCAACCGCGTGTGGAACGTGAAAACCGGCGCGACCCGCAGCGGCAAGACCTACGGCGACTACTTCCTGCTGCCGCGGCGGCTGCTGGCGGTGCACGGCCTGCCGGGGCTGAACCTGCTGCTGGGCAGCACGAAGGGCACGCTCACGCGCAACCTGATCCAGCCCATGCAGCAGATCTACGGAGCGCGGCTGGTGGGCGAC
>CAZOZO010000071.1:0-10012 GCA_964584315.1 uncultured Oscillospiraceae bacterium
TCATGCCCTGCGTTTCCTCGTGGCTCAGGCTCAGGCACACGTCCGCGGCGGTGTAGAGGGCGCGCAGCTCGCGCAGGCTTTGCGTGCGGGGGATGCCCAGCATGGTCACGGGCAGGTCGCCGCACTGGGCGTGTGAAAGGCCCAGCACCACGACCATCATGCCGTCGCCCAGCCGCTCGGACAGGGCGATCAGGTCGGCAAGGCCCTTGCGCGGCTCCCATGTGCTGGCCACGCTCAGCAGCATCTTTTTGTCGCCCAGCTCCGCAAGGCTGTAGCGCTTGACGATATCGCGGATCAGCTCCGGCTCGTCGCAGGGGCGGAAGGCCGTAAGGTCAAGACCGCTGGGGATGATGCACACCTCGCGCTTGTGCAGGAACGAGCGCTTGACCTCGCGGCCCAGCCACAGCGACGGGGCCACCAGCGTGAGGTTTGGCAGCGCCTCGCAGGCGCGGCGCTTCTCCAGCCAGTTGCGGCGGCTCTGATCCAAAAACACGCTCTGCGGATAGGCCTTCTTTTGCGGGCAGTGGCCGCAGCCCTCGCGCCAGCGGCCGCAGCGGGCCATGGTGTAATAGGCGCAGTGGCCGGTATAGGGCCAGCAGTCGTGCAGGGTCCACACCACGGGCACGCCCGCCTTGGCCAGCCAGTTCAGCAGCGTGCGGATGTCCAGGTAGTAGCCGTGCAGGTTGTGCAGGTGCACCACATCTGGTTTATACAGGGCAAGCTGCTTGCACAGGCGGCGCGTGGCGGCGCGGCTGAAGAACCCCGCGCGGTCGAAAAGCCTCGCGCCCAGCGCGTGCAGCAGCATATCCACACGGTTGCCCACATGGTAGGCGGGCACCCCCTCCGGCGGGTAGCCGCGGGAGTAGCAAAGCAGCCCCTTGTGGCCCAGCTCCGCAAGCACGCGGCAGATATCCGTCGCGATGCGCCCCGTGCTCAGGCCGCTGGTCACGTTGATGTGCGCGACGCGCATGGTGCCCGCCTCCTTTGTGCTCATGGGAATGCAGACCGATCCTGAAGGGCGTTCGAGGTTCGCAGGTGACACGGGGTGAGGGAATGAACACTGCTACCCAACCCGCCCCGCGCGGCAGATGTTGTGGCCCCTTCGCGCAGGGCCGATCCGCCCGCGGCCTTTCAGCGTAGCTGGAAAGCGGCGGCGCGCCAGACCCCCGCGCCCGCGCGGCAGGCTGGCGGGCGAATCCGTTTGCCTTGGCACGCCTCACAGGGATAATGATGAAGGACGGCCCGCCCGCAGGCGAGCCGTCCTCTGTATTTTGGGGTATGTTTGGGGGCTTGTCAATAGTTGTCGGCCTTGATCTCGAAGAACGGCTTGGGGTGCTTGCACACGGGGCACAGCTCCGGCGCCTTCTTGCCCACGACCAGGTGGCCGCAGTTGATGCAGATCCACACCATGTCGCCCTCGCGGCTGAACACAAGGCCCTCTTTGATGTTGCTGAGCAGCTTGCGGTAACGCTCCTCGTGGCTCTTTTCGATCTTGGCCACGCGGCTGAACAGCTCCGAGATGGCGTCAAAGCCCTCGGCCTTGGCTTCCTCGGACATGCGGACGTACATATCGGTCCACTCGTAGTTCTCGCCCTGCGCCGCGTCCAGCAGGTTCTCTTCGGTGCCGGGCACATCGCCGCCGTGCAGCAGCTTGAACCAGATCTTGGCATGCTCCTTCTCGTTGGCGGCGGTCTCCTCAAACAGGTTGGCGATCTGCTCATAGCCGTCCTTGCGGGCTTTGGAAGCGTAGTAGGTGTACTTGTTACGGGCCATGCTCTCGCCCGCGAAGGCAGCCTGCAGGTTCGCCTCGGTCTTGGTGCCCTTGAGTTCCTTCATGTGAAAATACCCTCCTTCAAGATTTCCTCGTGCCCGCGCCTGATAGGCGTCCGCGTGCCGGGGGGCGGTATATCCCTGTCAAGGCATGGAAGCACGGTATGATTGCCTTAACCATTATACCATACAAACAGCGCGGACGAAACCGCTCCCGCGCACATTTTGCCCACGGTGGTCACTGCCACGTGGCCCCGAAACCGAACACGCACCAGTGGTCGGTGTGCAGTTTGTACTGGGCCAGCGGATCGGTCTGCTGGTCCTGCGGCAGCTCGGCCATGTTGCGCTGGAGCTTTTTGCCCTTTTCCACGCCTACGGTGTTGTTGGCCTTGCCGCTATCGTACAGGTAGGTGTAGCTCTTGACGGTGTTGCTCATGTTGCCTTCCACAGTGGTCACGCGGTACAGGCCGCCGCCCACGGAAACCGCGTCCACCACGATGCCGATGTGCGTGGTGCGGTAGCCGTTGTCCAGGTCGCCGTAGATGACCATGTAGCCCGGGCGGGGCACATCCACAAAGCGGCCGAGCTTTTGAAAGCCGTCGTACTGGTTGCCCACCTGCCCCTCGCGGAATAGCACCACTCCGCCCTCCGGCGCGGCGGTAAGCCCTTCCTCCTGCACGGGGTCTACGCCAGAGGCGTTGGCGCACCAGATGGTGAACACCGAGCACCAGCCCACTTCCTTCTTTTTGCCGTAGTACCACTTGGCGTACTGGTTGTACTTGGGCAGGCGGGCGCGGCGGGTGGCGTAAAACTGATACTTTGCCACGTAGACGAGCGCCTTGATGCGCTCGGGCATGGCGTCCTTCTGCACGGTCACGGCAAAGGCGGTGTCGCCCGCGGGCGCGCGGTGCGTCACGGTGGCCGTGCCCTCGGCCAACGCGGCCATCAGGCCGCTGCCGTCGACCGATACCACGGCGGGGTCGCTGCTGTCAAACGTGCCGGATGCGGTCGGCAGCTGCGCGGGCAGCTGGTCAAACGGGGTGATCTCCGGCGCAACGGTGGGCACATAGGCCGTTTCGCCAAGGCGCAACGTCACCTCGCCGGTGGCGAGGGCCACGGCGTTGGGGGTTTGCAGGGCACTGAGCGCGGCGGCGAACTGCGCGTCGGTATCCTCGGCCACGGCCAAAGCGGGCAAAAGCAGCAACAGGGCGGCAAGGGCGCACAGCGCGCGGGTCAGGCGGTTCATAAGCGGTCATCTCCTTTGGTTGAGGCCAGTATACCACAGCATGCCGCTGAGGGGAACACGGGGCAACGGCGGGCGCTGTGTTTTTACAGGCGGGTGGCGGAGGGGGTTTGGAACGGGCGGCGCTTTTTTGTCCCTATGGCTTTGAGATCGACCACCCGCGAGCACAGGCGTGCGAACGGCTAAATATTGTATGACAGGCGCGAAACGCAGGCCCCACAAGCGATGCCGTGCAGGCGAGCCCTTTATTTGCCTGACGGCCTCGGGCATCCTGTGGTACAATAGTATGGGAGGCGATAGCCTGTGAAACTTTTGATGCATACCTGCTGCGCGCCCTGTTCGGTCGCGTGCGTCAAGGCGCTGCGCGCCGAGGGGATCGAGCCCACGGCCTACTGGTACAACCCCAACATCCACCCCTACGCGGAATACCGTGCGCGGCGCGACACGCTGCACGAGTACGCCGCGCGCATCGGCGTTGCGCTGGAGACGGAGGACGACTATGGCCTGCGCCCCTTTGCCGAGGCAGTGGCGGGCGACATCGCGGGCCGGTGCCTCACCTGCTGCGCCGTGCGGATGCGACAGACCGCGCGCCGCGCGAAGGCAGGCGGCTACACGCACTTCACCAGCACGCTGCTGATCAGCCCCTACCAAAACCACGAGCTGTTGCGCGCCGCCGCCGAGCAGGCCGCGGCGGAGTTTGGGGTCACGTTTTTATACCGCGATTTCCGCCCGCTGTTTCGCGAGGGGCAAGGCGAGGCGCGCAAGCTGGGCCTGTACATGCAAAAATATTGCGGCTGTGTATACAGCGAGCAGGAGCGGCTGGACAAGCGCTACCACGTAAAGCCCCCCGCGGGCGCTACCATGGCCGCGCCAAACGGTACGCAAGCTGCGCCAAGCATCACGGCGGAAGATGGGCCGCGTCTGGAGGCATCCCGCAAGCTCGTCTGGCCGCGCCTGCGCGCTGCGGGCGAGCGGTTTGAGGCGGTGCGGGCCGCGGAGGCCGCCGCGCTTTTGAAACCAAACACAGCCGCTGCTAAGGCCGAAGCCACGCCCGACCCGCTGGTCGCGCTGCTGACCGTGCAGACCGAGCGCACCCTGTGGGAGGCGCGCAACGTGATGCGCTGCGCCGCGGACAGCGGCCTGTGGGAGGCCGTGTACTGCGACATGCCCGTATGGCGGCACGTTTACCACATGCTGCACTCGCTGGATCAGTGGTACATGAGCCCGGAGCATTACGCCGAGCCGCTCATCCACGTAGACGGCCTGAACGACCTGGACCGCGCGGTGGAGGCGCCCGCCTTCTCGCTTGCACAAATGGAGGAATACCTTACGGCCATTACGGCCAAGCTGCGCGCCTACCTGGCTGCGATGCCAGACGCGGCGCTGGAAGCCTCGCCGGACAGCCGCCCCTTCGCGCGGCTGGCGCTGATCGTCGCGGCCATCCGGCACCTGACGGCGCACTTTGGCATGCTGATGGGCTTCATCATCGCGGAGCGCGGGGCGTGGCCCCTCACCATCGGGATGAAAGGGGCGCTCCCCACAGAGGACGACGGTCTGCCCCACTACGCCTGAGTCACGGGCAAACGGGTGGAAACGGGCTGGCTGGCATGCGCCGACGCGCCGGACAGGCTGGGGCCCGCCCCTGCAATGCCTTGGCCTCGCGGGGCGACAAAGCGGCCGCCGCAGAACCGCTTGCCTTGCGGTACAGGCCATACGGTACGAACGAACTGAATCAAAAAAGCCGCCCTTCCCGCCCTGCATGGCCTTGCGGCCAACGCGGACGGAAAGGGCGGCGCTTTGCCTGCTCACAGCTGCCACGGTAGGCCGAACGCCCGTGCAAACAGCTTGAGGAACAGCATGGCGACCCATGCGTACAGGGACACGAACTTCGCGGAGGTCACGTAGCCCGCGACGTTGGCAAGCCCTGGCTTGCGCGCGGGCATTGCGCGCGCGATGCGCAAAAACAGGATGTTCTCCACCACGTCCAGCACAGCGCGCAGGATGGCTGCCGCGCCCATGATGAGGTACAGCGTGGTCGCGGGGCCATCGATGTTCCAGTCGATGGACAGCATCACGCCCAGAAAGCACACGATAAAGCCAAAATCCAGCCGCCAGTAGCGGCGCAGCCGGGGCAGGTTTTCCGCGCCCGCGGCCTCGATCATGGGGTAGAGGGTGTCCGCGTTATAGTGGAAGCACATGTCCGGCATGCGGTACTCGCGGCCGTCCACGCGCAGGCGGCGCGGGCTTTGGCGGGAGAAATCCGTCAGCGCGTAGAACAGCGCCATGCCCACGGCGAACAAAAGGGTCAGGCCCGCTTGCAAATAGTCCATATCAGGCTTCGCCCCCTGCCAGCTCCGCGTCCACGCCAATGTGCGTGCACGGCACGCTGCCGCTCATCAAGGCACCGATGTGGTGCCGCGCATGGCCGATGATCACGCGGCTGCCGTTTTCCGCGGCGCGCAGGGCATAGGCCAGCTTGGCCTTGGCTCCGTTTGCGCCTGCGCGGCTGGCCCCCTCGCAGTGGGTGGAGAGTTCCGCCACCTTTTCGCGCAGGGTGTGGATGTCCGGGGCAACCACCTCGCGCACCAGCGTTTCGGGGTCGTTGCGGTCCAGGTAGATGCCCTCCGTGCTGGTGAGCAGGATGAGCGTTTTGGCCCCCACGAGCGATGCGACCACCGCGGCGGTCTCGTCGTTGTCGACGCACTCCACCACCGGCTCGCCCGCCATGCGGCGGCTGGCCAGCTCCATCTTGCGGTTTTCCTCGTCGCTCACGGGGTCGTTGTAGTTGATGATGGGGATGCACCCCTGCTCCGCCGCGCGCATGAACAGCCTGTGGATGTGCTCGCGCTTCTGCGGGTCGTTGAAGTGCGTATGCTCCACCAGCACCTGCCGGATGCCGTACTCCGGGTGCACAAAGCGGCGGTAGTTATCCATCAGGATGATCTGCCCCTGCGCGGCGTAGTCGGTCTTGTCCTGCTCCGGGTCGCCGCGCAGCTCGCTGCCGGTGCGGCGGATGTAGTCCAGTCGGCCGATTTCGGTGGCGCCGCTGGTCACCAGCAGCATGCCGGGGAGCAGGTCGTCGCCCAGCCGCTGAAACACGTTGTAGTCGATCGCGCCGTCGCCCGTCTGGATCAGCGCCATGCTGCCGATCTTTACCACCAGGTCAATCGTTCTCAAGGGCCAGCTCCCCCTTTTTTTCGGTCAGGTTGTTGATCCATTTGCGGCCGATGAAGTGCGGTATGCCGATGACCATCTTGACGATCTCCTCGGCGAAGGTGCACAGGTACACATATTCCACCGGCAGTTTCCACACGAAGGTGGCCACCGCGCACAGCGGCACGCCCACCACCCACATGCTGCCCACGTCCAAAATCAGGCTGAAAACCGTGTCGCCGCCGCTGCGCAGGATGCCCACGACGTTAATGCAGTTGAACGCGCGGAACCACATCGTCAGCGACCCGAACAGCAGGATCAGGCTCGCCTTGTCGATCACCTCGGGGGAGAGCCCGGTATACAGCGTGAGGATGGGCGCGCGCAGCAGGATCATCAGCCCGCCCAGCAGCACGCCCGCCAGCATGGCCCCGGCGATCATTCGCTTGCCGTAGAGGTAGGCTTCTTCCGCCTTGCCCGCGCCCAGCGTCTTGCCCACTATGATGCTGGTGGCGTGCATCATGCCGAAGATGAACACCCACACCAGGCTGTCGATGTTGGAGCAGATGCCCGTGGCGGCCACGGCCGCGTCGCTCATGGAGCCGTAATACACGCCGTACATCGTGATGCCCAGCGCCCACAGCCCCTCGTTGAACACGACCGGCAGCACCATCTTGACAAACTTCTTGACAAAGGCGCGGTCATGCACAAGCATTTCGCGCAGCGTCGCGCCCGCGGGCAGCTTTTTGCCGTAGGCGAAGGCAAGGTTGACCACCAGCTGCACGACCGCCGCGATGTTGGTGGCGACCGCCGCGCCGTATACGCCCATGCGCGCGAACCCGAAGTGGCCGTAGATAAAGGCGTAGTTGAGCACGGTGTTAGTCACGATGCTGGCAACCCCGGCGATCAGCGGAATGTAGGTTTTCTCCCCGGCCTTCAGGCACATGGAATACACCATGCTCACGCCCAGCAGCAGGTAGCTGACCGCGACGGTGCGCAGGTAGACGATGGCGATGGCGTGACTTTCGCCCTCCGGCAAAAACCAGCTGATGATCACCTGCGGCACGGCCAGCGCCGCGAGCGTGAACAGCCCGGCCAGCGCCGTGACCGCCCAAAGCGAGATGCCCATGGACTGGCGCATGCCGCGGATGTCGCCCGCGCCCCAGTACTGGCTCATGAAGATGGCCCCGCCGGATACCGTGCCAAAGCTGAACAGCTGGAACAGGAACGTGAAGCGGTTTGCCTGTGTGACGGCGGCGTAGGACGCGTCGCCCAGGCCGGATACCATCAGGCTGTCGATGATGTGCAGGCTGGCGCCCACCAGCTCCTGCGTGATGATGGGCACGGCCACCATGAGCACCCACCGGATGTAGGGTTTGTCCCAAGCGAAACAGGATCTCAGAAACGCGCCGAGGCGCGAAAAAACAGTTTGGGTTTTCATTTTTATCCTCCATTGCCTGCCAAAGCAGGGTGAAGGGCCGCGTGGCGTTGCGCCCATGCCCGTGGGGGCGGCGCAGGCCCCGCGGCAGCGGCGGTATGCCGTGTGCCTGCGGGCTAGCCTTGCCGGCGGCCCCTAGTATGTGTAGATACGGAAAAAGTTCACATAGCCGATGGAATCGTAATACTCCCAGTCGACATCCGTGCCCGCCGCCTCGGCGATGTGCGCCATGAGGCTCGGCCAAGGCTCGGGGTCGGTGCTGGCCAGCAGCACATTGTCCCTGAGGAACAGGGTAGCGTCAAACGTGGTGATGCCGTATTTGGCGAACGCCTGATACCAGCCGGGCGTGCGCGCGGGGTAGCCGCCCCAGAACAGCGCGTTGCCCGCGAGGCCTTCTGCCGGCGTTGCGGGGAACAGCCGGTGGTCGCCCAGCTGCGACAGGTCGTAGATGAACAGGATATCCGGGTTCTCCAGCGCGTAGGCGTCCAGGTCGGCCATGTTCACGTCGGTGCTGAGCTCCGCCTCCTCGGCGGTGGCGGGGCGAACCTCGCGCGCCATGGTAAGGCCGGCCAGCACGCCTGCCCAGGTGCACGCGATCAGCGCGGCCACAAGCAGCAGCGCGGATACGGTCCGAACGGTGCGGGGCGTTTGTTTCGCCGGAGGCTCCGGTGCAGGCTGCGCAGGCGTTTCAGCCGTGGGCGCGGTCGCGTGGGGCGCGGCGGTGGAGAGCTCGGCGGCGGCCTGTGCGCGCAGCGCGCGCTCCTCCGCGTCGATGGGGGCGTGTGCATTGGGGTTCAGGCCCTGAGGCCGACGGCTGGCGAACGCGCCCAGCCACGCGCACCACAGGAAGGCCGCGCACGGATATAGTACGCTGGCGGCGGCGCGCATGGGCAGCCTGCCGCTGTAGCCAAGGTACAAAAGCAGCGCAGCGCCGCCCAGCACGGCCAGCACGATAGCCAACCAAGCCCACGGGTTGCGCTCGCGGCGGAAGGCTGCCATGAAAAGCGCAGCCAGCGCCATGGAGAGCGCAGCCCATATGCCGTAGCGAATGGCGGGGTTCTGGCGCAGGCAGTCCTGCACGAGGGCAAAGGTCGCGCCGAGGCGGTCGCCCACGGAAAGCGCCGCGTCGTCCGCCGCCTGCTGTGCGTTGAGGGTGCGCAGGGCGTCGGTGCTCATGTTGTCGTCCAGGAAGTACCAGTACGTGAACAGCGTGAACTCGCTGTCGCTCCAGCCGATCTGCGCCAGCGTCTCCGGCCTGGTAGTCTCGTCAAAGTCCGAATAGTCGAACAGCTTGATGCGTTCGGCCTGCCAGTCCAGCAGCGGGCGGGTGTTGCTCAGGCGGATATCCGCCTCGCGCACGGCGGCGAAGGCGCCAAACAGCAGCGCGGTCGCCAGCGCGCCCGCCAGCACGGGCTTGGCCTTCGCCCAGGGTCGCTTTTGCTTGCCAAAGGTGGCAAGCAGCTTTGCGGCCAATACCAGAAGCCAGAAGCACAGCGGCGGCAGCACCGATATCTGCCGGAGGCAATAGGCGCAAAGCAGCAGCAGGGCGCTGCCCACGATGGGGCCAAACACGCCCCCGCGTCGCTCGCGGCCAAAATCCACACTGCAAAGCTGCGCCACCGCCGCCGCGCCCAGCAGCGCCGCCGTGGTGGTATAGCTGATGCGGGCGGTGATGAACACCGCGTAGGCGAGGAGGAACAAAAGGCCCGCCAGCGCGCCCGGCCACACCGTGTAGCCATGCCTGCGGCTCAGCTGCGCGCAGCTTTTGACGATCACGACCTGCGAAAACCACAGCAGCAGCAGCTGCACGATGGAGAACCACGCAACGCCGGGGAACAGCTTGGCCAGCCCCCACAGGAGCCATGCCAGCGCCGTGTGCAGGTACAGGTGGAACGTGGCGGGCTCACCGCCCTCGTAGCCCATGAACGAACGCAGGATGGGTGCGTCGTCGCTGCCCGTATATTGGAAGGAAGCAAACGCAAACAGCAGCGAAAGCATCAACGATGCCGCCAAAACGCCCAGCAGCCAGGGCGCGGCGCTCCGTAGCCGTCGCATCGTACCTCCCCCTTCCTTATATATAGCGTAATAATTGCTAGCGACCCCGCCGGTGGATGGAGCCGGGGACGCAGACGCCCGCTGTGGCCCAAAGGCCGGGCCTCTCGCGCCGCGGCGCCCGCGGACGGGCACGTGCGTAACAAAAAAAGGATACACATGCGGGCGCAAAAAGTCAAGCAAAAACAAGGGAAAATGGACGTTTGCACGGTGGTTTTCGGACGCGCGGGCGCGGTTTTGGGCGCTGGATTGGCAGGAAGGCTGACCAAATACAGGAAACGCCTTATTTTCTTACGAAAAAAGCAAAAAAGGTGTTGACAACCCCCCCCTAGGGTGGTATTATAACAAAGCTCGCTTGA
>CAZOZO010000072.1:0-9984 GCA_964584315.1 uncultured Oscillospiraceae bacterium
GCATCGACAGCTGGATCAAGCAGCGCGCCGCCACGCAGGAGAGCATCATCAGCTTCTATACCGACGGCTTCGAGTATGCCTTAACGCCCGACAAGTTCCAGACCTACACCCCCGCCGAGGCGCGCGCGATGTTCAGTGGCCAAAAGCCCGAGGTGGCCGCCTCCGAGCGCGGCAAGACGGATATCTACCGCCTGGTCAAGAAGAACAACTACGCGGTTTTGATGCTCATCAAGGACAGCACGTGGACGCCTGTGGAGGGCACGGCCTACAAGCTGATGCTGGAGCAGTTTTCCAACACCACGGTGGACGCGCAGGTACTCAGCTACACGCGCGCCAGCGGCGAGCTGCTGCTGCGGCTGGCCGTGATGGGCGACGTGACCCCCGTGCTGTACATGCGCACCTGCCAGGCGGAGCTGGGCGAGTATGCAGACGGGCTGTTGGTGCCTGCCAGCGCCATCTACACGCAAAACGACCAGCAGGGCGTGGTGCGCATCAACGACGATGGCACGCAGGTGTTCATCCCCGTGGACGTGGTCGCCACCCAGGGGGACAAGGTGTTCATCTCCGCCATCCAGACGGGCATTTTGGGCAAGGGGCAGCGCGTGCGCCTGTTCCACTAAGTTTTCGCCGCCCGGTCACTTTGCGGCTGCCGAAGCGGAGTGGCGCAGATCAGGGCAAGAAACGCTGAATGAACAGCGGGGCATTTGCAAGGCACTTTTAGGCCAAAGCTGCGCTGCGCCCCAAAGACCGACGGGGTAGGTACCGATTCAGCGGTTACCAAAGGGGGGTGTGTAGCTTGACCGAGCAACAGCCGCACGGCGCGGCGCTGATCGCCAGCGTGCCTGCGGAGACGCTGCGGGCGAACGTCGCGGACATCCGCGCAAGGCTTGCGCAGAATGCCTACCCGGACCAGCCGCCTGCCCAGCTGATCGCCGTGACCAAGACGGTCGCCCCGCCGGTGATCAACACCCTGCTGGGCATGGGCGTTCATGACATCGGCGAGAACCGCGCGCAGGTCGCTCTGCCGAAACTCCCCCTGTTGACGGGGCAATTTCGGCTGCATTGGATCGGCAGGTTGCAAACCAACAAAGTTAAAGATATAATAGAGAAAGTATGGCTGCTCCATTCGCTGGACAGGCCCGCCCTCGCCCAGGAGGTGGAGCGGCGCGCCGACCAGTGCGGCCGTACGGTGGACGCGCTGGTGCAGGTCAACATCGCGGGCGAGCCGCAGAAAGCCGGCTTCACCCGGGAGGACGCTACTGCCTTCCTGCGCGGCATGAAGGACTATCACAACCTGCGCGTGCGCGGGCTGATGGCTATCATGCCCCTGACGGACGACGAGGCCGCGCTGGCCGGGTGGTTTGCCCAGATGCGCACGCTCTTTGAACGGCTGCGCGACGAGGCCCTGCCGGGCGTGGACATGCGGGAGCTGTCCATGGGCATGAGCCACGATTATGCGATCGCCGCGCGCGAAGGCGCAACCATGGTGCGCGTAGGCACGGCACTCTTTACGCCCCGCTGAAGCGGGCGGACCCGCCCCCATGGGGGCAAAGCAATGGCAAAGGCTTGCCATGCGGGAGGTATATCGTTTGGGTGTTTTCCAAAAGTTCAACGGCTGGTTGAACGACAGGGGCGGGAAAAGCGCCCGCGGCGGAACGGCCGCAGGAATACCGGGTGGCGCCTACTATGCTTCGCAAGAGGCAGAGCAGGCGTACGGCGGTATGCGCAAACCCGTGCAGGAAACGCCCACCATGGCCGAAAGCATGGCCGCCGGAAGCATGACCGGGCGCTCGCAGCCCGTGGACCGCTTCAGCGCGGACCAGACCGACAAATACGCGGGCCGCGTGCCCTACCGATCCCAGAAGGATATGCAGGCCGAGAGCGACGCCCAGCGCCAGCAGGCCGAGGAGCAGCAGCGCAGGCAGCAGGCCGCCTTCTCACAGCAGAAGGCGCAGCAGTTCGGCCGCCCGACGGCGCAAAGCGCGCAGGGCGCGCCCGGCTATAGCCAGCCCAGCAACGTGGTGCCGTTCCCGGGCATGGTGCGCGGGCCGGAGGGCAACTACTACGCCCATGTGGAGTATGTGGTGCTGCTGCGCAGCCGCAACGAGTGCACCAAGGTGATCGAGTTTATCAAGAGCAACGCCTCGGTGTTTCTGAATATGGAGTTTATTGCCAACGACAGTGAGCGCCAGCGCTGTGTGGACATGCTCAGCGGTGCGGCCTACACGCTGGGTTGCGACCTGAACAAGATCAGCCAGCGCGGCATCTACCTGATATCTTCGCCGTCGGTGCGGGTCGTGATCGACCCGGCGCTGCAAAAGTACGCGTCCGCGCCGGAAGCGCAGGGCTATGTGCGGCCGGAGTATGCCAGCCCCGCCACCTACGGCGCGCAGGCGGGCTATGCGGCCGCCCCGCGCCCTGCCTACGGCGCGCAGCAGCCCATGGCGCAGCCGATGGGCCAGCGCGCGGCCGCCTATACCGGCGCGCAGGCCGTGGGCTACGGCGGCGCGGCCACCGGCCCCTATGCCGCGCAGCCCGGCGCAGGCACGCGCACACCCGCTTACGGCACGGCGCAGCCCAACGCTTATACCGCGGCGCAATCCGCCGCTTACGGTGGCGCGGCCACCGGCCCCTATGCCGCGCAGCAGCCCGCAGGCCCGCGCACGGCCGCTTACGGCGCGGCGCAGCCCGCCGCCTTTGGGGCGGGGGCGGCTACCGGGCCCTACGCCGTGCAGCAGCCTGTCGCGCAGGGGCGCCGCGCTGGCGCGCCGTTTGGCATGCAGGGCGCGTTCGTGCGCAGCGCGGACGGCTCGCAGGGGCGCTGATCGCTTGTCTGTTTTACCCGGGCGCTTGCCTCCGGCTCTGCCGGAGCGGGACGCATTTCATTTTGAGGAGGGATTCCGATGTTGGTTGGCCTTTTGAAGTTTGTGTTCGATGTGGTGATCTTCCTGTTGAGCGTCTGCATGGGGCTGCTCATCGCTTATGTGCTCATGACGCTGATTATCCCGCAAAACAAGTACACCCAGCTGCTGGGCAAGTATGTGGAGCCGTTCCTCGCGCCCGTGCGCGCGCTGATCGGCAAGCTGTTCCCCAGCCTTGCGTCGGGTGCGTTTGACTTCTCCCCCGTGGGCCTGTGGGTGCTGCTGCTGGTCGCCCAGTGGCTGCTGAGGCTGCTTAAGGGCATCCTGCTGTAATGCCGCGCGCGGGCGATGCGCCCATGCCTTTTGACCGCCTGCTGGAGCTGGCTTCGCAGGCGGACAGGCAGGGGCGCTGCCGCTTCACGCCGTTTTTGACTCCGCCGGAGGCCGCGCTGGCCGAAGCCGCCGCAAAACGGGCAAACGTAACATGCGAGCTTACGGGCGGCTATGAGGGTGCGGAGCGCCGCATGGCGCGCTTCTGCCCCGCCGCCTGCGAGCCGGAGCCCTTCCCGCTGGTCGCGCTGCGCCTCACCTGGCCGCACCAGAGCGCGCCCGCCCACCGCGATCTGTTGGGCGCGTTGATGGGTCTTGGCATCCGGCGCGATCGTACCGGCGATATCGTGCTGGCCGCGGACGAAGCCACGCTGTTCGTGGAAGCGCCGCTGGCGGATACCGTGCTCAACGGCCTTACGGAGGCTGGGCGCACGCGCCTGACCGCCGCGCGCGCGCAGGCGGGCGACCTGCCCGCGGCCCCGCAGGGCGAGGAAGTGCGCTTTACCGTGCAATCCGCCCGGCTGGACGCGGTGGTGGCGGACGGCTTCCACCTCTCGCGCGGCGACGCGGCGGCTCTCGTTGAGGCGGGCGCGGTCAAGCTGCGCCATGCGCCCACCCTGCGGCCCGATGCGCGCATCGCCGCGGGTGACGCCATCTCCGTGCGCGGCTACGGCCGCCTGATGATCGACACCATCGGCGAGCCCACCCGCAAGGGCAGGCTCCCCGTTACCCTTACGCGCTACGGCGCGCCGCGATGACCTTTCCCCTGACCGACTTGAAAGGAGCGATTCCATGGCCGTCACCGTTTCGGACATCGAACAGAAAGAGTTTGCTTATAAGGGTCAGGGGTACGACCCGTATGATGTGGATCAATACCTTGACCAGATCTGCGACGAGATGGTATCCATGCAGGAGCGCATCGACCAGCTGGAGGCGGACCTTGCCAAGGCGCGCCGCGAGCTGGAGGTGGCCCAGAAGGCCGTGAGGCCCATGCAGCCCGAGGTAGTGCGCGCCCCCGAAGCAGCGCCCGCGCCCATGCCCGTCGTGAGCCAGGCCAGCGCCACGCTGGAAGGCATCCTGCTGAACGCCCAGAAGCTGGCGGACGAAGCCGTGGCCGAGGCGAAGCGCAAGGCGGAAGCCATCGTCAAAGATGCGCAGACCAAGGCGGACGACACCGTGAAGAACGCGCGCGAGGAAAAGGCCACGCTGGAGAAGAACATGGAAACCCTCCGCACCGCCGCCAGAGACTTCCGCAAGAATTTTGGCGACCTGCTGGAAGAGCAAAAGAAGCTGATGGCGGGCAAGCTGTCGCTGTTTGGCGAGGAGTAAGGGAAAGCAGGAGGCGGACGGCCTGCCTATGGCGTGTGCCGTTCGTTTTGGTGCATCCGCGCCGCCTTTTTTAGCGCCATGCGGGCGGCGGGCTTGTGTGCCGTATGCGGCGCGCATATGTCGGCGTTTGCGGGGCATGATTTGAAAAATAAGAGAAGCCGGAAGGGGCGAACCCTGCGGCTTCTTTTGCTTATCGGCTTTTTTCGCGGCTTTGCGGGCGTTGGGCGTAGGGACGCTGCGCTGGGCAGCGGGCAGCGTTGTTCGGCAGCGAAAGCGGAGTGTGACCCTCGCAGGCGCTTTGCAAGCGGAAGCCACGGCCTTGCAAGCCGGATTAAACTGAAGCGTTTGCTGGCTACAACGGGCGACGGGGCGAAGCCGTGGAGTATCCGCGTGACCAGTCGCGCCGGATACCGCTGCGCGGCCCCGCCCGGCACAGCGTGCGCACAGTTGGCGCGGCTTCAGCGCCGCAGCCTGCACACGAACAGCTCCATCGCGACGGTGATCTGCGGGAAGGTGATGCCCGCCAGCGCCTCCTCGGGGAGCCCGAAGGTCATGGGGGTCATGCGCAAAAAATCCTGCGCCTGCGCGGGCGTTACAGGCAGCGTGCGGCGTACCGCGATGCGTTCCAGCACTTCCGCGTTGCCTAAGAGGTGGCTTATCACCCGTGCATTGCTGAACGGCTCGCCCTGTAAGCGACTCGCGACGGCCTGCCGTATCTCGGCCAGGTAATCGTCCGCGGGGATCAGCTTGTAGAGCAGGCCATCCGGCGCGAGCACGCGGCCAAACTCGCGGTAGTCCGCGGGAGTCAGCACATCGACCAGCGCCGTTGCTGCGTCGGTGGCAAAGGGCAGGCGCGTCAGGTCGGCTACGAACCAGTGAAGCGCGGGTGCCTGCCGCGCGGCGGCGAGCACTGCGTCGCGGCTCAGATCCACCCCCGCGACGGTGGCGGCGGGCAGGCTGGCGGCCAGCGCGCGGGCGTAGTAGCCCTCGCCGCAGCCCACGTCCAGAACGAAGGGGGCTGGCTGGGGCGCAGGTGTGCCAGTGGCGGTGGGCAAATGGCTTTGCACCGCGCTCGCCAGCGCGTTCGCGACATGGGCGAAAAAACCGTCCGCAAACACACGGGCGCGGCTGTCAAACAGGGCGGCGGTATACTTTTCAGCCTGCTGGTCGTGGCCGGGGGCAAGGTTCACATAACCCTTCGCGGACAGGTCAAACGTATGGCGATGCTCGCATACGAGGCTTTGGGCGGCTTGCAGCGAAAACCCGCCGCCGCACTGCGGGCAGCGCATGCGTGGCACGAGCGGGGCAAGGCGCGCGGCAAGGGTGGTAAGCTTCATGGTACCTCCGTGGCGGCATAATCTTTGATTGCTGGTAGTGAATCGCGTGCGAGGCGTGACGGACGGCCGGAACATCCCGCTACAGCCGAGGCGGCACCCTTCGCGGGCATCCGGCTCCATTGGCACGGTGCCCCATTCGGCCTTTACCGCGATATTTCCTGCCGCCCCTTTACATTTTCGCCGCCCTTTTGTATAATAGCCTAAGCCCGCCCACAAGCGGGCAACCGTTGCTATGACGGGGACGTGCGCGCAAGCGGCAGGCCCAAGCGAGCCCGGGGCGGTGGGAGCCGGGCGGCATACCCGCGCGCTTTATCACCCCCGAGCACGCCGCCCGACCGGCATGGCCGCAGGGCGACGCGGGCGCTCCCGTTACAGGGCGTTAAAGCGGATGGGGCATGGCCCCGTCAAAATGGGTGGTACCGCGGAATGTAAACTTCCGTCCCGTTCACGGGGCGGTTTTTTTCTGCCCCAATGCAGATCATGGTGGAGGGGAAACGCATGTATCAGAAGGTTACGACGGACATGGACTTTGTGGGGCGCGAGAAGCGCGTGCTGGAGTTTTGGAAGCGCGAGGGCATCATCGAAAAGTCGTTTCACAACAACGAGGGCAACGAGCGCTACACGTTCTTCGACGGGCCGCCCACGGCCAACGGCAGGCCGCACATCGGCCATATCGAGACGCGTGCCATCAAGGACCTGATCCCGCGCTTTCAGGCCATGAAGGGCAAGGATGTGCTGCGCAAAGCGGGATGGGATACCCACGGCCTGCCCGTGGAGCTTGAAGTGGAAAAGCTGCTGCACCTGGATGGCAAGCCTGCCATCGAGGCCTACGGCATCGAGCCGTTCATCAAAAAGTGCAAGGAAAGCGTGTGGAAGTACCAGCAGGAGTGGGAGGATATGTCCGACCGCGTGGCCTTCTGGGCGGACATGAAGAACCCCTACGTCACCTACCATGACAGCTATATCGAGAGCGTGTGGTGGAGCCTGAAGGAGATCTGGAAGCGCGGCCTGCTCTACAAAGGCTTCAAGGTGGTGCCCTACTGCCCCCGCTGCGGCACCGCCCTTTCCAGCCACGAGGTGGCGCAGGGCTACAAAGAGGTGAGCGACACCTCCGCGTTCGTGCGCTTCAAGGTGCGCGGCAAGGAGAATACCTTCATCCTCGCGTGGACGACCACGCCTTGGACGCTGCCCAGCAACGTGGCCCTGTGCGTGAATGCCAAGGAGACGTATGCGGAGTTTTTGCTGGACGGGCAAACGTACTACCTCGCGGAAACGCTGATCCACACCGTGTTCGGCGAGGCCAGCCACGGCGGCAAGGTGGTGCGCACCATGACCGGCGCACAGCTGTGCGGCATGGAGTATGAGCAGCTCTACCGCTTTGAGGGCGTGCCCTACCCCCGTGAAAAGGGCTGGTATGTGGTATCGGATGATTATGTGACGCTTTCCGACGGTTCCGGCATCGTGCACATCGCCCCCGCCTTCGGCGAGGACGACGCGCGTGTGGGCCGGAATAACAACCTGCCCTTTGTGCAGCTGGTGAACACGCAGGGCAACTTTATCGACGGCACGCCGTGGGCGGGCGAAAACACCAAGACCGTGAACGAGCATGTGCTGGCCGATCTGAAGGCCCGCGGCCTGCTGTTTGCCGCCGCGCCCTTCACGCACAACTACCCCTTCTGCTGGCGGTGCGACACGGCGCTTTTGTACTACGCGCGCAGCACGTGGTTCATCCGCATGACGCAGCTGCATGACGAGCTGATGCGCAACAACCGCACCGTGAACTGGCTGCCGGACAACATCAAGGAAGGGCGCTTTGGCAACTTCCTGGACAACGTGGTGGACTGGGGCCTTTCCCGCGAGCGGTACTGGGGCACGCCGCTGCCCGTGTGGGTCTGCGAGGACGGGCACATCCACGTGGTGGGCTCGCGGCAGGAGCTGATGGACATGGCCACCGCGCCCGTCGCGGCGGATATCGAGCTGCACCGCCCCTACATCGACGCGGTGGAGATCACCTGCCCCGATTGCGGCAAGCCCATGCGCCGCGTGACCGAGGTGATCGACTGCTGGTACGACAGCGGCAGCATGCCCTTCGCCCAGTGGCACTACCCCTTTGAAAACAAGGATGTGTTTGACAAGCGCTTCCCCGCGGATTTCATCAGCGAGGCCATCGACCAGACGCGCGGGTGGTTTTACACGCTCATGGCCATCGGCACGGCCATCTTCGACCAAAGCCCGTTCAAAAACTGCATCGTCATGGGGCATGTACAGGACGAGTTTGGCCGCAAGATGAGCAAGCACACCGGCAACGTGGTCAACCCGTGGACGGTGCTGGACGCGCAGGGCGCGGACGCGGTGCGCTGGTACTTCTATACCGCGGGCGCGCCGTGGCTGCCCAGCCGCTTCAGCGATAAGGCGGTCAGCGAAGGGCAGCGCAAGTTCATGGCTACGCTGCACAACACCTACGCCTTCTTCGTGCTGTATGCCAACATCGACAACTTCGATCCCAAGGAGCACGATATCGCCAACGTCAAGCTCACGCTGATGGACAAGTGGATTTTGAGCCGCCTCAATCAGCTGGTCAAGCAGGTGGACGACGACCTCTCCAACTACCGCATCCCCGAGCCTGCCGCGGCCATCACCGCCTTTGTGGATGATTTGAGCAACTGGTATGTGCGCCGCGGGCGTGAGCGCTTCTGGGGCAAGGGCATGGACGACACGAAGGAAGCGGCGTTTGTAACGCTCTACAACGTGCTCACGACCCTGACCAAAGTGGTAGCGCCGTTTGTGCCCTTCATGGCGGAGGATATCTACCAGAACCTCGTGCGCTCGGTAGACCCGAGCGCGCCGGAGAGCGTGCACCTGACGCGCTTCCCCGCCGCGGACGAGAGCCTGATCGACGAAAGCCTGAACACGCAGATGGACGCGCTGCTGGACATCGTGAGCCTGGGCCGCGCGTGCCGCAATGCCGCGAGCCTGAAGGTGCGCCAGCCGCTCAAGGCGCTGTATGTGAAGGGCGCCAAGCTGGACGGCGCGTTTGTGGAGCTGGCCGCGGACGAGCTGAACGTGAAGCAGGTCGTCTTTACCGACGATGCGCGCGCCTTTACCACGTATAACCTAAAGCCGCAGATGCGCACGCTGGGCCCGAAGTACGGCAAGCTGCTGGGTAAGATCGGTGGCTGGCTGAAAGAGGCGGACGGCAACGACGTGGTGGACGCTTTCGCCCGTGGCGAGGCGGTGCGCTTTGAGATCGAAGGTACCGAGGTGATGCTGGAGAAGGACGACGTGCTGACCGAAGCCATCCATAAGGCGGGCTTCGCCAGCCAAATCGATGGGGAGCTGACGGTGGTGCTGGACTGCAACCTGACGCCGGAGCTGGTGGCCGAAGGGTACCAGCGCGAGGTGGTCAGCAAGCTGCAAACGATGCGCAAGGAAGCGGAGTTTGACGTGACCGACCGCATTCTGGTCACGTATAGCGCGGATGGCGAGCTCTCCGCCGCGATTGAGGCGGGGAAAGCGTTCATCATGCAGAGCGTGCTGGCGCTGTCGCTGGAGGCGAAGGCCGCGCCGGAGGATGCGGCGGCGCAGGAGTGGGAGATTAATGATAAAAAGGCGCTGTTAAGCGTGAAGAAGGCGTAAAGAGGGGTCAAGGGCACCGGAGGGAAGCGGTCGTCCAGCGGACGACGCCGCGAAGCGGCGAGCGACCCGCAGGTGAGAGGTTTGACGAGCGCAGGGCGCGGTAGCGCCGTGCGCGACGATCAAACCGACCGGACAATGGCCCTTGCGGGGTTTGGGGCAGCGCCCCAAAGCCCCACGCCGCAGCGTACAAGCCAAAGCGCGCGAACAGCGCCGCAGGCGCTATGTTGCGCGCGACAACAGCGCATTGCCGAATCTTTAGACCGTTCTTTCCCGGGTTTGGCCGTGCATCCCCGCACGGCCAAACCCTTGCGTGCCTTTGCAATAAAGGGTTGCCCCGAAGCTTACGCGAATGATATACGCAGTAATAAGCAAACAAGCGGGCTTCGCGGCCCGCATCCCCCCTCCGACACACACAACCCCCTACAATAAAGGAGCAACCATGTTTTTATGCGACCAATGGCAGGATTATGAGGTGCTGGACACCGGCGACG
>CAZOZO010000073.1:0-9691 GCA_964584315.1 uncultured Oscillospiraceae bacterium
GCGAAGCGGCGAGCGACCCGCAGGTGAGAGGTTTGACGAGCGCAGGGCGCGGCAGTGCCTTGCGCGACGATCAAACCGACCGGACAATGGCCCTTGCAGGGGTCAAGGGGGCGGCGCCCGTTTGCGTGTCTTGGGCGAAGCCCAAAATTAAAAGCGAACGCACAGCGCCGCAGGCGCTATGATGCGAGTGTCACTAACAAATACTTGGCTACCGCCACAACCCCCGTTCCCAGGGGGCGGTTGGCACCGTAGGGAAGCGTTTGCCCAGTGGGCAACGCCGCGAAGCGGCGAGCGACCCGAAGATGGGAGGTTTGACAAGCGTGGGGCGCGAAAGCAGCCCTCGCGCCGATCAAACCGGCGAGGCAGGGGGGGACGAAGTCCCATTGTCCTGCCAGCTTCATCGGCGCGCACGGCACTACCGTGCCCTGCTCTTGTGAAGCTGGCCACCGCCGATTCGCTTACGGCTTCGCCGCAGTGCCCACTGGGCACACGCTCATCTTTGGTGCCAAAGGAGGCAGAGCCGACGTGTTAGTATATCACGCTTTTCCGCTCTGCGCCAACCGCGCGCATCAGCGGCAAAAGGGCGCCGGCCTTCACGACCGACGCCCTTGCATGGCTTGTGGGATTACTTGGTCAGCACGCTGACGCCGGTGTCGGTCACAGCGCCGCCGAGGGTAGCGCCTTCCAGCGCCTGCACAGCAGCCTCAACGCCCTTCGCGCCCATGACATCGGGGTTCTGCGCCATGGTGGCCAGCAGGTAGCCGTCCGCGATCAGGCCCAGGATGGCGTCGCTCTTGTCAAAGCCAACGCCGATCACGGCCTTGCCGGAATCCTTGATGGCATTGCCGGTGCCGGTGGTGGAGCCTTCGTTGGCGCCGAAGATGCCAACCACGCCCTGGGTGATGTAGTTTTCCGCGATGGTCTGGGACTTGGCGGCATCGCCTTCACCATACTGGGTCTCCAGCAGGGTGAACTTGGTGCCTTCAAACGCAGAGCGGAAACCGGCTTCGCGCTTCACGGTGGAGTCGGTGGCGGCGTTCACGTTCACGATGCCGATGGTGCCTTCGGTGGTGCCGGCGGCGGTCAGGGCGGCGAGCAGGGTTTCACCGGCGGTCTTGCCGGCGGCCTGGTTGTCGGTGCTGAACGTGGCCTCGGCGGGCACGTTGGCGGGGCTGTCCACATAGATCACTTTGATACCGGCAGCCTGCGCCTCTTTGAGTGCGCCGGAGATGGCATCCGGGCCGTTGGCGGCCACGAGGATGGCGTTGTAGCCCTTGGCGACGGCGTTGTTCACGGCCTCGATCTGCTGGGCGTCATCCTTGGTGTTGGGGCTCATGAAGTCCACGGTCACGCCGAGCTCGGCGGCCTTCGCCTGTGCGCCTTCATTCAGCTTGACCCAGTGCTGGTCGATGGAGTCCATGGTGATCAGGGCGATCTTCCAGGGCTGCGATGCTTTCACGGTTTCGGCGACGGCCGAGAACACGCTCAGGCACAGTACCAGTGCGCAGAGGATGGCAAGGAACTTCTTCATAGATAAACCCTCCTGATATATATTCTCTATAAGCACCGTGAGGCGCTTACAAATTCTACTTGGTTCGTTTGCGGGCGCCGCGGCGCACCACCACGTCCAGCAGTACCGAGAACACCACGATCACGCCGATTACGATGCGCTGGAGACCCACCTGCGCGCCGATCATGTTCAGGCCGTTTTCCAGCGTCTGCCACACGGCGGCGCCTGCGAAAGTGCCCAGCAGCAGCCCCGTGCCGCCCAGCGGCGAGATGCCGCCGATGACGCCTGCGGCCACGGCGTACATCTCGTACATGTTACCGGCTTCCATGTTGCCCATCCCGGCCTGTGCGCACAGGATCAGCCCCACGACGAACGCGCAGAACGCCGATACCAGATACGCCTTGGTGGTGGTGGCAAACACGCTCACGCCCGACAGCTTGGCCGCGTCCATATTGGAGCCGATGGCGTAGATATGGCGGCCCGTGCGCGTCTTGCTGAGTAAGAAGAAGAATACGATGAACACGGCGACCGCCACCAGAAAGGTGTTGTACAGCCCGGCCGTCTTGCCGTAGTAGAAAAAGTTCTGGAACAGGTCGCCCGCATCTTTGCCGATACCAGAGGCGATGGCGTCGGTGTTGCGGTTGCCGTTGATCATGTAGCCGATGCCGCGCGCCGTGAACATGGTGCCCAGCGTGGCGATGAACGGCGGCAGCTGCGCCTTGCCCACCAGAAGGCCGTTGATCAGGCCGATCATCAGGCACGCGAGCAGCGCCACCAGCGCGGCCAGCAGCGGGTGCACGCCATTGGTCATCATCGTGGCGGAAATCATGGCGCTCATGCCCACGACCGAGCCCAGCGACAGGTCGATGTTGCCGGTGATCAGCAGGTAGCTTTGCCCGATGCCGATGATCAGGTACTTGCTCATCGAGCGCAGCAGGTTCTGCACGTTGGCGGCGGAGAACACGTTGGGCTCCCGCAGGCCGAACACGATGTAGATCACGATCAGGGCGGCGAAGGCGATCATGGCCGAGGCCATGCCGCGGATGGCGAAAAACCTGCGCATGGGGTTGAGCCGTTTCGCTTGCATGTAGGGGTTCCTCCTCATATGCCTTGGGCGACTTTCTTTTCAAACTGCGTCGCCAGCGTCAGGATGTTCTCCTGCGTGGCTTCCGCGGCGGTCATCTCGCCGGTGATGCGGCCGTCGCACATCACGATGATGCGGTCGGCGATGCCCATGATCTCCGGCATCTCGGAGGAGACGAACATCACAGCGATCCCCTGCTGCTTAAGCTTGTTCATCAGGTGGTAAATCTCCACCTTGGCGGCCACGTCGATGCCGCGCGTGGGCTCGTCAAACATCACCACGCGGCTGTTGCGCGCCAGCCATTTGGCGACGACCACCTTCTGCTGGTTGCCGCCGGAGAGGGTGGCCACGTCCTTATCGACCGAGGGCGTCTTGATCTTTAAGTTCCCCACGGCCTGCCTGCACATCTCGGCCTCGCGCTTGCCGCGCACCACGCCCGCCTTGTCGCACAGCATGTCCAGGTTGGGCAGCGCGATGTTCTGGCGGATGGAGAGCTTGGTGCAGAGCCCGTCCTTCTTGCGATCCTCGGGGGCCAGCACGATGCCCGCGCGGATGGCGTCCTTCACGCCGTGGATGCGCACGGGTTTGCCGTCCAACAGAATCTCGCCGCTCTCCCGCGCGTCCGCGCCGAAGATGGCGCGCGTGGTCTCCGTCCGGCCCGCGCCCATCAGCCCTGCGAAACCGACGATCTCGCCCTCGTGCAGGGTGAAGCTCACGTCTCGCACCATGCGGCCCGCGTTCAGGTTTTTGACCTCGAACACCCGCTTGCCGCGCTCGCACGTTACGCGGGGGAATTTTTCCTTGATCTCGCGGCCCACCATCGCGGTGATGATCTCGCCCATCGTGGTGTCCTTAAAATCCACTTGCGTGACGAACTGGCCGTCGCGCATGATGGTCACCCGATCGACGATGTACTTGAGCTCCTCCAAGCGGTGGCTGATATAGACCACACCGCAGCCCTTGGCCTTCAGCTCGCGGATGATGCGGAACAGGTCGTTGATCTCGCGGGAAGTGAGCGAGCTGGTAGGCTCGTCCATGATGAGCACGCGCGCGTTGGTCGACAGGGCCTTGGCGATCTCCACCATCTGCTGCTTGGATACCGGCAGCTCGCCCACCACCTTGCGGGGATCCAGATCGATCTTGAGCTCACTCAAAATCCGGCGCGCTTCATTCTCCATCTCCCGGTTGGAGAGGGTGCCCAGCCGCGTTTTCTCGCGCCCCAGAAAGATGTTTTCCGCAACCGAGAGGTGGCGGCACATGTTCAGCTCCTGATGGATGATGGCCACGCCCAGCGCCTGCGCCTGGCGGGGGGTCAGGTCGCCCTGCTCCTGCCCGAAAATCTCCACGCGGCCCGCGTCGCGGGTATAAACGCCGCTCAAAATTTTCATCAGCGTGCTCTTGCCCGCGCCGTTCTCGCCCAGCAGCGCCATCACCTCGCCCGCGCACAGTTCAAAATGCACGTCGTTCAGCGCCTGCACGCCCGGAAAGGATTTGCTGATATGTTCCATGGATACGAGCTTCTCGCCCATCGACCGTCACCACCGTCTTTCCCTGCCCTTTGCTGGGTCAAGTATAGCATCCGCGGCGAGGCTGTAAAGGGGCGCACTTTTCCGAAACAGGGGGGCAAACTACCTGTATTTTTTGGCTGTATCCAGCCCATAAATCGCCGGAATGTTTGTACCAAGCTGGTTGAGATGGGCCCGATGTTTATTGTGGTGCCAGATGAAACATCATTCTTCCGCATCCAAAACGGCGCTTTTCCCACGCTATCCAGCTCATCCTCACCGCCCCCGCACTGCATTCCACCACGCGCCCTGCAAAGCAATCCTTTTCACCCACGTATGCGCCAAATGCAAAAAGGGCAAAGCCCCGCATCCGGCTTTGCCCTTACAACTTGATTCGATTGAACGCCCACGACACAAGCCGTGCAAAGCAACGTTGCCAAGCGGTCTTGCTCCGGCTTGCGCTAACTCCGCGTTGGCATATACACGTAGCATCCCTGCTTCGCCATGCGTCGTGCCCAAGGTAACACTTCCATCCCACAGGGCTTCCGAAGCCAATCCGTAATCAGGGGAAGTTTGGCATCGTAGGGAAGTGTTTGCCCAGTGGGCACCGAAGGAGAGCAGGCTGCCAGTGGTCGCTTCGCCGCAGGCGAAAGCGAACCGGGGTGGCCTGATTGACAAGCGCGGAGTGCGGGAGCACTGCGCGCCAATCAAGCAGGCAGGGCCGAAGGCCGCCGCGTAGCGGCGAGCGACCCGAAGATGGGAGGTTTGACAAGCGTGAGGTGCGAAAGCAGCCCTCGCGTCGATCAAACTGACGAGACCGGGGGACGAAGTCCCACTCACAGAGGAGGCAGAGCCGATGCCGCTATTGCCAGCGCCGCATAATCGCCGATGCTCTCGCCCAACGCCGCAGGCAACACCTCGCACGCGCCCAGTGACCGCGGCAGGCATTCCCGCGCCATCACATCCCGCATCGGGCCGGTCAGCAAATCGGAACAGCGAGCGTAGATCGACCCCAGCACGATACGGTCGGGGTTCAGCACATCCACCAGCAGCGAAAGCCCGCTGCCCAGCGCCTCGCCACAGATGGCGAACACCTCCCGCGCCGCAGCGTCGCCCGCGCGGGCCGCCTCCGCCACGGTTTTCGCATCATAGAGACCGTCCCGCACGAACGCGGGCGGCACACCGTTCTGCCGGTATCGCTCCCCCACGGTCACAGCCAACTGCTTGAGCCCGCCGCCCGAGCAAAAGCCCTCGAACGAGCCTGCCTTGCCATAGCCACTGGGCCCGAAATCGCGGATGCGCCAGTGCCCAACCTCGCCCGCGTCACCCGTCGCGCCGCGCAGGATGCGCCCGTCCGCCACGATGCCCGCGCCCAGCCCTGTACCAAAAGTGAGGAAAACCATCATCCGGCTGCCCCGCCCCGCGCCCCAGCGCCACTCCGCCAGCGCGCAGGCGTTTGCGTCGTTCTCCAGCGCGCAGGGCGCATGGAGAACCTCGCCCACCAGCCGGGTGAGCGATACGTCCCGCCAGCCGGGCAGGTTCGGCGGGCTTAGCAGCATACCCGTTTCTACATCCAGCGGCCCGCCCGCGCTGATGCCCGCGCCCGCGACGGCTTCGCCGCCCGCCAGCTTCCGCGCCAGCGCGCAGAGCGCATCCATCGCGTCCAGCTGGCCCGCGGGGGTTGCGATGGCCTCTCTGCAGAGTAACTCCACGCCATCGCCCTGCGCGCGCCCGATGCTCACGGCGCATTTCGTGCCGCCGATATCAAACCCCACCAGCACGCTCACGCCTCGCCACCCCCGAACATGGCCGTTTCGATGGCGATGCACAGCGTGTGGTAGATGGGCAGGTGCAGCTCCTGCACGCGCCAGGTCTCGTGCTGGGGCGCTTTCAGGCACACGTCGCAGTGCGCGGCCAACAGCCCGCCCGTTTCGCCCGTCAGGCCGATCACCTTCGCGCCCCTGGCGCGCGCAGCGATGGCCGCCAGCCGCACATTGCGCGCGTTGCCGGATGTGGAGATGCACAGCAGCACATCGCCCGCCTTCGCGTAGGCGAATGCCTGCTGCGCAAAGGTCAGCTCCGGATCCACATCGTTCATGAAAGCGGTGCTCATGCCGGAAAGCCCATGCAGAACGATGGTGGGCAGCGCGCGCTGCAGCTTTGCAGTCAGCGCGCCGTCGTCGCCCGCGGCAGCCAGCGCCGCAGCCTCCGCCGCGTTCACCGGGCGCTTGAGCAAAAAGCCCTTCATCAGTTCGCCGGCGATATGCTCGCAATCACACGCGCTGCCGCCGTTGCCGCACAGCAGCAGCTTGCCGCCGTTTTGGAAACTGCCGCATATCAGTTCAAGCGCCGCGGTCAAGTCATCCGCAAGGGGGCGGAGGCTTGGGTGCGCGGAGAAAAGCATCTCCCATTCCGGTTTCCAATCGTTCATGGTCTATCGTCCTCCTATTCTTAGGCAGGGTCAGCATCAGGGGTAAGGGCGGCAGCGGTGAAGCCCGCCAGCATGCGCCTGCCGCAGCCACGGGCGGTGGAATGGCCGTTATCTCACGCACCTTTGCGCAGAGGCATGGCGCGCGCTGTCCATGGTGCATCAAAACGCCCCGGCATGGTATTCCCCCGCCGAGGCGTATTTTCCTGTCTGTGAAGCAAAAACCCTATGGCGGGCAGGCGAGAAAAGCAGGAAATGACGATGCATGCGCACCCCCGGCCCATCGGCAGGCCTCGTTCCAAAGGTTCTACCGCTTCAAAACACGCTTTTCACTGCCGCGCAGGCACAGTCGCGGTACCACCACCAGCCGTTCGGCGGGGCGGGCGGGCTCGTCGAAGCGGCGGATCAACAGCTGCGCCGCCTTCGCGCCCAAGCTGACTACCTCGCGGTCAAGACAGCTGTAGGGCAGCTCGAACACCATCTGGCCCGGCAGCTCGTCAAAGCCTACAAAGGCCACATCCGCCGGTATCTTAAGCTTCAGGTCGCGCACGGCGTTCAAAAAGCCGATCTCGCTGTGGTTGTTGGCGATGAAAAACGCCGTGGGCCTGTCGGGCTTTTGCATCAGCTCGGTCACTTGCTGGTACGCCTCCGGCTGGCCGAACGTGCCGGTCAAAAGGTAAGGCTTATGCAGGGTAAGGCCGTTTTGCATCATGGCCTTGCGGTAGCCCTCCACGCGTTCGCGGCCGATCAAGAGCTGCGTGTTTCCCGCGATAACGCCGATGGCGCGGTGCCCCGCGTGGATTAGCGCCTCGGTGGCCGCATAGCTGCCGCTGAAGTTGTCGCTCAGCACACAGTCGCAGTCCAGCCGGTTGATGGGCCTGTCCAGCACCACGGTGGGGCCGCCCAGGTCGTTGAGGCGCGAGGCCATCTGCTCAAAATCGCGGTCGTTTTCATAGTTGCAGGCGGGCACGTACAAAAGCCCGCGCACGCGCTGGTAGCGCATGGCCTCCAGCGCGCGGTAGTCCCGCTCCTTCTGGTTGCCGGAGGTGCGCAGGATCAACGTGTAGCCGCACTTGTCCATCACCTCGCTCACGCCCGTGAGCAGGGCGCTGAAAAACGGGTTGTTGGCCTCGGGGATAATGAGGCCGATGGCGTCGCTCTCACGGCGTGAAAGGCTGCGCGCCAGCGCAGAGGGCTGGTAGTGGTGGCTCTCCATCACGGCTTTGACCTTGGCGGCCGTCTCGCGGCTCACATAGCCCTTGCCGTTGATCACACGCGACACCGTCGCCTTGCCCACCCCCGCCTCGCGGGCGATATCCTGTATGTTGACGCTCCTCAAAGGGTCGCACCTCCCCATGAAAACGGTTCCACGCACGTTTGATTATATCGGTTCGGGGCGGGGCTGTCAACGCTTGCGGCGGCTTCGGGCGCGGCGACAAAAACACTTTTCCTTTGCCCCTGTTTCGGGTATAATGCCAACAGGAAGGGAGGCGCCTACGTGCCTAAGGAACGCATCGGCATCATGGGCGGCAGCTTCAACCCCATCCATGAGCGCCATCTGGCCATCGCGGCCTGCGCGCTGGACGAGGCGAAACTCGACCGCATCCTGTTTTTGCCCACGGGCAACCCGCCGCACAAGCGCCACGAGGGGCTGGCCGACGCAGAACACCGCTTTGAGATGACCCGGCTGAGCACGCTGCGCGAACCCAGATACGCTATTTCGCGGGTGGAGATCGACCGCGAAGGCGTCATTTACACCGTGGATACGCTCGCCCTGCTGCGCAGGCAAATGCCCGACGCGGAGTTTTTCTACATCATCGGCGAGGATACGCTGCTGGACTTGCCCAACTGGCGCACACCGGACAAGGTGTTTGCGATGTGCACGTTTCTGGTGTGCCGCCGCACCACGGCGGATGCCAGCGCGCACCCCTCCGTGCCGCTGCTTGCCGCCCGGGGCGCGAAGTTCATCTTTTTGTCGCTGCCGCCACTGGATATAAGCGCCACGGACATCCGCGCGGCGCTAGCCGCGGGCGGAGAAGCGGAGGGCCTGCCCCCCGCGGTGGAGGAGTACATCCGGCTGATGGGCCTGTATGGCGTGGAGGCCGTGCTTCCGGAGCCCGCCCCCATGTATGCGCGACTGAAGGCGGCGCTGAGCGAACGGCGGCTGCTCCACTCCATTTTGGTGGCGTGGACGGCGAGGCGGCTGGCCCGCGCGCACGGGCTGGACGAGCGCCAGTGCGAGCTGGCGGGCATCCTGCACGACTGCGCCAAGTGCATGCCGCTCACCGCGCTGCAGCGCATCGCGCGCGATAGCCGGTTGCTGCTGGACAAGGAGACGCTGGCCAACGAGGCGCTGCTGCATGGCCCGGTGGGCGCGGCGGTCTGCGAGGTGGAATATGGCGTGGCCGAGCCGGGCGTCCTGACCGCCATCCGTTGCCATACCACAGGGCGGGTGGGCATGCTGCCCGTCGATATGGTGCTGTACCTCGCGGACAAGATCGAGCCGGGACGGCGCAACTACCCGGGGCTTGCCGAGTTGCGCGCGCTGGCGGAGCAGAATCTGGTGGCCGCGATGCTTCGCTCCCTGCACATGACCCAACAGTATGTTACCCACCAGAAGGCGCCGCTCCACCCCGCCACGCAGCGCGTGATCGCGTGGCTGGAGCGCCTGCCGCAAGCATAAAGGAGAGATTGCCTGAATGGAAGCCAAGGACATCATCACCATTGCCGCAAACGCACTCTATGACAAAAAGGCGCAGGACATCGTCGCGCTGGACGTGACCAAGCTGACCGTGATCACGGATGTGATGCTGATCGCCAGCGGCCGGAACGTCTTGCAGATCAAGGCCCTTGCCGACGAAGTGGACGACAAGCTGGCCGAGGCGGGCGTGCCGCTGCTACGGCGCGACGGACATCAGGATGCGCGCTGGGTAGTGCTGGATTATGGCACGGTGCTGGTGCATCTGTTCCATACGCAGGAGCGGGAGTTTTACCGGCTGGATAAGCTGTGGGAGCATGATGGGAACCGGATGGCGCTGCCATTCGATGGGCTGGAAGCGTAGGATAGGGGAAGGTTAATCCCCCGCCGCAGTAAAAAAGGGTCAAGGGCGAAGCCCCTTGTCTCTTTTTTTGCTGCGGTGAAGGAATGGTGTTCTCTCCCTCAG
>CAZOZO010000074.1:0-8696 GCA_964584315.1 uncultured Oscillospiraceae bacterium
TGCCGTCCGCGTCCAGCGGGGCCTGCTCGCGCGGCTTGTAAAAATCGTCCAGCGACACCATCTGCGGCCGCTTGCCCAGCACCTTAAGGTGCACGGCCAGCCGGTTGGCGAACGTCGTTTTGCCGCTGGACGAGGGCCCGAACACCAGCACGATCTGCGCGCCGCGGCCCACGATATCGTCCGCGATGTGGGCGATGCTCTTGTCCTGCAAGGCCTCGTTCACACGGATGAACTCGCGCATTTTGCCCTGCTCGATCATGTGGTTCACATCCGCCACGTTGCTTGCGGACAGGATGCGGCACCACTCCTGCGATTCGTTGAACACGCGCAGGTGCTTGGGGCGCGGCTGGTAGGGGGCGGGCCGGTCGGGCGCGGCGGGCGAGGGCAGCAGCAGCACCATGCCCGGGAAGTGCGGCTTGAGGGAAAAGTGCGTCAACTTGCCGGTGGAGGGCACCATCGCCCCGTAAAAATACTCGCGCATTTCGCCGATGCGGTACATAGCGATGGTCTTGCGCGGGCGGTATTTCAAAATTTCGGCCTTGTCCGGGTAGTCGTGGGCCGTAAAGTATTCGATGGCCTGCTCAAGCGTCCACAGCTCCCGCTCAAAGGGCAGATCCAGCTGCACCAGGCGGCGCATCTCCGTTTCCAGCGCGCGCACCATGGCGTGGTCCATGTCCTCGCCCAGCACGCGCAGGTACACGCCGTAGCCCACGGAGTTCAGGATGCGCACCCGCTTTTCGGGGAACAGCCGCTTCATGCTCAAAAGCAGCAAAAAACGAAGCGACCGCTCGTACACACGGCGGCCCTCCTCATCGGCATAGCTCAGGCCCATCAGCCGGCTATCCTCATACAGCGGGGCGTTCAGCTCCAGGCACGCGCCGCCGCGCATCAGGCCCAGTAGGCGGGGCGGGTCATCCGGCGCAAGGGCCTCAATGGCCGTGATGGCCGTGGTGCCCTTGGCGAACGGGGCCGTTTTGCCCCCATACGTCACGGATATGGTACTGGGTTCCACTTCGGGTTGCGTGTTCATGTTTGCCTCCCACGGGCGCAGGGTCGGTCACAGGGGTCATGGGTAACGGAGGAAGTCGCGGCTTGCCGCGGTCAGCGCGGGGCCGCCATTGGCGCGCGGATGCTCGGTTTTGCCGCCCGCGGCTTACGGCGCACTGCAGGGGGCTGCGCGGCGTGCGCCAGCCCATCGCCCCTGTGGGCGGCAGCCCGGCATACGGCCCGCACATGCTTGCTTCCCTTGGCACACGGCTGCGCTTTAGCTGGGCGCTTGGCAGGGGGCTGCGCGGCTTGCGCCAGCCCTTCGCCCCTGCGGGCGGCAGCCCGGCAAACCCCGCGCCATGCCTCCGGCGGCGGCGCCTGCCTACATATCCTCAAAGGGCATGTTGCTATAGTCGGTATGCCCCAGCTCCTCGGGGTCGAAGGCCATGCCGTGCGAGCGCTTGTACTGGTTTTGCAGCACCTTGGTATGCACGTAGGCGCGGTTTTGCCCGTTGGCGGGGGTCACGCTCAGGTGCATGCCGCACTGCCCGTCCGGCAGGCGCGAAAACCGCACGCGGATGAACAGCTGCCCGTGCTGCGGGCATTTGCTGATGGCCACATACTTGCCCGGCGCCTGCGGGGTCAGCTCGGTCAAAAGCTGAGTGGGCTTTTTGCAGGTGGGGCACTCCGGGGTGGCCACGTCCGGCGCGGCAAGCCCCGCGGCCACGCCGGGCACCGTGTGCGTCACGCGGAAGCGCGTGCGGCGCGGGTTGTGGCTCAGCTTGCGGGGGGTCTGCTCGTGCTTCAAAACGCCCACGGGCTCCGGCAGCTTTTGCAGCACCAGCGCGGTGTAGTAGGCGTCGTTCACAGCGTTGTGGAAGCTGCGGTTCTCGTCCGGCTCGATCAGCAGCTGCTCCATCGCGCCCTTTAAGGACTTTTGCTTCGCGCCCAGCTCGAAGGCCTCGGCGTAGTAGCGCTGCACGTCGTACATGCGGCCCACCTCGCCCTCGTAGCCGAAGAAGTCCAGGTTCTGCTGAAACACGCTCACATCGTCGCCGCCCCAGGTGAGAAACACGTAGTCCTCCCCGCACCACTGGGCAAACTGCGCCATGGCTTCGGGAAAGGTGGGCGCGTCGCAAAGCTCTTCCTGCCCAAGGCGCGTCATGCGCTTGACGCGGGGGTGGATGCTGGTGTAGTGCGTGGGGCGGATGGGCAGGTTCATCTCCTCCAGCACGCTGAAATCCGCATTCAGCTTGACCGCGCCGATCTGGATCACCTCAAACAGCAAACTGTCGCCGATCTGCCGAAACACGGGGGTGTTGAAGCTCGTGGGCTGGTTCCATTCCAAATCCATCACAATGTAGTGCATAGGTATCGTTGCTCCCGTCTGGGTAAATGTTCGTTTCGTCCCGGTTCACGCGCCGGCCTGCGCCGCCGCGCGCCCCGCGCACCAGCCTGTGGCAAACGCGATGTGCAGGTTGAAGCCGCCGGTCAGCGCGTCCACATCCAGCACCTCGCCCGCGGCATACAGGCCGTGCACCAGCTTGCTCTCCATGGTGGCGGGCGCAAAGGCGCGCACGTCCGCGCCGCCCGCCGTGACCACCGCGGCGCGGATGGTTTCCGTGCCGTCGATGGGGATCGTAAGCTCCTTGGTTAGCTTTACCAGCGTGTCTCGCTCCTCGCGGCGCAGCTCGTTGGCGGGCTTTTGCGGGTCGATGCCCGCCAGCCCGGCCATCACCTCGGCCAGCCGCTCCGGGTACAGGCCGCGCAAAATGGTCATGACGCGCTTCTTGCCCGCCGCCGCCACGTCGCGCTGGATGCGCTCGGCAAGCTGCCCCTCGCTCAGCGCGGGCTTCAGGTCAAGGGCCACGCGGCAATCCTTCACGTCCAGCCCCGCCATGTAGCTGCTGGCCGTAAGCACCAGCGGGCCGGACACGCCAAAATGCGTAAAGAGCATCTCGCCCATCTCGCTCACCAGTTTCTTCTTGCCGTGCGTGAGCGTCAGCCGCACGTTTTTGAGCGACAGGCCCTGAAGCCCCGTCACCCAGCCCTCGCCGCTGGTCAGGGGGATCAGCGCGGGCTTGGGCGGCACGATCTCGTGCCCGTGGGCCATGAGCAGCGCATAGCCGTCGCCCGTGCTGCCGGTCAAGGGGTAGCTCACGCCCCCCGTGCACACGATGGCCGCGTCCGCGGGCAGGGTCTCGCCGCCCGTAAGCTTTACGCCCGTCACGCGACCGTCCTCGGCCACGATGCGCTCCACCCGCGCGTTCAGCCGCACCTGCACCCTAAGCTGCGAAAGCTTCCGCTCCAGCGCGCGGGTCACGTCGCTGGCTTTGTCCGACGCGGGAAAGGCGCGGTTGCCGCGCTCCACCACCGTGGGGCAGCCCAGCGAATCCAGCAGCGTCAAAAACCGCTCCGGCGGCATCTCGTTCAGCGCGGAGTACAAAAACCGCGGGTTGCGCACCACGCTCTTTAAAAACTCGTCCGGCGGGCACAGGTTGGTGCAGTTGCAGCGCCCTTTGCCGGTGATGTAGATCTTCTTGCCCAGCTTCTCATTGCGCTCCACCAGCGTCACGCGCGCGCCGCCCTCGGCCGCGGCCAGCGCGGCCATCAGCCCCGCCGCCCCGCCACCGATCACCACCACGCCGGGCCTTGCCGCCGTATCGCCCGCCAGCGGGCGCAGCCCCGCATGGGGTTCCTCCGCGCGCACATGGCGCGCCGCCACCCCCGTCATGCCTTTGGCTCTTCCAGGTGCTCATCGCCCCGGTCCACATACACGCTGTGGGCGTTCCACAGCGTTTCCAGCCGCCTCAGGCGCGCGCTCAGCTCCTCGCGCCGGCGCAGGCTCAGCGCCACGATCAGCGCGTTCAGCAGCGACAGCGGCGCGGCCAGCGAATCCACGAAGCTGGCCATGTCCGTGTGCGCGTACAGGCACACGTCCGCCACGGCGCTCAGCGGGCTCATGGCCCCGTCCGTCACGCCGATTACGCGCGCCCCGTTCTCCCGCGCGATGTGCATGCAGTCCACCGTGCGGGTGGAGTAGCGGGGGAAGCTCACGCCCACCATCACGTCCGTGGCAGTGATGCGCTCCACCTCGTCAAACACCTCGCCGATGGTGTTTTGCACCATCACCACCTCGTCGAAGATCAGCCGCAGGTAATGCCCCAGAAAGGTAGCCAGCGGCGCCGCGGAGCGCAGGCCCATCACATAGATGCGCCGCGCCGATAAAAGCAGCTCCACCGCGCGGTCAAAATCCTTCTGGCTCAAATCCTCGGTGGTCATGCGGATGTTGCGCATGTCGTTTTTGAGCACGGTGCGCAGCACGTCGTTTTCCTTGATCTCGCTGGCGATGTTGAAGCGCTCGCTGGCGGTCAGGCGCTGGCGCACCAGCTCCTGAAGCGCGGCCTGCAGCTCCGGGTAGCCCTCGTAGCCCATGGCGGTGGCAAAGCGCACCACGGTGGATTCGCTCACCCCGCAGCTGTGCCCCAGCGTAACGGCGGTCATGAAGGCTGCCTTGTCCGACCGCTCGGCGATAAACGCGGCGATGCGCCGGTGTCCCTTGCTCAGGGTGCGCCCGCGCAGATTCAGCCGTCTGATGATCTCCTGTGAATCCATACTCCTCCGTGGCCGCTTGAGCCGCCACCCTCATACTCCCGCTGTTACTGTCCAAAAAGTGCGGGGCAGCCCCCAAAACCATACATCCGTCATGATTCCACGCGCCATGGAAAGTCTCGCTCCCTTATGCATTCTCCGCTCCGCGCATTCCCTGCATAGGGTTGGCAGAAAACCAACGTCTCCCAACGTCCCATGCCCCGTCGTCCTCAGGGGGAGGTTGGGAGGGGGACGAAGTCCCATTCCCAAAGGAGGCAGAGCCGACGCCGTTACGCGTCTTTCAAGCTTTCCAGAAACGCATCGTACTCCGTGCCCACCTCGCGGGGGTTGCCCATGAAGGTAACGGTCACGTGGCCCTTGTCCAGCCAGTACAGGTCGCTGCCCGCCTCGGGCGGCTCCATGCTGTAGTCGTTGCTCATCCAGTAGTACACGCCCGCGCGCGGGCTTTCGCGGCGGATGTAGGTATCCTTGAAGTTAGCGATGGAAAGCGGCGCCAGCACCGGCGGCAGAACATCGGCGGGCTCGCGCAGCGGGGCGTTCAGGTTGAGCACCGTAGCGTGGGGCACATCCATGACCGCGTAGCGCTCCGCCGCGGCAATGGCAAGGTTCGCCGTAAAATCATACATGGCCTTGGACGCCTTGTGGTGCACGCTCACGGCCATAGCGCGCACGCGGTTGAGCGCCCCCTCGGTGGCCGCGCCCACGGTGCCGCTGTAGTGCACCGCCATGCCCGCGTTAAACCCATCGTTGATGCCGGAGATCAGCACATCCACCGGCTCCGCGATCAGATCAAAAAGCCCCAGCCGCACGCAGTCGGTCGGCGTGCCGGTGATGGCGTAGGCGGCCACGTCGTCATAGCCAAAGTCGTAGGGCTTTACATAAATCGGGTCCATCAGCGTGATGCGCTGGCTGGCAGCGCTCTGCTGCGCGCTGGGCGCGCAGATGCTCACCTTGTGGCCGCGGGCGCGCGCCGCCTCGCACAGCGCGCGGATGCCGATGCTCTGGATACCGTCGTCGTTCACCAGTAGTATGTGCATAGTTCAGCTCCTATTTGCGCAGGCTGCCCGTGAGGGCGCCGATCAGGGTACGCGCCACGTTGACCGCAAGGGCCACCGCCGCCGCCCACCAGAAGTTGTCGAAGGTAACGGCCCCGTTCATCATGGAGGCGGCCGTCCACACCAGCCACGCGTCGATCACTACGTTCAAAAGCCCCAGCGTGAGCCAGCTGATCACCTTGAGAAGCAGCCGCAGCACGGGCCGCAGCAGCATGTACAGCGCCCCCAAAATGGCGCCGATCAGCATGGCGTTTGCCACGTTGGTCATATGTACGCCCGGCAGGTACGTGGCGCACAGGGGTATGGCGGCCACCGTGACCGCGAAGCGAAGGATGGCGCCCAGCAATCCGTTTCCCTCCTGATGTGCGCTGTGGCACAATGCTCAGTATACCACATTCTGCGCAAAATGGGTACGCCCGCTCCTGCATTTGCAGGATGGGCTGCGTGGCGGGTCATTTTGCAGGATGGGCATGGCGGCGCGGTGTGGCGCGCAGGTCTCGCCACGCGGCGCGGCGGCTTTGCGCTGCCGTCTCAGCCCTTGGGCGCGGGCTTGCGCCTGCGGTTCAGCACCGCGGTCGGTAGCAGGAAGCCCATCACCGTGCTCTCGATCAGCACCACCTGCCCGTTGATGGACAGCGTGGCCTTCAGCGCGGGCACATGCACCACGCCCACCGTCTCCAGGTACTGGTAGCCAAGCGTGAGCAATAAAAGCCCCGCGGCGATGTACAGCATCCCTGTGAGCCCAGTGCTTTTCATGGATATGCCGGCCACCGGCAGCACCAGCGCCACCGCGAGGCCAAGGCACACGCCCTTGAGCGAATACAGGAAAAAGCTGCCCTGCGGAAACCACCCGTCCAGCCACATGAACAGGACGCACGTGAGCAGGCACAGCACGATAGGCCCAAACACGACCAGAAGCCTTCGCATCAGCATGGGGTATGCTCCTTTCCAGAGGGGGAGGGGGATCATGTCGCCACAGCAGGGGTTTCCGTTTTATCGTTGGATAGTGGCAGTTGCACTTCACGCTTCGTGCATCAAGGTGATTTGTTTTATAGGAGCCGATTGTTGGCCTATGCGGCAGCGTATCGCGCCTGCGGGGCTCATGCTGCTGCCTTTTGACACAGGCGGGGCTGGAAAGTGCTTTTTTAAAGGTGCCGCCCTTACCACGAGGGGCGGGTTGCGTGTGAAAGCCGGCTTGGCCGCTGTTCCGCTCGCATCGCAGCGCCTGCGGCGCTGACCGCTCGCTTTGGGGGGTTTCGCTGCGGCGAGGGGCCTCCGGCGGCAAGGGCCATTGGCCCTTGACCCATTTCCGCTGCGGCGGAGGGCTACTTTCCGGCTTTGTCCCCCTCGTCTTCCAGCGCCCTTGCCTGCGCAACCTCCGCCTTCAGGCGCACATCATCGCGCGCCTCCTGCTCCGCCAACGCTTCCTTGATCCCTTCCACCTGCGCGCACACGCACGCGGATACCGGCGCATCCCCCTGCGCGACCGCCTTCATCCGCTCCGCCTCGTCCTCGCGGCAGGCGGCGTCCAGCGTTTCCACGCGCTCGCGGTCGGTCATCAGCGCGTCCGCGAACAAGTCCGGCCTGCGGCGCAGCGTGGCCAGCAGCGCCTGCCTGCGCCGCCAGGCGTTGATTTTCGCATGGTCGCCGTTCAGCAGCACGTCCGGCACGGCCAGCCCCCGGTATTCCCTTGGGCGGGTATACTGCGGGTATTCCAGCAGCCCCGCGGAAAAGCTCTCGTCCTCCGCGCTCTCGCTGCTGCCCAGCACGCCCGGCACCAGCCGCGCCACCGCGTCCACCACGGCCATGGCGGCCAGCTCGCCGCCCGTCAGCACAAAGTCGCCCAGCGATATCTCCTCATCCACGACAAGGTCGATCGCGCGCTGATCCACGCCCTCGTAGTGGCCGCACAGCAGCATGAAGCCGTCCAGCGCCGCCAGCTCCTGCACCTTTTGCTGCGTCAGCGGCTTGCCGCGCGGGCTCAGGTACACGCAAGGCCCGCCGAAGCCCCGCGCGCGCGTCGCCTCCACGCAGTCCACGATGGGCTGGGCGGTCATCACCATGCCCGCGCCGCCGCCGAAGGGGTAATCGTCGGTGTTCTTATGCTTCAGGCTGCTGTAGGGGCGTATGTCCACCGCCTCGACGGTAAGCAGCCCCTCCGCCCGCGCGCGGCCCAATATGCTACCGTCCAGCACGCTGGACAGCATTTCAGGGAAGATCGTGAGAACCGCTATCTTCATACAACCCTACCTCTGGCAGCACCGCCGCGTCCAGTACCATCAGGCCTTTTTGCACATCCACGCTCTTGACCAGCCGCTTTAAAAACGGGGCCATCATGCTCCCGCGCGGGGTGGCGAACACCAGCACGTCCGCGCCGCCGTTTTGCAGCACGTCCTTGAGCGTGCCCACCTCGCGGCCATCGGTATCCACAGCCTTCATGCCCAGCATGTCCGCGATGAACACCTCGTTATCCGCAAGCGGCCTTGCGTGCGCGCGGTCGATATACAGCTGCGTGCCGCGCAGCTTCTCCGCCGCGTCGCGGTCATGTACGCCCGCAAGCAACAAAAACGCATCGGCGCCGTTCACGCGCGCGCCTTCCAGCTGCACGGGCGCATAGGCGTCTCCGTTTTTCACATACAGGGTGTCAACTTCCAAAAGCAAAGTGGGGTCGGCCATCTCATGGCGCAGCTTCACCTCGCCGCGCAAGCCCTGCGGCTTTACGATCTCGCCCAAAAGCAGGTAAGGGGTCAGCATGGCACAAATCCTTTCGTCGTAGGGTCAAACACGGGCAACGCGCGCATCACGCCCCGGTAAACAAACGGGCGCGGCAGGCGGGCACAGGCTGCCCGCCACACCGCGCCCGCGCCGCGCATGCCGGGCGGCAGCGCAAAGCGCGCCCGTGCTTCCATGGGCGCAGCCTGCGCTGCCGCGTGGCTGTGCGCGGCGGCATATGTTACTGGATCTCCACAAAGACCGGCTTCTGGTCCTTCGTCGTGGCGGCGCGCACCACCGCGCGGATCGCCTTGGCGATGCGGCCCTGCT
>CAZOZO010000075.1:0-8600 GCA_964584315.1 uncultured Oscillospiraceae bacterium
GGTGGCGCGGGAGTACCTGGCCCTGTCCGACGCGCTCAAAAGGCTGGATGTCGAGCTGTACCTGATCCGCCACGAGCGGCTGAGCAAGCGCACCGCCGGCATGGAGGATGCTCTTCTGGCCGTGTCCGACCAGCTGGCGGAGCTTACGGCGAGGCTTTCCGAGCTTACCGCCCAGCGCGACGCGCAGGACGCGGCGCTGGAAACGGTGCAGGCGGCGCTGGCCGAGGCGCATGAGCGCCTTTTGCAAAAGAACGACGCGCTGCACCTGGCGCGCGAGGTGGCGCAGGGCATCGACAACCGCCTGACCACCGGCGGCGAGAACGCCGCGCGCCTGCTTGCCGAGGCTGATGCCATGCGCGCCCGCATCGCCTTGATCGAGGCGACCGTGACCCAGTCCGACGGCGGCCTTGCCGAGGCCGAGCGCCAGCGCGCCGAGGCCGAGGCGGCTTTGCGCACCCGCGAGGAAGCCGCCGCGCAGGCCACCGAGGCCGCCCGCACGTGGGAGGACGAGCTCTCCGCGCACAAATCAGCCATCATCGACCGCATGAACCGCATGCAGGACGGCAAGGCCACGCAGGCGCGGCAGAGCGCGCTGCTGACCACCATGACCGCGCGCCGCGCGGAGCTGACCGAGGCGCTCGCGGGCGCGGCGGAGAAGGAGCAAGCCCTCAAGGACGCGCTGGACACAGCCAAGCGCAACCTGGCGGGGGAGCTGATCCAGTTTGCCGCGCGCCGCGCGGAGATGGACGCGCTGGAAAACGAAGCCAAGCAGCTTGCCACGGACTTACAGCTAAAGCAGACTGCCGCCGCGGAGGTCGCGGGCGCTTTGCGCGCCGATGAGGCGCGGCTGAAGACCCTCAAGGAATTGCAGGAAGGCTACGAGGGCTACCAGTACCCCGTGCGGCAGGCGCTGGCGCATGCGCGGCAGCGCGGCATGGGCGGTGTGCACGACGTGGTGGCCATGCTGCTTTCCGTGCCCAAGGAATATGAGATCGCGCTGGACATGGCGCTGGGCGGCGCGATGCAGAACATCGTGACCCAGACCGAGCAGGACGCGAAGGTACTGATCGACCACCTGCGGCAAAACAAGCTAGGCCGCGCCACCTTTTTGCCCCTTAACGCCATGACGGCGCGCACCCTGAGCCCCGCGGAGCGGCGGGTGCTTTCTATGCCCGGCTGCGTGGGCGTCGCCAGCGAGCTGTGCACGTTCGACCCACGCTACCGCCCCGTGATGGAAAACCTGCTGGGCCGCACCGTGATCGCGGAGGACCTGGAGAGCGGCATCCAGATCATGCGGGCAGGCGGGCACGCCTTCCGGCTGGTGACGCTCGCGGGCGACGTGATGCACTCCGGCGGCAGCATGACAGGTGGCAGCATCCAGCAGAAGGCGCAAAACCTGCTGGGCCGCGAGCGCGAGATCAAGGAGCTGGAGGCAGCCATCCAGCGGCGCGGCGCGGAGGCCGCGGCTGGCGAGGCCGAACTAAACGCCATGCTGGAAATGCGCCAAACCCTGCGCGACAGGCGCTTCGCGGCCCGCGAAGCCTATCAGCAGCAGGAGATCGCGGTGGTGCGCGATACCGAGCGCCAGCGCACGGCGCAAAGCGAGCTGGGTGACCATAGCCAGTCCATGCAGGGCGTGCAGCAGGCCGTGGAGCAACTGGACGAGGGCATCGCCGCCGCGCAGGCGGAATTGGCCCGCATCGAGGCCCAGACCGGCCGTGAGCAGACCGACGCGGACGAGATGAAGAAAACCACCGAGACCTTGAGCGCCAAGCTGGACACGGCCCGCCGCGAGCGCGAAGCCGCGCAGGCGGCGCACACGCAGGCCATGCTGGCCCTGCAGGAGGCGGAGCACGCCTGCGACCGCATCCGCCGCGATAAAAAGCGCCTGCTTGGCGACGCGGAAACGGTGCGGGGCGAGCTTTTGCAGCTGGTGGAGAAGCGCGAGCAGGTGCTGCGTGACGTGGAGGCCGCCTCGCGTGAGCGCGCGGACGCGGCGGACGCGATGGCCATTGCGGAAACCGCCGTGACCCGCGCCAAGGCGAACGTGGAGGCGACCGAGCAGCGCCGCGCCGAGGCGCAGCAGGCCCTGCGCGACCTGCAAAACGAGCTGGAGGCCACGCGCCTGCAATCCGAAAAGACCACCGAGCGCGTGCACCGGCAGGAGATGAACCTGAGCCGCATCAAGGCGGAGCTGACGGGGCTCAACGACCGGCTGTGGGATACGTATGAGCTGACCTATGCAGGGGCAAGGGATTTGCACGCCGAATATGTTTTGCTGGGGCTTAAGGCGGACCAGCCCGCAGCGAACACGGCGCCGGAGGGCGCGGCGCGGCATGCCGCGGAGGATGGGGACGTGCAGCTTACGCCCGCGTGGCCGGAAGGGCTGGACGAAACCAGCGCCGAGACCCGCGCGCAGGAGATACGCGAGCGCATCAAGCGCATGGGCAATGTGAACGTGGGCGCCATTGAGGAATACGCCCAGCTGCGCGAGCGGGCAAACGACCTTACCGCCCAGCGGGACGACCTGCAACGCGCCAAGGCAGACCTGACGGCGCTGATCCAAAGCCTGCTGGCACATATGCAATCGGTGTTCGTGGGGCAGTTTGGGCTGCTGCAAGGGTATTTTGAGGAGACGTTCGTGCGGCTGTTCGGCGGCGGGCATGGCGAGATCAAATTGAGCGACCCGGAGGACCCGCTGAACTGCGGCATCGACATCATCGTGCAGCCGCCGGGGAAAAAGCGGCAGATCCTGAGCCTGTTCAGCGGCGGAGAGCGGGCGCTGACGGCGATCGCGATATTGTTCGCGATGCTGATGCTGAAACCGACGCCGTTCTGCATTTTGGACGAGATCGAGGCGGCGCTGGACGAGGCGAACATCGGGTACTTTGCGGACTATTTGAAGGAGTTTTCCAAGGGGACGCAGTTTGTGGTGGTAACGCACCGTAAGGGTACGATGGAGCGGTGCGATACGCTGTTTGGGGTGGCGATGGAGGAGCGCGGGGTCAGTTCCATGGTCAGTGTCAGCCTCAAGGACTACGACTAAAAAATGGGTCAAGGGCGAAGCCCTTGGCAGGGTGCAGGGGTGAAACCCCTGCCCGCCGGAGGCCCTCGCCGCAGCGCATCCCCGCCAGCGAGCGGTCAGCCGCGAAGCGGCTGCGATGCGAGCGGAACCGCGCATTGCTGGCAAACCCAGCCAACCCCACCTGACCCGCGCCGCACATTGCTTGCCAAAAGCACCCGCCTGCCAACGAGCGAACAGCCGCGAAGCGGCTGCGATGCAAACGGAACACCGCATTGCCCGCAAAGCCAACCAACCCAACTGGACCCGCGCTCGCGCAAAGCCCAACAAAATGCACCCGCCCGCCAGCGAGCGAACAGCCGCAAAGCGGCTATGAGCGAGCGGAGCACAAAGCAAACAATGCAATCGCACTCTCCTCCGCCGTAACCAGGGGGCGGTTGGGAGGGGAAAGAGTCCACCTGTCCCGCCAGTTTGATCGGCGCGCAGTGCGCTATCGCACCCTGCGCTTGTCAAACTGGCCATCTCCGGTTCGCTTTCACCTTCGGCGAAGCGGCCACAGGCCGCACGCTCGCCTTCGATGCCAAAGGAAGCTGAGCCGACGTAGGAGGTTTTTTCATGCCCGACGGACTTTTTGCCAAACTCCGCGATGGCCTTTTCAAGAGCCGCCAGAACCTTGGCGGCATGGTGGACGGTGCGGTAGCGGAACACCGCGCCGTGGATGAAGACCTGTACGATAGCCTGCTGGATGCGCTGATCCTGAGCGACATGGGCACTGCCTGCGCGGACGAGGCCATCAGCCGCCTGCGCGCGCGCGTCAAGGCCGAAAACGTGAAGGACGCGGCCCGCTGCAAGGTGCTGCTCAAGGAGATTCTGGTGCAGATGGTCGATGTGGAGAAAATGCCCCTCCACTGGCCGATGGTCATCCTCATGGTGGGGGTGAACGGCGTGGGCAAGACCACCACCATCGGCAAGCTGGCGCTGCGCTTTCAGGGGCTGGGCCGCACCATCATGCTGTGCGCTGCGGACACGTTCCGCGCGGCGGCGGCGGAGCAGCTGACCATCTGGGCGGAGCGCGCGCGCGTGCCGCTGGTGCGCCATCAGGAGGGCGCGGACCCCGCGGGCGTAGTGTTTGACGCGGTGCAGGCCGCCAAAGCCCGCAAGGCCGATCTGCTGATCGTGGATACCGCGGGCCGCCTGCATAACAAGAAGAACCTGATGGACGAGATGGATAAGATGCGCCGCGTGATCGACCGGGAATACCCGGAGGCGACGGTGCGCTGCCTGCTGGTGGTGGACGCGACCACCGGCCAGAACGGGCTCAATCAGGCCAAGGCGTTCAGCGAGGCGGCGCGCATCAACGGCGTGGTGCTCACCAAGCTGGACGGCACGGCCAAGGGCGGGGTCATCTTCCCCATCACGCGGGAGCTGGGCGTGCCGGTGATGTACGTGGGCGTGGGCGAGGGCATCGACGACCTGCAAAGCTTTGACGCGAAGGAATACGTGGCGGCGCTTCTGGACTGACCGGCAGGGAGGGCTATACCATGTTCACATCCCCGTATGTATTCAAGAGCAAGGCGCTGCGCGCATTGAAGGGCAACTGGCAAACGGCGTTGCTGGTCAGCTTTTTTGCGGCGCTGCCAATGACCGTCGCGCAGCTTTTTCAGGCGACGCAGCTGCCCAGCCTGGTCAACCTGACCACATACGAGGCCGCGCGCGCGGCGCTCGCCGGCGTGCCCGCCTCCACATGGACGGTCATGGGCCTGCTTGGCGGCCTGTCGCTGGTGCTGACTCCCGTGCTCACGCTGGGGTGCAATTTCTACTTTATCCGCCGCCTGCAAAAGGACGAGCTGGGCCTGCGCGGGCTGTTTTCGCGCATGGGCAGCTTTGGCAAGGCGCTGCTGTTGTACCTGCTGATCTACGTGAAAACCTTCCTGTGGTCGCTGCTGCTGATCGTGCCCGGGCTGATGGCGGCGCTGCGCTACTCGCTGGCCCCCTTCTACCTCGCGGAGGACCCGCAGATCTCCGTGCTGGAGGCCCTGCGCAAGAGCAAGGAGACCATGCAGGGCAAAAAGATGACGCTTTTCATGCTGGATGCCAGCTTTTTGATCTGGCTGCTGGGCGCGATGCTGATGGAGACGCTGCTGGCCGAAATCAGCCCCATCGTGGGCATGGTGGCCTCGCAGTTCATCCAGCTGATGATGGCGACGTACCTGAACGCATCGGTGGCGGGCTTTTATAAGGCGGCCAGCACGCCGGAGGGCATCGCCAACGCGCAGACCGAGGCGGCCATGTGGCTGCGCAGCGTGGGCGGCGGCGGGTTCGCGGCCCCGGGCCGCCACTTTGGCAGCGACGATAATGAGGCGGACGGCGCGGGCGGCAACGGCGACGCGGACGAGCCAAACGGCGAACCGCCGCGCGAGGGCAACCCCGCGGATGACCCCGACCACGACGGCGAACCCCCGCAGGACGGCGAGCGCCGCTGAATTCGGACGGGTCGCCTCGCCTTCGACGGAGGCGGACGGCGGGGGTTGGCGGGCGCGCAGCGCAGCCATAACGCCGCCCATCGCTTTCAAGCGCCACCCGCACACCGGCGCAGCGCGGGCTTGAACCATCCGCACAGGCCGCTGAGCGCATGTCGCCCCCGCAGCCCGCGGGCACGGCACCATTTGAAATACCGGAGGCGAAGCAGCAATGGGCTGGTTCCGACGGAAAAAGAAGATCTGCCCCGCGCCGGTCGAGGGCTTCCCGACGCTGGCCACCGAACGGCTGGTGCTACGCCAGTTTGACCCGGGCGACGCGGTGGATGTGTTCGCCTACGCGCAGAGCCCAGCCGTGGGGCCCATGGCGGGTTGGCCGCCGCACCGCACCATCGAGGAGAGCCGCGCCATCGTGCAGCATTTCATGCGCTGCGGCGATGTGTGGGCCATCGTCGAAAAAAAGACGGGGCGTGTGATCGGCTCCATCGGCCTGCACGCCGATGGCAAGCGCGAGGTGGAAGGCTCGCGGATGCTGGGTTACGTGCTGGGTGAGGCGCACTGGGGGCAGGGCTACGCCACCGAGGCCGCGCAGGCGGCGCTGCGCTTCGCCTTTGAGCAGAAGCAGTGCACGATCGTATCGGCGTACCACTTCCCCAATAACAGCCGCAGCAAGCGCGTGATCAAAAAGCTTGGCTTCGCAGCGGAAGGCACGCTGCGCATGGCCAGCACCCTGCCGGATGGCACCGTGACCGACGAGGCATGCTACTCCCTGACGCGGGAGGAATACTTCGCCCGCGCCGCCAAGCAGAGCTAGGGAAGCGCCCATTGCGCGAACGGGTATCCCCCCAAGCGTTACGAAAGGAGGCGGCCCCATGCCGCCGCTGAAAGCATACGACGCCTCGCTGCCCTACAGCTACGCCGCGGGCGTGTTCCCAAGCCTGGCGCTGATGGCCGCCGCGCCGGAGCGCGCCACCCGCCTGCTGCTGAGTGAGCGTGCGGAGGGCGAGGGCGTGGATAAGCTGCGCGCCATCTGCCGCGAGCACCGCGTGCGCGAGGAGGTGGCGGATAAGGCCCTCGCCCGCCTGAGCGGCAAGCAGAACTGCTACGCCGCCGTGGTGTTTGAAAAGTGGCAGGCGCAGCTTATGCCGGACGCCCCGCACATCGTGCTCGTAAACCCCATGGACGAGGGCAACCTGGGCACCATCCAGCGCACGATGCTGGGGTTCGGCCTGCGGGATATCGCGATCATCCGCCCCGCGGCGGACGTGTTCGAACCCAAGGTGGTGCGCGCGTCCATGGGCGCGCTGTTCTCGCTGCGGGTGGCGCAGTTTTCCAGCTTTGACGACTACCGTCAGGCCGCCCCCGCGCACGCGCTCTACCCTTTCATGCTGGACGGCTCCGTGCTGCTCCAGGACGCGGTTCAAAACGTGCGCACGCCGTACGCGCTGGTCTTCGGCAACGAGGGCAGCGGCCTTGCGCCGTCGTTTGGGGCGCTGGGGCAGGCGGTGCGCATCCCGCATTCCGGCGAGATCGACTCGCTCAACCTCGCCGTGGCGGCGGCCATCGGCGCATACGCCTTTGTGCAGGCGACAGGGGGTCAACACCCATGACGGAAACCTATCAGACGATCTATCACGAGCTGAGCGCGTGCGTGCGCTACCTGTGCGAGCACGGCAAGCTGAAAACAGGCGCGACGGTGGTGCTGGGGTGCAGCACCAGCGAGGTGGCGGGCGGCATCATCGGCCATAACAGCGTGCCGGAGCTGGGCCGCGTGCTGGCGGACGCGTTTATCGACACGTGCGGGGAGTTGGGCCTGTGCCCGGTGGTGCAGTGCTGCGAGCACTTAAACCGCGCGTTGGTGATGGAACAGGAGACCCTTGACCGCCTGCGCCTCACGCAGGTGAACGTGCGCCCTGTGCCCAAGGCGGGCGGCAGCACGGCCGCGGGCGCGTACGAACGGTTTACTTGCCCGGCAATGGCAATGGCTGTACAGGCGGACGCGGCCATCGACGTGGGCGACACGCTGGTGGGCATGCACATCCGCCCGGTGGCGGTGCCGCTGCGCATGCCGGGCGCGAAGGTGGGGCAGGCGCACGTGGTGATGGCCTACGCCCGCTACCCGCTGATCGGCGGGGCGCGCGCCCAGTACCCCGAAGTAATCCGGTAAAGGAGCAAAGGATATGCGCAAGGTGCAGATCACGGTGCTCAAGTGCGATTTTGACCCCGCGCTGGCGGACGCGTACCTGACCGAGGGGCGCGAAGTTGGCGCCTGCCCACTGCTTAAGGCGGGGCAGGTGTTTGTGTACATGGGCGGCGCGGTGATGCCGGATGATTTCTGCCCATGGGCGTGGGTGGATATCTACCGCGGGGTGAGCATGCTCTCCGCGGGAGGAAGCACGGTGCCGTGGTCGAACCGGGCGGGGATGCAAGTGCTGTGTTGCACGGATGGCATCAGGCCCGTGACATTTTTGCTGGAGGCTCTGCCAGACACCGGTGAAGCAGTCGACTAGCCCCCGCCGCAGCGGAAATGGGTCAAGGGCGAAGCCCTTGCGGGGTTTGGGGTGGAACCCCAAAAGCCCCGCCGCAGCGAAAAACCCCAAGCGAGCGGTCAGCGCCGCAGGCGCTGCGATGCGAGCGACGGTTGGCGGCCAGCCTGCGTTTCTTGACTGCCCGCGATCGAATCTGTATTCGCGCCTGCTATCCCGTTTGCCCAATACACATGAGAACCCCACCGCTGCAAGCGCTGCGATGCGAGCGACGGTTGGCGGCCAGCCTGCGTTTACCGATAGCGCAGGCCCTCCCCCGTATGGCCTCAAACCCGCCAATATGAAAAACCCGCCTGCACAAGGGCGGGTTTTACGCTTGGGCATGTCCTGTACGTCGACGGCAGCGCCCGGCAGAGAAGAGCGACAGGATATCCCAGCTTACCGTCCCAACCCCCGCTTTCCCGCTCCGCCGCCCCACCGCGGCTTGCCCAGACATGCGAAAAACCCGCCGGTTTGCACCGACGGGCTTTTTCTATGCAGACATTACGCGCACGGTTCGATCAGCCCTGCTGACGGTGTTTCGCGAAGCACTCGCTGCAATAGATGGGACGGTCG
>CAZOZO010000076.1:0-8555 GCA_964584315.1 uncultured Oscillospiraceae bacterium
GCGCCGATCAAGATGGCGGGACAGGGGGAATCTGTCCCCCTCCCAACCTCCCCCTTGGACGAGTTGGCTTGATATGTTGGCTTGGCCGCTTGCACCGCTCGCTCATAGCCGCGCGCGGCTGTTCGCTCGCTTTAGGTGGTTGGCGATAAAGCGGCTTGACTATTGCAGTCGCTCGCATCGGAGCCGCTGCGCGGCTCACCGCTCGCTTGCGGGGTTTGCGCTGCGGCGCGGGGTTTTGGGGCGCTGCCCCAAACCCTGCAAGGGGCATCGCCCCTTGACCCATTTCTACCTGAAGTATGCTACCCCGCCCTCAAACAAGGGCTGGTACAGGTTCCCCGGTACATTGACATACAGCCCCTGCCCGCTGCGCTCGCTATGCCCCATTTTGCCCAGCACGCGCCCGTCCGGAGAGGTGATGCCCTCCACCGCCCACACGCTGCCGTTGGGGTTTGCATACTCGTCCATGGTCGCCAGCCCGTCCCGCCCTACGTACTGCGTGGCGATCTGCCCGTTTGCCGCAAGCGATTGAAGCAGCGCGTCCCCGCACACGAACCGGCCTTCGCCGTGGCTGATGGCGACCGTGTGCACATCGCCAACGCTGCACTTTTGCAGCCACGGGCTCTGGTTGCTGGCCACGCGCGTGCGCACCAGCATGCTCTGGTGCCGCCCGATGCGGTTGAAGGTGAGCGTGGGGCAGCTTTCGTCGGTATCCAATATGCGCCCATACGGCAGCAGCCCCAGCTTGACCAGCGCCTGAAACCCGTTGCAGATGCCAAGGATCAGCCCGTCGCGGCGGGTAAGCAGCCCGTCCACCGCCTCCATCATGGCGGGGCTGCGGAAAAACGCGGTAATGAACTTGCCGCTGCCGTCCGGCTCGTCCCCGCCGGAAAAGCCGCCGGGGAAAACGATCATCTGTGCGGCCTGGATGGCCTTTTGCGCTTCTTTCACGCTGCGGTGGATATCCTCCGCGGTCAGGTTGCGGATGAGCACGATGCGCGGCTCCGCGCCCGCGCGTTCCAGCGCCCGCGCGGTATCCACCTCGCAGTTGGTGCCCGGGAACGTGGGGATGACCGCGATGGGCCTTGCCGTGCGCAGGGCGGGCTTGGCCCAGCTCGTGGCGATGTGCTGCGGCATGGGCAGGGCCTCGCCTCGCGCGGTGCCTGCCGCGCGGCGGGGGAACACCGGCTCCAATTTCGCTTCGTAGGCGGCTTCCACGTGGGCCATGTCCGCACGCGCGCCGCGGTATGCGATGGCATAATCGGCAGTCGTTTCGCCGAGGGGCTCGCCCATGTCGGCAAGCCGCGCGTCCTGCGCGCCGCCCGCCAATTCGAGGATGAAGCCGCCCACGCTTTCCGCAAACAGGTCGCGGGTGAAAGCATCCGCTACCCTCGCGCCGATGACGTTGCCCATCGCCATTTTGAACAGCCCTTCGGCAATGCCGTTCAGCCCCGTCGCCCACGCGGAGATGGCCTTGCCCTCCAAAATCAGGCGGTGCAGCAGCGCAAGTGCATCCTTGAAAGCGGGCGCGTTGAACGGATCGGCGTGCAGGTACCAAAGGCGATTGCCCGCGGCTTTGAACTCCGGCGAGGCGATGTGCGTCGCCTTGCCCGTCGCCACCGCGAAGCTGACCAGCGTGGGGGGCACGTCCATGCCCTCGAAGGTGCCGCTCATGCTGTCCTTGCCGCCGATAGCCGCTGTGCCAAGGTCGAGCTGGGCGGAAAGCGCGCCCAGCATCGCGGCCAGCGGCGCGCCCCAGCGGGCGGGGTCGCCGCCCGTGCGGGGGAAGTACTCCTGAAAGGTAAGGTACGCGCCGCTCGTGTCAAACCCGCTGGCCGCAAGGCGCGCAAGGCTCTGCGCCACGCTCAGGTACGCGCCGCGGAAGGGGCCCCTCTCCATCAGCTCGGGATGAAAGCCATAGGCCATGCCGCTGACGGCGTCAGTCTGGCCGCGGGTCACGGGCAGCTTGGCCGCCATGGCCTGCGCGGGGGTCAGCTGGCGCGCGCCGCCAAAGGGCATCAGCACCGTGCCCGCGCCGATGGTACTGTCAAACCGCTCGCTGAGGCCCTGCCGCGAGCAGCACGCAAGGCTGCCCGCCAGCGCGCTCAGTCGCGCGGGGAAGGGGGCGGCGGTATGCGCGGCGTTGGCCGCGTTCGCATCGCCGGTCTCGTCCGCCTTGACCAGCACGCTGGTGCGCTTTTCCGCGCCGTTGGTGTTAAGGAAGCTGCGCTGGATATCCACGATGGGCTGGCCGCGCCATAGCATGGTGAGCCGCGGCTCCGCCGTGACCACCGCCACCTGCGTGCACTCCAGGTTCTCCTCGCCCGCAAGCTGGGTAAAGCGGGCCGCGTCCGCGGCGGAAACCACCACGGCCATGCGCTCCTGACTCTCGGAGATGGCCAGCTCCGTGCCGCCAAGGCCGTCGTACTTCTTGGGCACGCTGTCCAGATCGATGATGAGCCCGTCCGCCAGCTCGCCGATGGCCACGCTCACGCCGCCCGCACCAAAATCGTTGCACCGCTTGATGAGGCGCGTGGCCTCGGGGCTCCTGAACAGCCGCTGGAGCTTGCGCTCCACCACAGGGTTGCCCTTTTGCACCTCTGCGCCGCAGGTTTCGATGCTCGCCTGCGTGTGGCTCTTGCTGCTGCCCGTCGCGCCGCCGCAGCCGTCGCGGCCCGTGCGCCCGCCCAGCAGCAGCACCACGTCGCCCGCCAGCGGGGTTTCGCGCCGCACATGCGCCTCGGGGGCCGCGCCCATCACCGCGCCGATCTCCAGCCGCTTGGCGGCGTAGCCGGGGTGGTACAGCTCATCCACCAGCCCCGTGGCCAGGCCGATCTGGTTGCCGTAGGCGCTGTAGCCCGCCGCCGCTGTGGTGGTAAGCTTGCGCTGGGGCAGCTTGCCGGGGATGGTGGCCTCGATGGGGGCCAGCGGATCCGCCGCGCCGGTCACGCGCATGGCCTGATAGACATACGCCCGCCCGCTGAGTGGGTCGCGGATGGCCCCGCCAAGGCAGGTGGCCGCGCCGCCGAAGGGCTCGATCTCGGTGGGGTGGTTGTGCGTCTCGTTTTTGAACAGCAGCAGCCACGGCTCGGGCTTTCCGTCTACCGTCACGGTGATGCGGATGGAGCAGGCGTTGATCTCCTCGCTCTCGTCCAGGTTCGTGAGCAGACCCTGCGCCTTGAGGGCTTTCGCGCCGATGGTGGCGATATCCATGAGGTTCACGGGTTTGGTGGCGCGGCCCAGCTTCTCCCGCAGGGCGAGGTACCGCTCGAACGCGGCCTGCGCCTCCGGCTGCTCGAAGGTCACGTCCGCGAGCGTGGTCAAAAACGTGGTGTGGCGACAGTGGTCGCTCCAGTAGGTGTCCAGCATGCGAATCTCGGTCAGCGTGGGGTCGCGCTTTTCGCCCGCAAAGTAGTCGCGGCAAAGCAGCAGGTCCGCCTCGTCCATGGCAAGGCCGTAGTCCTTGACAAACGACGCGGCGGCGGCACCGTCCATCTGTGTGAAGCCGGTCAGAACGGGCACGGCCTCCGGCGGCTCGGCGGTCATTTGCAGGGTCTGCTTTTCGGCAAGGTCGGCCTCGCGGCACTCCACGGGGTTGATGAGGTATTTGCGGATGCGGGCGAGCTCGGCTTCGTCCGGCGCGCCCAGCAGCAGGTAGACGCGCGCGGTGCGCACGGTGGGGCGCTCGCCCTGCGACACCAGCTGCACGCACTCCTCGCAGCTGGCCGCGCGCGCGTCGAACTGGCCGGGCAGGTACTCCACGGCAACCACTTGCGCGCCGCCCTGCGGCAGCGCGAAAAAGTGCTCGTCCAGCTGCGGCTCAAAAAAAACGATGGGCAGGCACTTCTCAAACAGCGCCTCGCCCACGCCCTCGATATCGTACCGGTTGAGCAGCCGAACCCCCGTGACCGAGGGGATGAGCAGCACCTCGCGGATCTCCCGCAGCAGCGCCTGCGCCTCCACGGCGAAGGGCGCTTTTTTTTCGGTATACACGCGATAGACGGCCATAGGTACCTCCCGAATATGGTTTGATGGGGTGTTACAGGGTGCGGGGCTTATACGGCGAAAGGGGGCGGTGCGGGCGAGGCGATTCGCGTTGCCGCCCGCCGGGGGTAAGCGGGCGCGTCAGTCGCCCTGTTGCCTGCTTGGGGTAAGCGTGCGCGTCAGTCGCTCTGTTGCCCGCCGGGGCTAAGCGGGCGCGTCAGTCGCTCTGTTGCCCGCCGGGGCTAAGCGGGCATGTCGTGCCTCGCCACCTGCCGGGGGTAAGCGGCGCGTCAGCCGCCCTGTTGCCTGCTTGGGGGAAGCGCGCGCGTCAGTCGCCCTGTCGCCCGCCGGGGCTTAGCGGGCATGTCATGCCTTGCCACCTGCCGGGGGTAAGCGGCGTGTCAGTCGCCTTGCTCCCGCCGGGTTTCCGTGGCGTCCGCGTCCATGGCGGCCTGCAGGGCCATCGCCTTGCGGCCGATATCCGTGCGCAGGTGCATGCCCTCAAAGCGGATAAGCGCCGCCGCTTCGTAGGCGCGGTCGATCGCGCCTTGCAGGGTTTCCGCTACGGCGGTTACGCCCAGCACGCGGCCGCCCGTGGTGCGGATGAGCCCGTCCTGCGCCTTGCGCGTGCCCGCGTGAAACACGGAAACGCCCGGCATCGCGGCGGCGCGCTCGGTGCCGGTGACGCGCTTGCCCACGTCGATCTTCTCCGGGTAGCCGCCGGAGGCCAGCACCACGCAGCAGGCCGCGCCCTGAGAAAAGCGCACGTCCGCCTTGCCGAGCGTTCCGGCGGTCACGTGGCGCATGACGGAAAACAGGTCGCTTGCCAGCAGCGGGAGCATGGCCTGCGCCTCCGGGTCGCCAAAGCGGCAGTTGTACTCGATCACCTTGGGGCCGTCCTGGGTAAGCATGAGGCCGAAGTACAGGCAACCCTGAAAGGGGCAGCCCTCGGCGCGCATGGCCGCCAGCGTGGGCAGGAAGATGCTCTGCATGCAGGCCTCGGCGATGGCCGGGGTGTAGCAGGGGTTGGGCGCGATCACGCCCATGCCGCCGGTGTTCAGGCCCAGGTCGCCGTCCAGCGCGCGCTTGTGATCCATGCCGCCGGGCATGGGCACGAGGGTTTCGCCATCGGTAAAGGCGAGCACGCTCACCTCCGGGCCCTCCAGCATCTCCTCGATGATCATGCGGTTGCCGCTGTCGCCGAAGCGCTTTTCCACCATGATGGCGCGCACGGCTTCCTCGGCCTCGTCCCGCGTTTGGCAGATCAGCACGCCCTTGCCGAGGGCCAGCCCGTCCGCCTTGACCACCATGGGGCAGGGCGCGATGCGCACGTAGCGCAAGGCCAGGTCAGGGTCTGAAAAAACCTCGCACGCGGCGGTGGGGATGTTGTGTTTCTGCATCAGGCGCTTGGCAAACACCTTGCTGCCCTCGATGCGCGCGGCGGCCTTGGTGGGCCCGAAGGCGGGGATGCCCCGCGCGGCCAGCAGGTCGACAAGGCCCAGGCACAGCGGGTCGTCCGGCCCGACGACGGCATAGTCGATGGCGTTGACGGCGGCCCAGTCCGCGATGGTCTCCACATCGCGGGCGGGGATGGGCACGCACTCCGCGAGGGCAGCGATGCCCCCGTTGCCGGGCGCGGCATAGAGCTTGTCGATCAGCGGGCTTTGGGCGAGCTTCTGGAGGATGGCATGTTCGCGGCCACCGCCGCCCACGACGAGCACCTGCATGAGGAGGTCAACCCCTTTCTGGGATAGGCAAGGATAAGAAAAATGGATTGAGCGATGCTCCTTGTGGGGCTTGGGGACCGGAGGGAAGCGTTTGCCCAGTGGGCAGCGCCGTGAAGCGGCGAGCGACCCGCAGGTGAGAGGGTTGACGAGCACATGGTGCGATAGCGCCTTGTGCGACGATCAAACCGAGCGGATCAAAGCCCCAAGAAACTCGCCGCGGCGACCAAACCCAAGCGAGCGAACAGCCGCGCAGCGGCGATGAGCGAGCGACAATGCGGCCAATCATGCTTCCTCAGCCAACCCCGCCATCAGGGGAAGGTTGGGGAGGGGACGCAGTCCCTTCCCCAAAGGCGCGGCAGCGCCTAGTGGTGGAACAGTCGGATGCCCGTGAACGCCATCGTGACCCCGTAGCCGTCGCAGGCGGCGATCACGTCGCCGTCGCGCTTGCTGCCGCCCGGCTCGGCAATGTAGCGCACGCCGCTTTGCACCGCGCGGTCGATGTTGTCGCTGAAGGGGAAAAACGCGTCGCTGCCCAGGCTCACGTCCGTCAGTTCGCCAAGCCATGCGCGCTTTTCGGCGGCGGTCAGCTCCGGCGGGCGCTCGCTGAACAGGGTCTGCCAACGCCCGTCCGCCAGCACGGTGGTCAGGCTCTCGCTGCTCACGTAGCGGTCGATGGCGTTGTCGCGGTCCGGGTTTTTCACGGCGGGCAGGAACGGCAGGGCCAGCGCCTTTTCGTGCTGGCGCAGCCACCACACGTCCGCCTTGTCGCCCGCCAGCCGCGTGCAGTGGATGCGGCTCTGCTGCCCCGCGCCGATGCCGATGGCCTGCCCGCCCTGCACGTAGCACACGGAGTTAGACTGCGTATACTTGAGCGTGACCATGGCGACGGTCAGGTCGCGCACGGCTTCGGGCGGCAGGTTTTTCCGGGCGGTTACGACGTTTGCGAAGAAATCCGGCCCAAAGGCAAGCTCGTTTCGGTTCTGCTCGAAGGTGATGCCGAACACGTCTTTGCGCTCCAGTTTTGGCGGCTCGTAGGCGGGGTCGATGCGCACGATGTTGTAGTTGCCCTGCCGCTTGCTCCTTAAGATTTCAAGGGCTTCCGGCGCGTAGCCCGGCGCGATGACGCCGTCGCTCACCTCGGGCTTGATGAGTAGCGCGGTCGCCTCGTCGCAGGGCGCGGACAGGCAAATCCAGTCCCCAAAGCTGCTCATGCGGTCGGCCCCGCGCGCGCGGGCGTAGGCGCAGGCCAGCGGGCTGAGCTGCGCGCCTTCCGGCACAAAGTAGATGCGGCGGAGGGTTTCCGTAAGCGGCAGGCCCAGCGCCGCGCCCGCGGGGCTCACGTGCTTGAACGACGCGGCGGCGGGCAGCCCCGTGGCGCGCGTGAGCTCGCGCACCAGCTGCCAGCCGTTCAGCGCGTCCAGAAAGTTGATGTAGCCGGGTTTGCCGTTGAGCACTTCCAAAGGCAGTTCGCCGCTTTCGGCGTAGATGCGCGCCGGGGTCTGGTTGGGGTTGCAGCCGTACTTGAGCGCCAGTTCTTTCATAACTCTCTCCTACCCCCGCTGATTGAGGATGCGCGTTTCGGTGTGCCCGTCCAGTAGGTCGACCGTGCGAACGAACAGGCTTACGCGGTTTTGCATATCCAGCGCGTTCCACACGGCGGCGGCAAACTGGTCGATATCCGCGCAGTGGGTGGTCACGCGCGCCGGGTCGCCCGCGAAGCTGGGCAGGGGGTCGCCGTTATCCAGATACGTGTGGATGAGGCGGCCCTCGCCGAAGCGGTGCCCTTCATACTCGTAAAAATACCGCTGCGCGGCGTGCGGGTCGCTCTCGTCGCTCTTGATGACCGACAGCCGGTAGGCCATCGCCCCGTTTTCCACGGTGAGCAGGCCGGAGATGCGCGGGGTGTAGTTGGGCGCGTCCGGCTCGAAGGCGCGGGTGCGCAGCGCGGCCTCGAATGTGCCGCCCGCCTCCAGCGCGGCGAAAACCGTGTCGGTCTGGTCGCCGTTGGTCACGATGGTGTGGTTGCCAAGCAGCCGCACCGGCGCGTAGATGATCAGGCTGGGGTCGGTCATCTTGGACGGGTCGGCAGCCTCGGTCACGATGCCGCCGTCCTTGACTGTAAACACGCGGTTGCGGCTGTTTTCGCTGCGCCCCATGATGAAGTAGGCGATCACGGCGCGCAGGCCGTCCGCGCTGCGGCCCAGCACGATGCCGCGGCCCGGGTAGCGGCGCTTGGCCAGATAGTCGCAAAGGTCGATCGGGGTGTTCATGGGTTTTCCTCCCTTATCGGGCGCTTGATGGCGGCGGGGGTACGGGGTCGCCGCCGGATGCGCTGTATGGGGTTATTATAACACACGGAGACGCTGTCCCCCTGCCCCGTCAGTTTGATCGGCGCGCGGGTTGCTATCGCGCCCCGCGCTTGTCAAACTTCCCATCTTCGGGTCGCTCGCCGCTGCGCGGCGTTGCCCACCGGGCAAACGCTTCCCTGCGATGCCAACCGCCCCCTTGGACGGGGTTGGGTGAGGAGGTTTGGCTGGCGGCTAACGTCGCTCGCATCGGAGCCGCTGCGCGGCTCACCGCTCGCTGGGGGTGGTGGCGCTGCGGCGAGGTTCTTGGGGCTTTGCCCCAAACCCCACAAGGGGCATCGCCCCTTGACCCGTTTTTTCCTGCCCAACTAACAGCCTTTGCGCTATCAGCTCTGTCGCCTGCGGCAGCAGCACCCACTCCGCCTGCTCCATCACGCGCTGTTGCAGCGTTTCCGGCGTATCGCCATCCAGCACCGGCACCGCCTGCTGCATCAGGATGCGCCCGTTATCCGGGATCTCGTCCACCAGATGCACGGTCGCG
>CAZOZO010000077.1:0-8278 GCA_964584315.1 uncultured Oscillospiraceae bacterium
GCGCCCGCGTGATGGCGGAGCTGCCCTTCATGGCCACCGAGAACATCATGATGGATGCCGTCAAGAAAGGCGGCGACCGGCAGGCCCTGCACGAGCGCCTGCGCGTGCACAGCCAGGCGGCGGCCCGCGTGGTCAAGGAAGAGGGCGGCCAGAACGACTTGGTCGACCGCATCGCCGCGGACCCGGCCTTCATGGTGTCCAAGGCGGAGATCGAAGCCATTTTGGAGCCTGCGAACTTCATCGGCCGCAGCGCGGAGCAGGTAACGGAGTTCGTGGGCGAGACCATCGACCCGCTGCTCAAGGCGTATGTGGGCGAGCTGAGCCAAAAGGCGGAAGTGAGCGTGTAAGGCATGGGCCTTGCGGGATGCGAAGCATACCCCGCGCGCCAAAGGCAGCCGTTTCCGCAGGCAGGGTGCCAAAGCAAGCCAAGCAGGCCTTTTCTGCCGCATGGCCGGCAAGGCCGCGATGCTTGCAGGGCAGCCGGATAAGGGTATCCGTATTATTTTGCACTGTGCTAGGCAATCATCCCTGATGCCATATGGCGGCATGCGTATCGTGAATGCTTGCCTCCCTTTCCGATCGGCCTGCCGCAGGAAAACCGAAAGCCGCCCGTACAGGCGGCTTTCGGTTTTTTCGATATCGGGCGGAATCGCGCCCGCCCTTACGGCTTATAGTAATTGACCACCTTGACGCAGCGCCCGTCCTTGAGCACATACTGGAGCACCCATACCTTGCTTTCCAGCGTGTTGCAACTGTACTGCACGGTGCGCGTGCCATCCTCGTTTTGCAGCACCACGCCGATCTGCGGGTCAACGTAGTACAGGTTGCGGCTGCCGTCCTGGTTCTTGGGCATGGTAAAATCCTTATACACGCCGGTGATCTCGTTCTCGCTGCTGCCAAGGCCCACGCCGCGCGGCATGCTGGTGATGCTGTCGGTCATCTCCACGCGCACCAGCTGCCACTTGCCGCCATTCAGGGCGAACACCGCGTACCCCCACGGGTATTCAAGGTGCTGCGCCTGCGTGTCCAGCGTCAGGTAGGTGGTTTCCACGGTGTTCTTCGGCTGGCCAAACTGGGTGGTGAACGCCTCCAGCTCGGTCTTGATCAGCGTAAAGCCGCCGAAGGTGTCCGCCTCCTCGTACATGGTGAGCGGATAGGGCTTGGCCTCGAACTTGTAGCCCACCTCCATGGTGCTGGACTGCTTGCCGTAGCCGTTGACGGCAATGGCTTTGAGCACCACGCGCCCGCTGGGCAGCTTGATGGGGTTGCCGTCGTACACGGGGCTGATCTCCGGGTCGGGCGTGGAGCCGTCGAGGGTGTAGTAGAAGGTCTGGTTATCCTCCATGGCGAGCTGTTCCTTGCTCTTTTTGCGGCGCACGGCTTTGTCCTCGGTGGGTTCGCCCGCGCGCAGGCTCACGGTGCGCAGTGTGGTATAGGTGTTGGGGGCAAGGTTGCACTTGGGCGCGGGGGGCGTGGGATAATACACGGTGTAGGTGGCGCGCATCTCGTCGCTCACCAGGTTTTCCACCACGCACACGGCGCGCAGGGTGAACGTGCCCTCGGGGATGACCACGGTGTTATCCTCCACCAGCTTGCCGCCCTCAGGCAGCTTGGCTGCATCGTCGAGGGTATAGTACACCTCGTAGCCCTGCGGCGAGGTCACGGTGATGCGCTGCTCCAGCTCATAGCGGCCGGAGAGGTGGTTGGTATCCACCTGCGGCGTGTTGGGGATAAAATCCTTGCGCTCCTGCCGGAAGTTTTCACGGTCGGTGTTGGTGTAGGCCTTGAGCATCAGGTCGGCGGCCTCGGGGTCGCGCTTCTGATCCAGCAGCACGCGGATCAGCGCGCTGTACGCCTCGGGTCGCGAGGGGCTGACCACGTCCGTCAGCGTGGTGTAGAGGGCCTCGGCCTTATCGTCCTGGTTGCTCAGCTCATACGCGCCGCCCAGTAGCAGCAGGCCGTCGTAATTTTGGGGGTCGATGACGTCCGCGATGCGGAAGGCCATGATGGCGTCCTCCATATCGCCCACGTCCATATACTCCTGCCCCACCAGCCAGTAGGCCTGCGCGGGCGCGTCGTTCCAGTCCTTGAGCAGTTCGCCCTGCTGAACCATCAGCAGCGGATCCTCGGACACGGCAAGGGTCAGCATCGCCTCATTGGCCGCCAGTACGCGCTTGCGCGCGGTCATGCGCTGGCCGCTGTCCGAGCTGTTCATATACACCATATAGCCCACGGCGCCGGCCACCGCCAGCACCGCGCAGATCACGCCGATGAGCATCCAGTTGATGGGCAGCCTGGACATGGCGCGCGCCTTGCCGTGGCGGGTGACCACCTGCCGCGTGCGCATGCTGCCGCGCACAGGCACGCCGCGCCGCGTGGCGGGGCGGCTGCCGAACGACTCCAGCTGCGGGCCGCCCGCCTTGGCGGCGGGCTTGCGGCGCATGCCGCGCTCCGGCTGCAGCGGCAGGGGCGACATGTCGTAATCCCCATACTCGGGCACATCGCCGCGCGTCTCGTCCGGCAGGTAGGCAGGCATGGCGTTTTGGCGGCCCTGCCGGATGGCGCGCACACCCATGTCGCTCGCCCGCCCGCCGCGGTTCATCATCGCGCCGCACACGGGGCAGAGGATGTCGTCCTCCGTCAGATAGCTGCCGCAGCGTTCACAGAGCATAAGATTCCTCGCTTTCCAAAGGGGCGGCGGCGCTATGCGGCCCGCGGCGGCGGCTTACCTGCCGCGCGCTGCGCCCGCCCGAAACGGCGCCCTGCCGCCGGATGGCTTCCGGCCTGTCGCGCCCCTGCCGCCGCACACAGGCGGGGCAAGGGGCCGCGGGCCGCCCGCGCGCGAGGCGAAAGCGCCCGCACGCCGCGGCCATGCCGGAGGCCGCGCAGCTTACTCCACCACCTGCGGGTCGGGGGTCTGGTTGTTCACGGCGTGGCCGTTGATCACCAGCTGAAACTCCTGCCCCAAAAACGCGGCGGCTTTCTCGCACATGAGGATGCGCGCGATGTAGATGCTCAGGTATTCCAGCACGGAGCTGGAGTTGTCCATCGTGAGCGACTGGCGGATCACGCGGTTCTTGCGGTCGACCGTCACGTCGTTTTGCTGGATGGAGAAGTTGACGCGGTCGTGCACGTCGGTGGGGTCGGGCTTGCCGTTGCGCACGCGGCTCTTGTGCGCGTCGCTCTTGTCCGCGATCACCAGCGCGGCGCTCACGGCGTTGGATACGCTGCCGCTCTGCTCCTCGTGGTTGCCCACCGCGGTGATGATCTCCACCGTATCAACGATGGACACGCCCGCGTCGGTCAGGATGCCAAACAGCAGCACCGCCCCGTTGGGGCCGTGGTCGTGTCGGTTGATCGAGTTGCCCACGTCGTGCACCCAACCCGCGATGGCGGCCAGCTCGATCTCGCGCTCGCTGTAGCCCAGCGATTTTAAGATATGGCTGGCGGTGCGGCTCACGTAGCTCAGGTGCCGGGGGCCGTGGTCGGTATAGCCCAGCGCCTCCAGGTAGCGGTTGCCCGCCTTGACCAGCGCGCGGATGGATTCGTTCTTTTTGATTTCGTCCAGGGTAATCATGGTACCTCCTATGGTTTCAGGCGCACGGCGGTTTGGCCGCGCGCGGGTTTACATGGTTGTGTTTCGTTTCATTGTGTCCGGTAGCCGGATGGGTCTGCGCAAGCCCATTGTACCGTGGAAACCGCCGTTTGTATACGGTTTTCGGCCCTCAGGGCCCGGTTTTACACCCGCGACACGGGCAACGCGGCTCAGGCGGCCAACGCCATGCGCGCAGGTGACCCGCGAGACATACGTGGTGCCTGTGTGCCATGCGGCGCGTGCTGTTCCGGTCGGTCTGTTTGCGCGCCGTATGCCCGCGTCGTGCGCGGGCGCGCAGGTCAGCGTGGGCATCGTATGTCTGCATCCGTGGCGCACTCGCGGGTCAGCGTGCGTTTCGCACGGCCGTATCGGTCGCGCCTCCGAAGCGCGGGTCAGCCGCGCGCCGTAAACCCGCTCGAATGAGCGGGCGGCACGGACGGACAGGCATGCTTGCCACATGGCGGCGGAGTTTTCCCCGCCCCTTACCGCGTTTGCAGGCGCTTGATCGCCTGATAGGTGGGGTCGTCGTCAAAGTCGCGCACGGGGGCCTCGCCGCCCAGCCGCTCGATGGCGTTGCGGATCTCGATAAAGTCGATATAGCTCACCTTTTCGCCCTCGGCTACGGCAAGCAGCGGCTCCAGCGCACGGTCGTCGCCCAGCTTGCCAAGGTAGCCCGCGAACAGCGCCCGCTGCTCCGGGCTGGCTTGAAAGCGGCGGATGGCATAATCCACCACGTCGCTGTCGCCGGGGAAATCCGCCAGCACGTCCAGAAGCGCCTCCTTGCCCGCGTCGTTCGCGGCGGTAAAGGCGAGCTTCACGGGCCTGCGCACGGCTTCGCCCATGCAGCGCAGGCTCTCCAGCGCGTTGTCCAGCAGGTCGTCATCCTCGGTGCGCTCCACCTGCCAGCGAATGTAGTCCACCATAGGGGCGGTGCTGTCCAGCTGGCGCAGGATGGCCACGGCGCTCATGCGCGCCTCGCAGGGGGCGGCTTTGTCCAGCACGAGGGCCAGCAGCGCGTCCTCGTCGGCCAGCTCCTCAAGCCGGTCGAGCAGCGGGTCGGGCACGGGCACGCCCTCGGCGATGTGGCGCTTCAGCAGCGAAACCAGCGCGGGTGCGTCGTCAAACTGGCGGTAGTATTCGCCCGGGGCCACGCCGCCCAGCCAGTCGGCAGGGCTGTCCAGCCAACGCAGGTACAGCTCGCCCGCCGCATCCTCCATATCCTCGGGGCGCTTGTACTTCTTCTGGTTTTGCTCGATCCACGCGTTCAGGGTCTGGGTAAATCGCTCGTCAAAATCAAACAGCTCCATGCGGTTGCCTCCTCCGTATGTATCGCGGCCTTGGGCGCGCGGGGGGTGGGATGGGATCACGGCGGCGGATGCCGCAAGCGCCTGCGCGGTGCGCCTAGGCGCGGGGCGTGTGCTCCGGGATGGGCAGCAGCTTGCAAAACAGGTGGAAGGCCGCGCGCACGCGGCGACGCTCATCGGCGGTGTAGCGGAGCAGGTCCCACAGCCTGCGGTTATCCGGCAGGCCGTAAGTGAGCAGGTAGTGCTGCTCCAGCGCGGCGCGGAAAACCCTGTCCTGGTCGCGCACCACGGCGGCGCGCCGGTGCGCCCCCATGCGGCCCAGCAGGCGCAGCGCGTGGGTCATCAGCCGCGGGTCGTGCGCCAGGCGGTGGATATCCGCCATGCGGCGCACCAGCATCAGGCGGCTGAAGCCGCCGTCGCGGCGGCTCTGCACGGAGGGGTCGATCTCCGCGATGCGGCCCGCGTGCCACACCACATAGGGCGGCCGCGCGCCGATGGCCAGCAGCGCGGCGGCGGCGTGGCGCTTGACGCCCTCGTCAGTCGTGGGCAACACCAGCACCTCGCGCAGCATCCGCTCCGCAAAGGGGCGCTGGAGCCGCGCGGCAATGACCGGTAAAAGCCGCGCCAGCCCCGGCTCGGGGCTGCCCAGCTCATAAAGCAGCAGGTCATACAGGGCGGGGTCATCGCTCAGGCGCTCGCAGAAGCGCTCCAGCCCCTCGCCCAGCGCAAGCGCCAGCTGCGAGAGGCAATCGCTGTGCGCGGCAGGCGAGAGCATCGGGTAAAACGGCGTGGCACGCGCGGCCAGCTTCACCTGCCGGGGCGACAGCGCCAGCTCGCGCCACTGGTCCAGCGCGCGCAGCGCGAAGCGGGCGGGCACATCGGCGGGGTCAAGGTCGCGGCAGCGGTGCAGCAGCGGCTCGGCGGCTTCCATGCGGCCCAGGCGGAGCATGACAACGCTCATGTCGTACAGCGCGGGCAGCCTGTCCGGGCTCACGCGGGTGGCGCGGCGTAGCGCGCACAGCGCCAGCTCCGGAAAATCAAGCCCTACCGCGGCGTAGCACAGCAGCTGCTCATCCTGCGCGGTGGCGGTGAGCAAAGCAGCCCTCAGAAGCGTGGAGGCGGCCTTGACGCGCCGCCCCGCCTTGGCGTAAACGCCTGCCAGCGTGCAGCGTGCGCGGCAGCTGAGGGGGTTTTGACGGCAGGCGCGCTCCGCGCTGCGCACGGCGGCCTTCGGGTCGCCCTGCGCGTCCAGCAGCAAAGCCTTCAGGCTGTGGTAGCGGTCGGTCAGCTCGCGGGCGGGGGCGGCCCTGTCCAGCGCGCGGCGCGCGGCGGTCAGGTCGCCATCGGCCAAACGGCGGCCCGCGATGTCCAGCAGGGTCTCGTGGCGGGCGTGCAGGCGGGGCTGCGCCGTCTCGGTGCGCTCCAGCTCGTCCAGCTCCGCGTCAAACTCCGGCACGCCGCCCGCGCGGCGCACAGCCAGCAGGTAACGGCTGAAAGCGTCCATCGCCTCCTGCTGGTAGCCCAGCGCGAGCATGTTGCGCCCGATCAGCCCGTATGCATTGTAGCGGCGCGGCTCCAGCACCAGCGCGCCAAAGGCCGCGCGGTTACTGGCCTCGTAGCACTCCATCTCCTGCAGGGCGCGTGCATACTCCATGCGCAGGCTGCCATCCGCGGGCGACATCGCCACTGCGTAGCGAAGCAGCGCCGCCGCGCGGCGGCGGTCGCCCTCGCGGCGGTGCCGCAAGGCGCGCCCCGCCCAATAGGCGCTGGGGCGTTGCAGTTTGATCACATCTCCGGCTTTGCCATTCATCAGGGTAACTCCTTGGGGGCAGTAGGCCGCGCCGCAGCGGTGCGGGCGCGGGGAAAGGTACAGGGAAAAAATCATGGGCGGCGTGGCGCGTGACGGCTAGGAGCAGGCGACGCGCCGGAAAGCCCGCTTTGGGAGGGCCGCCGTCAGTGGATGCGGTTAAGCAGGCGCAGCAGGTCGTGCGTGGTAAAGTGGTACTTCTCGTTGCAGAAGTGGCAGGCCAGCTCCGCGCCGTCCACCTCGTCGGCGATCATGCGCTTCAGCTCCTCCGCGCCAAGGGAGATGAGCGCCCGCTCCATGCGCCTGCGGCTGCAGTGGCAGCGGTAGGCCAGCGGGCTTTGCGAGAGCATCACGGGCGAAAGGCCGCTAAACCAGCTGTGCATCAGCGCCTCGGGCGGCTCGTGGTTCAGCTCGTTTGCGATATCGCCAAAGATGGGCGAGCGCATCTCCAGCTGGTCGATGATCCCGTCCGGGCAGCCGGGCATGGGCTGCAGCAGCACGCCGCCCGCGCTGCCCACGTCGATATCCGAGGCGATCACGCCCAGGCTGACCAGCGAGGGGCTCTGCTCGCTCTTGACATAGTACCACGCAAGGTCCGCGGCGATCTCGCCGTTTTGCAGCTCGATCTGCCCGATGTAGGGGCTTTTGAGGCGCAGGTCCTTGACCACGCTCAGGCGGCCCTGACGGCCTACCGCGCGGCCCACGTCCAGCTTGCCGTCCAAAAGGGGCAAAGTGGCTTTGGGCTCGCCCACCAGCCCGCGCACGGTTTCGCCGTCGCCCACGCACACCAGCTTGCCCAGTGGGCCGCCGCCGTCGATGGTCAGCGTCACGGAGGCGCCCGGCTCCTTCAAAGTGGCGGCCAGCATAGCCGTGCCGGTGAGGGCACGCCCGAGGGCCGCGGTGGCCACGGCGCTGGTGCCATGCACGCGCTGGGCCTCGCGCACCGTATCGGTGGAGCGGATGATCAGGCCGCGCACGGCCCCATCCACAAGGGTGAAATGCAAAATTTGATCCTGCTGCTGCATGGGTTCTCCTTTTATGCGTATACCGCGGGGCAAAGCCCGCCTTTTGCATTATACCCGTTTGGCGGCGGGTGATGCAACCTTTTTGACGGGGAAGGGGGTGAGACGGGAAGAGGATGGGCGGGCAGGCCAGCAATACGCGCGTGACGGGTAGCCTGCACTGGGGTGGGCAATGCGCGGGCCAGCACGGGGAGACTCCCTCGGCTGCCTTTCTTGGTGGAAAGCCCAAGCTCCAAAAGCGACACGCGCCGCGCGGGGCAGATGCCCTGCGCGCCGCGACGGCGTTGCACGATCCTATGCGCTTGTGCTGGCACATTGGAAGGAGAGGGACAAACTCGAGAACATCTCGACAAGTAAATCGCTTCATCTGGCAGTCGTAAGCGTTTCGCTTGACACAATCAGCGGTTGAACATTGAAAACATTATTACCCCAGAGCAACATACCAGGCTTTGGCACCCACCCCGTCCTCAGGGGGTGGGTGGGAGGTGGACAGAGTCCCCCTGTCCCGCCATCTTGATCGGCGCGCATGGCACTGTCGTGCCCTGCGCTT
>CAZOZO010000078.1:0-7948 GCA_964584315.1 uncultured Oscillospiraceae bacterium
ATGTACTTTTACGCCAGCGCCATGCTGATGTTTACGGAACGGGATTATGGAACCAAACTGGGGGGGGGGGGCGCTGATGGGCGCCGCCCCGCCGTTTCCATAGCACCATTTATGCAAGGCAGACTGTTATGCCCCATGATGTGCATGCTGTCCGAACCTCGTAAAGGGAGTGCGCATCTGCTCTGCCCTTGCCGCTCTTGGGCGCACCCAAATGCGCTCCGGTCCGTATGGCGAGGGTAGCTCTTCCTACAGCCAAAAGGCGCAACGCAACCAATGCGCTGGCACTCCGCCTTACGGCAAAGGGTAGACGAGCGCCGCATCAAACGTGACACCATCGACAGGCAGGTAGCCCTCCGCCCACGCCATCCGCCATCTGTACCGATCCCATCAGCCAGCCCGCATCCCGCGCAACATAGGGGGATGTTACCTCGCCGCCCGCCGCTTTTGCCGAGCCGTACAGGTCGATATCCGCTCCCTTGGGCGCGGTAAACGATTCCGACAGCACGCCGCCTTGCCCGTCCGCAAGCAGGAGCGGCTGCCGTTCCTTTACGGTGCCCGCCGTGCGCGCGGCACACGGTACAGGCAGGACGCTCGGCTTATCAACATAGCCGTAGCGGTATGTATACCGCGCGCCCGTCTCGATGCGCACGGCGTAGCGCGAACCGCACTCCCCCAATACGGCGACATGATCGGTCTGTGTGACCGAATCCACGGCGAGGGTGCCGTCCGCCGTGTCAAACAGGGGGATGCTCTCGTGGAGCACCGCCGTCAGGGGCGGTTGGAACGCGCCAACGCCGCTGCTGGAATCGTCGAGGTACTGCTCCATCATGTACCCCACCGTGTCCACGATGCGCACGCGCGCCCAGCCGTCGCCGTTGGCATGGTCGTCAAACATCATCCATACATCGGTGCCGCAATAGTAGCGGCCCAGCGAAGCCGCGGCCTGCGACGGCGCGGCCCTGAGGTGCAGGCGGTTTTCCGCCTTGCCCGTATCGACCCGCGCGTCGGCCATGTTTTCCGCCTGCGTGATGCAGGCGCTGTCTGCGAAGCCAGTCAGGGTTTGGTCGCTCGCATCACGCCAGCGGATGTGCAGCCACCCTTCGCCCACGGTGCCCAGCACCTTTACCTCGCCTTCTGGCATGGCGGCCAGCACAGCGGAACCTGTATCCGGCGAGGTATACAGGGGCAGCGTGTCTGCCTCGCTCCGAAAGCGAATCTGCCCGGGCATCCCTTCGAACGCATCCGAATCGGCCGCCGCGGCGCTTTTCAGGTAGCGGCTCATCATATAGCCCTCGCGGTTGCCCACGCGCACCTGCGACCACTCCCCCGTTACGCACAGCACATCAAGGCGCACCCCGGCAAAGTATTGGCCCAGCACCGCAGCGTTCTGGCTGGGCGCTTCACGCAGCTTGACCCGGCTCATCCAGTCGCCAAGGCCGACGGTCATGCCTTGCGCGGCTTCCGCGCGCGCGGCAATGGCGGGGCAGAGCAGCAGCGCAGCCAACAGCAGGCAGGCAAGGCGTCTTCGCATGATGTGTTTCCCCTTCCGGATTGTTTGCCCATCCAACGTGCGAACGCCGCGTTTCCTTCCCATGGAAGCCATGCGGCTTAACTGGGTGCACCGCCGCGCCCGTGCGGGTTGGCAAAAGCCGCGGCGTGCATGGCCGCGGCTTCCGTGACATGTGGGTTGCCCTTCGCTCCCGTGGCGCAATTTCACGCCGCACCCTGCGGTCAGGCGAAGCTGCCTATGCTCGCATAGGGTTCAGGGCTGCCGCACCGCCCACTGCGCGCCCACCGCAAAACAGGCCGCGCCATCTACCGCGCCGCGCAGCACGCTTTGGCCGTCCCTATGTTGCAGGACAAGCGTGGCCGTCTCCTCCGCGCGAATCTCGCGGCTGTAGTGAATCAGCACCTCGCGCAGCGACCACCGGGCGTGGTGGCTGCTGTCAAAGCAGTCGCAAAACCAGTCGAGGTAGCGGGTGTTGTTCACATGGCCGTTGATGTCCAGGTCGCTGTAGCGTGCCGCGCGCGTGAGCGCTTCAGTGGGCGCGTCCAGCACGGCGATGCCGCCGGGCATGGGCAGCGCGGGTTCGCTGTCGCAGGTTAGCTCGGTATTGTCGGCGAGCCACGGTTTGGCCATGCGACGCGTGGCGGTGTCCAGCTGTACATAGAGGGTGCTGGCCGTGCCCACCTCCGCGCCGTCAACGCTAAAGCGATAGTTGCGCGGAAAAAACAGGTGCTGCGCCGGCTTGGGCCAGGTGCGCACCGTGACCGCCTCGCCGATCGCGGGCAGCCTCTCCATGGTGAGCCGCGCGCGGGCCAGCACCCACGCCAACCCCTGCGCGCGCATCGCCGCAAGGCCCAGCCCGTAAGGCTCGCACTGCGCGCCCGCCGCCTCCTGCATCGCCATGAAAATGCCGCTTGCGCGCCAGCGGCCGTGCATGTCCACATCCTCGGCGGTCAGGGTACGGGTCGTTTCCCAAAAGGCATTCACGGGCATCCACTCCTTACCGATGCACCTTTCGCCCGCCGCGCGCCCAATTCCTGCCCGCGCGCGCAATTCGCACACCTGTAACGCATCCGCCCGCACACTTGAAAACCGCCGCCCGCCATGCTATGCTAGCCGTACCGCCATTTGCAAGGAGGCCTTCCATGAAACGCATACTCGCTGCGGCGCTGCTCTTTACCCTGCTGCTGCCCGCCTGCGCCTTTGCCCTTACCGGCCAAAGCTACAAGACCTTTGACGAATACTACCAGACCAACCTGCGCCACTTTAACGACTACGAGGGCCGCCACCTGATACCGCTGATCCTTGTGCGCCGCCAAAGCGACAAGGCGGACGGCCGCGTGTATTACGACCTGAACGGCGATATCCTGAGCGTATATGTGACTGTGGACGCGGAGGGGATCGTCGAGGAGTGCGAGGTACGCCTTGCCTTTCCGCAGGACGGGGGCAGCAACGCCAACGTGATGAACGACTACTACAATCTCAACTACCAGTGCGTGGCCTTCCAGATCGCGATGGACACGCATGCCGACGTGCAGGAGCGCCTGCTGCTGGCTACCGACATCCGCGACGGGCTTGCCGCGGGGCAGGGCACCTACACGCGCCAGCTGGGCGCATACACGCTCACCTGCACACTGGTCGACGGCAACATGGTGGTGGCCAACTTCCGCAACAACGGCGTGCCCGTCATCACCCCCACGCCCGCGCCGACCGACACGCTCGCCCCGGGCGAAACGCCTGCCACCACCGACGGGGCGCCCGCCGATACGCAGCCCGCCGACTCGGATGACTTTGTAGGGTAACATCGGCCAACGTCAGCCAACGTCGGCCAAGGCCTCCTTTGGGGGAGGGCGATCCCTCCCCCAACCGCTCCCCAGCCGCGCCTGTGGGCGCGGACGTTTTTGCGCGGGCGGAGTTGGCATCGGATGTTTGCATGGGCGGTGTTTCGCTCGCATCATAGCCGCTGCGCGGCTGTTCGCTCGCTTGCAGTTGATTGGCTTTGGCATATGCATCTGCGTTCAATGTCAAATAAGTCATGTACTTGCGCAGTAAACGGCGGAGTCGGAGGGAATATTCCTTCCAGCTCCGTTTTGTATTTATGATAGATCGTTAAGGTACTTTGCGAGCAGTCCGTTTCGGGCATATATGCTGCCAGCGCGTGACCGTGCTTTGCGGCCTGTGTGCAGAAAAACGTAGCCGGAGGGGGAACCATCCCCCTCCGGCTACGTTGCCTGTGTGCGATGCATGCCAAGGTTTGTATGGTGTGGACTGATGGAGGGACGCTATTTCAGCACGTCGGTCACGACCTGGTTGACCAGCCCGCCTTCCGCCTTGCCCTTGAATTTGGGCATCAGCGCCTTCATCAGCTTGCCCTTGTCCTGCGCGGTCAAGCCGCCGCCCAGCTCCGCGATGGTTTGCAGCACCACCTCGCGCACCTCGTTTTCGCCCATGCGCGCGGGCGCAAACTCCGCCCACACAGCCATGCGCAGCTTTGCCTCGTCAATGATGTCCGTGCGCTCCGCGGGCGTGGTGTCCAGCGTTTCCTGCGCCTCTTTGATCTCCTTGTACACCACGGCGTTTTCCTCGTCCTCGCTCAGCTCCGCGCGCTTGTCGATTTGCTTGTTCTTCAGCGCCGAGAGCAGCAGCGAAAGCGCCTCCTTGCGAGGCTTGTCGCCCGCTTTCAGCGCCGCCATCATGGCCGTGCGCACCGTTTCGATCTTGCCCATGGGTATCGCCCTCCCCTGTCCTGTTTCGGTCATCGCTTTCCCCCAGCCACCATGATACCACAAACGGCCTCACGCGCCCAGAATGGGTTGCCCATAGGCGAACAGCGCCTCGTTCAGCTGAAAGATGTCGTAGATGCCGTGCTCAATAAAGAACGCCACGATCAGATCCGCCTTGTTGCATGCGGCCAGCGTGAAGCCCGCGCGGGCCAGCAGGTCAAGGGCATCGTCCAGGTTCAGCGCCAGCGCGATACACAGCGCCACGGCGGTCTGCTTGGAGGGCTGGTAACCCTTGCCGCTGCGCAGCTTGGAAAACAGCTTGCGGTCCAGGTTCGCGCGCTTATATACCTCCACGTCGCTCATGCCGCGCTGGTCGATCAGGTACAGCACCGCCTGCGAGAACGTATCGCCCACATGGGCCATAGCCTCCTTGAGCGTGCGGGAGCGCGCCGCGCCGGCAATGCCGCGGGACGGGACGGCACGGTTTACCAGCCGCGCGGGCAGCGGCGCGTCCATAGGCGGAATGGGCGCGGGAACGGCGGTTGGCGGACGCTTTGCCGGGGGCGCGGCGCTCACGGGCGGCGGGCCCTGCTCCGCGGTGGTCGCGGCGCTCTGCCTCAGGCGGCGCGCCAGCCAGGCGGGCGTTTCGGCATCGGTCTGCGGCAACGCGCGTGCATCACGCGCTGCAGGGCGGTCGTGCAATACATCCGTTTCCCCGCCGACCGGCATGCCGGCAGGCGTGTCCAGTGGGCGTTCGCCGCGCGGCGTTGCGGTTTCGTGGCTGTCGCTTTCTGTGGCAAGCGGGGCCTCGTCTGCCTGTACGGTACGATCCGCCGCGAACGGGCCTCCGCCGACGAGCCCGTCGCTGTCTGTGTCAAACGGCCTCGCCGCGGGCATTTCATCGCCATATCGCTCGCTTGGCCTGCGCGGGCGGGCAGGGTAGGCTTCGGGCACGCGCCTTTCGCCGTACTGCCCGAATCGCTGCGCCTTGAACAGATCTTCCATGCGCGCCTGTTCCAGTGTGACGGACGGGGCACGGCTTGCCTCCTGCTCGTCCGCGCCGTCAGACGTTTCCTCGTATCCATCGCGGCGCAGCTTGTCCTTGAACCCCCGCAGTGCCCGTGCGAGCAGCCTGAGCGGTGCGGTCAGCAGTTTGAGCAGGCCCAGCAGCAAACCACCAGCGGCGGCCAGCGCCATGCCAAGGGCTTCGCCCATGCCCCTGCGCGGCGGCGTGGCGGCGGAATGTGCTCCGTCCCGCGGCAGCGGGTGTGTGGGAGGCGTCGTGCTCGCCGGTCTTGCGGGCAGCGCATCCGTGGGGCCAGCCTGCCATGGCGAGCGTTTGGGCGCAGGGGAATCCCGCAGCCATTCGGGCAGGTTTTCCCTGCGACTGGCAGCCTCCTGCGAGGCGGCAGGCGTTTTCGGCGTAAAAGCCGTGCGAAACGGCGTATCCGGCGACACATCCGCAGCGTTCTCCCGCACATAGGCGGCCAGCGCGCCACGCAACGGTATGGGCAGGCGTAGGGGTTCTCCCGCTTCCAGCACGAGGGCCACATCCAACTCGCCGTCCGCCAGCAGGTACGCGCCGATGGCTTCCACCGCGACCGATACCGCCACATCCAGTGGAAAGCCGAAATCATCCGCGCCCAGCGGCGGGAAAGCCACCGAGCGATACCCTTGCCGTGCCGCCAGCGCCAGCGCGCTTTGGTAGGTTTGCCTGAGCAGCGCGGCTTCCCCATCATGCCCGCCCCGCCATGTGGGTGCGACCGCGTGGATGATGCCGCGCGCGCGCAAGCCAAAGCCGGGCGTCGCCACCGCACCGCCCACGTCGCACCAGCCGGTTTTCTGAAGCTCCGCCTCCAGCGCCTCGCGGCCCGCCGCACGGCAGATCGCGCCGTGCACGCCGCTGTCGCCGCCGCGCAGCGTGGGGTACGCGGCGTTCACCACCGCGTCGGTATCCATCAGGGCCAGATTGCCCCATATCATGCGAAAGGGCATGGCACACACCCCCGTTTGCCCCTATGATACGCCCGCCGCGCCGCTGCGTCAACACGCGGGGTTGACGCGCCGCGCGCCCCCGCGTATCATAGGCGGCAGGGAGGCGAGGCGTTTGGCGGTCACGGTTTCAGCGGCGGATTTTGACCCGTGGGCGATCATGGAAAGCGGGCAGTGCTTCCGTATGGTGCCGCTGAGCGAGGGCGCCTGCGAGGTGGTGGCCTTTGGCGAGCGCGTAACGCTGACGCGCGCGGCGGAGGGTTTTATCGCGCTGGACTGCGACACCGCAGCGTTTGACAACCTGTGGCGCGGCTATTTCGCGCTGGATATGGATTACGGGGCCATCCTCGCCGCTGCGCCCGCGGGCGATGCGTTCCTTGCCAAGGCGCTGGCTCATGCGCGCGGGCTGCGTATCCTGCGGCAGCAGCCGTGGGAAACGCTGTGCGGCTTTATCCTGTCGCAACGCAAGCACATCAAAGCCATCCGCGCCAATATGGAGGCGCTGTGCGGCGCATGCGGCGCGCCGGTTGCGGGCACGGGCCGCCGCGCCTTTCCCACGCCGCAGGCCGTCGCAGGCATGGACGAAGCGGCCCTACGCGCGCTGGGCCTTGGCTACCGCGCGCCCTACGTGCTGGACGCGGCGCGCCGCGTGGCCGACGGGCGGCTGGATCTGGGCGCCATCGCCGCCCTGCCGGACGAAAGCCTGCACGCGGCGCTGCGGTCGGTCAGCGGCGTGGGCATCAAGGTGGCGGATTGCGTGATGCTCTTTGCCTACGGCCGCCTTTCCCGCGCGCCCGTGGATGTGTGGATACAGCGCGTGATCGACGATGTGTACGGCGGCGTTTCGCCCTTTGCGGCCTACGGCCCCCATGCGGGCATCTATCAACAGTATATGTTCATGTACATGCGCGACCGCGGCTACGCGCCCCGCGAAGCGGAGATCTAGAACCGCCGTATGCGCCAAGCAAACGGTTCGCCGCCACTCGCCTCATGAAGGAGCGTTATTTCGTTCGTTCCACCGCCTGTATCCCGCGTTTCAGATGCAAAATACGGGTCATGTTGCTCACCCTCAAACCCGAATTTTACGCCGCATTTTTTGAAAAAAATTCGGCTTGCTTTTGCTCTGCAAATCCTTCCACAACCCCTCCAACCGACTGGAACAGGCCTTCCAAATGGATATGTTTATATCATCATTTTCCCTCGCCTTCGTGTTCCTTTCGATAGGATAACGCAAGCCGCCATTTCAAGCCAGTGCAACAAAAAAACAATGTGCCCGCCCCACTCCAGCCTATGCCGTCCGCCCCATGGAAAGGGCAGCTTGCGCAAGGGTTTGCCCACCGCGTGCCGCCGCGCGCAAACCCGCTGTATACAATACCGCGCCCTGTTTTTGCCTGTTGCCAACGGGGTCGAATGTATGGTAAAGTAGGCATAACGAACAACGACGTTCGGTTGAACCGCTGCGTCCGTTGTGGGCACGGCGACAACATAATGACTGATGGAGGGTTTCACATGAGGAAGTTCCTTGCGGTGCTCTTTTCCATGATGCTTCTCGCTAGCCTGATCGTTCTTCCGGCCTCCGCCGAGGAAGCGGTAACGCTGGACACCATCAAGATCGGTTTTGTGCACGTGTCCGACCCCAGCGACATGGGCTACACCTACAACCATGACCTGGGCACCCAGCACATGAAGGAAGCCCTCGGCCTGCGTGACGACCAGATCGTCAACA
>CAZOZO010000079.1:0-7900 GCA_964584315.1 uncultured Oscillospiraceae bacterium
GCCAGATCCGCAGCTATGTGTTCCAGCCCTACACGATGGTCAAGGATCACCGCACGGGCTTTGAGAGCGGCAATGTGGACGATGTGATGGACGGCAACCTTGGCGGCTTTATCACCGCATACCTCAAGATGCAGTAAGGCAGCCTAAGCCGCGGCAATCAGGCAGCGCCCAATCTGGAAAGGAGCGATCTTCATGGCGGACAACAACGTGCTTGGCGACATCGCGGGCAACCTTAAGGATCAGTTAGGCGACAAGCTCGACCCCAGCAAGCTGCTTAGTGAGCGCAATCTCAAGAGAAAGCGCGGCGCGTTCCTCACCTGTTTGATCGCGGGGCTTTTGCTCATGATGCTGGCGATGGGCGTTTCCATCGCCTACAACGCCACGCGGGTCGACCTGTTCAAGGCGGGCATGGATCAATATGTGGTGGGGCAGGGCGTGCTCAGCCAGAGCGACTCGGACGCGTTCGTCAATGACACCATCGATTACCTGACCGGCATCAAGACCCTGTGGGAGCCTGCCGTGACCGTTGCGGGCCACCGCATCGGCGTGCCGGAGGCATTCAAAACGCACATGGCGACCGTCAAGGGTTGGGTGGACAGCGCCAAGGGCATACTGCTGGCAGGCGCGGCCATCGTGCTGCTGCTGCTCGGCCGGTCGCTGATCGGCGTCAAGGGCGGCAAGAGCCCCTTCTCCGTGGGCGGCTACTACGCCGGTGCGGGCGTGCCGCTGCTGCTGGCTGTAGGGCTGGGGCTGTGGGGCTATTTTGGCTTTGACTCTATGTGGGCGTGGGTGCACCGGCTGCTGATACCGGACGGCATCTTCCCCGCGGGCGAGGAGATCATGAAGCTCTTCCCCGTGGAAGTGTTCAGCGGCTATTTACAGCCTGTGGCCGTAACGTTCGCCATCTGCGCGGGCGTGGTGCTGGCGCTGCCGCTGCTGCTGTGGCCGCTCAGCAAACTGCTGACGAACCTTTTTGGCAAGCAGGCGGCCAAGGCCCGCACCGGCGGCGCGAAACGCAGCGGCACGGCCCGCAAGAGCACCGCCCGCAAGACGACCAGGACCACCCCCAAGAAAACCACCCGCAAAGCGGCGGATTGAGGCTTGCATGAGCGTGACCACCCTTTGGCAAAACCGCATGGAAGCCTTGCAAAGCAAGGCTTCCGTTCGCGTGCTGGCGCTGGAATCCAGCTGTGACGAGACCGCCGCGGCCATTGTGGAAAACGGCCGCAAGGTGCTCAGCAGCGTGATTTTTTCGCAGGTCGACGTGCATGCCCTTTACGGCGGCGTGGTGCCGGAGATCGCCAGCCGCGCCCATGTGGACGCGTGCGACCGCGTGATCGACCAGGCGCTGCGCGAGGCGAACATGACCCTTGCCGATGTGGACGCGCAGGCCGTGACCTATGGGCCGGGGCTGGTGGGCGCGCTGCTGACGGGCGTCAGCTGCATGAAGGGCCTTAGCTATGCCACGGGGCTGCCGCTGATCGCCGTGAACCACATCGAGGGACACGTGAGCGCCAACTATCTGAGCACGCCGGAACTTGTACCACCGTTCGTCTGCCTGGTGGCCAGCGGAGGGCACAGCCACCTTGTGCGCGTGGAGGCCTACGGCGAATATACCCTGCTGGGGCAGACTGTGGACGACGCGGCGGGCGAGGCGTTTGACAAGGGCGCGCGTGTGCTGGGGCTCCACTACCCCGGCGGCCCGCTGCTGAGCAAGCTGGCCGAGGGCGGCGACGATGCGTACCTCAAGCTGCCTCGCCCGAACCCCGAAGGGCGGTACGATTTCAGCTTTTCGGGGCTCAAGACGGCGTTCATCAACCACTGCCACAAGCTGACCCAAAACGGCGGGGAACTGCGAAGGGCCGATCTGGCTGCCTCATACGAGCGGGCCATTGTGGACAGCCTTTGCGAGAAGGCCGTGCTGGCCGTGAAGGAGAGCGGGCTGACCACCCTGTGCCTGGCGGGCGGCGTGAGCGCCAACCGCCGCCTGCGCGCGCAAATGGCGGGGCTCGCCAAGGCGCAGGGCTTCACCCTGTGCCTGCCGGAGCTGTGGCTGTGCACCGACAACGCCGCCATGATCGGCAGCGCCGCGTACTACCGCCTCAGGAAGGGCGAGCTGGCGGGGCTTTCGCTGAATGCCGTTCCCTCGCTTTCACTGCTGTAAGCCTTTAGGCCGCGCCGCTGTGCGCACCCGAATGATACTGGGAAAACACATCCGCTTCCATCGAAGCACATTTGACCGAGGTGACGAACCGTGGGGCTGATCTGTACACTGGTTGGGCACAAATATGACGGGTGCGTTTGCGCCCGTTGTGGCGCGCTGCGCCCCGAGGGGCACGACTGGGTGGAGGCTGAGGGCGCGTGTGAGCACACCTGCGCGCGCTGCGGCCTGACCGAGACACTGGAACATGACTGGTTCCACTGCCGCTGCAAACGCTGCGGCGAGCAGCGGGACGAGCACCACGTTTGGCTCAAAAAGAGCCCGTGCGAGCAGGTGTGCCGCATTTGCGGCAAGGAGCGGGAGACCCATAATTGGCGGCATGTGGATCGCGGAGTGGATCGCTGCGCCGCGTGTGGGCGCACCCATCGCCTGACCGCAGAGGAGATCGCCCGCCGCGACGAGGAATGGGCCAGCGCGGACAGTTTTGAGCAGCCCTTCGAGGACGCGGGCGACTATTCGCCGGAGCCGGACTGAGCGCGAACACCCGCCGGTCGTTGGTGGAGCAGGGCGGATCAAGCTGGTTTGCCGCTTACCGCCATGCAAGGCGGATGGCACGGGACACAGCGTGCCGCTGACGGGTTCTGGCGCGGCGAATGCGAGCTGCAAGCCCTTTTTGACAGGCGCTGCGGCGAGGCGGAAGGGAAGCCGCGACCGGCATCCGCGCGCCCAAGGCATCCCATCATCCAGGCTTGTGAAGGCCGCGGCGCCGGTTTGCGGCTTTAGACCGTACGGCATGGCGGTTTCCCCGGCAAAGGGTTCAGCCCACATTGTTACAATTCACATTCCGCGCAGGCCATCCCAGCGCGCGCCGCTTCATGCGGCCCCAAGCGGCCTGCAGGCCCGCGCGATGCTCTCGCCCGCAAGGGGGGAGGCATGGGCGTTTCCCGCCCCGCAGCGGCTTTTCGGCGGTCTCCGCGCCCTTCCCTCGCCTTGACGGAAGCCGCCGCCGCCTTTATAATGAGTAAGCCATGACCCTATCTACCGGAAGGAGAACGCGCATGAAGAATAACAGGCTCGCACGGCTTACGGCCGGTCTGCTGTGCCTTTGCGTGCTGGCGGGCGGTGCTTTTGCGCCCGTGGCCGCGCTGGCGACCGACGCGCAGCCCACTGCCGAGGAGAGCGCCGCGCAGGCTGTGGACAACAGCGCCGTGCTGGAGGACCCCGCCGCGCTGACCGGCGAGCCGGACGCCGCGCAGGAGACGCCTGTGCAGTACGTGGCCACCGCCGCCGTGACCATCAAGGTGCGCCGCCAGCCCAGCAAGGATGCGGTGGGCAACGGCAGCATCCCCGAGGGCGGGCTGGTGTATGTGCTGGAGCTGGGCGACGAGTGGAGCCTGGTGGATACCGGCCGCAACCTCGGCTATGTGCAGACCAAGCTGCTCAAGGACCTGCGCGACTATAACGCCTCGCAGGGCGTGACCGCGGCGGCGGACGTTTCGCCCGAGGCCACGGCCGCGCCTGATACCTCGGCCGACACGCCCGAGGGCTTTCAGGAGAAGTTCAAGGCGCATGCCTACAAGGCGTTCCTGATGCGCAAGGAAATGGATGACCGCAGCTCGGCGGGCTACAAAGTGGGCAAGTACGAGCAGGTGACCGTGGGCGCCATCCACGGGGACTGGTGCTACATCCGCTACAACAACACCTACGGCTACGCGCCGACCAGCGCGCTGTTCAAGTGGGACCGGATCGACCCCTTCGCGGGGGACATCCCAGGGGCGAAGCTGTTTACCGGCCTTGCGTTCCTAAAGCACACGACTGATATCCGCAGCTATGACGACCATGGCGCGGAGGTGCTCAAAACCGTGAACCCCGGCACCGCCGTGGCGGTGTACGATCAGGACGGCGAGGGCCTCTACCCCCTGCCCTACTGGCGCACCACCGGCTACGTAAGCAAGGACGACGTGAGCTACATGCTGCCCGTGGTGCCGTGGGACGAGGCGGAGAGCGGCGACATGATCAGCTGCATGAGCACGTTCTACGCCGTTGGTATCCACACGCTTCAGTATCAGGGCCGCAACTATAACATCTACCTGGCCACCAGCTTCATCTCCGGTCTGGTGGTGCAGCCGGGCGAAACGGTGAACATCTATGACGTGATGGGGCCGTACCGCAAATCGACCGGCTACCACCACGCGCCCATCATGAGCCCCAACGCGCTGTGGGGCTACGGCGGCGGCACCTGTCAGGTGAACACCACGCTCTATAACGCGCTGATCCGCGCGCCTGTGCTGATCAACTGGCGCAAGGTGCACGCGGAGGTGGGCATCTACTATTGCCCCGTGGGCTTTGACGCGGCTGTGGGCGGCGGCGACATCACAATGATCTTTACCAACACGCTGCCTTACCCGATCCGGGTCAACTACTTCATGAGCGACGGCTGCCTGACGGTGGGCATTTTCAGGGTATAAGGCGAAGCAAGCAGCATTAAGGGCTGAGGTTCAAAACATGCACCAAACCCCGCTCGTTCCATTCCGGAACAGGCGGGGTTTTTGATGCTGAAAACGCAGCCTGCCGCCACGCCGCGCGCTGTGCGGGCGGCTGCCCGACGCCCGCCGACCCTGTCCAAGAACAGGAGAAACACAAACATGCCCGCCCGCCGCGAAGGACAACCCGGCCCGCCTGCCGAAATAGCATACACAGGCCGCGTGTGGGTTCCCCCGCGCGGATGCGTTCATGTAAGGCGCGGGGCATGCCCCGCCCGTTTCACAAAGGAGGGTGCGGTTTGCAGAGGGCTTTTACAGTAGGCGACCCATTCCTGTATATCATCGCGGGCGTTATCCTGCTGCTGGTGCTGGCGCAGGCGGTGTTCTTTCTGGTGCGCTCGTGGCGGCGCGCGCTGTCGCTGGGGCTTGCGAAAGGCACGCTTTGGAAGGTGGTCAAAACCAGCGCCACGTTCACGGTCATACCGGCCATCTCCATCCTGATCGGCGTGGTGGCGCTGTCGCGCAAGCTGGGGCTGCCGCTGCCGTGGCTACGGCTGTCGGTCATTGGCGCCATCACGTATGAAACGCCCGCCGCCGAGGCCGCGGCGCGCGCGGTGGGCACGACCATCGGCGATACGGCCACGCTATTGACCGCCTCGCAGTACAGCCTGATCGCTTGGGTGATGACGCTGGGCATCATGGCGGGCGTGATCCTGACCCCCATCCTCGCCAAGCGGCTGCTGAGCGGGGTGGACAAGCTGGAAAAGCGTGACCAGAAATGGAGCGACATCTTCATGAACGCGCTGTTCATGGGCATGATCGCGGCGTTTTTGGGCATGATCTTCGGCGGCGTGTCTACGGGGCTCACGGGCTGGATACCGGTTTTCGTGATGTTGGCGGCGGCGCTGCTGGTGCTGGTGATGGGGCTTTTCATCAAGCTGTGGCACTGGGACTGGCTTACGGACTATGTGCTGCCGATCTCCATGGTGGGCGGCATGGCGCTGGCGATACCGATCACGCAGTGGGTAACGGGGGTGGCATTATGAGCGGAAACAAAACCGTGCGCAGCTATGAGGATACCACCCACCTGCTGGGCAAGATCTGGGTATGGGGCATGGGCGTAATGCTGCTGATGTTCCCGCTGGCGGTGTGCCTGTACTACGGCGCGTGGCCGGACGGCACGGCGCTGATGAAGGGCCTGTTGGCCATCGCGCCGATGTACTGGGCGGTGGGCACCATCGAGGTGCTGACGTATGTGCCCATGCTGGGCGCGGGCGGCAGCTACCTTGGCTTTATCACGGGCAGCCTTACGATGCTCAAGGTGCCCTGCACGCTTACGGCGCTGGACAGGGCGAAGGTGAAGAGCGGCACGCCGGAGGGCGAGGCGGTGGCGACGATATCGGTAGCGATATCGAGCATCGTGACGCTGTGCATCATCTTTTTGGGCGTGCTGCTGATCGTGCCGCTCACGCCGGTGCTGGAGAGCCCGGGGCTCAAGCCCGCGTTTGATAACCTGCTGCCGGCGCTGTTCGGCGGGCTGGGCGTGGCGCTGATCAGCCGGAACGCGAAGATCGCGATCGCGCCGGTGGTGTGCATGGTGGCGCTGTTTGTGGCGATGCCCAAGCTCGCGGCCAGCGCGCCCATCTTTGTGCCCGTAGCAGCATTGATCGCCATCGTGGCGGCAAGGTTCATGTATAAAAGAGGCTGGCTGTAGGATATTGCAGAAAAGGGTCAAGGCGCGATGCCCCTTGTCAGGGGCGAGGGGTGAAACCCCTCGTCTAGCGCCGCAGCGAAAAAACCAAAGCGAGCGCACAGCCGCGTAGCGGCTGCAATGCGAGCGACGGCAACCGCCCCGCTTGCATTTGCATCCGCCCCTTCGCCGCTTGCGCCCTCTAATGCCAAAACCAACGTATTCTCCCGAAATCCCCCAATCGTCCCCAATCCCCCAAAGGAGGCATACCCATGCCCACCCTGACCATCATTCTCCTTGCGCTGGCGGCTGTCGTCGTGTTTCTGCTGGCCGTGGCCGTCGCCCGCGCGTTGGCCTTTCGCCCGAAGTACACGGCCCCCGTGCCGCCCGTGGACGCCGAAACCGACGCGGACGCGGCGGCGAACGCCCTGTGCCAGCTGATCCGCTGCAAGACCGTCTCCCATCAGGATTCCTCGCTTGATGATACCGCCGAGTTTGCCAAGCTCGAAGCCCTGCTGCCGACCCTGTTCCCGGGGGTGCACCGCGTGTGCGCGTTTGAGAAGATAAGCCCCTGCGGTCTTCTGTTCCGCTGGCGTGGGCAGAGCGACAAAGACCCCCTCGTGCTGACCGCGCACTACGACGTGGTGCCCGCCGCGGACGGGGACTGGTCGTTTGACCCCTTTGCGGGGGACATCGCGGGCGGCGACATTCGCGGCCGCGGCACGCTGGATACCAAGGGCACGCTCACCGCCGTGCTCAGCGCCGTGGAAACGCTGATTGCGCAGGGCTTTGCGCCCGCGCGGGACGTGTACCTGTGCTTCGGCGGCGATGAAGAGGTGATGGGCAGCGGGGCCAGGTCGCTGGCTGCCACGCTGGCCGCGCGCGGCGTGCGCCCCTTCATGCTGGTGGACGAGGGCGGCGCGATCGTGGAAAAGGTGTTTCCGGGCGTCAGCATTCCCTGCGCGCTGGTGGGCATCGCGGAAAAGGGCAGCGTGAACTACCGGCTTTCCGCCACGTCCAAGGGCGGGCACAGCAGCGCGCCGCCCGCCAACTCGCCGGTGGATATCCTCGCCAAAGCCTGTCTCGCGGTCAAAGCCAAGCCCTTCCCGTTCCGCCCCACAGAGCCCGCAAGGCGCATGGTGGACGCGATGGCAAGGCACTCCACGTTCGTGTATCGCCTCATCTTCGCCAACCTGTGGCTGTTTGGCGGGGTGCTGAACCTGATCTGCCGGATGGGCGGGGGCGAACTGAACGCGCTGTTCCGCACGACAACGGCATTTACGGTCATCCGCGCGGGCGACGCGGCCAATGTGCTGCCCGCCGAGGCGGAGATGCTGATCAACGTGCGCACTTTGCCCGGCGAAACGGCGGTCGGAACGCTGGAGGCTTTGCGGCAGAAGGTGAGCGACCCGCACGTGAGCGTGACCATGCAGCCGGGGCTGGAACCCTCCGGCGTGTCCAAGGCGGACGGGGCGGCCTACGCGGCGCTTGGCCGCGCCATCGGGGAAACGTACCCCGGCGTGCTGGTCGCGCCGTACCTGATGATCGCCGCCAGCGACGCGCGCC
>CAZOZO010000080.1:0-7537 GCA_964584315.1 uncultured Oscillospiraceae bacterium
GCCAGAACTTCAGCCGCGCCTACATCCGCCACCTGTTCAAGGCGGGCGAGATCACGGGCGCGCGGCTGGCGAGCATCCACAACCTGCGCTTTTTGCTGCGGCTGATGGAAAAGGTGCGCGCCGCCATCGCGGAGGACAGGCTGGGCGATTTCCGGAACGAATTTTTCGCGCGCTACGATATGACGCGCAACTTTTAGGAGGCGGCGCATGGTCGAGGTGGGCGCGGCGATAACGCTGGACGGCGCGGGCCGGGTGCTGATCGCCCGCCGCAAGGTGGACGGCGCGGGCCTGTGGGCGGCGCTGGAGGGTATGTGGGAGTTCCCCGGCGGCAAGCGCGAGGCGGGCGAGAGCTACGAAGGCTGCGTCGCCCGCGAGCTGATGGAGGAGCTGGCCCTGCCCGTGACCCCCGTGCGCGTGCTGCATGAGCTTCCCTACACGGGCGGCGCGAAACCCGTGCACCTTGCCTTCGTGCTGGCCCATGCGGATGGAGCCGCGCCGCTTGCCCTGCATGTGCACGGCGATGCGCGGTGGGTGACGGTAGCGGAGCTTGCGCAGTACCGCTTTTGCCCTGCGGACGCGGCGTTTGTGGCGGCGTGCGACTGGGCGGCGCTGATCGCGGAGAGCCGGTAGGCTTTCGCGCAGGCAGCCGCTTGCATGCGCGAACGAATGGTGCAGGCGGTGCCGCGCGGGGGACGGAGCGAAGGCTCGCATCGTGCGCGAAAGGTGCCCCATCGTGAAACGGGACAATACGTATTATACTAAAAGCAAGCAAATATAAAGAATCGCAAGCACTTGTATTGACACGCTACCATTCCTCTGCTATACTCGGGCAAGCAAAGGAAGGCACCTCGCCTTCCCGTTGGAGGCGAAGGTATGCAGGTACATCTGTACGACACGGCGGCGCAGGTAGGGCAGGCGGCGGCCATTTTGATCGGCGCACAGCTGATCGAAAGGCCCGGCTCGGTGCTGGGGCTGGCCACGGGCTCCACGCCCATCCCCACCTACCGCGAGCTGGGCAGGCTGCACCGCGAGGGCGTGATCGACTTTTCCAGCGCGATCAGCTTTAACCTGGACGAATACTGCCGCCTGCCGGTGGCGCACCCGTGCAGCTACCACTATTTCATGCAGGAGGAGCTGTTCCGCCACGTGAACTTCTCCCCCAAAAACACCCATGTGCCGGACGGTAACGCGCCCGACCTGACCGCCGAGTGCGCCCGATACGACGCGGCCATCCAGAAGGCGGGCGGCATCGACCTGCAACTGCTGGGCATCGGCCGCAACGGGCACATCGGCTTTAACGAGCCCAGCGACCAGTTTGTATACGGCTGCCACGTGGTGCGCCTGACGCGCAGCACCATCGAGGCCAACCGCCGTTTTTTTGACGCCGAGGCCGATGTGCCCCGCGAGGCCGTGAGCCTTGGCGTGGGCAGCATCATGAACGCGCGGCGCGTGCTGCTGCTGGCCACCGGCTATGATAAAGCGGATGTGGTGCGCAAGGCCATCCGCGAGGATATCGACCCCGCCGTGCAGGCGAGCATCCTGCGTACGCACCCCAACGTCATCTTCCTGCTCGACAGGGCGGCGGCTTCCAGGCTGTAGACCGCGAGCCTGTCCATAACGCATAGCGCATACCGCCGTACGGCGCGACCCCCTCGCGCGGCGGCTTGGTTGCCCCAAATCCCGTAGCGCCCCGCCCGTGACTGTCCGCACGGGCGGGGCCAGTTTGTTTATCCGCACAGGATTTTGCTCCTTCGGGCGAGAATCTAATGCCCTATCAGGCGCCGGCGCGATGCGCGCAGGGCGCGAACATCGACATCACCTTTACGCATGGGAGGAATCCAGATGAACATCCTGTTTCGCGGCGGCACGGTGGTCACCGCCGAGGCCATGACCAAAGCCGACGTGCTGGTGCGGGGGGAGAAGATCGCGGCCATCGGCATAGACCTGTCCGCAGATGGCGCGCAGGTGGTGGATATCACGGGCAAGTACCTGCTGCCCGGCGCCATCGATGCGCACACGCATCTGGACTGCATTTGCAGCGGCATCCCCACCAGCGACGATTATTTTACCGGCACGCGCGCGGCGGCCTGCGGCGGCGTGACCACCGTGATCGACTACCTGTTGCAGGACGCGGGCGAGCTGCTGCCGGACACGCTTCAAAAGCGCGTTGCCATGGCTAGCCCCAAGGTGGCGGTGGATATCGCCTTCCACATCGGCGTGAGCGACCTGAGCAGGCCGGAGCTTCTTGACTCGCTGAAGGATGCCGTGCGCGCGGGCGTGAGCAGCTTCAAGGCCTATATGGTGTATGATTTCGGGCTGGACGACGGCGCACTGTACCGGCTGCTGGGAGAGGCCGCGCGCTGCGGCGCGCTGGTGACCGTGCACGCCGAAAACCGCGGCCTGCTTAACGAAAGAGTGAAGCAGTACCTCGCCGAGGGCAGGACCGACCCATGGTGGCACTACATGAGCCGTGACGAGGGCGTGGCTGCCGAGGCCAACCGCCGCGCCATCGCGCTGGCGAAAGCCGCCGGCGCGCCGCTGTATCTTGTGCACCTGACCGACGCGGACGGCGTGGCCGCCGTGACCGAGGCGCGTGATGCGGGCTACCCCATCTTCGCGGAAACATGCCCGCAGTATTTGAACTTCACCAGCGAGGTGTACCATGGCCCGCGCGGGCAGGACTATGTGTGCTCGCCCGCCATCAAGGGCAGGCCGAGCCAGCAGGCGTTGTGGGCGGGGCTTGCGCGCGGCGATATCCAGACCGTCGCCACAGACCACTGCCCCTTTACCATGGCACAGAAGGATTACGGCATCCGCCTGCCGGACGGGCGCGAGGGCAACTTTACCACCATCCCCAACGGGTGCGACGGCATCGAAACGCTTTACCCCTACATGCTCACGCAGGCGAACCTTGGGCGCATCCCCTTCACGCGCGCGGTGGCCGTGTGCGCGGCTAACCCCGCCCGCCTGTTTGGCCTCCATGACCGCAAGGGCGCCATCCGCCCCGGGCTGGACGCGGATATCGTGGTGTTCGACCCCAAGGCGCAGGGCGTGGTACACGCGCAGGCGCTGCACGGCGGGCTGGACCACACCATCTGGGAAAACACGGCCCTGAGCGGGCTGGTGACGGCCACGTGGCTGCGCGGCAACCTGGTGCACGAGGACGGGCGCTTCACGGGCGAACGCGGGCAGGGTCGCTTCCAGCCCTGCCTGCCCGTGCGCTTCGAATCGCCCGCGCTGGACTGACACACGGCAAAAAACCATAGACGGAGGGAAAAACGCAATGCGCATCACGGTGCTGGTGGGCAGCCCGCGTAAGGGCGGCAATACCGAAACGTTGGCGGACGCGCTGGTCGAAGGCGCGCGCGCAGCGGGCGGCGAGGTGACCAAGTATACCCTGCGCGGCAAAAAAATTGGCCCGTGCCTGAGCTGCGATTACTGCATGACCCACGACCACTGCGCCCTGAAAGACGATATGGTTGAGGTTTACAGCCTGATGGAGCAGACCGACGTGCTGGTGTTTGCCTCGCCGATCTACTTCTATGGCATGAGCGCACAGCTGGCCGCGCTGATCAACAGGTTCCACAACCCCGTGCGCGAGCGTTTCCCCATCCGCGCGACGGCGGTGCTGGGCGTGTGCGCGGACGAGCCACAGCGCACGTTTGCGCCCATGCTGGCGACGTTTGCGGCCATCGAGGAGTACCTTGGCTGGCAGAGGCTAGGCGAGGTGACGGTGTGCGGCGTGGAAAACCGGGGCGACATCGCGGGCAACGACGGCCTGCAAAAAGCCCGCGCGCTGGGCGAGAAGCTGGCGGCGTACAAAGCCTGATTGTTTTGCCAGTGACGCGGGTAGAGGGACATATGCGCGTGTTGACACACAGAGCCCAAGCCGGTCGCCTTTGGCAACCGACGACGCCTGCTATCCGGTCGGTTGGGCGATAGGCGCTCTAGTACCGGTGTTTTGCGCAGGAACCCATACAGGTCGTTGGCTGTACGGATACACCGCGTGTGCTTCCGCTTGCCGGCGACTTTATTTCGTTCCAGCGTATGGGGCTTCCACGCGCCCCCTGTTGGGGTGAAGCAGCATCGTTACATTCATTGCCGCCCGCTTTCGCGGGCTTTGCTTGAAAACCGAAGGATAACCATGGTATAATCTACCTTGGCGCACCATGCGCCGCGACTCGGGCGGCCCCTAAAGACCCGCCGCCCTTTTGGTAAAGGAGATTATCACCTTGTCGCTGAAAGATCTGTTCAAGAGCATGTTCGGCATGAGCAACGAGGCGCAGGTGCGCCACCTGCGCAAGATCGCCGAGCAGGTGCTGGCCAAGGAAGAGGAATACAAAGCCCTGAGCGATACCGAGCTGCGCGCCAAGACCGCGGAGTTCAAGGGACTGGTGCAGGGCGGCATGACCCTGGACGACATTTTACCCGACGCGTTTGCCGCGTTCCGCGAGGCCGTGTGGCGCGTGGATGGCAAGCGTCTTTTCCCCGTGCAGGTGATGGGCGGCATCTGCCTGCATCAGGGCCGCATCGCCGAGATGAAAACCGGTGAGGGCAAGACCCACACCGCGACGCTGCCCGCGTACCTCAACGCCCTGACGGGCGAGGGCGTGCATATCGTGACGGTCAACGACTATCTGGCGCGCTTTCAGGGCGAGTGGATGGGCAACATCTTCCGCTTCATGGGCATGGAAGTGGGCATCATCGTGCACGATATGGACAACGTGCAGCGCCGCGCCGCCTATGCCAGCGACGTCACCTACGGCACCAACAACGAGATGGGCTTTGACTACCTGCGCGACAACATGGTCATCCGCGAGGCGGACATGGTGCAGCGCGGCCACGTGTTCGGCATCGTGGACGAGGTGGACTCCATCCTGATCGACGAGGCGCGCACGCCGCTGATCATCAGCGGGCAGGGCGAGCAGTCCACCGATATGTACGAGAAGGCCGACCGCTTCGTCAGCCGCCTGAAAAACGAGCAGGACTACACCATCGCCGAGAAGGAAAAGGCCGTGACCCTGACCGAGCACGGCGTGGAGCTGGCCCAGCGCGCCTTTGACGTGGAGAACATCGCAGATATCGAAAACGCCGACCTGTACCACTATATCTTAAACGGCCTCAAGGCCCACGCCATGATGAAGCGCGACGTGGACTACGTGGTGCAAAACGGCGAAGTGATTATCGTGGACGAGTTCACGGGCCGCCTGATGGTGGGCCGCCGCTACAGCGACGGGCTGCACCAGGCCATCGAGGCCAAGGAGCACGTGAAGGTTAACCGCGAGAGCAAGACGCTGGCGACCATCACCTTCCAGAACTACTTCCGCATGTACAAGAAAATCAGCGGCATGACCGGCACAGCCAAGACCGAGGAAGACGAGTTTCAGGGCATCTACAACCTGGACGTGGTGCAGGTGCCCACGAACATGCCCATGATCCGCAAGGATATGAACGACGTCGTCTACAAGTCCAAGAAGGGCAAGTTCGCCGCTGTGGTGGAGGAGATCGTGCGCCGCCACGCCACGGGCCAGCCCATTCTGGTGGGCACCGTGAACGTGGAAACCAGCGAAATGCTCAGCCGCCTGATCGAGCTGCGCGGCGTGACCCACGAGGTATTAAACGCCAAGAACCACGCGCGCGAGGCCGATATCATCGCGCAGGCGGGCTCGGTGAACGCCGTGACCATCGCCACCAACATGGCGGGCCGCGGCACCGATATCCTGCTGGGCGGCAACCCGGACTACCTCGCCCGCCGCAAGATGCGGCAGGACGGCCTTGCGGACGAGCTGATCATGGAAGCCGTGGGCCACAACGAGGACGTGCCCGAGGACGTGCTGGCCGCGCGCGATACCTACAACCGCTATTTCGCGGAGTTTAAGAAGGAAGCCGACGCCGAGCACGAGCGCGTGATGGCGCTGGGCGGGCTGCACATCATCGGCACTGAGCGTCACGAGAGCCGCCGTATCGATAACCAGCTGCGCGGCCGCGCCGGCCGCCAGGGCGACCCGGGCAGCTCGCAGTTCTACATCAGCATGGAGGACGACGTGATGCGCCTGTTCGGCAGCGAACGCATCGCGCCGATGATCGAGCGCCTGGGCATGGGCGACGACCAGCCGCTGGAGGCCGGGATGCTCACCAAGCAGATCGAGTCCGCCCAGAAGCGCATCGAGGGCCACAACTACGACATCCGCAAGAACGTGCTGCAATACGACGACGTGATGAACAAGCAGCGCGAGCTGATCTACGGCCAGCGCGGCGAGATCCTAAAGGGCGACAATATGCGCGAGACCGTGCTGGGCATGATGCGCGCGCTTATTGACGCCGCCGCCGAGCGTGACTTCACCGGCGACGGCAGCATCGACTGGAGCGTTGCCGAGGCGCGCGAATACCTGGAGCACCTGTGCCTGAAACCCGGCACGTTTGCCAAGTACGAGGGCAAGCTGCGCGACATGACCGAGGGCAGCGAGTTTGCCGAGCTGCTCAAGGCGGACGCGGAAGCCTTCTACGCCGAGCGCGAGGAGCTGCTGCGCGGCATCGGCATCGATATGCGTGAATTGGAGCGCGTGGTGCTGCTGGGCGCGATTGACCACCACTGGATGGACCACATCGACGCGATGGACGACCTGCGCGACGGCATCGGCCTGCGCGCCTACGGCCAGCGCAACCCTGTGCAGGAGTATCGGCTGGAGAGCTACGACATGTTCAACGACATGGTGCACGCCATCCGCGAGGATACGGTGCGCAGGCTCTATCAGGCGCGCGTGGAACGCCTGCCGGAGCGGCAAAAGACCGTGGACGTGAGCAAGACGCAGGAAGGCTTCGCAGGCGAAGATGGCAAGCCCAACACCAACGGGCAGGCCAAGCAGGGCGGCGCGCCCGCCAGCAAGAACCAGCCCGGCGCAGTGGGCCGCAACCAGCCCTGCCCCTGCGGCAGCGGCAAAAAATACAAGCACTGCTGCGGCAAAAACGCGTAACGCGGCGCAAGCATCCCAGAAACCATGACCCTCGCGGGGCCTGCGTAAGCACACAAAGCCCGCGAGGGGTTTCTACCCCGGCCTTGACGGCGGCATTCCGGCTTTTGGCCCGTCATGTGCCCTTTTCGCTCCATTTCACTTGAAGGAGACACGTATGGTCGATATCGAATCCTGGGCCCAGCAACTGGAAGCCCTGCGCGAAACCATCGCCAAGGCCGCCGACGCCCTGAACATGCCCCAGATGGCGGAGGAGCTCGCCGAGCTGAAGGAAGAAATGAACGCCCCTGAATTTTGGACCGATCTGGAGCGCTCCACCGCCGTGACCCGCCGCGTGCGCCATATCGAAGGTCGCATCGACCATGTGACCAGCCTGAACGCACGCTGCGACGACGTGGAGGCCATGCTTGCGCTGCTTGGCGAGGAGCCGGACGAGGAGATCGGCCGCGAGTGCGTGGGCGAGCTTGCCAGCTTGCGCGCCGATGCCGACGCGCTGGAGCTGGAGACCCTCATGCGCGGCGAATATGACGACTGCGACTGCGTGCTGAGCCTGCACGCGGGCGCGG
>CAZOZO010000081.1:0-7213 GCA_964584315.1 uncultured Oscillospiraceae bacterium
GCACGCGCACGTAGCCCTGCCGCTGCGCGTCCTCCAGCAGCTTCTGGTGCTCGCCCTTGCGCTGGCGCACCACGGGGGCCAGCACCTGAATCTTGGTGCCGTCCTTAAGCAGCATGATCTGGTCCACCATCTGGTCGACGGTCTGCTGCTTGATCTCCTTGCCGCACTTGTGGCAGTGGGGCACGCCCACGCGCGCGTAGAGCAGGCGCAGGTAGTCGTACACCTCCGTGACCGTGCCCACCGTGGAGCGCGGGTTGCGGCTGGTGGTCTTCTGGTCGATGGAGATAGCGGGCGACAGGCCCTCGATGCTGTCGATGTCCGGCTTGTCCATCTGCCCCAGAAACATGCGCGCATAGGAGGAGAGGCTCTCCACATAGCGGCGCTGGCCCTCGGCGTAGATGGTGTCAAACGCGAGGCTGGTCTTGCCCGAGCCGCTGAGCCCAGTAAACACCACCAGCTTGTCGCGCGGTATCTCCAGCGTTACATTTTTGAGGTTGTGCTCGCGCGCGCCGCGCACGATGAGTTTGTCCAGCAAGCTGCATCCACCTTTACTCGTTGCGTCCGCCCGCGGGTGGCGGGCCGTCGTTCCACTCCGCGAACACGCGTCCGCGGAACATCAGTTCCTGCCAAATGGGCGCGCATTGCCGCGCGCACAGGGGTTTGATACCCCCCTGCCGCGCGCCCGAAACCGCCCGCGGCAGGGGGAAGTGCCCGTCACACCTTGATCAGCTCGTACTTTGTGGTACCCAGCCCGATCTTTTCCGCATGATCCACACCCACACGCCAGTCCGTCACGGAGTGGATGTCGTGGAACAGGTCGCCCGTGAGGGCGCCGCGCTCCGTCAGCACGGTGCCGGGCAGCGGCTCCATCTTCATGGCCGCCTCGGCACAGGCCGTGTCCAGCGCCACGGGGTCGAAGCTGGCGAACATGCCCACATCCGCGATCACGGGGGCGTCGTTCTCGGCGTGGCAGTCGCAGTAGGGCGAGACGTCCATCACCAGCGAGATGTGGAAGTGCGGCTTGCCCGTGAGCGCCGCCTTGGCATATTCGCTGATCTTGCAGTTCAGCATATCGTTGCTGCCGCCCGGGCCGCCGATGGCGCCCTGCTTGTAGCACGCGCCCACGCAGCGCCCGCAGCCGCTGCACTTGTCGTGGTCGATCACAGCCTTTTTGCCCTCTGCCTTCTTGACCATGGTGATGGCGTCGCTGCCGCACTGCTTCACGCACATGCCACAACCCACGCAATCCTCCTCAGTCACGACGGGCTTGCCATCGCAGTGCATCTCGCGCTTGCCCGCCGTGCTGCCAAGGCCCATGCCCAGGTTTTTGAGCGTGCCGCCAATGCCTGTGGCTTCGTGGCACTTGAAGTGCGTCAGGCTGATCATGGCCTCCGCATCCACGGCGGCACGGCCGATGAGCGCGTGGTCGCAATACTCGCCGTTCACCGGCACGCTCACGAAATCCGTGCCCAGCAGGCCGTCCGCGATGATCACATGGCAGCCCGTCTGCAACGGCGAAAAGCCGTTCATGTACGCCGCGTCGATATGGTCCAGCGCGTTGCGGCGCATGCCGGGGTACAGGGTGTTGCTATCGGTCAAAAACGGGCGAGCGCCAATCTCCTTGAGCGCGTCCACCACCACGCGGGCGTAATTGGAGCGCAGGAACGACAGGTTGCCCGGCTCGCCGAAGTGTACTTTGATGGCCGTAAACTTGCCGTCCAGCGGCATCTCCATCATGCCGGCCTTCTCAATCAGGCGGCGTAATTTCTGCAAAAGGCTAACGGAGTTGTGCGTACGGAAATCCGTGAAATAGACCTTGGCCCTCTCCATGTTTCCATCCTCCTTGGCTTGTCGCTATCGAGTATACCACAGAAATTTTTGAACTTCTATACCCCTTATGCGAAAATCTGTTCGTATTAAAAATGATCGCATTTGCACCCCCAAAACAACGAAAAAAGCCGCGGCTCTCGCCCCGCCCTTGCCTCCTATTCAATTGCCCGCCCTATTCTCACGGGCGTTGCCTTCCCCTTTCGGCCCGTCTGCAACCTCACGTACCGTACCCCGTCCTAACCAAGGGGAAGGTTGGGAAAGGGACCGCAGTCCCCTTCGTCCCGCCACCCTGATCGTCGCGCGGCACACTGCCGTGCGCCACGCTCGTCAGGCTGGCCATCTTCGGCTCGCTTTCGCCTTCGGCGAAGCGGCCACCGGCCGCACGCTCACCTTCGATGCCAAAGGAGGCCTTGGCCGACGCCGTTATGCGCCCGCTCCTGTTCCCAGCTCGTCCCGTACATACCCCGCGAGGATATCCACGATGCGCGCATTGCGCCCGCCGTGGGCCACGATCACGTCCGCAAGGTTGATGTAGTTGCGGATATGCTTGTCGTACATGGGTTTGACGGTGGTCAGGTACTGCATGCTGATGTTGTCGATGTTGCGCCCGCGCTCGTTGATATCGCGCGTGATGCGCCTGAGCAGGCAAATGTCCGGCTCCACGCTCATGTAGAGCTTGAGGAACATCAGCTCGCACAGGCGCTCGTCGTAAAACACATGGATGCCCTCGATCAGCAGCACCTTCGCGGGGTAGATCAGCTCGTCGTCGCGGTCGGCGCGGCGGTGCTCGGTATAGTCGTAAGCCTTGCGGGTGATGGGCTGGCCCTGAAGCAGCGTTTCGATGTCCGCAAGGAACAGGTCGTGGTCGAAGATGGCGGGCTCGTCGTAGTTAAGCAGCGCCCGCTCCTGAAACGTGAGGTGCGGGTGGTCGCGGTAATAGCTGTCGTGATTGATGATGATGCACCCGTCCCCGATGGCCTTGCACAGTTCGGAAGCCAGTGTGCTTTTCCCGCTGCCGCTCGCGCCGCAGATCCCGATCACCAGCATAGCGCCAACCCTCTTTCGCGTTATTCAACATGATACGATACTCGCAAGTCGGGCGGCTGTCAAGATACGGGGGCGGTGGCTGCAAGCGGCGCAGAGCGCTGAGAGCGGCGCATTTGCGCCGACCTTGCCTACCGCTCCTGCGTCAAAAACTTCTCCATCACATAACCCTCGACCGCATCGGTGCGCACCTTGACCCAATCCTCCTGGGGGCACTCCTCCAGCACGATCAGCCGCTGACCCTTGAACAGCCGCATCAGCACCTCCGCCGATGCGTCCGGCGCGGCGCGCAGGTTCAGGGTGGAATCATCGTCGATGCCAGTCACCTCCGCATACCAAGCGCCCGTGGGCAGCGCTTGCGAAACGGGCATCAGCGTGGGGCGCGGCGTGGGCGATGGCACCGGCCCCGCCGTCTGCGTGAGCGGCGCGGCCAGTGTCGGCAGGGTGGCCGCGGGCGCGGCGTAGCGCATCAGCGCCATGCCGGGGTAGTAGAAGGCAAGTATCTCCTGATACGTCATGCCGTACTGCCCCGCCATCCACTCCGCGCCGCGCTGGCTCAGCCCCACGCCGTGGCCGAAGCGCCGCGCTTCGATGGTAAAGCTGTCGCCTGCCTCCGTCACGGTGACCATCTCGTTGTCGCCCGCGTTGATGCCCAGCGACAGCAGCTTCTCCGCATCGGGGAAGTACGGAATATCCAGCGTGACGGGCTTTTCCACCTTGATGAACGGGCCGTAGCTGGGCACGGGCGTAGGCACCGGCGTAGGCGCGGGGGTCGGCGCGGGGGTGGCCGCCATGTCGCCTGCCAGCGTGGGCTCCGCGGTGAACAGGCTCACGTCCACATCGCCATCCGCCGCGGCAGGCGCGACGGGGGCGGCGGGCGTGACGGAGGCGGCGGGCGCCTCGGTGGCGGGTGGGTCGGTGCGGGTGCGGGCACTGTATTCAAACGTGATGTGCAGCTTTGTATAGAGCTTGGAGGGCTTGTCGTACATCGGCGTGTCGATGGATACGGCGGTCACACGGTTCACGACCAGGCTCTCCGGCGCGGGGTCAAAGCCGCCCGCGACCAGCGTGTCATGCAGTTCGGTAGCCAGCAGCAGCCGCAGGGCATAGGGCGCGGCCTCCACCGTGTCCGCCTGTTTGGGCAGGGTGACGGACTGCACCTTGCTCTGCGGGTTCGCCAGATCGTAGGGGTCGTCTCGCATGTCCAGATAGCCGCCGTCGGCCTCGGTATCCCACACATGCTGCTTCAGCTCGGTCTGGCCGCCGTTGGAAGCGCCGTAGTAGCACATGGCGAGCTTGCCCTTGTAAAAGCCGCACACACCCTGCGTCTCGTCTACGGCAAGGGCAGCCTGCGCATACTCCGCGCGGCGGCCCCTGTATACCTGATCGTTGGTGTTGTCCACCACGTCGTATTCCTTGCCCCTGCGCAGCTCCGCCATGCTCACGGCATAGGTGCGCGCGGCCACGGCCTGCGCCTTGAGCGCCTCCAGCGGGAAGGATTCGCTCATTTCATACGGCACCACGCCCTTGACATAGTCCTCGATGGTGATGGTCAGCATCGGGCGCATCTTGCCCTCGGATACGGTCAGCCGCAGGTCGCCCTCGTACACGGCGGTGTTGTTGGCAAAACGCAGGCCGTTTTCCAGACCGGCTTCCGCGGGGTGGCGGGCGAGCGTCAGCTCCGTGCCCGCGTCGATGCGCATGTCCGCATAATAGAGGTACATGCGCCCGTCCAGCAGCAGCACGGCAATATCCGCGCCGCGGCCAAAAACCAGCTGCGTCTCCCCCAGCTGCGCGCTGTACAAGCCGTTCAGCGTGATATCCAGCCGCTCGGGCGCAGCCAGGCGCGTGAGCATCACGCGGATGGCCGCGGGCTCCGCCCCCTCGGCAGGGGGAATATCGTTCCCCTCGCCCAGCGCGGGCGCGGCAAACAGCAGCAGGAAAGCGAGCAGGCCTGCCAGCGTGCGGCGGATATGGTTTCGATTCATGGCTGTACCTCCGTTCGGCGGCATCGCCGCTAAAAAGCGGAAAGCGTGGATGTATGGGCGTTTATCGCTTGCAGGTACATCGTACCATGCGGGGCGCATGTGCGCAAGCTTGCCATGCCCCCGCGGTGCGCCGCCCGGCACCCCCCTCGCACGCGAAGCTGAGCAGGCGCGACGATTGCCGCCCGGCACCCACGCGAATGTTTACGATGGTTACGGGGCCCGCGCGCCGCTCAGTCGTACCGTATCTCGCCCGCCAGCCGCGAAAGCGCCCCAGCATCCAGCACGCGGTAGCCCTCGCCGTCGTGGGCGATGATGCCCTGTTCACACAGCGCCTTGAGCGAGCGCAGCAGGTGGCGGTAGCTCGCGCCCATCAGTTCGCTCAGGCGCGTGAGCGGCATGGGCCGCTGGCGGCAGCGGTGGGCGTAGAGCAGATAGGCGGCCAGCCGCTCGGCCACGGGGTAACTGCGATCCTGCGCGGCGATGCGGTTGCTGCGCTCCAGCTTGCGCGCCACGATCTGCGCGAGGTAACGCAGCAGCGCCGCGTCCGCGTATATCTGTGCTTTGACTGCTTCGGTCAGCGGCAAAACGAGCATCGCGCCGCGCGTCAAGGTCTGCACCTGGCTGGCGTAGACGGGGTAATCCATCAGCAGCTCCAGCTCGCCCACGGTGTGCTGGCCGCTGTACTCGCACAGCAGCACGGCCCGCCCGTTCTCCATGGTTTTTTTGACGGTGGCCAGCCCCTCCACCACAAACCCGAGGCGCGTGACGGACTCGCCCGGTTCCGCCAGCGTATCGCCCGCCGCGAAGCGCACGGCCTGCATGGGGTAGCTATCCAGCGGCGGCAGCGAGGCGGCGTGCTTTTTCCAGAGGGCTTGCGTGCGTGCGTCCATGCTGTGCGGCTCCTTTTTTGCATTCGTGTGACATATGTCATCACCGGCGCTTCCAAAACCTGCTATGCTCACAGGCGAACGGAGGGATACCATGCTATCGTTCCTGGCCATTCTCGCAGGCGCGCTGATCGCCCTGACCGTGGTGCAAAACGGCGACCTTGCGCTGTATTTCGGTAATTTTCTGGGCACCGTGATGGTGCATATCGTCGGCCTAGTCGTCATACTGGGCGTGTTGCTCATCCGCCGCACACCCTTCCGCTGGGATCGCAAAACCCCCTGGTACGCCTACTTCGGCGGCGTGCTGGGCGTACTGACTGTGCTGGGTTGCAACCACAGCTTTGCCACGCTGGGCGTGTCGGTCTCGGTGGCGATGCTGCTTCTTGGGCAAACGGCCATGGGCGCGGCGGTGGATCAGTTCGGCCTGTTCGGCGCGGAAAAGCGGCCTTTCGCGCCCGCGCACATCCTGAGCTTTATCCTGATCGCGGGCGGCATCGGCGTGATGCTGGCGGGTTACGGCGGCAGCAGCGCGCTGATGCTGCTGGTGGCTGCGCTGGTGGGCGCGAACACCGTGGTGTGCCGGTACCTGAACACGCTTTACGCACGGCGCAACGGCCTGCCCATGGGCACGCTGGCCAACTATGTTACGGGCCTGCTGGCCGCGCTCTTGGTGCTGCTGTTCATGGGCGAGCCCATGGCGGCCAGGCCCGTGGGGGCGCTCACCTTCCGCACGGCGGCGATGTTCCTGGGCGGCGCGGTGGGCGTGGGGCTCATCCAGATATCCATCTATATCACGCCGCGCATGCCCGCGTTCGTCAGCACGCTGCTGATCTTCGTGAGCCAGCTGGGTACGGGCCTGCTGCTGGACTACCTGCTGACCGGCGCGTTCAGCGTGACCAAACTGCTGGGCGGCCTGATGGTGATGCTGGGGCTGTGGCACTATGGCTGGGTGAGCAAGCGCGCCGGGGCCAAGGTGGCGGGCGAAGCGTGAGTGGCGCATTTTGTGCCCGACGACCGTAGCGCAGTGCAATCCCGCAACACGAGTGTAGCACTTTGGCGCTAAAATGCAAGCACAGCATGGCTTGCGACACTGTTTCCGCCCGGCTTGGCAGCCCGTCGCCAACCCGCCGGGCGAGATATGCCCTCGCCCTAGCCTCATGTCGATTATTTTGCCAGATACGACATCCATCGCATGCGCGGCAACCGGCGTTGCGACAGACCAAAATGCTTTATGTGTTCAGCACCGTCAAACCAGATCGCTGATCCACGAAGGAGTGTCGGTTCATAGGCCGACACTCCTTCGCAGCTTTTTCTCCCGTTTGATACATCATTTGCATCAGTGCCCGCGGTGAATGCCCGCCCACCGCGACAAACCACCCCGAACCTTCCCCAAACACATTGACATTGCACTTCCCGCGTGGTATTATGCTATGGTTGCCCGTTATGTGCGTTCGCGTCAGGCAA
>CAZOZO010000082.1:0-7101 GCA_964584315.1 uncultured Oscillospiraceae bacterium
CATTCTTTTGAGACGCATTTTGACCATGATGTGTTTCCTCCTAATGTTGTGAAATTGATTATGTCAATCACTAAAGTGACTAACGGCGGCGTCGGCTCTGCCTCCTTTGGGAGGGCGGACTTGCGGGCGCATAACGCGCCCTTTGGGAGGGCGGACTTGCGGTCCCCCTCCCAACCTCCCCCTGGGGGGACGGGGGGGCGGATGGGGAGGCGCGAGAGGGTAGGGTATTTTATGTTGCGGATGATGCGGGGATGTGGGGAACGAGGGCGGGGAGCGCGATGGAAGGTTATTTCATGTTACGCATCATGCGGCGGGCCATGCCTTTGTTGCCCATCATCTGCTTCATCATGTCGCGGGCCTGCTCGAACTGGCGCATCAGGGCGTTTACGTCCTGCACGGTGGTGCCGCTGCCCGCGGCGATGCGCTTGCGGCGGCTGGCGTTGAGGATGCCGGGGTTGCGGCGCTCGCGCAGCGTCATGGAGCGGATGATGGCCTCGGGCTTTTTCATGGCGTCGTCGCTCAGTTCGATATCGCCCAGCTTGCCCGCGCCCGGCAGCATGGAGAGCATGCTGCGCAGGCCGCCCATCTTTTTCATCTGCTGCATTTGCGCGAGAAAATCGTCCAGCGTCATCTCGGTGGGCTTACGGCGGGCCAGCTTCTCGGCGTCCTCGGCGGTGGCTACTTCCTGCGCCTTTTCGATGAGCGTCATTACGTCGCCCATGCCCAGAATGCGGCTGGCCATACGGTCCGGGTGGAAGGGCTCGATATCGGCAAGCTTTTCGCCCGTGCCGCTGAACTTGATGGGCTTGCCCACCACCGCCTTGATGGAGAGCGCCGCGCCGCCGCGGGTGTCGCCGTCCAGCTTGGTGAGGATCACGCCGTCGATGCCCAGCTTTTCGTCGAAGGTTTTGGCGACGTTCACGGCGTCCTGACCGGTCATGGCGTCCACCACGAAGAGAATCTCCTGCGGCTTTACGCGCTGGCGGATGTTTTTGAGCTCGTCCATTAGCGCGTCGTCGATGTGCAGGCGGCCCGCGGTGTCGATAATCAGCACGTCGCGGCTATGGTCGCGCGCGTACTCCACGGCTTCCAGCGCGGTTTTGACGGGGTCCTGCGTGCCGTGCTCGTATACGGGCACGTTCACCTGTTTGCCCACGGTTTGCAGCTGCTGGATGGCGGCGGGGCGGTAGATGTCGCACGCGGCCAGCAGCGGCCGCTTGCCGGTTTTTTGCAGGTAGTTGGCAAGCTTGGCGGCCATGGTGGTCTTGCCCGCGCCCTGCAGGCCGCACAGCATATAGATGGTGGGCACGCTGGAGCTCCACGTGAGGCGCGCGTTTTGCGCGCCCATGAGGGCCGTCAGCTCTTCGGAGACGATTTTGACGACCTGCTGCCCCGGGGTCAGGCTGTCCAGCACCTGCTGGCCCACGCAGCGGTCGGTGATGCGCTTGCAAAAATCCTTGACCACAAGGTAGTTTACGTCCGCTTCCAGCAGCGCCACGCGCACCTCGCGCACGCCTTCCTTGACGATCTGCTCGGTCAGCTTGCCGCGGCCCGTGAGCCTGCCCAGCGCCGCGGATAATTTTTGGCTCAAGCCCTCAAACGCCACGTTACGGTTCCTCCTCGTCGATCAGGGTCAAAAGGCGGGCGAGTGTTTCGCGCCCTGTTTGCACACGGCCCGCATCCAGCGCCTCGATGGCCGCCTGCAGGCCCGCGCGCGTCTCCTGCGCCTGCGCGGCCAAATGCAGCGCGGCCTCGTAGCGCCGCAACTTCGCCTCCGAGCGGGCGATCAGCTCGTGCACGTTCTGGCGGGTCACGTCCATCGCGCCTGCGATCTCGCTCAGCGACAGATCCTCGCCGCAGTGCAGGCGCAGGGCCTCTCGCTGCTTTTCGGTCAGCAGGCCGCCGTAGCACGCCAGCAGCGTGCCCAGCTCCACGCTTTGGAGCAGGCGCTTCTCGGGGCGCTCGGCTTCAGCCACGGGGGATCCATCCTTTCCACGCCGCCTGCGGGTAAAGGTCGACAGCCTGCGTAGTATAGCACGGGCGGGGAGGGGTGTCAAGGGGTTTTGGTTGACAGGGCGGATGGCCTCAGGCGCAAAGCCGCCATGACCGCCCACGCGCCTGACCCAAGCGTAAGAAGGCTTTCAGCCCCTCCGCACCGGCGGAAAGGGATTGAACGCGACGCGCGAGCGCCTCCCGTATGATATGCACGAAGGAAAACAAGCGGCAAGGCGAGCGCGATACCCTTCCAAAGAGCCGCACAGCCGCACACTGCCAAAACAGATCAGGAGGTCGAGAAGTATGTCAAGCACCGCTTTCCTGCACGCCGCAACCCGCACCCTCACCCGGGAGCTGCCCCACCTGTATCGGGATTTCATCCGTGATGTCAAGGCGGAGGATATCGAAGAGATCATCAATGTGCACGCGATGGGCGCGGCAGCGGCCGGCCTGGCCTCCGGCTGGATTCCCGGCGGCGGCGGCGTGGCGGCCTCGGTGGCCGCAGTCGGTTTCATTTGGTCGATGTACTACCGCATCAACAAGAAGATCGGCCTGCCGATGTCCAAAAACATACTCAAGTCGCTGGGCGCGGCGGTGCTGGCCAACATCTCCGGCGCGGCCATGTCGCTGGCGGGCGGCATTGCGCTGGCCACGGCCCTCTCCTTTACGGGCATCGGCAACGTGGCCGCTTCGATCATCATGGCGGGCTTGGACTACGCGATCGTACTCGTCTCGGGTGTGATCTACCTGAAGCTGCTGGTTGGGCTTTTCAAAGCTGGCAAGGATCCGCAGCGCATGACCGCGGACGACCTGAACAAGGCCGCGGCAAATGTGATGAAGCAGGAGGATGTGGGGCAGATGTTCAAAGAAGCCCAGAGCGCTTACAAGCAGGCTCGCAAGAGCGGCGAAGCCACCGGCAAGGAAAGCGTCGAGCTGGAAAACGACTGACCCGCGTTTCCATCCGCAAGCCCCCCGAGGCAATGCCTCGGGGGGCTTGCGCCGTACAGGCGCATCATGCGCACGCTCGTTTCCCCACCTTGACAGCGCCCCCGCCGCACCGTATCATGGTCGTGTCACGCCACGCTGCCGCCGTTTCACCCGCCTACAGGAAAACCGCACAAAACCGCGCCCGTCAGGGGCAAGGAGGGGTCGCCCGTGAAGGGGTACTGGTCCAAACTGCTGGAGAACGGGCTTATTCTGGCGATATGTACGGGTTTTGCCTACTACCTCACCTACCTGCGGCTGGACGGGGCGCTGGCCGCCTATGCCCTGCCCGCCTCGCTCATCGAGATCGACGCGCCGGGCATCATCGCCGCCATGATCGATTTGATCTACAAGTTCTGGCGCGTGCTCATCATCCCCGCGGTGGGGCTCATGGTGGGGCGGCTGTTCCGCAGCGCCGAGGTCACGCGGCTGTGGCGCATGTCCATCCTGATGGTCGCGGCGGTCGTGTTTTCGCTGTCGCTGCTGGGCCGCTTCGAATCCACCAACTGGATCTTGCTGAGCATCCTGCTGTATGCGTGGGCGGGGGCGCTCATCAAGGCGCTGCTGTACGGGCGCGCACATAAGGGCCTGCGCGCCAAGTGGGCGCACTACCTGGATAAGGCGGCCTCCGCCAAGGCGACGGACCAGCGCGTGGCCTCCGGCATCGGCTATCTGGCGCTGGCCATCGCGGTCATGTACGTGCTCTCCGGCGCGGTCAAGGAGCACTCGGCCAACGAGCAGCTGGCAAGGCAGGCTTTCTTTGTGGCGCGCGACCACGAAAACCAGGTCGTCGTGTTTGAAAACAGCACGCGCTATGTGCTCATGGCGCGGGACGGAAGCGCCCTGCTGCCCGCCTATGAGGTCGTGCGGTACGACCACATCGGCAAGCTGGACATCGTAAACACCGGCGCGCTCACGGTGCCGCCTGTCGTGGCCGCGTCCGCCGGTCAATAGCCGCCGCCGTACCCAAAGGGACAGGTGCGCGCTGTTCGCGCGCCCCCGTCCCTTTGGCCTGCGGTCCGTTTTTTATTTGCCTTATGCCTTACAGTTTCTCAATTTCCGCCTTGATGCTCTCCAGGTCGATCAGGTGCATCCCCGCCACCTCGCGCAGCTCCGCCGCCACAAAGTGGGGCGAGGCCAGCACCTCGAAGCGTTTGCCGCGTGCGCGAAGCAGCTTCAGCGCCCGGTCGAAATCCCCGTCGCCGCTCACCAGCACGGCCACGTCGTAGTGCTCGATGGTGTTGAACATGTCCAGCACGATCTCGATGTCCAAATTGGCCTTCTGAATAAACTTGGCGTTGGCAGAGTCGTAGATGGTCTTGATGGGCTTGGTCACCAGCGAGTAGCCCATGTAGGTGAGCGCGTTGAGGAACGCCTGCTGCCCGGCCTCGGGCGGCGTGTCCTTGCCCACGTAGTAGTAGGCGTCCACCACCCGGCCGAAACGCTCGCAGTACTTGAGCAGCTTCTTGGTATCCACAAACCAGTTCAGGTCGTTCTTCTGCATATAGAAAAAGTTTGCGCCATCCACAAACAGCGCCACGCGGTCGCGGCAATCCGGCCCGGTATCCCTGTCCCCGTTCATCAGGCATCCCTCCCTTATAGGAGCATCATACCACGAAACGAGTGCGGGCGAAACAAGCGGGGGGATGGGGCGTGTCAGGCGGGGGTTTTGCGCCCCCGCGCCACCAGCCTGTCCCCAAAGCGGAACACCAGCAGCCCCGCGATGATCATCAGCCCGCCGATCACAGTGGGCGCCTCCACCGGCTCCCCCGCGATCCACAGCCCCAGCAGCGTGGTCAAAAACGGGGTCACGAACATGTAGTTGCTCACCGAGGAGGTGTTCTTCGCCAGCGACAGCGCCTTCGCCCACGCGACGTAGGCCACCGCGCTTGCGAACACGCCCAAAATCAGCACATACGCGAGGGCCTGCGGCGGCGCGGCGGAAAGCTCGGTCACTCCCTGCGGCAGAAACACGCACAGCATGGCCGTGCCAAAGAAAATGCTGATGGCCGTGGAGCGCAGCGGCGCATACGTCTTGGTCAGCCGACGCTGCAGCAGGTTATACAACGCCACCATCAGCGCGCACAGCAGCATCAGCGCCACGCCGCCGCCCAGCGTGAAGCCCCCGCGCAGCACGGTGAGCACCGTAACGCCCGCGAACGACAGGCCGATGGCCGCGTATTGCACCGGCGTCAGCTTTTCCTGATAGATTATGCGCGCCAGCAGCGCGGTCATGATGGGCGTGGTCGCCAGCATCACGCTGCCCGTGGAGGCGGAAACCGCTTTGCTGCCCAAATTGAACACCACGTTGTACAGCGCGAAGCCCACCGCGCCCGCCAGCAGGAACCACGGCACGTCGCGCAGCTTCGGGGGCTTCATGCGGGTTGCGACCGCCACGATCAGCAGCACCGCCGAGGCCGCCACATACCGCCACAGCCCCAGCGAAAACGCCGAGAAGTACGGCAGCGCCAGCCGCGTGAACACGAACGCCATCGACCAGAACAGGATGGTGACGGCGGCATAGGGGTGGTAGCTGTTTTTCCATTTCATCGGCGGTGCACCCTCTTTTGCTTTTTGGATGGGTTTGGATATGACATCAAACTTGCGGACCGTTTTACTGCGCACGGGTTTGCCCCTTTGTGCTCCGCAAAGGCGAAAGGGGCGCGGGCTTTGCCGCGCCCGAAACGCAAAGCCGGCGGGCAAAAGGCCCGCGGGGCCGGAAGATTCATGGTTTGCATCGGCACATGAGAAGGGTTTTGCGGTGCGGGCCCCGTACACTGTACCCAACGGGGTGGAAGCGGCAGGGGCAGTATAGCACCGCGGGCTTGCGCGGGCAAGGCCGCGCCTGTCTTTTCGCTGTACCCTGCACGTTGCCCGCCCAAAACCGCATGTTGCCCGCGACCCCCTTGCGCCCGCCGCGCCCGCGGCGTACCATGGCGATGTGGAAAGGTGGCCCCCTCATGAAAGTGACCCTGGAACAGACGGCAGGCGCCGCCAAGGAGATCATCGTGCGCTTTGCCGACATGGACGACGAGGTGCGCGCCCTGCTGGAGCTGCTGGGGCAGGCGGAGCGACGGCTCTACGCCCGCGACGGCGATACCGTCAAGCTGCTGGACCCCGCGGATGTGCTCTACTTTGAAAGCGTGGACGAGCACACCTTCGCCTACACCACCGGCGGCGTATACCGCGTGCAGCCGTCCCTCACCGCGCTGGCGGAGTCGCACGCGAAGCTCGGCTTCTTCCGCTGCTCCAAGAGCATGGCCGTCAACCTGAGGCGCATCGAGGCGCTCAAGGCGGGCGACTATGGCCGCATCTTCGCCACGCTGCAAAACGGAGAAAAAATACTGGTCTCGCGGCGGTACGCAGGGGCGCTCCGCGAAACGCTCAAAGGGGAGTGAAGGTATATGTTCATGAAATGGTTCCGCAAGATGTATGTGCTGGGCATGAACGCAAAGCTGTTCATGGCGCTGTACTTTATCGTGATGGTGTTCGCGCAGGCGGTGGCCGTGCTGCTCAGCGGCGGCGACAGCATCCGCCTGCTTACCATGCTGGAGATGCTGATGACCTGCGCGGTGGTCGCGGTGCTGCAATGGCTGCTGCTCAGCGACAGCGCGGATTATTCCGGCGGCGTGCTCTTTGGCCGCTCGGTGCTGTGGCTTTTGCTCTCGATGGCGGTCATCACCGGTGCGGCGCTGCTGTTTCAGTGGTTCGCGGGCTACCCGTGGTGGGCGACCGTCGCGTTTGTGGTGTTCATGCTGCTCATGCTGGTCATGACGCTGGAAGGCCTCAAATTCGAGCGCGAAGCGGAGACCGTGCGCCTGAACAGCGACCTGGAGCGGTATAAGGCAAAAAAGTAACGGAGGCGCGTCGGCTCTGCCTCCTTTGGGAATGGGACTTCGTCCCCCTCCCAACCTCCCCCTATTGGCGGTGTTGGGTTCGATAGCAGGAAACTCGCCTGTGTCGCTCGCGTCATAGCCGCTGCGCGGCTGTTCGCTCGCTTGCGCTGGCGGCATAGGGGGACGCGTCGGCTCTGCCTCCTTCGGCATCGGAGGCGAGCGCGCGGCCAGTGGCATCGAAGGAGAGCGTGCGGCCAGTGGCCGCTTCGCCGAAGGCGAAAGCGAA
>CAZOZO010000083.1:0-5963 GCA_964584315.1 uncultured Oscillospiraceae bacterium
TATCAGGGGGCGCTGCCCCTCACCCCGCCGGGGCTTCGGCCCCGGACCCCATCAGCACGGCTACTCGCGCCTGCGGGCGCGCTGGGCGGCTACGCCGCCTGCCTGACTGCATTGTGATGGAGTGAAGATTGATCTTCCCGTGCGATAGGTTCGCCGCAAATCTAATACCTATTACGAGGCCGATCATCAGGCCACTAAACAGCGGTATCTACGCCGTGCTCCCGTGGCAAGAGCGCGGCCAGTTGATGTGGTTTCCTGCTGAGTTTCTTGTATGGGGCATCTGCTTATATGCTTATACCGCAAGCATTGAAAGCATCAGCACCATTGACATCTCATATTCCATGTGATAACATCTGAGGAAAGTAATTATTTCCCATATCTAATATAATGAGGTGAGAACGTGAAAAAACTCCTGTGTTGCCTGATGTCGGTTCTGCTCTTAGTTGCTTTCGTTTCCAGCGCTTCTGCCGGTAGATCGATCAACTCCACTTCAGATAGTTCTGTAGATTCTACAATTAAGGAATTCCTTTTTATTGAAATGAAGGACGGAATTGGTTGCGGCGATTGCCCGGTCTACACGGCACCCACATTGAATGCCTATCGCGCGAATAACGGTAAGGCTCAATGCTCCACTGATCAACCCTTGCTCATCGCAGGCTTTAATAATGAAGGTTGGTTGCTGGTTCGTTACGGCACCGATAGTGGCAGTACGCGGGTTGGCTATATCCCCCCAAGTTATCTTGGAAACTTCACCAGCCCGGAAAGGGTCGACTTCTCCTACGTCGAGACGACCGCCGCCACCACGCTTTATGTTACAGATAACCCCATGAACAACTACTCTCCCTTTGCCGTGCTGGATGCCGGTGAAACCTACTACATTCTTGGTTCGTACACTTACTACGGCAATTGGTGGTACATTGAGTGCACTGTGGACGGGTTGGTATCACGAGGCTTCATTGAAAAGTAATCATTAGCAACTCGGGACGCATGCGCTGCCGGGTATCATCCGGCAGCGCTTTGCCTTATACTCTGCCTCTGCATTTGGTTTCTTTCATATGCACCCTCACTCTCGTTGGCGGTTCCACTAGTTCCAGCTGCACCGCTTCGGCAGGATTCACTCCATAGCGTTCGCACAGATAACCCCACAGGTTGCTGGAGCATTCGGCGCGCCCAATCACCAGCGGGTAGGGCCTGCGCAGCGGGACGGTTTCACTATGCGCCATACTGCCCGGCCTCCTTTCGGAACAAATGGGCGATGCGACCGAGGACGAACGCCGCGCACGGAAGCGCAATGCCGTTGCCCCACATGCGGTACTCGGCGCTGTCGTTGTGGAGCCGGTCGTACCAGCAGCGTAAGTTCTTCGGCTTCAGCGCGGCCTCCGGCAGGGGAGGCAAGCCCGCCAGCTCCCGCTGCGTCACGCGCACCTGCGCCCAGAATGCGTCATCGCCGTCATAGGGTGCGGGAATGCCGTGCGCGTCGGGGAAGCCCTGCAGCCGGGCGCACTCGACCGGCAGGAGGCGGCGAACGATGAACCGGCGCGGGGGCTTTGGCGACCGCCCCGCAACCAGCATATCGTTGTGGGCATCCTGCCCGGTGTAGCTGCCCGGATGGCTGTTGGCGCACAGCGCGCCCGCCGTTTCCTGATATGAGAGGAATGGCTTCATCGCTTCGTGCAGCACGATCTGCTGATCGTGCATGCAATCAAGCGCCTTTGCCTGCTCGGACAGCGGGGCACAGGCCGTGTTGAGCTGGCCATTGCCGCAACTGTACATAACCGGGTTGGTGTAATTGAGGGATTGCCCGCCGCCAGCCTTGGCCTGAAGCGTTCCGCTCAGCTCCTGATACAGGCACAGGTTGCGGCAATCAACGCTATGGCACACGAGCAGGTCAGCCTCGTTTTTCATGCCGCCCGTGTGGCGCATGCTGGTCGCGTCCAGCGTGCCGCATACGGTCTGATGGCACACCAGCAAGTCCTCGCTTCCGGCCTGTGGCATACGCATCGCGTCCGCGCTGGCACGCAACGTGCCTGATGTGTTCGGATACACAACGCTGGGCGCTGTGTTCAGGCCGCTGGGGCTTGCCTTGAGGGTAGGCGACAGCTCCGCAGCCGCCGCGATGGAACCGGCTTTCGCCCCCTGCCCGGCCATGAAGCACACCGCGTGGCGGTCACCGGCGGTCAGCGTATACTGCACGCCATCCTCCGCCACACCAAGGCCGTTTCCGCCGCCGTCATCGTGCCGCGAATCGCCGCCGCCCTGATGGCGGGTCGCCTTATCATGGATGCAGACAATATTCTGCCCCCGGTCGATGCAAGGCGAGGAATCGTGCCGCGCTTCCAGCGTGCGTGCAACCTGCGGGTACACCACATCCACCGTAGCCTGCGCCTGCCCGCCAAGGCAGGGCGTGACGGCTTCGCTGCTGATCGGGTCCTGCTGGGCGTGGAACGCGATCAGGCAATCGCCTGCAGCGACACCACTTCCTGAAGCGCCTCCCGGAGCATCGGCGGCAGCGCCTTCCCGCGCTTCTGTGCCCGGCGCAGTATCCCCGCGCATGCCTTCGCGCTCAAAGAGTATCTGTCCGGCGCGTTCGCCACCAAAATCTGCGACAAGGTAGATGCGCTTGCGGCGCTGGGGCACTCCCCAAAATTGAGCGTCGAGTGTGCGCCACGCGACAGACCATCCGTCGCCCACGATCTCGCCGGATCGCTGCCACCGGCCTTTTTCAGGCAGAGGGATTGAAACCGCTGGGTCGGATACTCGCGCCAGCGATTCGAGCACGAGGCGGAAGTCGTTTCCTTTGTGGGAACTGTAGGCACCGGGAACATTTTCCCAAACAGCGAAAGCTGGACGTACTCCATGGGTGGCTTCCCTCATTTCCCGTATGATGCGCACCGCCTGAAAAAACAGGCTGGAGCGCTTGCCCGCCTCAAGGCCCTTCTGGTTTCCGGCGACGGATAAGTCCTGACAGGGCGAGCCGAACGTGATGATGTCCACAGGCTCGACGGCATCGCCCCTGACCCCGGTAACGTTGCCCAGGTGCTTCATGTGCGGGAAGCGGGAGCGGGTCACGGCGATGGGATAGGGCTCCACCTCCGACGCCCACACCGGGGTGATGCCGTTCAGCACGCCCGCCAGCGGGAAACCGCCGCTGCCGTCAAACAGGCTGCCCAGGCGCAGGGGCTGCGGCGCGGGGTTCTTTGCGGCGATGGTGGCAAGCCGTTCGGCGTTCTCCCGCTCCTGCCGGAGCGAGGGCGACCGCGCCCCGCAGAAGTCATCCTCGGTGCAGGTTCTGAACGCCGCGCATTCGCGCTCGATCAGGAGGGGGTGCTTTGGCTGGTAATAGTCGCAGCCCTTGCAGATGGGGGAGGCCATATCAGGCGCCCCCGGTCGAGCCGCCCGCCAGCAGCTGCGCGCGGCACTGGGCGCATACGCGCTTGCCGTGTAGCATGACCGTATCCCGCGCCTCGCCGCAGAACACGCAGCCCGCCTCATACCTGCGCAGGATGATGCTGTCGCCCTCCGCGAAAATCTCAATCGAATCCTTCACGTCAATACCCATGGATTTTCGCATTTCGATGGGAATCACAATGCGGCCAAGGTTATCCAGCTTGCGAACCATGCCGGTTGATTTCATATGTACGATCTCCTTTTCATGTGGTAAAATGAATCGAATCCTTTGATTGGTTTCCTTGGATTCAGCTCTTGGGTTCGCGGTGCAACGCGAGCCCTTTTTCATTGACATCAACACGAATAATGCGGTAGCCGCGCTTCGTGCCGCTCTTGCTGGCCTTGCTGGGCGCACAGGACGAGCGCACGGCGTTGATGGTGATGCACAGCGCCTCCGCCAGCTTGCCTGGGCTGTTCTGCACGCACAGGGCCAGCTCGTACCGGTCCGGGGTTACAGCCATATACATCTTCACTCGACCGCCTCCAGCCCGCCGCCCGGCCATTTACCCAGCACATAGCCGTCGCTGATGTACGCCCAGCCGTCGAACCAGCACTGCACCTGCACGGTGTCGCCATCCTCCAGCCAGCGCACATGATCCCCGTCCAAGTCCGGCGTATCGCGCACATTCACACGCCCGTTTGACATAACCGTGTATGCTAGGCGTTCTGGTGGTTCTTCGCCTGGCTCTTCACTTGACAGATAGTCCATGTAGCACCACACATAGCCGGTTTCGCCACCAGCCACCTTGGCCCATTGGCCGGACACCTCGTAGACTTCGACCTCCGTGCCAAGGGTGAAGCGCGCCTCCACGCTGCTGTCCGTGTCGGGTTTTGCCCGCCCGTTGAGCCAGCTCTTCACGCCGGTTACGTACATGGGGGTCGGCTGCGCCTCCTCCGCCATGGCCAGCTTAAGCAGCGGCAGGGCGAACAGCAGCGCGCTGACCAGTGCGGCAACCGCCAGACACCGCCGATCGGAGAACAGGGGCAGGATGCGCCGCTCGGCGAAGGCCAGTCGGCTTTCAGGCGTGCCGCCCGATTTGGGGAACAAAGGCAACCCTCCTTTCACGCATCGCCCACCGCCCGCAAGCCGCGTACATATTTAGGCGAGCGGTACGCGCGGCCCAGCAGATCGTCAATCTCATCCATCACGCGCTGCGGCGTTGTTGCCGGGAGCACTTCGCCGACCGTGACGCCGTGATACTGGGCGTAGAACCGCCTGCGGTACACGCCGCGCGGGTCGGGGCCGAACGTGCCCGTTACGCACCAGCCGGGCATGGCCTTGCAGTACCAGTGGAGCGAACCGGGAGCGCGCTCCCAGCGGCCATAGCGATCTGGAATATTCATGGGCACTACCTCCTGTACGCGACAAATTCCGGGTTCAGTTTCTGGTTCTGCCGTTTCTGCGCCGGTTTCTGCGGCATGGGGATCACGTTTCGCTCGTCCAGGTTCAACCGCCCCCGGCAGTAGGCATCCAGCGTATCTTCCGTGACGCGGAGGTTCTGCTTTTTCGACCCGGCAGGCGAAAGGTCGATGTGCGGTAGGCGGCGCATGATTTCAAGGGTTTTGGTGCGGCTGCGCAGCCGCAGACGGGTTTGTACTTCGCTGGCATCCAGCAGGGTAACCATGGGGATCACCTCCCGTGTGTTCGCTTTTGCTTTCCTCCTGCAACCATTCATGGTAGAATTATCCTCGAAAGGAGGGGGTGGGTTTGGACGTTTTACTGAGGAATGCCCTGGCTTCTGTACGGAAAAGCATCAACCAGCTGCAAGATGTGGATGCAGACGATTCCGCTCCCATAAGCAGGCAGGAAGCACAGGCCGCGTTGAAGGCGATTTACAATGCTCTTAGCAAGATTGTTGATCACATTGACCCAAGGACAGGCCCGAATTAAACCCGCGTGACCTCCCCAAGCCAGAGGTTGGTAAACTCGCTTACCATCCTCGGAAGAAGTGCGAGTTCTTCCGAGGATGCGGTCTCTTTGGACGCCCTTTCGATAAAGGCCACAACCGCCTCAGAAACCTTCGCGATCTGCTCATCCGTGATGTGGGATTTGTATGGTTCCACCGATGTCCGCTCCTTTCTGGTCAGCTGGCCTTGGTTTGGATGAACAAATCGGCGCTTACCCCTAGCGCTTTGCAGATGGCGCTCAGATCGTCAGCGTACATGGTTCGTTTCCCATTCAACATGGCGTTGAACGTCACATTTGGGATGTTCGCTGCTTTGGCAACCGATATTTGCTTCAGGTGATGATCATCAATATAGGCTCGAACCATCTCATGGACTCGCATGTTTTAGCCTCCTTTCAAATCCAGAAATACTGGAATTACGCGCATAATAGCACAGAAAAACTGTAATGTCAACGTCGCGATCAAGAAATTCTGAATTTATTTCTTGACATTCTGGATTGTTTGCTTATACTTGCAAATGGGAGGGATGCAATGTGAAATATGAAATTGGGACTAAGATCAGAAGGCTGCGAGAAGCTAAAAAGCTTAGCCAGAAAGAATTTGCCCGAC
>CAZOZO010000084.1:0-5345 GCA_964584315.1 uncultured Oscillospiraceae bacterium
TGCCGGGGATGTCGTTCATGCGGCGGTAGTAGATGGCGCGGGGGTTGTCCCAGCTACGGAACACGGCCTTGATGGCCTCCAGAAGCTGCGTCTTGGGATCCTGGGGGAACTCCTCGCCCTTCTCACGCAGGTAGATGGCCTTGAACTTGGCCACGACCTCCTTGAGGTCGGCGGCGGTCAGGTCGGTGTCAAACTTCGCGCCCTTGGCCTTCTTCACTTCGTCCAGCGCGCCTTCAAAAAGCTTCTTCTCGATCTCCATGACCACGTCGGAGAACATCTGGATGAAGCGGCGGTAGCTGTCAAACGCGAAGCGCTCGTTGCCGGTCTGGTTGGCAAGGCCGACCACGGCCACGTCGTTGAGGCCCAAGTTCAGGATGGTGTCCATCATGCCGGGCATGGACGCGCGCGCGCCGGAACGCACCGACACCAGGAACGGATTGCTCAGGTCGCCGAACTTCTTGCCGCAGATGACTTCGGTCTCGGCCAACGCCTTGTCGATCTGCGCAAGGATATCGTCGCCGATCACCTTGTTGTCCTGATAGTAACGGGTGCAAGCTTCGGTGGTCACGGTAAAGCCCTGAGGCACCGGCAGCCCGATGTTGGTCATTTCGGCAAGGTTCGCGCCTTTGCCGCCCAACAGGTCGCGCATTTCGGCTTTGCCCTCTTTGAACAGATAAACGTACTTAGCCATGAGTTCGCCTTCCCCCTCATTGGTTTTGAGGACAGTCACAGGTATTCTGCTCTGATCCTTCTTAGTATCCCGTAGATTATACCTTTCTTTTTCCCATTTCGCAACACCTGACCATACTTTTTTGGAAGCCGTTGCAGCTTCCGCGCAGAATGAATGCGGCTGCAACGCGCAGGCGAAGTGTGCAACGTTTCAGCCCACGACGCCCCCGTGCCGATGCGCCGCGCAAAGCAGTCGCGACCGGTCAGGCGCGCAAACTTACGCCTTCGCCATGCCGCAGCCGCCTTCCGCGCCGTAAGCCAGCCCATGCGCTCACGTTTTGCATGCACCCCGCCGTCCGTCGCCGCAGCTACAGCATCGCGTCCAGGCCGTTCATCCTTCAGGCGGGTCGCGCGCTTGACAGCCTCCGCGGCGCTGGCTATACTGGCTGTATTGAACGCATGCGGCGCGGCCGCGCGGGACGGGGGGCGGTAATTCTGGCCATTCCGTACAGCCGGTATCTCTTTGGCGCGATACCCTGGTATAGCGTGCTTATGGTCGCGGGCATCGCGGCGGCCTATCTGCTGGGCACGCGCGAGGAAAAGCGACTTGGCCTTGAAAAGGATTCGATGCTGGACATGGTGCTCGTTGCGGTGCCCTGCGGCATCGTAGGCGCGCGCCTTTACTATGTGCTCATGAGCCTTGACCAGTTCCGCCTAAACCCGATCTCCGCCCTGTTCATCTGGGAGGGCGGCGTGGCCATCTACGGCGCGGTCATCGGCGGCGCGGTGGGCGTTTTCATCCACAGCCGCGTCAAAAAGCGCAGCTTCGCCACGCTTCTGGACATCACTGCGCCCGGGCTGGCGCTGGCGCAGGCCATCGGGCGGTGGGGCAACTACTTCAACCGCGAGGCCTACGGGCCTGTGATCACGGATGCTGCGTGGCGGTTTTTCCCCGTCGGCGTTCTGATTGACGAGGGCGGCGTACCCGTATGGCATGTGGCGACATTCTTCTACGAGTCGATGTGGAACCTCGCGGTATTCGCCGCCCTGTGGCTGATCCGCAAGCGCGTCAAGCGGCGCGGCGACCTGTTTCTGTGGTATATGGCGATGTACGGCGCCGGGCGCTTTCTGGTGGAGCAGCTCCGCGCAGACAGCCTCTATCTGCTGGGCTTCCGTGTCAGCCAGTACCTGAGCCTGCTATTATGCCTCGCGGTGGCTGCGGTGTTCCTCTGGCGGCAGGCCAAGGCGCGAGGCCTGCTGACGGCGTTGCCTTCGCTGCTGGCGTGCGCCATTCCCTTTGTACGGCTGCTGCTGCCGGAAGGGCTGGCCTCTGCGATGCTGTCCGTGGCGCTCGCATTGGCCTGCGGCGCGCTGCTGCTGTCGGACGGCGGCAGGCCGCGCTTCGCCCTGATCTGGCTGTGCGTTGATACGGCGGTCTATGTGGCGCTGCTTTGCCTGAACCTCGGGTGGCTGTGGCATTCCCCTTATTTCATTTATGCGGGGCTCTCGCTGCCGCCATATCTGGCCGTACCCTATGCGCGCCTGCCCGGCCCCGCGTTGCAGGTGCAACCCACGGAGGTGTGACATGCCTGTTGGCAACCGAAAAAACCTGCTCTATGGCCTCGCGCTGCCCCTTTTCGGGCGGCGTTGCCGCTGGCGCACCGTTATCCGCGCCGGGGGCGAAGGTGCGGATGTGTCCCACGCCCTACGAAATGCTCTGCGCAAAGGCCGCGTTGTGGGCGGCTGCATCCAGCGCATGGAGGCGGGTCGCCTCACAGAGTGCTACAGCTTCGGGAATGCGCACCTCAGCCCCGATGAACACGTAACGCCCCGGACGTATTTCCGCACCGCGTCTATCGCCAAGATGGCCTGCGCGCTGCTGGTGATGCGCTTGCAGACCCTCGGCAAACTGGACGTGGAGGAGGATATCTCCGCCCTGTGGGGCGCGCCCGTCCGCAACCCCAACCATCCCGATACGCCCATCCCGCTGCGCGCGTTGCTCAACCATACATCCGGCCTTGCGGACAGCCCGCTGTATTACAGCTCCTACCAGAAACCCTCCACCGTGAGCGCCATTCTGGCCGATCCTGCGACGTACACGGTTTTTGCGCCCTTTGAGCGTTTCCGCTACAGCAATTTTGCCGCGGGCCTGGTCGGGTGCCTGCTGGAACGGCGCTTCGGGCAGTCGCTGGAGGCGCTGGCACAGGCATATGTATTCCAACCGCTGGGGGCGCAAGCGACTTTCGATATCGCCGCGTTGGGCGGCGCACCCATTGCCAGCAGCTACCGCGTGATGCCCGTCCAGCGCGCGCCAGCCTTTGACGCGCCTGCGCGCTTCAAAGCGGCCTCGCCGCTGGACGCGCCCGACCCCGAGTGCCACTACCTGCTGGCTTCCGGCAGCCTGTACATTACCGCGGAAGGGCTCATGCGCCTTTGCCTGCCGCTGGTGAAAAGCAGCACGGTGGGCGAGGAAGCGTTCCTTGACGCGCGCTCGGTCAAACTCATGACCACGCCCACTACCGATTGGCCGGAACCCGAGGTGCGCATGCGTCACGGCGCAGGGCTACTGGAGGTGGACGACAGGGCCATCCACCCCATTCGGCTGAACGGCCACCAAGGCTTCGCTTACGGCGCGGTGAACGGCGTGTTTTTTGACGACCTTGGCAACGGTTTCGCCTCGCTCAACAACGGCGCGAGCGAGAAGCGCGTTGGTCACCTCAGCTGTCTGAACCGCGACCTGATCCGCATTTGTCTTGCGGATGTGGCATCGCATGGATAGACTTGTCGCGCTGCGCGAAACAAAGCGCGGCTTTACCGCCGTGTTCCAGAGTGGTGAAACCCTGCGCCTTTCCCCCGCCGATCTGCGCGCGCTGCCCCTTACGGTGGGTGACGCTGTGGATGTTGCGGCCTATCGCCACAATCTGCTGCTGCGCCAATACCCCGAGGCGCTCGAACGTGCCGTGGGGCTGCTTGCCGTGCGCGCGCGCAGCAAGCAGGAGGTGGAACGGCGGCTCGCCGAGCGTGGCTATTTGCCCGATACGGTGGAGATGGTTCTCTATAAGCTGGAGCGCGAGCATCTGCTGAGCGACGAGGCCTTCGCACAGGCATGGACGGAGGCACGCGCGGCCCGCGGCCTTGGGAAAGCACGGCTGCGGCAGGAGTTGCGCATGAAGGGCGTTGAAAGCGGCATTGCCGACGATGCCATCAACGCATTGGACGACGAAGAAATGGCGCGTCAGGCGCAGAGCCTCGCGGAAAAGCTGCTGCGCCGCCTTGCAGGCGAACCTCCGCAGGACGCGCGTCGCAAGGCGCTTGCAGCCATGCAGCGCCGCGGTTACGCCTATGGAGACGCGGCGAAGGCCCTTCAGGCGGCATCAGCGGAGCTGGACGCATCCGATGGGTGGGACGGCGACACAGACGATGTTTGAATCCGTGCGTTTTGGTTTATAAGCAGGTATACCCATTACCCACGTCAAGGAAGGCGGTACATATTTTGCACCAACATAATGAACACTGCGGTTGCGGCGCCGAGCATCACGAGCATCATCACAAGCATGACGAGCATTGCGGCTGCGGCACCGATCATCAGGAGCATGCCATGCATTGCGGCTGCGGCACCGACCATCACGAGCATCATCACAAACATGACGAGCATTGTGGCTGCGGCGCTGACCATCAAGAACACAACCATGAGCATGACGAACACTGCGGATGTGAGGCCGACCATCACGAGCACCACCACCATCACGAACACCTGCACCACCATGAACACGACGAACACTGCGGCTGTGGGCACGATCACGTGCCTGTGCCTACGCCCGACGGTTTGTCCAACATGCAGGTGGATGTACTGTTGGAGCTCCGCCAGCGGCAATGCCTTCCGGTCGCCTGCTTCTCACTTGCCAAGGCAGGCGACGACGAGCGACGCGCTGTGGCGCTCGCGCCGGTGTACCTCGGCGCGCCAAACGATACAATGGAGCAGGTCAAGCAACTGGGCGCGGAGCTCAAGGCGCTGGAGGATATGGATCTGCTCACGCTGGACTACGATATGCCCATCCAGCGGTATGCCTACGAGGAATACAGGACATCCGAGCTGTATGCCTACTTTGCCGAAACCGTGCGGGAGGCATCTGCCAAGCCGGACGCCACCTTCGATACTCCTGTGCTTGAACTGGGCAGCATGGCGCTGACCGATGCCGGCGAGGATATGGTGGATGCACTGATCGCGCAAGCGCAGCCGGAACACTGATCGCACGATATGCACAAGTGCAGGCATGTAAAGCAGCTGTGCGCCGTAAAAATCCATACGCGATGAAAGCCGCGGCCCTTCCCTCTTCAGGGAACGGGCCGCGGCTTTTATGATTGGCAAGGTAACGGCGTAGGATGCGACGCTCGTTTGGTTTTTCCATGACCGCAGCGCAAGCTTTATCGCGCGGGCCAGCCCCAAGCCAACCTTTCTTTCCTCAATACGGGAAGGCATCGCCTTGCTGCCCGCATGGCACGGCCAAGCCGTTGCTTCTGACTGATCCGCGCATGTCCGTCGTGCCAGTCCGGCACGCTGACCAGCTTTGGCGGGAGGACGGCAGAACACCCCCGCCTCTTTCGAAGCGGGGGTGTTCCCGTGCCTGCCTTGCAAGGGCTAGCCAATTTGGAGGTGCCACCCGGATTTGAACCGG
>CAZOZO010000085.1:0-5304 GCA_964584315.1 uncultured Oscillospiraceae bacterium
GAGCGAGGCGGGCGTGGGCACCATCGCGGCGGGCGTCGCCAAGGGCCTTGCGGATTTGATCCTCATCAGCGGCTACGACGGCGGCACCGGCGCAAGCCCGCTGAGCAGCATCAAGCACGCGGGCCTGCCGTGGGAGCTGGGTGTGGCGGAAACCCACCAGACCCTGATGCTGAACCAGCTGCGCAGCCGCGTGGTGCTGGAGACGGACGGCAAGCTTATGACCGGCCGCGATGTGGCTGTGGCCGCGCTGCTGGGCGCGGAGGAGTTTGGCTTTGCCACCGCGCCCCTGGTCACCATGGGCTGCATCATGATGCGCGTGTGCAACCTGGACAGCTGCCCCGCGGGCGTAGCCACCCAAAACCCCGAACTGCGCAAGCGCTTCAAGGGCAAGCCGGAGTACATCATCGCGTTCATGCACTTCATCGCGCAGGAGCTGCGCGAAATCATGGCGAGCCTCGGCTTTCGCACCGTGGACGAGATGGTGGGCCGCGTGGACAAGCTCCGCAAGAGCGATGCGCTCACCCACTGGAAGCACGCGGAGATCGACCTCTCGCCCGTGCTGCACACGCCGGAGAACTTCCTCAGCGAGCCGCGCCACGCCTCCGAAAAGCAATATTGGCCGCTGGGCCGCTCGCTCGACGAGAGCATTCTCGACGTGCTGGCAAAGAGCACGCTCGCAGGCGGGCACCCCGTGGAGGCGCGCCTGCCCATCCACAACACGGATCGCGCCGCGGGCACCATCCTTGGCAGCGAGCTTACCCTGCGCTACGGCGAAGAGGGCATGGCGCGCGATTCCATCACGGTGAACTTCGAGGGCAGCGCAGGCCAGAGCTTTGGCGCGTTCCTGCCCAAGGGCATCACGTTCACCCTCTCCGGCGACTGCAACGACTATATGGGCAAAGGCCTCTCCGGCGGCGTGCTGTGCGTGAAACCCTCCGCAGGCGCGACGTTCGTGCCGCAGGATAACGTGATCATCGGCAATGTAGCGCTCTACGGCGCCACGGGTGGCGAAGTGTATGTGAACGGCGTGGCGGGCGAGCGCTTCTGCGTGCGCAATAGCGGCGCGCTGGCCGTGGTGGAAGGCGTGGGCGATCACGGCTGCGAGTATATGACCGGCGGCCGCGTGCTGGTGCTGGGCAAGACGGGCCGCAACTTTGCGGCGGGCATGAGCGGCGGCATCGCCTATGTGTTCGACGCGGACGGCTCCTTCCCTGACCGGTGCAACACCGAGATGGTGGAGCTGGAGAAGCTGGATGACCCGGACGAGGTGATCGAAGTGAAGCGCTGGCTGATGCAGCACGCCGCGCATACCGGCAGCCCGCTGGCCAAAGAGATGATCGCGCAATGGGGCTCGGCGGTGAGCCGCTTTGTCAAGGTGATCCCCGTTGAGTACAAGCGCTACCTGATGCAGACCAAGAAGGAGGTGCGCAGCAATGGGTAAGCTGATGGGTTTTTTGGAGTATGAACGCTGTTTGCCCCCTGACCGTGAACCGCTGGAGCGCATCAAGGACTGGGAAGAGATACACGAGGTGCTGCCGGAGAAGGAGCAGCTGGAGCAGGCGGGCCGTTGCATGTACTGCGGCGTGCCTTTCTGCCATAGCGGCATCACGCTCAAGGGCGTGCCCACAGGCTGCCCGCTGGGCAACCTGATCCCCGAATGGAACGACCTGCTCTACCATGGCCAGTGGGAGGAGGGTGTGGAGCGGCTACTTCGCACCATCACTTTCCCGGAATTCACAGGGCGGGTGTGTCCAGCGCTGTGCGAGGGTGCGTGCACCTGCGGCATCCATCAACCCACCGTGACCATCCGCCAGAATGAGCTGATGCTGATCGAGCACGCCTTTGAAAGCGGCTACATGAAGCCCCGCCCGCCCAAGCAGCGCACCGGTAAGCGTGTGGCGGTGGTGGGCAGCGGCCCCGCGGGGATGGCCGCCGCTGCGCGACTTAACCGTTACGGGCATAGCGTGACCGTGTTTGAGAAGAGCGACCGCATCGGCGGGCTGCTCATGTACGGCATCCCCAACATGAAGCTGGACAAGAAGATCATCGACCGCCGGGTGGCCTTGATGCGCGAAGAGGGCATTGCGTTCGTGACCGACGCGCACATCGGTAAGGATATCACTGCGGACAAGCTTCTTGCGGATTTTGACGCCGTGGTGCTGTGCGCGGGTAGCGGCAAACCGCGTGATCTGACCGTGCCTGGGCGCGAAGGCAGCGGCGTGCAGTTTGCCGTCGATTACCTGACCGCGGCCACCAAGCACCTGCTAAACAACGATTACACCGTACCGCCGGAGTTGGATGCCAAGGGCAAGCATGTGCTAGTGATTGGCGGCGGCGATACGGGCACCGACTGCGTGGGCACGGCGCTCAGGCAGGGCTGCGCCAGCGTGAACCAACTGGAGATCATGCCCCAGCCCGCGGACGAGCGCACCCCGCAAAACCCCTGGCCGGAATACCCCCGTACCCTCAAGACCGATTACGGCCAGCAGGAAGCCATCGCCGTGCAGGGCAAAGACCCGCGCAACTACATGGTGAACACCCGCTTGATCGAGCGCGACGCAAAGGGCGCCATCACGGCAGTCGTGACCGACGAGGTGCGCTGGGTGAAGGACGACAGCGGCCGCATGAAGCTGGAGACGGTGCCGGATACCGAAAAGCGATGGCAGGCGGACCTGATCCTGTTGGCGATGGGCTTTTTGGGGCCGGAGGATACGCTGGCAGAGGCGTTTGGCCTCACGCGCGATGCGCGCAGTAATGTGGATGCCACAGGCTACATGACCTCGCGTGAGGGCGTATTCACGGCCGGCGACATGCACAGCGGCCAAAGCCTTGTGGTGCGCGCCATGAACGAGGGACAGGAGGCCGCTGCGGCCTGCCATGCCTATCTGCTTAAAAAATGACGCGATGGGGGAGATGCGCCAAGAAGCGCCCCCCCGAACGCGCGAACCTTGCAGTATATGCAAAACCGCCCTCCCGTGCCGCGATGGCCTCGGGAGGGCGGTTTGTCTGGGTGATAGGCGGATATCGGACAAGAAGCGGCAACCGCCCAAAGAGCGCGTCAAAACCAGGGGTTTGCATGACTGTCGCAGCCCATTCACGCAAAGTTCACAGTTTCTTTACCGTTCGGACGCGGCGCGGCGGCGTAGCGGGGCGCATGCGCGCTTGAATCGGCCCAGCTTTGGTTGTATAATACTGCTAACATGCAAAGGAGGGTGTGCCGTGGAGGAGATTCGTCTCGGCGACGTGGTGCAGATGCGCAAGGCACACCCCTGCGGTAGCGACCAGTGGAAGGTGATCCGTATCGGCGCGGATGTCAAGATCAAGTGCCAGGGTTGCGGGCGCATCGTGATGCTGGAGCGCGCCGTGTTTGTCAAGCGCCGCAAAAAGGTGCTGGCGCAGGGCCCTGTGCCCGAGGCGGAGACGCTCCGGCAAATGTTAAGCCAAGAATAAGGAGGCCATACCATGCAGACGGACGACGGGAAAGTAACGGCGGAGGGTGCTGAGGCGGAACCCATCAAAGCCGAGGCCGAGGCTGAGAGCGTCGTGGACGCGACGGCCCAGACCAGCGCGCAGGGGAAGAAAAAGAACGTGATGAAAGAGATCCTCAGTTGGGTACTGACGCTCGGCTCCGCCGTGGTGATCGCGCTGGTCATCCGCACCTTCCTGTTTGAGCCCATCCGCGTGGACGGCGAGAGCATGTGCGACACGTTACAGAACAACGAGATCATGTTCGTCACCAAGCCGGAGTATCTCTTTGGCCAGCCCCAGCGCGGCGACGTGGTCATCTGCAAGTATCCGGGCCGCACGGAGAACTTTGTCAAGCGCTTGATGGCCGTGCCGGGCGACACCATTGAGGTGCGCGAGAACGTGGTATACGTGAACGGCCAGCAGCTGGACGAGACATACCTGACGCCCACGCGCAACGTGAACGGCTTTTCGATGGCCCCCATGACGCTCACGGACGACCAGTACTTCGTAATGGGCGACAACCGCGACAACAGCCACGACAGCCGCAACTATTACGGTTGGGACAAACCCGCCACGCTCACCCGCAGCCAGATCGTGGGGCATGTGCGCTTTGTGGTGTTCCCGTTTGACAAGATACGCGGCATCGAGTAACGTTGTGGGCTTGACCGCCCACCATGATTCTGCAGTGACGTTGATGATCATCAACAAGCGCCCCCGCGCGACTTCGATTCGCGCAGGGGCGCTTGTTGCATGGTTATGTTTAAGCAAACAAAGCGTTTCAGTGGAACAGCCCCGCGATGGGGTAATACACGAAGGGCACGAAGATGGCGGGCAGCAGGTTGGCCACGTTGATCTCCGCCTTCAGCAGCATATTGAGGCCCACGCCGGTGATCAGCAAGCCCCCCACGGCGCTCATCTCCTGCACGACAGCGTCGCTCAGCAGGGGCGCGACCAGGTTGCCCAGCAGCGCGATAGCGCCCTGATATACCAATACCGGCAGCGCGGAGAGCATCACGCCCGGCCCCAGCGCGCTGGCGAACACCACGGAGGTGACGCCGTCCAGCGCAGCCTTGGCGATCAGGGTGCTGTGGTCGCCGCGCAGGCCGCTGTCCAGCGCGCCTACCACGGCCATCGCGCCTACGCAGAAAACGAGGCTGGCGGTCACAAAGCCCTTGGCAAAGGTGCTGGTATCCGCGTCCGTGCCGCGCACCAGCTTGCGCTGGGCCAGCTCGCCCAGCGAGTCCAGCCTGTGGTCGATGCGGATCAGGGAACCCACGACGCCGCCCACCACCACCGAGAGAATCATCAGCAGCATGTTGCCCGTCTTGAACGCGCCCATCAGACCGATGAGCATCACACACAGGCCGAGCCCCTGCAAAAGCACATCCGCCATGGCCTTTTTGAAACTGCGCCGGAGCAACAGCCCCAGCGCCGAACCGGCGATGATCGCCGCCACATTGATCAGCGTGCCGATCAAGGGATAACCCTCCTTGCTCTGGCGGCGTGCACCGCCGAAGCGTCGATTTATGGACGGAAAACGAATTGGTGACACCAACGCGCAAACGGTCCGCGCGCTGCCGATGCGCCGCACTGAAGCGACGGGGCTAAAAAAGGGCCTTGCGGCCTATTGGCGGGCATACCGATATAGCGAAGGAGCGCGGGGGCTCCCCACGCTCCTTATGCTAACGGCGCAGCATTACTGCACGTTTTCCACGGGATAGACGCTGACCTTTTTCTTGTCGCGGCCAAGACGCTCGAAGCGCACGATGCCGCTCTCCAGCGCGAAGAGGGTATCATCCTTGCCGATGCCCACGTTGAGGCCCGGATGGATGTGCG
>CAZOZO010000086.1:0-5023 GCA_964584315.1 uncultured Oscillospiraceae bacterium
TCAGGCCGAGGGGGGCGTAGGGTGCGGTGAGAATTTCCTCGTCGTTCCAGCTGTTGGTAAAGTCCGTCATGATTTCGCTCCTTTGACGCATAAGTCCCAGGCACAAAATTGGCATTGCCAGTATACACTTAAACGGGAAGGAAGAAAAGCCCGAGAAGTACAAAAGGGGAACAATCGCGGCGGATTTGTGGAAATGTTCCATGTTTCAGGTCAATTCGTTGGCAGGGGGGACGCGGGGGCGGGCAACCCCCAAACCGCTATTCCTCGGGTGGAGCCTCCTGATCCGCCGTGGGCGTCTTACCCTTGAAAATCCAAAACTTGCTGGCTACGTAGTTGAACACCATGACCAGCACCAGCACGATCAGGCGGTTCCATGTATTCAGAATGCCTACCACCTTGAGCAGCGCGGCCAGACCCGCCTCAAACAGCGCCCAGCTGACAACGCGCGCGCCCGCGAAGGCGGCAAGCTCCGTCAAAATGGTCTTGCACTCGCTGCCCCCAACGCGGAACACCATGCGCCGGTTGATCCAAAATGCGAACAATACGCATATGACCCAGCTGATCGTGTTGCCTACCACCACCTGCACGGGGGTCGCGCCGTTGATGGTATGGTCGGTCGATACGAGCATATAGTACCCAAAGGAGATGATCACGCTGAGCAATGTGGTCAGGAAACCCGCCACCACATAGCGGATCAGTTCCTGCATCTCCTGTTTGTTGTTCAGCAATTTCTTGAGCGATTGCATCCGTTCAGTCCTCTCTTTAGATCGCCGCGCGTGCGGCGCAGTGTGTTATCCATAGGAAGGGTTCCGTCTCGACGGGCGGCGCGCAGGGCGGCAAGGGCCGCGCCTGAGGGGCCAGGCGGGAGCGCGCGGCGATATCGCTCGGTAAGGTGCTCGCGCCGCCGTCAATCCTCGCCGTGGTCGCCGCGCGCATAGTCGCAGCTCAGGATATCCGCAAGGGGCACGGTCACAGGTGGGCCTTTGGCCGTGAGCCGAAGGGTGACCGTCTCGCCGTCCAGCGCCAGCACGGTCACGGGCTTTTGGATCATTTGGCCGCCGAGCAGCAGCACCGCGCGGATCTTGCGGCCCTTCTCCAGCCCGTATCGCAGGAAGCGTTCCATGCGCGCCCCCTACACGGTGGGGGCCGCCGTGGGCGCGGCGGGCACCGTGGCGGCGTCCGCAGCCTTGCCCTGCGGCACGGCCAGGATCAGGTAGCTGCCGTCCGCGCTCTCATACACGGGGGTATACAGGGCGCGCAGGGCGGCCTCGTCCACATCGTAGGCGGCGCGCTCCCACGCGCTCACGTACACGTAGCGCACGCCGTACTTTTGCAGCACCGCGGCGTTTTCGCGCGGGTGCTCGTAGAATGCGCGCACTTCGGCCTTGCGATCGGCGGTGGAAAAACCGTGGTAGTACAGGTACAGGTCGCTGCCGCACACGATGCTGCGGCCCGCCAGCGAGGCCACGGGGTTCAGGTGCTGGTTGCCGGTCATGAACACGCTGTGCTCCGGCGTTTCGGCCATCACATAGTCCGCCACGGCGATGTCGCCCGCAGTGTAAGCCTCGTAGTCGCTTACCGTTTCGCGCGCCACCGTGAGCCCCGCGGACAGGAACAGCGTTATGATCAGCAGCGCGGCGATCACGCGGCGGCCCGCCAGCCCGCGCAGCCTTTCAAGCAAGGCAAGCCCCCAGTCCGCGGCCATGGGCAGGCACAGCAGGAACCACACGTAGATCAGCTTGTTGTTGTCGTACTCGTTGGGCTGGAACAGCACAAACTCCGCGATCAGCAATATGAAGAACGCGCCCACCGCCAGCAGATGGTTCTGGCGCACCCAGTCACGCGCGGGCGGCTCGTCCGCAAAGCAGGTCTCGGGGCTGCCGGGGGTGGAGGCGGCAAGGCGACGCTGGGCCTCGGCTTCGGCCTCCTCCTCGGGGCTCATGGTGTGGTGCAAAATTTCTTCGATCAGCGGGCGGCGGCTCTGCTCGGGCTGGCTTTCGCCGGTCACGGCGCGCATCACGCCCACGCGGTCGCTGTCCTCGGGGCTGAAGGCGCTGGCGCGCAGCTTCTCCGGCGGCAGGGGGCGCACATAGGGCAGCTCTGCCCCAAACTTGACCGATACCTCCGGCGATACCGGCATGCGACTCTGCCCGTAGGCGGGCATGTCGTGGTAGATCACGCCCGCGTGGTCGTCGTCGGCCTCAGCCTCGGGCTGCGGAGCCTCGGCGGTCATGGCTTCGGGCTGCGTAGACGCTTCCAGCGGTTCGCCCGCCTCAGGCTGCGCGGCATCGGCGGCGGCTTCCGGCACAGATGCACCGGCGGCGTGCGCGATGATCTCCTCCGGCTCCAGCACGTACAGCCCGTCGGTCAGGGCGGCGGCGCGCTGCGCCTCGTCGCGCAGGTCGCCTGTGCGGCGCGTGAGCAGGGCCAGCAGGATCATCAGGTACGGCAGGCCGATGTTCTTGATGTAAAACCAGAAATACGGGTCGACAAGGCCCTTGCCGCCGCGATTGTTGCACCAGTTGAACTGCAGGCGCACGAAGTGGTCGCTGGCGCCTGCCTGCACGAACGTGAAGTTGACCAGCTGCGGCATGGCCAGCGCCGCCGCCACCGCCCCGTAGAGCAGGAACGGGCGGAACGCGTCCATCTTGCGCATGGGCGGAGCCGTGACCGTGGCATATACGCACATGCCCAGGCTTGCCAGCGCCAGCGCGAGGAACGTGTGCGTATGCAGCAGCGGCATCGCCCCCGCGATGATGCCCGCCAGCAGCAGCGCCCGCGTATCGGGGCGGCGGCGCGTGGCCAGCGGCGGCAGCAGCAGGTTGAGCACGGGCATGAGCATCGCCCACCCGCCCAGGATGCCCCGCTGGGGCACCAGCATATCACAGATGACGTTGACCCAGCGCAGGTTGTTGGGGTCCGGCTGGTTGGTGGGGGTCTGGTAGTAGCCGGTCATAACGGTTTTGAGGTTGTCCCACACGGTGGTCACGGTGCCGCCGTCCACCCGGCCGCTGAGCGTGAAAATGAAGCCCAGCCCTCCGTTCAAAAACAGCAGCAGCACCGCCAGCACCGCCGCGCCGCGCCGTCGCGCCAGCTGCGCGCATAGCAGCGCATAGCCGTAAAACACCCACGCGAGGAACACGATGCTCGTGAACGCCATGGCGTTACTCAGGCTGAGCCCCAGCATGTATAGCGATGTTGCGAACGAATCCGCCAGGTATGGGTAGGCCATGGTCGCGCCCACCATCAGGCTGTTTTGCAGGGGGAATTTGGCGTCCACGATGGATGTGGTCACCGCCAGGTGCAGTGACAGGTCGCCATACGTGCTCTGGCCTACGTGGTAGGTGCCGTCCGCCGCGGGGCGGATGTTGTGCGTGTACGAAAGCCACGCACCCAGCAGGGTGAGCGGCACCGCCACCCATAGCACCGTGCGCAGGATGCGCCTGTCCTCCTCGGTCATGCGCACGCGGGGGCGCTGGTCGCGCGAGAGGTAGGCAAACAGCATGAGCACCAGCAGCGTGAGCGCGCTTACCAGATGCGCCGTGAACGAGAAGGCGATCAGGTAGGCCCACAGCACGGGCAGCCACAAAAACAGCAATAGGCCCACGCTTGCGCCCGCATACCAGCGCACGAGGGGTCTGAGGCGCGGCAGCCAGCACCGCCCGATGTACAGCCCCCCAAGGATGAAAAACGCCAGATAGATGATGCCTGCCAAGGAGCCATCCCTCCCATGGAAAAAGCTACGGGCGCGCCCGCTATACGGAGAGCATCTGCCGGAAAAACTGCACCGCCGTTTGCAGCGCCCCGTCGGTCACGGTGCACTCGCCGCGCAGGGCTTCCTCGCCGCTGACCATGTAGGGCGAAAAGCGGTATACCTTGCCGCCCAGCGGCGCGTAGAAGCGCCCGTCGGTCACGCTGGGCGACAGGCACGGCGCGATCACCGCGCGTTCGAACAAAATCTCGATGGCTGTCTCCAGCGCGTCCCACGCGGCGCCGCTCACCTCGCTGCACGCGCTGCTCTCCTGCGCCAGCGTGTAGGCGAGCTTCGCGCCGCCTTTTTCCGCGCGGCGGCGCAGGCGGGCTTTCCACCATGCCAGGGGCTTGCCCGGCACGGTCTGTTGCGCAAAGGTGAGCGTGGCTGCCGTGGGGCTGCGGCTGGGCTCGCCCTGCGTTAAGATGCCTGTGACCGTGAACTCGCTGATAAAGTGCTGCGCCATGATGGCGCGCTTGCGCCACAGCGCCCGAAGCAGCGGGAACGTGAGCCGCGGGCTTTGAAGCAGCAGCCGCCAGGGCAACGGCGCGTGACGGGCGATGGTCTGCAGCATCAGCTCGCTGGCGCGGCACAGGGCGGCCCTCCGGGGGCGCACAGCCAGCCGGGCGCCGCTTTTAAGCAGCACGTTGAGCGGCCTTGCGGCGGCGCGCTCGTCGCCGCTGGGGGGCAGCGCGGTATCCACACGCCCTTCCAGCCTGCCTTTCTCGGTGATGCCGATCAGCGCCAGCGGCGCGCCTTCCGGCAGGTAGCGGCGGAAGGCCGCGTTTGTCACATGGCCGCCATGGTCCAGTACGAAGCAGGGGCTCACGCGGCGCTTGCGCAGGTGCTCCGCCATGGCCAGCGCGCCTTCGCCGCCGCGCAGCCCGTCCATCGACAGCGCGAGGATCAGATCGCCCCCCGGCTGGTAGCCGCTGCCAAGCAGCGCATCCAGCGCCTCCAGCAGCGCCACCACATGCGCGCGCGCAAGCGGGGCCGTGAACGGCCCGTGCATCGCCCGCAGCGGCTCGCGCCCGCGCAGCGAGTCCAGGTGCGACACGAACACCAGCGGATCGCTCAGGTTGGCGCCAGCCAGCTCCAAAAGCAGCGCCCCGTTTGCGAAGGTCTTTTGCTCCATGCGGGCGAACACCGTGGGGTAATGCTCGCGCAGCAGCGACGCCACCTTGGCCGCGCCTTCCGGCGTATAAGCGGTGTAAAAATCCAGCGCGCGCAGGGTGTCTTTGGCGCGCCGGTAGTCAAGCGGCGCTAAAAACT
>CAZOZO010000087.1:0-4699 GCA_964584315.1 uncultured Oscillospiraceae bacterium
CCGGCTTCTCGGAAGTGCCCAGCGCGGGCGACGACATGATGGCCGTGGACGACGATCACCTCGGACGTCAGGTGGTGCAGGAGCGCCGCGACAAACTCAAGGTGGCGCGCGTGGCCAATGTGGCCAAGGTGTCGCTGGATAACCTGTTCAACCAGATCGCTGCCGACAAGTGCGTGACCCTGAACCTCGTGATCAAGGCGGACGTTCAGGGCTCTGTGGAGGCCGTCAAGCAGGCGCTGGAGAAGCTCTCAAACGACTTGGTCAAGGTGCGCGTGCTGCACAGCGGCGTGGGCGCCATCACCAAGGACGACGTGAACCTCGCCAACGCATTCGGCGCCATCATCATCGGCTTCAACATCCGGCCGGACAACAGTGCCCGTGACGTAGCCGAGCGCGAGGGCGTGGATATCCGCCTGTACCGCATCATCTATCAGGCCATCGAGGACGTGGAGAAGGCCATGAAGGGCCTGCTCGCGCCCGAGTTCAAGGAAGTGCTGCTGGGCCACGCCGAGGTGCGCAACGTGTTCAAGATCACTGGCGCGGGCACTGTCGCGGGCTGCTATGTGACCGACGGCAAGCTGCAGCGCAACGCACAGGTGCGCCTGCTGCGCGACAACGTGGTGGTGTTCGAGGGCAAGCTGAGCTCCCTCAAGCGCTTCAAGGACGATGCCAAGGAGGTCGCGCAGGGCTATGAGTGCGGCGCGAGCCTGGAGGGCTACAACGATATCAAGGAAGGCGATACCGTCGAGTGCTTCGTGCTGGAGCAGATCGAGCGCTGAGCGAGCGGCACGCCTTTCCACCGCCCACAGCAAGGAGTAAGCATTTGAGCTACCAACGTATCGATCGCATCAGCGAGGAAGTCCGCCGCGAGGTGGACGCGATCATCCGCGGCGAGCTTCACGACCCGCGCATCAAGGGCACGTTCAGCGTGACCCGCGCGGACGTGACGCGCGACCTCAGCTATGCGAAAATCTACATCAGCATCCTGGAAGAGGCCGACCGCGCGCCTATGATGGCCGCGCTCAAGGCGGCGGCAGGCTATGTGCGCCATGAGCTTGGCAAGCGGATGATCATCCGCTACGCGCCGCAGCTCCTGTTCGTACTGGATCAAAACATTGAATACGGCGTACATATCGCCACGGTGCTCAAGCAGTTCAACCCGGAGGGTGAGCAGCATGATGACGAGTGAACGCTACCAAATGGATGGGTTGCTGTCCGCGATCAACGGCGCGGGCAGCATCCTGCTGTTTCCGCACATATCGCCGGACGGCGATACCATCGGCAGCACGCTTGCGCTCAAGATGCTGTTGACGCGGCTCAAGAAGCATGTGAACGTCGTGCTGGCTGATACCCCGCCCGAAAACCTCTCCTTTTTGCCGGATATCTACTGCGTGCGGCATTTCGGCGAGGCGAAGGACGCGATCACGCTGACGGACGATACCCTTGCCATCGCGGTGGACGCGGGCAGTGATGACCGGCTGGGCGATGCGCTGCCGTACTTTCAGGGTATCCCGCAAACGGCGCAGATCGATCACCACCCCACCAACCCCGGCTATGCGCGGATCAACGTGATCGACCCGGAGGCCTCGGCCACGGCCGTATTGATCAACCGCCTGTTCGAAGCCTACGGGCTGCCCCTGCAGCGCGAGGAGGCCATCTGCCTGTACACGGGCCTTTCGACCGACACGGGCAACTTTGTTTATAAGAACACCAGCGCCGAAGCCTTCCACATGATGGCGAAGCTGATGGAGGCGGGCCTGCCCATCGCGACCTATGCGCGCATCCTGTTCCGCTGCAAGGAAAAGGAACACATCGCGCTGCTGGGCAAAGCGCTGCCGACCATGCGCTACCTGTGCGGCGGCGAGATCGCTGGCATGCATGTGAGCCTGCAGCAGATCAAGGATGCGGGCGCGACCAGCGAGCATGCCGACGGCGTGGTGGATTATGCCATCGACGCGGTGGGGGTCAAGATCGCTTATTTTGCGCGCGAGACGGTGGACGGCAATGTGAAAGCCAGCTTGCGCGCTTTGACGCCCTATCGGGTGGATGCTGTGGCCGAGCGTTTCGGCGGCGGCGGCCACCAGCTGGCGGCTGGCTGCACCATGCCCGGCCCGCTGAGCGAGGCCGTGAGCAAGCTGGAGGCTGCCTTGCAGGAAGCCTACCTCGGGGGCGCGTAAGCATGGGCGAAACGGCGCAGCCGCGGGCGCAGGCCCTGTGCGGCTTTTTGAACGTACTCAAGCCCCCGGGCATGAGCTCGGCGGCGGTTGTGGGGCGCGTAAGGCGGTTGCTGGGCGGCGAGAAGGTGGGCCACGCGGGCACGCTCGACCCCGAGGCTGCGGGTGTTCTGCCCTTGATGGTGGGCAAGGCCGCAAGGCTGTTCGATTATATGCAGGACAAGCAAAAAGCCTATATCGCCGAGGTGGCCTTCGGCGTGGCGACCGACACGCAGGACGCGCAGGGCACGGCCATGGAAAGCGGCGCCGCGTACCCCGACAAGGCTGCGTTGCTGGCTGCATTGCCCACATTCGTGGGCGAGGGCACACAGGTGCCGCCCATGTACAGCGCCCTGAAGCGCGACGGCGTGCGCCTGTACGATATGGCGAGGCAGGGCCGCGCGCTGGCGCTGGAGCCAAGGCCCGTGACCGTGCACGCACTGTCACTGCTGGGTATGACCGAGCGGCAGGGGGCGCTGGTAGCGGTGCAGTGCGCCAAGGGCTTTTATGTGCGCACGCTGTGCCACGACCTTGGGCAGGCGCTGGGCTGCCCCGCACACATGCGATTTTTGCTGCGTACGCAGAGCGGCGCGTTCGCGTTGGATACGGCCAAAACACTGGAGGAACTGGCGCAGGCCGCGGAAGCGGGCGATGTGGCTGCGCTCCTCATACCCATGGATGTGCCGCTTTCACATCTGCCCATGGCGGATGTGCCTGTACGCCTGGAATCGCCCTTCGTGAACGGCATACCGCTGCGCGTGGATGTGGCGCAGGCGCTGGCGGCGTTGCCGGAGGGGGCGCCTGTGCGGCTGTACCTGCGCGGTATGCTGTTGGCTATCGGCGAGCGGCAGGGCGACGTTGTCAGGGTTCGCACATGGCTGGGCGCCTGACACACTACGAACGGCTCAGGGGGAGCATCGGCGGTGCTTGATAGCCGCGCTGCGCCACCCATCAGTAACAAAACGGAACGGGGGCAGTCTATGCGGATCGTGCTGGACGGAAGCCTGGGCGCACAGGAATCGGTGGTGGCGCTGGGCATGTTCGACGGGGTGCATGTGGGGCACCGCGTGCTGCTTGCCAAGGCGAAGGCGCTGGCATTACAGTACAACGTGCCCATGGTGGTGCAGACCTTCGCGCAGCATCCGCTGGCGCTGATCGACCCCGCCAAGCATCCGCCGCTTCTGACCACGCTGGAGGAGCGCGCGGGTCTGATCGAGGCGGCAGGCGCGGATCTGTTCAGTGCGGATCCCTTTACGCCTGAGGTGCGCGACATGTCACCGGAAGATTTTGTGGGTCATCTGGTGCGGCGCTGGAAGCCCAAGGCCGTTGTGGTGGGCTTCAACTACAGTTTTGGAAAGCATGGGGCGGGCACGCCGGCATTCCTGCACCAGTTGGGGCATGCGCTGGGCTTCGAGACGTTCGTAGTACCGGCCATCCGCGTGGGGCTAACGCCCGTGAGCGCCACGCGCATCCGCGAGCAGCTGTCACTGGGCGATGTGCGGCAAGCGCACCGTTTGCTCGGGCGACCTTACCAGCGGGAGGTGCGTTTGGTCGCGCACGTGGGCAACCGACTGGAGCTGCGGCAGACCGACAATGGCAAGCAGGTTGTGGGTAAAGGCTGTTTCCGTGCGCTGTTGTGCACGCAGGGCAAACAATACCCGGTGCTGGCCTGCGCCAAGGCGGGCGGGCGTATCACGTGTGCGGTGCCCAAAGGGATCAGGCTGGAGGGGGAGCTCGCCCTCAAGCTGATCGCGCAGACGCCGCAGATGGGCATGACGTACCACATCTAGCCGAACGCGAAACCAAGCGATGGCAAAAGCGATGGCAACCGACGATGTCGCAAGGCACGGTTCTGCACGTTTCGTTTCCACCAAAGTGCGGTAATGGTCGTGGGTGCAACATGCGGCGAAAGCACGTAAGCAACGGTTTTGCAATGCGCAAGCGATGCGGGTTTGCGCACGCTCTGCCTGAAAGCCTTGTAGAACTTCAGGATGGGCTGTGCGAAGCGCGTTGCCACGCAATGCTTCGGCGCTGCAATACGGGTGTGCTTGCGCACTTTGTCCGCTTCACGGAATCGCGGTGCGCGGCGCATTTGCCGAGAGTTACAGACCCACCGAAGTGGGGAATATTTTCCCAAATCGGTTTACAAACCATACGGGGCATGGTACAATCAAAGCTGTGCTTATACGCACATGGAGAACCGCATACGCAGACGGCCGTTCGCCAGCGGTGGCCTATGTATGCGGCGATTGCCACGGGGCGCTTGACCGCGCTACCATCTCAAGGAGGCGTTTTACCCATGATCAAGAGCGAAATCATCAAGACGTATGCCCGCCACGAGGGCGACACCGGCTCCCCCGAAGTGCAGATCGCGCTGCTCACCGAGCGCATCAACCACCTGAACGAGCACCTGCAGACCAACAAAAAGGACCACCACAGCCGCCGCGGGCTGCTGCTGATGGTCGGTAAGCGCCGCGGCCTGCTGG
>CAZOZO010000088.1:0-1890 GCA_964584315.1 uncultured Oscillospiraceae bacterium
CACCTGATTACCGACCTTGGCAAGCTGATGGACCCGCTGGCGGACAAGCTGATGGTGCTTACCGTGATGTTCTCCCTGGCCATCGGCAACAGCATGATCGCCCCCGTGGTGCCGTGGCCCGCCGTGTGCATCGTGCTGGGTAAGGAGCTTTTGATGATGCTGGGCGGCCTTGTGATGCTGCGCCGCCATGTGGTGGTCTACAGCCAGCTGATCGGCAAAACGGCGCATTTTCTGTTTGTGTGCGGGCTTACGTCCACGTTCTTTCACGAGTGGTTCGCGGTCCAGTGCGCGGGCTGGTTCATGACCCCCGACCTGCTGCTTTTATGGGTGGCCGTCGCGCTCACCCTGTGCGCCATGGTGTTTTACGTATGGGACGCGGTCAAAAAGCTGAACCGGGGCACGGAAGCGTAGGGGGGGCAAGCGGCCCCACGGCCTGAGTTTGATCGAAGCGCATCGCGCCGCCGGAGTTTTCCGGCGGCGTTGCTTTATGCAGTCAGGCTTCTTTCCCCCTCTCCCGCGATGGGGTGCACCGAAGTGGAAGATCCGCTTGCCTGCGTTCATTTCTCCGCATGGACTGGCGACGCACCATGCGCCGCCGGAGGATGTTCCGGCGGTGTTGCTGTTTGCTGTAAAATATGGATTTATGCCGCATGCGCCAGAGGGGAATCCGGCAGTTGCGGGGTGCATTGCTTGCTTAAACTACAAAAGCCCCTGAACGCTGCCCTTCCCACCCCCGACGCTCATGCCCCTGTGCGTACCGTTCTTTTTTTCGCGTATGCTTGCGTCGTTCCACGCCAACGTTGCCAAAACGCAGGGCCTGCACCCATGGCTGCCTACGCTTCGTCAGCCGCAGGGCGCTTTGCGCGTGTGATGCGTTCGACAACAAAGGAAAATCAGGCTTTCTCGCCGTGTTTTAACTTGCCAAGCCCACCCGCGCGTGGTATCATCGCTCCATGCGCGGGGGCGCGGAAAGGGGCGTATCGCTTGATTGCTAAAGAAAAACGGCTGACCGGCGCGGGGCTTGGGCACCTGCTGGCGCTGGGCACCATCATCATCTGGGGCACGACGTTCATCGCCAGCACGGTCGCGCTGCGCACGCTATCGCCCAACGAACTGCTGATGTTCCGGCTGGTCATCGCCATTGTGGCGCTGCTTTTTGCCAAGCGGCAAAAGCTGGTGCTCACCTCGCGCAGGCACGAGTGGTACATCATGGGGGCGGCGCTCTCGGGCGTGGTGCTGTACTTCCTGTTTGAGAACATCGCGCTCACGTACACCAACTCGTCCAACTGCAGCGTGATCATCTCCACGGCGCCGTTTTTCGTGGCCATCGCCACGCGCATTTTCATCCGCGAAGAAAAGCTGACGCGCTCGTTCTTCCTGGGCTTTGTGATCGCCATCGCGGGCGTGGCGATGGTTTCGTTCGCGGGGCACGAGCTGAAGCTGAACCCGCTGGGCGACGGGCTGTGCATCCTTGCGGCCATCTCATGGGCGTTCTACTCGGTGTTCATCCGCAAGCTGGACGGGCACGGCTACAACACCACGCTGGTCACGCGCCGCATTTTCATGTACGGCCTCGTTTTCATGCTGCCGCTCACGGCGGTGTTCGGCTTCCATGTGGAGTGGGCGGACATATTGAACCCCGCCACGCTGGGCTGCGTGCTGTTCCTTGGGCTGGTGGCCAGCGCCCTGTGCTTTGTGACATGGAACACGGCTGTCAAGATACTGGGCCCCATGAAAACGAGCGCCTACATCTACCTGACGCCGGGCGTGACCATCCTGTTTGCGTGGATGATTTTGAATGACCCCATCCACCCGCTGGCCATCGCGGGCGCGGTGCTCACGCTGGTGGGGCTGATGATCAGCCAAAGAAGAAGAAGGATCGAGGGCGTC
>CAZOZO010000088.1:1990-4687 GCA_964584315.1 uncultured Oscillospiraceae bacterium
GGCTCTGCCTCCTTTGGGAATGGGACTGCGTCCCCCTCCCAACCTCCCCCTGAGGGCGTCGGCTCTGCCTCCTTTGGGAATGGGACTGCGTCCCCCTCCCAACCTCCCCCTGAGGACGAAGTTGGCCGCGTCTTGTCTTGATGGCTTTTCGCATGGTTTTATGTCACGGCGTATCCACAGGGTTGGGGTGCGTCGTGTTTTGTATTTCTCACAAGGCAAAGACCGGTCGTGTGCCGCAGGGCTTCTGATTGCAGCAGTTAGATTGATATACAGCCCTGCGCCGCAGCGCCTCAACCGCGAGCGCATTAGCAGCCGCGAAGCGGCTATGTCTCGCGCGGCAATAATGGCCAAACTGACAGTAAGCACCCAACCAGTCCTCAGGGGGCGGTTGGGAGGGGGACAGAGTCCCCCTCCCAAAGGAGGCTGAGCCGACGTTTGTAACAATCATTGCGTGCGCGCGGCACAGTAGCACACATGGGCCTTCCTATGCTATAATGCCCTATCGACACATGCGGATACGCGCGATGCGCTGTGGGCAGTATGGGGAGGAAACACCTGTGTTTGGCAAGTTCATGAACAGTTATTTCTACGGCAAGAGCGGCAAGGGCGATTATCATAAGGAAGATCTGCCTTCCACCCGCATGCAGCTGCTGCGCGAGATGCTGCGCGCGCGGCTGGGCGGCCTGATGCGCCTGAACCTGATCTACGTGGTGGCGTGGCTGCCCGCCATGGCGGTGGTCGCCTACCATGTGCTGGCGCTGTACGCCCTGCTGATGGGCCTTGGCGACCTGCAGGCGCAGGTTACGGCGGGCACGCTGGCCGCGGCGGATTTTGCGGTCAAGCAGGCCCAGTACATGGACGGCGTCAAATCGCTGGCCCTCACGGGGCTGCTGCTGCTGATCCCCTGCATCGCCATCACGGGGCCGTCCACCGCAGGGCTTTGCTACGTGACCCGCAACTGGGCGCGCGACGAGCACGCCTTTGTGTGGAGCGACTTTAAGGACGCAGCCAAGGCCAACTGGAAGCAGTCGCTGGCCATCAGCACCATCACGGGCTTTGTGCCGCTGATCGTGTACGTGTGCTGGATGTTCTACGGCGAGCTTTCGCAGCAGAACGCGCTGTTCATGCTGCCGCAGGTGCTGACCCTGACCATCGGCACCGTGTGGATGATGGCGCTGCTCTACATCTACCCCATGCTGGTGACCTATACGCTTCGCCTGCGCGACGTGCTGCGCAACAGCCTGCTGCTTACTGTGGGCCGCCTGCCGGGCACGCTGGGGCTGAAGCTTTTGAGCCTCGTGCCCATGGTCATCGCGCTGGCGGTGAGCATTTTGACCCCCTACATGCACTGGGCGGTGGCGATCATGTTCCTGTACTATGCGCTGTACGGCTTCGCGCTGAGCCGCTTTTTGGGCGCAAGCTATGTGAACGCGGTGTTCGACAAGTACATCAACGTGAAGATCGAGGGCGCGCAGGTGGGCCGCGGCCTATATACCGAAGTGGCGGACGACGACGAGCCCGAGGAGGGCGACGGCGAAACGGACGACGAGCGCGAAAACCCCTGACGGGAACAGGCTTTCGCACACGGCGCGCAACCATATGCAAACAAACGGTTGCGTAAGCGCCCTAAATGTGTTATCATTGCCGACGGTCGCGTTTTGCGGCGCTCGCCGGCAGGTGCCTGCCCCCGCCGCCGCGCCCAAGGGCGTGCGGCGGGGTTTCGCCGTTTGCGGCATGGCTTGGCCGCGCACCCGCCCGCGGGGCGGCCAACCAGCAATATGAGGTGACGCGCTTGTACACGGCATTTGCAACCGTCTACGACCGGCTGATGGCCGATGTGGACTACCCCGCGTGGGCGGCATTTTACCAGACCCTGCTCACGCTGTACGGCCTGCGCACGGGCAAGCTGTGCGAGTGCGCCTGCGGCACGGGCAGCTTTACCATCCCGCTTTGCGGCATGGGCTACCAGATGACCGGCGTGGACATGAGCGAGGAGATGCTCTTTGAGGCCAGCCAGAAGGCGCGCAAGGCCGGCGCGATGATCCCCTTCGTGAAGCAGGACATGCGCAGCCTGCGCCTGCACCGGCAGATGGACGCGGTGCTGTGCACGTGCGACGGCGTTAACTACCTGCCCACGCAGGAGGATGTGCTCAAGTTTTTTACGGCGGCGTTTCAGGCCATCCGGCCCGGCGGCGCGCTGATCTTTGACGCCAGCACCCCCTACAAGCTGCGCGAGGTGCTGGGCAACAGCTTCGTGGGCGACGAGACGGCGGACATCGCCTACCTGTGGAAGAATACCTACCACGCCGACCGCGGCAGCGTGGACATGGCGCTGTCGATCTTCCTGCGCAAGGGCGGCGAGACATACGAGCGTATCAGCGAGCAGCAGACGCAGTACGGCTATTCCGTCGAGGCGTTTGAGGTGCTGCTTGCGCAAGCGGGCTTTGCGGATATCCGCGTGTTTGGGGACGGTACGTTCGCGCCGCCCTCGGCCACGGAGCAGCGGTGGCATATCGCCGCGAGGAGACCGACAGAGAGCGGAGAATAAACGTCGGCTCTGCCTCCTTTGGCATCGGAGGAGAGCGTGCGGCCAGTGGCCGCTTCGCCGAAGGCGAAAGCGAACCGGAGATGGCCAGCTTGACAAGCGCAGGGCACGACAGTGCCATGCGCGCCGATCAAGATGGCGGGACAGGGGGA
>CAZOZO010000089.1:0-4522 GCA_964584315.1 uncultured Oscillospiraceae bacterium
CGTTTTCGCAGTGGCGGGCGATGCGCAGGCTGAGCGTCTCCATGCCCTGCAAAATGAGGAACGCGCTGAACGGACTCAGGCACGCGCCAAACTCGCGGATCAGCTGCAGGCGCAGGCGCGTGGCGACGGGCGCGGGCTGGTCGGCGTAGACGGTATTCCCGTTCTGCGCGTCCGGCATGGTAAGGCAGGCAAAGCGCGGGCTGTGAAAGTCGAAGGTGCCCATGTCCACCACTGCGCCGCCGATGGTGGTGCCGTGGCCGCCCGCGTACTTGCTCAGGCTATGGATCACGATATCCGCGCCGGCTGCTTTGGCGTCAAACATGGGCGGCATGCCAAAGGTATTGTCCAGCACCACGGGCAGCCCGTGGCGCACGGCCACCGCCTTGATGGCCGCAAAATCCGGCACGTTGATGTTGGGGTTGCAGATGGTTTCCAGGTAGATCATGCGCGTATCGGGGCGGATGGCATTTTCCAGCGCGGCCACGTCGTCCGGGTCCACAAAGGTGGTGCGGATGCCCGCGATCTGCGGCAGCCGCGAAGCCAGCAGCGTTACCGTGCCGCCGTACAGCGTGCTGATGGCCACGATATGCTCGCCCGCGCTGCACAGCGCGAACACCGCGGCCGTGATGGCCGCCATGCCGCTTGAAAACGCAACGCACGCCGCGCCGCCCTCCAGCGCGCAAAGGCGCGTTTCCAACACCTCCACGGTGGGGTTTTCGATGCGGGTGTAGGTGTAGCCTTCCGCCGCGCCGCTGAACACATCCGCCGCCGCCTTAGCGTTTGGGTAGCAGTAGCTGGTGGTCTGGTAGATGGGCACGGCGCGGGCGCAGGTTTCCTGATCGGGCGTCTGGCCCGCGTGCAGCTGCAGCGTCTCCTGCCTGTATGCTTTGTCTGGCATGGGTTTGCCTCCCTTGCTAATCGTTGCGGTCGCACATCATTATAGTGTCGCGAGGTGTTTTGCCTTTCCGCAGGGGCGAATGCGGGGCGGAGCGGCGGGCCTGCCGGGCAGCACCGCCGACCGGGCGGGCCGTAAGGCTTTCGCCCAAACAGCCCGAACCGACGCCATGGGTCGCGATACGTAAAAAACAAGCCCGTCCCGTGGCGGGAGGGCTTGCCGTTACGACAAATTTGCGAACGCCAAAGCGTTCACCCACGACCGCTATCGGGGCGACGGACGCACAGGCGAAGCATTCGCATTGACCTTTGCATGGCCATCCCTCGCTTTCAGTGGTGGATTTGGGTCAGGATAGCAGATTTGAGCGGAATTGTCAAGGGCGAGGTTGAGGCGCCGCGCCTTTTTGCTGAAGGGCACGTTCGCCTGACCGCAGCCGACTGCAGCATCCATCGCTTTGCGGCTGCCGAAGTGGCGCGCCGCCAGTTCAGGCGAGAAAAAGCCGAAGGAGTAGCAGGGCTACTTCAGGGCTTTTCAGGCCCAGCGATACGGCGCTCCCCAAAGGCAGATGGGAAGGGTGCTGATGCAGGGGTTCCCTGAGCCAAGCGGCGGAGCATCTTTCGCATCAAACGCACAGAGGCTTCATACCACGCGCGTCTGGAGGCTTGCGGCAAAGCCCCTTGCCCTTTTCAAATCATCCGCATCGGGTTTGCCCTTGTTGATGCCGCCAAAGGCGATCAGAAAACTGTTGGTGTTGAAGCCCAGGCAGCCGAACTCGTCCAGCACTTCATATCCTTTGGCTTCGAGGATGGCACGCAGGGCGCGGTGATCCTTCTTCATTTTTGCGGCGGTGTAAACACCGCTCGTGGAAAACAGGAATGCCTTCCGGTCATGCACGGCCGGCAGCGCCTGCGCCAGTTCCAGAAGCGGCGCGTAATGGTGACCGCTGTCGATGCCCGCCCCGAAGCCGACAATGTCGTATCGGGCCACATCGGCGGGGGCGATCTCGCCCGTCCGTTTCACCTCGGCGCCAAGTTGATCAGCGATTACGTTTGCAACCTTTTCCGTGTTGTTGTGATGGTACGAATGGATGACGACCAGTGCGGATGGCTTCACGTTCGTTGCTCCCCCTTCATGATGGATGGTACTGCTTGCTTTCCTTGCGTTTGTTGTTGATGTACGTTTCACCATTCATACTGTATCATATACTATTCTTAATGTCAATATTATTTTACATTTTTCTTGTGCCAAAATTGATACTGTATTGCGCCATGCCCTTCGCCACGAGGATCCCGCCCAAAGAAAACGCATCCTCCGTGTATGCGCCATTTCCCATGGATGCAGACAGGCAACCTTTTAGGCAACCGTATCATTCCATTGTATATCCGCGACGCTGAACGCATCGCGCACCAAAGCCTGCCGAAAGCCCCGCAAACGGTTTCCGCGTACAGGCGCGCCGACAAGGTCGGGTATCCTCTCAAGCAGCGTAACGAAAAGGAGCGCTTATCTTCACGGCATTTCCCGATTCATGATATTCCGTTGCCTGCATGAACAGGCCTTGCTGTCCATGGTGCCAGCGTTCATGAACCGCTAATCCAAAAGCCGCATATCACGTCATGAAGGGCTGGAAGCGTTCAATTGTTCTCCCCCTCCACGACCTCGTTAACCCTCACATACCGGTTGCCGCTCAGCCGCCCCAGCGGCTCCAGCGCGCGCCAGTCCGCGACGCGCCCGTCCAGCAGCGCCCCGTCCGCCACAAACATGCGCTGCACCAGCCCCACGACCAGGTTGCCGCCGCCCGCGCCCTCGCCCACACGCACGATTTCCTTGAGCCTGCATGCAAAGGCCACCTTCGCCGCCTCAATGCGCGGCGCGGCGAAGCCATCGACCGGCACCAGCCGTATATCGGGAAACGCCTCCGCGTCCGCTCCCTGTGGGATGCGCTGCGCGGTGCGCTCCATCATGGCAAGATGCCCCGCTGCCACGCTGTGCACCACAAACTCACCCGTGGCCTCGATGTTGAGCAGCGTATCCTTCTTGCTGCCATCATCCCGGTTGGCAACAGAAAACGCCAGCGCGGGCGGGTGCCAGCTGACGCCCGTAAAAAAGCTGAACGGCGCAAGGTTCACCTCGCCCGCCCCGCTCACGGTGCTCACCCACGCGATGGGCCGCGGAACGATGCAGCTGGTAAACAGATCATGCGCCCGCCGCGCCTCCCACTCCCGCAGATCGATCTCCACCCAAACCCCTCCTTAGGCAAAGAGACCGCCGCGAGACGGTCTCCGCTTTCTGCCGCTTTCACATTTGAACCATGAATACGATGGCAATGCTTCCGCATTCTTCGGCATATGAACGGTCTCGAATTTCCGCCGCCATACCCAAGAGGCAGTTTGCATCGTATGAGCGCGTCTGCCCGGCAGGCACCAACGGGAGCCATACTGTCTTGGCTGCTTCTCCGGACGCACCCACCCCCGTACCAAGGGGGAGGTTGTCATCGCAGGGAAGCGTTTGCCCTGTGGGCACCAGAGATGAGCGAGTGCCCTGTGGGCACCACGGCACAGCCGTGAACGAATCGGAGGTGGCCAGCCTGACGAGCACAGGGCACGGCAGTGCCATGTGTGACGATCAGGCTGGCAGGGCCGAAGGCCGCCGCGTAGCGGCGAGCGACCCGAAGATGGGAAGTTTGACAAGTGCATACGTCGCTTCATGGTTTCCACACCAAGCCGCATTTCTGTTGGCACATGCACCCACCCCCGTACCAAGGGGGCGGTTGGGAGGGGGACGAAGTCCCATTGCCCCGCCAGTTTGATCGGCGCACACGGCGCTGCCGCGCCCTGTGCTTGTCAAACTGGCCATCTTCGGTTCGCTTTCGCCTTCGGCGAAGCGGCCACTGGCCGCACGCTCTCCTCCGATGCCAAAGGCCGCAGAGCGGCCGCTACATCCTCTCCGGCGCTTCCATGCCGATCAGGTACATGCCCAACCGGAGCACATCCCGCGTGGCCCGCGTCAGCCGGATGCGCGCTTCCCGCGCGCCCGCCTCCACGTCCAAAATGCGGTTCTCGTAGTAGAACTTGTTGTACGCCTTGGCAACGTCGGTCATGGCGCGCGTCACCATGCTGGGCTCGTTCTTGTCCGCCGCATCCGCGATGGCTTCGGGCAGGCGGCTCACGATGCGCAGCAGCTCCTGCGCCCAGTCATCCGCAAGGGCGGCCCAGTCCGGCGCGGCCTCCGGCAGAGCCTGCTCCTCTGCCTTGCGAAGCACCGAGCAGCACCGCGCGTGCGTGTACTGCACATACGGCCCCGTCTCGCCGTCGAAGTTCAGCGCCCGGTCCCACCAGAAGTCGATATCCTTGATGCGGTTGTTCTGCAGATCGGCATAGATCACCGCGCCGATGCCCACCTGCCGCGCCACGTTTGCCTTGTCCGCGAGGTTCGGGCTCTTTTCTTCGATGATGGCAAGCGCCTTCTCCTGCGCGCGGGCCAGCAGATCCTCCAGATACACCACATAGCCCTTGCGGGTCGAAAGGGTTTGCCCCTCGTAGCTGATCATGCCAAACGCGACGTGGATCAGATCCTTCGCCCAAGGGTAGCCCATCTTCTCCACCACTTTGAACCACTGGCGGAAGTGCA
>CAZOZO010000090.1:0-4405 GCA_964584315.1 uncultured Oscillospiraceae bacterium
CCTTCGAGGCCCGGGTGGTGCATGAACTGTGGCGGGTCCTGGCCGGCCTGGGGCGGCCCGACGCCCCCGGCGCCTACGCCCTGCAACTGGCCCGCCTCGCCGAGGCCGCCGCGGCGCCTCTGGTGGCGGTGCTGGACGGTCCGCCGGAAACGGCCCTGAAGCCGGCGGAAAAGGCCTTCTACCAGCGCTACGCCGAGCGCCAGCCGGTGTTCCTCTACTACCCCATGCCGCGGCAGCAGGATGAAGCACCCCTGATGCGCACCCTGGCCGCCGCCTGGCCCCTGCCCGATCCGGCCCAGGAGATGGCGCCCCTGCTGGAACGGGCCCACGCCCTGCCGGCCCGGGTGCCCGCCAGCCCCCTGGCCGAGCGCCTGCAGATACTCGCCGCCCGGGGGCGGGAACAGGAGGCCCGGGGCGCGGCCGCCCTGGTGCTGCAATGGCTGCAGGAGGGCAAGCGGCGCATCGCCCTGATCGCCCAGGACCGCCTGGTGGCGCGCCGGGTGCGGGCCCTGCTGGAGCGGCGCGAGGTGCTGGTGGCGGACGAGACCGGCTGGAAACTGTCCACCTCCCGGGCCGGCGCTGTCCTCGACGGTCTCCTGGAGACCGTGGCCGGCGCCGCCTATTACAAGGATGTGCTGGACCTCTTGAAGTCCCCCTTCCTCTGTGACGACCTGCGGGACAACGCCCGCAAGGGCGCCGTCTTCGCCCTGGAGCAGGCGGTGCGCCGGGGCGGCGTCAAGGCCGGCCTGGCCGGCATGCGCCGGGTGCTGCAGGCCGTGGATCAGCCCACCGCCGCCCAGGAGCGGGCCCTGGCCCTGCTTGATCGTCTGGAAGCGGCCCTCAAGCTGCTGGCCAGTCGCGATGCCACCCTGCCCGACTGGATCGCCCGCCTGGAAAAGGCGGTGGATGCCCTGGGCGCCCGCCAGCGCCTGCTCAAGGATGCCGCCGGGGCGGTGATCCTGGACCTGCTGGCCCAGCGCCGGGAGGAACTGGCGGAAAGCCGGGACCGCTTCCCCTTCCACGTCTTCCGCGACTGGCTCAACCGGGAGCTGGAAAGCGAAGTCTTCCGCGACCTCTCCATCGACAGTCCGGTGCTCATGACCCACCTGGCCGCCACCCGCCTGCGGCCCTTCGAGGCCGCCGTGCTGCTGGGCGGCGATGCGGGGCGCCTCAAGCCCGCCGAGCCGGCCGCCGCCTTCTTCAACCAGAGCGTGCGCCAGGAACTGGGCCTGCCCACCCGGGCCGCGGCCCAGGAGCGCCTGCGTGCCGACCTGGCCCTGCTCCTGGCCAGCGTGCCCCAGGTGGCGGTGACCTGGCAGGAGGAACGGGACGGGGAACCCCAGCTGCTGGCGCCGGAGCTGGACCGCCTCGCCGCCCTGCACCGCTTCGCCTGGGGGAGCAGCCTGCAGGGCGCCGTGGCCGCCCTGGCCGATCCGCCGGAAGGCGACGAGGCGCGCCCCGGCCCCACCCGGCGGCCGGCGCCGGTGCTGGCGCCGGAGGCGGTGCCCCTCAAGTATTCGGTCAGCGCCTACACCGCCCTGGTGGGCTGCCCCTACCGCTTCTTCGCCCGCCACGTGCTGCGCCTCAACGAGCTGGACGAGGTCAGCGAGGAAATGGAAAAGCGGGACTACGGCCTGCTGGTGCACGAAGTGCTGGAACGCTTCCATAAACAATACCCGGTGCTGACCCCGGTGCCCGAGGCCGAAGCCCTGGCGGCCCTGCAGGCGCTCACCCGGGAGGTCTTCGCCCGGGCCCTGGCCGACAACTACCTGGCCCTGGGCTGGCGCCTGCGCTGGGAAAAGCGCCTCGCCGCCTATCTCGCCTGGCAGCGCCAGCGGGAGGCCGAGGGCTGGTACTGGCACGACGCCGAGATCAAGCAGAGCCGCCTCTTCCCCCTGGCCGACGGGGTCCAGGTGGAACTGCATGGCCGCATCGACCGCACCGACACCGGCCCCGACGGCTATTCCCTGCTCGACTACAAGACCCGCAGCCGCCAGGCCATCAAGTCCGGCCTGGAAGAGGACCTGCAGCTGGCCGCCTACGCCGCCCTGGTGGGCGAGGACGCGGAAGAGGCCGCCTACGTGGTGCTGGACGACGACAAGGTGGAAGCCCTCTCCGCCAGCGAAGACCTGCAGGCCGATGCCCAGGCCCAGGCCGCGCGCCTGGTGCGGACGGTGCAGGCCATGCGGGCCGGCGCCTCCCTGCCGGCCCACGGCGTCGCCGCCCTGTGCACCTATTGCGAAATGTCCGGCCTGTGCCGCTACGAACACGTGGATGAAATGAACGACGGCGTGAATGCCAGTGCCCCGGGGGAGCCCCGCCATGACTGATCCCCGCCAACTGGTGCTGGACGCCCTGGACCCCCGCCGTTCGGTGGTGGTGGAAGCATGTGCCGGCAGCGGCAAGACCTGGCTGCTGGCTTCCCGCATCGTGCGTCTGCTGCTGGAGGGCGCCGCCCCCGGCGACATCCTGGGCATCACCTTCACCCGCAAGGCGGCCCGGGAAATCGAGGAACGGGTCATGGGCTGGCTGCGGGACCTGGCGGCCATGCCTGATGCCGAGGCCACTGTTTTCCTTGCCGAGCGCGGCATGACGGCGGACGCCGGCCTGCTGCGCCGGGCCCGGGGCCTCTACGAGCGGGTGGCGGACGCCCAGCCGCCCCTCTCGGTGCATACCTTCCACGGCTGGTTCCTCCAGCTCATCGCCGCCGCACCCCTGGTCTCCGGCCTGGCCGGCAGCAGCCTGGTGGAATCCACCGGGCGCCTGCTGGAAGAGCTGTGGCAGAACTTCGCCGCCGAACTGCAGGCCGATCCGGAAGGGGAGCTGGCCGGCCACTTCACCGCCCTGCTGCAGGGCGCCGGCCTGGACAGCACCCGCAGCCTGCTGATGCGCCTGGTGGCCCGCCGCGCCGAATGGCTGGCCTATACCGGCGGCCAGGAAGACGGCGTCGCCCATGCCCTGGAGCGGCTGCAACAGCTGCTCGGCGTCGGCGAAGCGGGGGAGGGCCTGGAGGCCTTCTTCGCCCCGGGCTGGGAGGCCGACTACCACGCCTACCTGGGCTTTCTCGAACAGAGCGAGACCAAGACCGACCAGGGCCTAGCCGCCACCCTGCGCGGGGCCCTGCAGCCGGGGCTGGCGGCGGAGGCTGCCTTCGACATTCTCGGCAGCGTGGTGCTGACTCAGAGCGGCACCCTGCGCTCGCGCAAGCCTTCCGGCGCCCTCGACAAGCGCTTCGGCAGCGACGGCGCCGCCCGCTTCCTCGATCTGCACCAGCGTCTCGGCCAGTCTCTCCTGGCGGCCCGGGAAGTGCTGCGGGCCGAGCAGATTCTCGAGTTCAACCGCCACGGCCTCAGCCTGGGGGCCGCCTTCCTCGAGCGCCTGGAAAAGCACAAGCAGGCCCGCCGCCTGATCGACTTCGTGGACGCGGAATGGCAGGTGCTGCAACTGCTGCAGGACGAGGGCCACGCCGCCTTCCTGCAGGCCCGCCTGGACGCCCGCTACAAGCACATCCTGCTGGACGAGTTCCAGGACACCAACCCCCTGCAATGGCAGATCCTCCTGGCCTGGCTCGATGCCTATACCCATGGCGACGGTGGCGAGGCCCCCTGCCTGTTCCTGGTGGGCGACCCCAAGCAGTCCATCTACCGTTTCCGCCAGGCCGAGCCCCGGCTTTTCGCCACGGCGGCGGATTTCCTCGAACACAACTTCGGCGCCCGCCGCCTGGCCCAGGACGCCACCCGGCGCAACGCCCGGTCGGTGGTGGAGGTGGTCAATGCCCTCTTCAGCGTCGAGCCCGCCTTCACCGGCTTCCGCCCCCAGAGTTCCCTGGCCGGAGAGTTGCCGGGCCGGGTGGAACTGCTGCCCCTGGTGAGCCTGGCGGAAGAGGAGGAGCAAAGCGCCGGCATCGCCCTGCGCGATCCCCTCACCACCCCGGCGACGGAAGCCAGGGACCCGCGGCGGGACGAGGAGGCGGCCCGCCTGGCAGCCCGTCTGCAGCAGTTCATGGCCACGCTGCGGGTCAAGGAAGGGGAGGGCGAACGCCCGGCCCGTTGGGGCGACGTCATGCTGCTGGTGCGCAAGCGCACCCAGCTGGCCGCCTACGAGCGGGCCCTCAAGGCCGCCGGCATTCCCTATCTGGCGGCCTCCCGGGGCGGCCTGCTGCAGACCCTGGAAGCCCGGGACATCGCCGCCCTGTTTGAATTCCTGGTGCTGCCCTCCGCCGACCTGGCCCTGGCCCAGGTGCTGCGCACGCCCCTCTTCGCCGTGGGCGACGAGGACCTGCTGCAACTGGCCGCCGCCGGCCCTGGCCCCTGGTGGGAACGCCTCATGGGCCTGTGCAACCGGGGCGAGGCGCGGCCGCGCCTGGCCCGGGCCTTCGCCCTGCTGGACGGCTGGCTGAAGGCTG
>CAZOZO010000091.1:0-4193 GCA_964584315.1 uncultured Oscillospiraceae bacterium
GCACCAACAGCCTCAGCGGCGCCACGCTGACCACGCCCTACTACTGGAACATCGCGCCCAACATGGACGCCACCATCGCCCCCCGGGTGATGACCAAGCGGGGCCTGCAGCTGGGCGGCGAGTTGCGCTACCTGAACTACGACTACAGCGGCTACGCCCGGGGCGAGTATGTGCCGACCGACAACGTGCGTAACCTGGACAACCGCTACGCCGTCAATATCTGGCACAACCACAATTTCGGCAACGGCTTCACCGGCCTGCTGAACCTGAACAAGGTTTCGGACGACTACTTCTACACCGACCTTTCCAGCCGCATCGGTGTCAGTGCCCAGACCCTGCTGCCCCGCCAGGGCAAGCTCTCCTATGGTTCCACCTGGTGGGGGGCCACGGTCAACGTAAACCGCTACCAGACCCTGCAGCCGGACGCCGCCAACCCCATCATTGCACCGTACGACACGGTGCCCCAGGTGACCGTCAGCGCCCGCCGTCCGGACTACTTCGGCACCGATGTCTCGGTGCTGGGCCAGTTCACCTCCTTCAGCCACCGTACCAAGGTCGAAGGCGACCGTACCGTGGTCTATCCCCAGGTGTCCCTGCCCCTGATCTTCCCGGCGTTCTATGTGACGCCGAAGGTCGGCATGCACGTCACCAGCTACAGCCTGTCCCGCCAGGCAGCGACGGTACCGGATCGCATCAGCCGCAGCCTGCCCATCTTCAGCGTGGACAGCGGCCTCACCTTTGAGCGCGACACCACCCTGCTGGGCACGGCCTTCACCCAGACCCTGGAGCCCCGGCTGTACTACGTCTATGTGCCGAACAAGGACCAGAGCAACATTCCGATTTTCGACACGGGCATCGCCGACTTCAATTTCGGCCAGATCTTCTCGGAAAACCGCTACGTCGGCCAGGACCGCATTGGCGACGCCAACCAGCTCACCGCTGCCGTCACCACCCGCTTCATCGGCCCCAATACCGGTCGGGAATACTTCCGCGCCCTGGTGGGCCAGCGTTACTACTTCGACGACCAGATGGTCACCGTGCCCGGCGAGAAGCCCCGCCAGCACAAGAACACCAACTGGCTGGCCGCCGTTTCCGGCCAGATCATGCCCAAGACCTATCTCGACGGCGCCGTCGAATACAACCCCTTCGATGCCCGTACCGACCGTCTGACGGTGGCCGGCCGCTACCAGCCGGAACTGGGCAAGGTGCTCAACGCCGGCTACCGTTACACCCGGGACGTGCTGGGCAACCTGGACGTTTCCGGCCAATGGCCCCTGGGCCGCGGCTGGTACGGCGTGGGCCGCTACAACTACTCCCTGAAGGAAAAGCGGGTGGTGGAAAACATTGCCGGCCTGGAATACAACGGCGGCTGCTGGGTCGTGCGCGGGGTCATCCAGCGCTACGCCCTGACGGCCAATACGTCGTCCACCGCCTTCTTCGTGCAGCTCGAACTCAACGACTTCTCCCGCATCGGTTCCAATCCGCTGGACCTGCTGCGCCGGACCATCCCCGGTTACGGCCGCATCAACCAGCCCATGGCCGACCCGGTGTTCGGAGGTGAGGAATAATGCAGACCATGATGAAATACTGGCTCTCCCTGCTGCTCTGCCTGGCGGCCTGCCAGGCCAACGCCCAGACCTACCGCGGCCAGCGTACCGACCCGGTGGAGGCGGACCGCATCATCGCCGTGGTCAACAGCGAGGTCATCACCCTCAACGAACTACGCCAGCGCCTCGACTCCGTGGTCAGCCAGCTGCGCCGCCAGGGCACGCCCCTGCCCCCGGCCGACGTGCTGGAGAAGCAGATGCTGGAGCGCATGGTGGTGGACAAGGTGCAGGTCCAGTTCGCCAAGGAGAACGGTATCCGCATCGAGGATGCCCAGCTGGACATGGCCCTCAACCGCATCGCCGCCAACAACAAGATGACCCTGGCCCAGTTCCGCCAGGCCCTGGAAAAGGACGGCATCGCCTTCGCCAAGTTCCGCGAGGAAATCCGCCAGGAAATCACCGTGTCCCGCCTGCGGGAGCGGGAAGTGGATGCCAAGCTGCTCGTCTCCGAAGGCGAAATCGACAACTACCTGGCCGGCGCCAGTGCCGGCGGCAGTGCCGAGGAATACCAGGTGGCCCACATCCTGGTGCGCTCCCCCGAGTCTGCCAGCCCCGAGCAGTTGCAGAAGCTCAAGGCCAAGGCCGAGCAGATTCTCGACCGCCTCAAGCGGGGCGAGGATTTCGCCCAGGTGGCCGCCGCCTACTCCGACGCCCCCGACGCCCTGCAGGGCGGCAACCTGGGTTTCCGCCCCCTGGACCGCATGCCCAACATCTTCGCCGAGACCGTGCAGAAGATGCAGCCCAGCCAGCTGTCCCCCGTGATCCGCAGCCCCAACGGCTTCCACATCGTCAAGCTGGTGGCCAAGAAGGGCGGCGCCTCCATTCCCGCCGTGCAGCAGACCCACGCCCGCCACATCCTGATCAAGGTGAACGAGGTGGTGTCCGAGGCCGAAGCCAAGCGCAAGCTGCAGGCCGTGAAGGAACGCCTGGACCACGGCGGCGACTTTGCCGAGCTGGCCCGCCTCTACTCCCAGGACGGCTCCGCCCCCAAGGGCGGCGACCTGGACTGGCTCTATCCCGGCGACACCGTGCCCGAATTCGAACGGGCCATGGATGCCCTGAAGGTGGGCGAAGTCAGCCAGCCGGTGCAGTCCATGTTCGGCTGGCACCTGATCCAAGTGCTGGAGCGCCGCGTCCAGGACGTTTCCCAGGACCGGCAGCGGGCCATCGCCCGCAACGCCCTGCGCGAACGCAAGTCCGACGAGGCCTACCAGGACTGGCTGCGCCAGTTGCGCGACCGGGCCTACGTGGAGTATCGCTGGGAAGAGCAGTAAGCACCCGGCAATCACCAGGGGGCCTGCGGGCCCCTTTTGCATTTCAGTCCAGCGGAGTCTGCCCCATGCGCCCCACCCTAGCCGTCACTTCCGGCGAACCGGCCGGCATCGGTCCCGAACTGTGCCTGGCCCTGGCCCGCTACCCGGCAGAAGCCCGTCTGGTGGTGCTGGCGGACAAGGAACTGCTGTGCCAGCGCGCCGCCCAGCTGGGAATGGACATCCCCCTGCACGACTACGCCCCGGACCGCCCCGCCCCGGCCGGCAGCCTGGAAGTGCTGCACCTGCCCCTGGCCGCTCCCTCCGCCCCCGGCCGCCTGGATGCCGCCAACGGCCCCTACGTCCTCCAACTGCTGGACCGGGCCCTGGCCGGCTGCCTCCAGGGTGAGTTCGCCGCCATGGTCACCGCCCCCCTGCACAAGGGCGTCATCAACGACGCCGGCATCCGCGGCTTCACCGGCCACACCGAGTACCTGGCGGAAAAGACCGGCACCCCCCTGGTGGTGATGATGCTGGCCGGCACCTCACCCATTGGCGGCCACGGCCCCCTGGGCCAGCCCGGCCCCTTGAGGGTGGCCCTGGCCACCACCCACTTGCCCCTGAAGGAGGTGCCGGCAGCCATCACCCCGGCGGTGCTGGAGGATGTGCTGCGCATCCTGCACGCCGACATGGCGCGCAAGTACGGCATCGCCCGGCCCCGCATCCTGGTGGCCGGCCTCAACCCCCATGCCGGCGAAGGGGGCTACCTGGGCCGGGAAGAGATCGAGGTCATCACCCCGGTGCTGGAAAAGCTGCGGAGCGAAGGCATGGAACTGCTCGGCCCCCTGCCCGCCGACTCCCTGTTCACCCCGCCCCAACTGGCCCGGGGCGACTGCGTCCTGGCCATGTACCACGACCAGGGCCTGGCGCCCCTGAAGTTCGCCACCTTCGGCCAGGGCATCAACGTCACCCTGGGCCTGCCCATCATCCGCACCTCGGTGGATCACGGCACCGCCCTGGATCTGGCCGGCACCGGCCAGGCCGATCCGGGCAGCCTGTTCACCGCCGTGGAGCAGGCCGTCGAGATGGCCCGGCGCTCCCGGCCGGCTTGAGCGGCGACCGATCGGAGGCCAGTATCTGCCAACATGGGCCAACATCGGCCGACGCAAAAAAGCCCGGCGCCGAAAAGGCGACCGGGCTTTTTTATCCCCAGGATGACGGGAGCGGCGAACTCAGCCCACCAGAATCAGATGCACCCGGTAAGGTCCGTGGGCGCCGAGGGTCACGGTCTGCTCGATGTCGGCGGTGCGGGAGGGGCCGGAGACGAAATTGACGG
>CAZOZO010000092.1:0-3961 GCA_964584315.1 uncultured Oscillospiraceae bacterium
CGCCCGTGCCCATCGTGGCGGATATCCACTACCGCGCCGATCTGGCGGTGGGCGCACTGGAGCGCGGGGTCAAAAAGGTGCGCATCAACCCCGGCAACATCGGCTCGGCGGAGAAGGTGCGGCTGGTGGCGGACTGCGCCAGGGCGCACGGCGCGCCCATCCGCATCGGGGTGAACAGCGGCAGCATCGAGAAGGACATTTTGCACGAAGAGGGCGGCGTGACCGCGCAGGGCATGCTGAAAAGCGCGTTGCGACACGCTCGGCTGCTGGAGGACGTGGGCTTTCGGGACATCGTGCTCAGTTTGAAGGCGACGGACGTGCCGCTGACGGTGCGCGCGTATGAGCTGGCCGCTGCACAGACGGATTATCCTCTGCATGTGGGCGTGACCGAGGCGGGCCTGCCGGGGGATGGGAACATCAAAAGCGCGGTGGGCATCGGCAGCCTGCTGCTGCACGGCATTGGGGACACCATCCGCGTTTCGCTGACGGGCGACCCCGTGCCGGAGGTGGCTGCGGCCATCGACATCTTGAAGGCGTGCGGCCTGCGGCGGGATTATGTGAACGTGATATCCTGCCCCACATGCGGGCGCACCAGCGTGGATGTAACGGCCATCGCCACCCGGGTAAAGCGGGAGCTTAGCGACATCCGCGTGCCGCTGACGGTGGCGGTGATGGGCTGCGTGGTGAACGGGCCGGGCGAGGCGCGGGAAGCGGATATCGGGCTGGCGGGCGGCGGCTTGGCGGAGGGCCAACCGGCGGGCGGCGAGGGCAGCACCTATGCGACGGGCGCGATTTTTGAGCGTGGCAAGCCGCCGGAGAAGGTTGAGGGCGATTTGGCGGGGATGCTGATCGATAGGGCAAGAAGGATCGCAGAGGAAAAACAGAAAAAGGGTCAAGGACGTTAGCCTCCGGCCGGTTTCCAAAGGGTGAAACCCTTTGGCGGGGTTTGGATCATGGACCCACCCCCTTCTCAGCGTCGGTATTTCCCCAAGCGGGTGCAATGCCGCGCTGCGGCTTCAGGGCGAGCGACATATGCGGACAGGCCGCTTTTCGAAGCCAACCCTGCCTGCGTTTACAGACGCCCACCCAACGAATGCGCCGCCTGCTGCCTGTGTTGCCGAAATACCGCACCGCGTCATATGCGCCGCGGCCGAGCCGCCACTGCGGCATCAAAGCGTTTGTTCCTATATGCGTTTGATCCCGCGCATGACGAACCCATCTCTGTCGCTTCTTCTTTATCCATAGAAAGGAATTTCCGCCTTGAACAAGACCGAAATGATCCGCATCCTGGAGGAGACCATCCCGCCGCTGCAGGGCAAGCTGCATGTGGAGCGCGTGCTCTACCGCAAGGCCGATAACAAGGCCTATTTCAGCCTGCTGTGCGATGTGCTGGTGCCCGAGCGCGACTTTTTGACGCTGGAGCGCCGCCTGCGCGGTTTGTTTCCCAAGATGCAGGTGGCGCTGCGCGTGGCTTCGCCGGGGCTGAAGGAAGACTTCAAGGAGAACATCGAAAAATATACCCCCGTGCTCAAGGACTTTTTGCGCCGCCAAAGCCCCGCCATGCGCACCTGGCTGGACGACGTGGGCTGGAGCGTGGACGGCGACCGCATCCTGCTCACCTGCCCAGACGATTTTGCCATCGTGTTTTTCCGTCGCTACAATTTGGACGAGAAGCTCTCGCAGGCGGTGTGGGACATCTTTCGCCTGCGGATGCCTGTGGCGCTGGTCAAGTGCGGCGAGCGCGAAGCATGGGTGACCATGATGCGCGCGGAGACTGCCCGTCGCCGCGAGCAGGAGCTGGCCGAGGCCCGCGCGCAGAACCCGCACACCGCGGCCCTGCCTGTGGAAGACACATGGGCCGCCGCCGAACCGGAAGCCCCGTGGGCGGTGGGCACGGACGAGATCGCCCCGTGGGAAGACCCGCCCGCAACCGCGCCCGCCTCTGTGCAGGCCGCTGGCGAAGCCGCGGGTTTAGCCGCTTCTTTGGAAATCCCTTCACAATCCGCCGCCACTCCTGCCCGCACCGCTTCGCCGCAGGCGAAGCGCAGTGGGGTCGAGGGGGCTGTGTCCCCTCGCGGGGGTCTTGGGGGCAGCGCCCCCAAGGGCGGCGCCGCCAAGGGGAGGGCGCTCAAGGGCGCGGTGCTCAAGGGGCGCGCGATCGCGGATGCGCCGGTGCCCATTGGGGAACTGGGCGAGGATAGCGGCATCGTAGTGGTGGAGGGCGAGATCATCGGGGTGAACGAGCCGCGCGAGCTCAAGGGCGGCGAAACGGTGCTGACGAGCTTCGCGCTGGGCGACGACAGCAGCACCATCTACTGCAAAGCCTTCTATAACTACCGCATGAAGCGCGCGGGCTTTGGCGAAACGCCCCAGCCGCCGACGGATGAAGAAAAAAAGCGCGTGGCCGAGCAGACCGCGCTCATCAAAAACGGGGCGCGCGTGCGCCTGCGCGGCGAGTGCAGGCAGGATGCGTTCCTTGGCGAGCTGAGCATCAGCGTGCGGGATATGCAGATCGCCCCCAAGCACGAGCGGCAGGATATGGCCCCGGAGGGCGATAAGCGCATCGAGCTGCACATGCACAGCAACATGAGCGCGATGGACGCCACCGCAGACGCGGCTGACCTGATCGCGCAGGCCAAGAAGTGGGGGCATACCGCCGCGGCCATTACCGACCACGGGGTAACGCAGGCGTTTCCCGCAGCGTTCGGCGCGGCCAAAAAGCACGGCATCAAGTTTATCCCCGGGGTAGAAGGGTACCTGTGCGACATCATCCCCATCGTGAAGGACGCGGACGGGCGCGGTATCGACGCGCCCATCGTAGTGCTGGACTTTGAGACCACGGGGCTTTCGCCGACCGCCGACCGCATCATCGAGATCGGCGCGGTGCGGCTGGTGGGCGGCGAGGTGAAGGAGGAGTTGAGCATCCTCTGCGACCCCGGCGTGCCGCTGAAACCGAAGATCACGGAGATCACGGGCATCACCGACTTGATGCTGCGCGGCAAGGAGAGCCCCGCCGAAGGGGTGCGAAAGCTGCTTGATTTCATTGGCGACGCGGCCATTGCGGCGCATAACGCGCCGTTTGACGCGGGCTTTTTGGCCGCGGAGTGCGCGCGCATCGGCGTGCCGTTCAGCGCGCCGGTGCTGGACACGCTGGCGTTTGCCCGCCGCCTGTATCCAAGCTTACGCAGCTTCAAGCTGGGCTCGTTGTGCCGCCAATTGAACGTGAGCCTGAAAAACGCGCACCGCGCCGTGCACGACGCCACCGCCACGGCCAAGTGCCTCGCCATCATGCTCGGCGAGGTGCAAAAGCTGGGCGCGCACACCCTCGCCCAGCTGGACGGCACGCTGGAAGGGCAGACGCTCAGCGACACGTACCACATCATTCTGCTGTGCAAAACGCAGGACGGCATGACAAACCTCAATCACCTTGTGAGCGAGGGGCATTTGCATCACTTCAACCGCCACCCCAACATGCCCCGCCACCTGATCCAGAAATTCCGCGAGGGGCTGATTATTGGCAGCGCATGCGAATCGGGCGAGCTCTTCCGCGCAATCGTGACGGGCAGGCCGGAGGAAGAGCTGATCCGCATCGCCAGCTTTTACGACTATCTGGAGATACAACCCGTTGGCAACAACGCCTTCCTGCTCAGGAACGGCGAAGCGCGGGACGAGGAGCAGCTGCGCGATTTCAATCGCCGCATCGTGCTGCTTGGCGAAAAGCTGGGCAAGCCCGTGGTGGCCACCGGCGACGTGCACTTCAAGGACCCGCAGGACGCGGTGTACCGCGCTATTTTGCAGGCGGGGCAGGGCTACGAGGATTGCGACGACCAGCCGCCCCTCTATTTCAAAACCACGGACGAGATGCTGGCCGAATTTGCCTACCTTGGCGAGAAAAAGGCGCACGAGGTGGTGGTGGACGCGCCCCGCCTGATTGCCGATCAGGTGGAGGAGCTGCGGCTGT
>CAZOZO010000093.1:0-3831 GCA_964584315.1 uncultured Oscillospiraceae bacterium
GATGCGGACATCATCGTATACGTGGGTTGCGGCGAGCGCGGCAATGAGATGACCGACGTGCTGATGGAGTTTCCTGAGCTGCACGACCCGCGCTCCGGCGAGAGCCTGATGAAGCGCACCGTGCTGATCGCCAATACATCGGACATGCCGGTGGCTGCGCGCGAGGCCTCTATCTATACAGGCATTACCATCGCGGAATATTTCCGCGACATGGGCTACAAGGTCGCCATCATGGCGGACAGCACCAGCCGTTGGGCCGAAGCGCTGCGCGAAATGAGCGGCCGCCTGGAGGAAATGCCGGGCGATGAAGGCTATCCCGCTTACCTGGGCAGCCGTATCGCGGAGTTTTACGAGCGCGCGGGCGTGGTCAAGTGCCTTGGGCAGAACATGCGCGAGGGTAGCATCAGCGCAATTGGCGCGGTATCCCCTCCGGGCGGCGATATCTCCGAGCCGGTCAGCCAATCCACACTGCGTATCGTGAAGGTTTTCTGGGGCCTGAGCGCCCAGCTGGCCTACAAGCGCCACTTCCCCGCCATCGACTGGCTACAGAGCTACTCGCTGTACATCGACCACCTGGAAGGCTGGTTTAACGACCATGTGTCACCGGAGTGGAGCGAGCTGCGCGCCAAGGCCATGCGCATCCTGCAGGAGGAGAGCGAGCTGCAGGAGATCGTGCAGCTGGTGGGTATGGACGCTCTCAGCTGGAAAGACCGCCTTACCATGGAAGTCGCGCGCTCCATCCGCGAGGATTATCTGCACCAGAACGCCTTTGACGAGGTGGATACCTTCACCTCGCTGGATAAGCAGTTCCTGATGCTGCGCCTGATCCTGAGTTATAACGACAAAGGCAGGCAAGCGTTGGATGCGGGCGCGAACCTCAGCGATGTGCTGGGACTGCCGGTACGCGACCGCATTGGGCGCAGCAAGTACATCCCGGAGGACCGCAAGACGCAGTTTGCGGAAATCGAGGGCGAGCTGGCGGCACAAGCCGCCGCGATCTCCGAGAAGGGGGAGCTGTAAGCGATGCTGAAGGAATACCGCACCATCAAAGAGGTCGTAGGCCCTCTGATGCTGGTGGATCAGGTGGAGGGCGTGACCTATAACGAGCTGGTAGAGATACGGCAAGCAAACGGCGAACTACGCCGCGGCAAAGTGCTGGAGGTGAACGGCAACCGCGCGCTGGTGCAACTTTTTGAAAGTAGCAACGGGCTGCAGATCGACACCGCGACCGCCCGTTTTCTGGGCCATGGCATCGAGTTGAATGTGAGCATGGATATGCTGGGTCGCGTTTTCGACGGCATGGGTAACCCGCGTGACGGCGGACCTCAGTTGATCCCCGAAAAACGCATGGATATCAACGGTGAGCCGCTGAACCCTGCCGCGCGAGACTACCCTAACGAGTTTATCCAAACGGGCGTAAGTGCCATCGACGGCCTCAACACGCTGGTGCGCGGGCAAAAGCTGCCCGTATTCAGCGGTAGCGGCCTGCCGCACGCGCAGCTGGCCACGCAAATCGCCCGTCAGGCAAAGGTGCTGGGCGCGAGCGAAAAGTTCGCGGTGGTGTTTGGCGCCATCGGCATCACGTTTGAGGAAGCGGAATACTTCATCAGCGACTTCCGCCGCACGGGCGCCATCGAGCGCGCGGTGCTGTTCATGAACCTGGCCAACGACCCGGCCATCGAGCGCATCGCCACGCCCCGTATGGCGCTGACTGCAGCCGAATATCTGGCATATGAGAAGGACATGCACGTGCTGGTGATCCTGACCGACATCACCAACTACGCCGAGGCGCTGCGCGAGGTGTCCGCCGCACGCAAAGAGGTGCCGGGTCGCCGCGGTTATCCGGGCTACCTGTATACGGACCTTGCAAGCATCTACGAGCGGGCGGGCCGCGTGATCGGCAGGAAGGGTTCCATCACGCAGATACCCATTCTGACCATGCCGGAGGATGACAAGACCCACCCCATCCCCGATCTGACGGGTTACATCACGGAGGGGCAGATCATCCTGAGCCGCGAGCTGTACCGCAAGGGCGTGCAGCCGCCCATCGACGTGATGCCCTCGCTGAGCCGCCTGAAGGACAAGGGTATCGGCAAGGGGAAAACCCGCGAGGATCACGCCGCCACCATGAACCAGCTGTTCGCCGCCTACTCACGCGGCAAGGAAGCCAAGGAGCTGGCCGTGATCCTGGGCGACGCGGCGCTGACCGACGTGGATAAAAAATACGCGGCGTTTGCGGACGCATTTGAGAAGCAGTACGTTTCGCAGGGCTATCAGGTGAACCGCACCATCGAAGAGACACTCAACCTTGGTTGGGGCCTGCTGGCCATGCTGCCGCGTAACGAGCTCAAGCGTATCCGCGACGATATGCTCGACCGCTATCTGCACGACAATACCATCGAGGAGAGCGCCCTGCCCGGGGGGGATGACTGATGGCGAACGCCACGCGGATCAACCCCACGCGCATGGAACTGACGCGCATCAAGCGCAGGCTGGTGACCGCGCAGCGTGGGCATAAGCTGCTTAAGGACAAGCGGGACGAGATGGTTCGCCAGTTCATCCAGCTGATCCGTGAAAACCACCGACTGCGCACCGAGGTGGAGACGGCGCTTTCCGGTGCGTTGGGTAACTTTGCCCTCGCCCGCGCCGTGACCGAGCCGGAGTTGATGGAGGAGGCGCTGCTCTATCCCGCGCGTAGCGTGAGCGTGGATATGGGTATCCGCAGCGTGTTGAGCGTGCGCGTGCCTACCCTGACCATCGGCGGAGAGGATAGCCGCACCACACTCAGCTATGGCCTTGCGGAAACATCCGCTCAGTTGGACGGCGCCATTGAGCGGCTGGCCACCCTGCTGCCAAGCCTCATCCGGCTGGCCGAGGTGGAAAAAACCTGCGAGCTGCTGGCGGACGAGATCGAGAAGACCCGCCGCCGCGTGAACGCGCTGGAATATGTGATGATACCGCAGTTCGTTGAAACGATCCGCTTCATCTCCATGAAGCTGGACGAGAACGAACGCGGCAGTCTGACCCGCCTGATGAAGGTGAAAGCCATGATACAGGAACGGGCGGAAAACGGTTGATTTTGAACTGCAAAATGGGGAAGTGGAGCAACTCCGCTTCCCTTTTGTTTACACAGGTGCTATAGTTTGTTTCGCTGGCGGTCAAAAGGCCGCTGTACTTACATGGAAATGCAACGATAACGGAGGCGCCTATGATTCGGTTTGAGCATGTGACCAAGACTTACGCGGGCGGCGCAGTCAAAGCGGTGGACGACCTGTGCCTGGAGATCGAAGGCGGCAAGGTGTTCGGTTTTCTGGGGCCCAACGGCGCGGGCAAGACGACCACCATTAAAATGATGACCGGCATTTTAAGCCCCGACGAGGGCCGTGTGTGGCTGGAAGATGTGGAGCTGGCGCGCGACCCCATCGCGGCCAAGCGCATGTTCGGTTTCGTGCCGGACAGCTTTGAGATGTTCGAGCGCCTGACCGGCATGGAATATCTCAAGTTCCTGGCGGATCTATACCGCGTGGGCGAGAAGGAGCGCAAGGCGCATATGGACAAGTATTTGCCCATGTATGAGCTGGAGGGCGCCATCGGCCAGCAAATACGCAGCTTTTCGCACGGCATGAAGCAAAAGTTGCAGCTGATCGGCTCCACCATCCACCAGCCCCGCATCTGGATTTTGGACGAGCCAATGGTGGGCCTTGACCCCGCCGCCATGCACGCCCTGAAGCAGGAGATGCGCGACTACTGCGAGAGCGGAAAGACGGTGTTCTTCTCCACGCATGTGCTGGACGTGGCGGAGCGCCTGTGCGACGATATCGGCATCATCCG
>CAZOZO010000094.1:0-3177 GCA_964584315.1 uncultured Oscillospiraceae bacterium
TGAGCCAGTGGCTGGACGGCACGCTCTTCCCGGACGAGCCGATGGTGCTCAAGGACCTGTACCACATGCTGCTGGTGGGCGACATGGGCGGCATACCGGACGCCTACTTCGTGCTCAAGGATTTTGGCAGCTACTCCATGGCCAACCGCCGCATGACCGACGATTACAAAAACCGCGACCTGTGGCTCAAAAAGAGCATCGTGAACGTGGCCAAGAGCGGCTTTTTTGCCAGTGACCGAACGATACGGGAGTACAACGAACGCATCTGGCACATCGACCCCATTTGATGGGGGCGTAAAAACGATAAACGGCTGGCAGGCGCTTTCGCGCCTGCCAGCCTTCTTGCACAGATCGCACCATAGCACGGCATAGCGAATGCGTGTTCGTATTTAACAGCAATACACCACCCAGTCCCGGCGCATCGCGCAGCCATCCGCCGTGCTCCAAAGCGGTTGCTTTGAGTGGCGGGCGCTTTGCTGTGCCGACGTATTGGCATTCGTGTACCCTTGCGCTGCCCGCACCGCTGTCAAGCCAATGCTCCGCCGCGTGCGCGCCGCCCCGTCATGCGTAAAGCCACGTTTCGGGCTGCTTCGAACGCTTGCAGGCCGTCTGCACACGGCGCATCCGCCGGAGGATAAAGTATGCCCACCGGCAGGGGAAGCGCGGCCTCTCTGTCGAACATTGGTAGCAGATTTCCGTTGCAAAGGCGGCCACGCAAACTCCCCCGGCATGCCTTATCCCAAAAGCATCCCAGCGGCGGCTGCGCGCGGCGCCGCAGATCGATCCATAAGCGAGGTTCCACTATGCGTTCACATGGGGCAAAAGGGTTCCGGCCAACCCTCCTGTATGTCATCGCGTTCTTCGTTCCGCTGCTTTTCATGCTGCTTCTTTTCCGCGTGTTCCATATCTATCCCTTTGGCGATCAAACGCTGCTCATCAGCGACATGGACAACCAGTACATCAGCTACTACGCCTACTTCAAATCCCTTTTTAGCTCCAAGAACGATCTGCTCTACACCTTCAGCAAAACCATGGGCGGGGACATGGCGGGGTTCGCGGCCTATTACCTGTTCAGCCCGTTCAATTTGCTCTTCCTGCTGTTTCCCGACCATCTGCTGCCGGTTGCGGTCGCGTTGGTCACCGCGCTCAAGATTGCCGCCTGCGGCCTGACCATGTACGTTTTTCTGGCCGGCCGGGAAAAGCCGCGCGCACGGTTTCTGATTTTCTCCACGATCAATGCGCTGGCCGGGTATAATGTCACTTTCTTTTTCAACCTCATGTGGCTGGACGGGGTGTGCCTGCTGCCCCTGATCGCGCTGGGGCTTCATCGCATCCAGGCGGGCAAGCGCGGCCTGCTCTACGCGCTGAGCCTTGCCTGCGCGATCCTCATCAACTATTACATCGGCTTTATGCTCTGCATCTTCTCGGTGGTGTATTTTACCTATCTGCTGTCGCTCCGGCGCTGCTCGCGCACGGTGAACCCTCCCCTTGGCCGTGCGCTTGGCACCTATGCCGCGGCCTCGCTGTTTGCGGGGGGCGTTTCCGCTGTCGTCTGGCTGCCCGCCGTATTGTCCCTGCAAGGGGGCAAGGCGCAGTTTTCGCTGGATGCGTTCCGTTTCAGCGAAAACTTCTCCTTGCCAGACCTGTTTTCAAAACTCTTTGCCAACGCCACGGACTGGAATCAGGTCACGGAAGGCCTGCCCGCCATCTTCTGCGGAATGCTGGTCGTGGTGCTCGTGATATCCTACCTGCTTGACCCAAAGAACGCGCTTTACCCAAAAATCTGCACGGCCTTATTGCTGGGCGTGTTCGTGGTCAGCTTCCATGTCAATGCGCTCAATTTGATATGGCATGGTTTCAACCCGCCCTCCTGGTTCCCGTACCGGTACTCGTTCATTTTCAGTTTTCTGCTCATCATCATCGCGGCTCAGGCGTTTTCGTCCGTCGATACGGTCCCGCAGCCCCGGCGGCTTGCCTACAGCGCGGTTGCCGTGCTCATCATGGCGTTCGTGGTGCTCGGCAGAACATCGGCGTTTTTATCGCTCCAAAGCATCTACTTCGGCGTTTTCCTCGCGCTCGCTTTCATCGTGCTTATGTACCTGCTGGCGGCCAAGCCCAAATACAAGCCGATCCTGCTGCTATTGATCGCGCTCCTCCAGTGCTGCGAGCTGATGGTAAACGCCTATGATTCCATCCACAGCTTTCAGGCCATATCGCCCATCACCATGTCTGCCTACCGTGAGGCCGTTTTGCAGACCGGCCCGCTGATCGACCGCATTCAGGGGCAGGATCAGGGCCTGTACCGCATCGAGAAAACCTACGGCCGCACGAACAACGACCCCATGCTGTACCAGTACAAAGGACTGAGCCATTTCAGCTCCGGTGAGAAGCGTTCCCTGCTGCAATTCCTGCAAAAGGTCGGACTTCGCTCCAACAGCCTCTGGTGCCTGTATAATCAGGATGTGACGATGGCTGCCGACAGCCTGTTTGGCGTCAAGTATCTGCTCTCCAAGCAGGCGGATTTCCCCAAGCCCTACCCGTGGCTGTTTCACCAGAATGACACCGACGTGTACCAAAACCCGTACGCGCTGCCGCTGGCATACGTGGCCGATGCGGACGCGCTATCCCTGCGCCTGAGCAGTCGCGACCCCATCGGTTCGTTAAGCGCCATCCTGCGCACCGCCGCTCACCAGACAGGCCTTTTCGTCGATGTGCCCGTGGACAGCATCACCCTGACGAACCTCAGGCAGGTCGAAGGCGACGGCTACACGCGCTACCGCAAGATCGATCCGGGTCAGGAGGCCCGCCTTTCGTATACGCTGACCGCACCAACCGAAAACGAAGTCTTCATGTACATCGACGCACCCGACTATCAATCCTCCCCCATCGATATGGGGGGCGAGCCGCTGGGGGAGTATTTCAACTACTACCGGTGGAATCTGGTATCGCTGGGGAAGCACAAGGCAAACGAACCCATCACCCTGACCATACAAGTCACGGGCGAACAGCTGGATATAACCCGGGCAACCTTCTGCTATGAAAACCCTGAAGCGATACGGGGCGCTTATGCCATGCTGACCGCGCAGGCCTGCACGCTGGAGGAAGTGAGCAGCTCGCACCTGCACGGCAAGGCTGCCGTAACGCAGGCGGATGCCTGCATCCTTTTCTCCATTCCGT
>CAZOZO010000095.1:0-3172 GCA_964584315.1 uncultured Oscillospiraceae bacterium
CCAACAGCTGGAACGACCCCACCAAAGAAGCGCAGGTCGCGCAGGCCCTGATCGATGCCGGCGCGGGCATCCTTGGCCAGCACTGTGACTCCACCGCCACCGCCACCACCGCGGAGGCCAACAAGGTGTTCCACGTGGGCTACAACTCCTCCATGATCGCCGTGGCCCCCAATGCGTCGCTGACCAGCGCCGTGTGGGATTGGTCCAAGTACCTTGTGTACGCCGTGAACCAGGTAGTCGCCGGTGAGCCCATCGCCACCGACTGGGCGGGCGACCTTGCCAGCGGTATGTGCAAGATCAGCGAGCTGAACGAAGCCATCGTGGCCGCCGGCACCGCCGAGGCCGTGGAAGCCGCCAGCGCGAAGATCATTTCCGGCGAGCTGAAAGTGTTTGCTGGCCCCATCACCGGCACCGGCATCAACTTTGACGGCTCCACCGCCACCATCGACCTGAAGGCCGGCGAGTTCTTCGACGAGAGCGGCACCGCGTCCGCCCCCAGCTGGAACTTCATCATCCCCGGCGTCGAGGTCATCGGTGAGTAAACCCTGACACGCAAACGGGCTGTCGCCGCCACGATCACCGTCGTGCGCGGCGGCAGCCCTCTTCTGGTTTCATGCGGTTTTTACCGCCTGCCGCCTCGACGGCTGCGCGCAAAGTGTGCGCACAGCCGTCGGCGCAGCTGACGATAAGGAGTGAACACAGTTTGGAGACAAACGCATGCGAGGTGCAGTGCAGCATCAAGGCCGTGGAGATGCGCAGCATCACCAAGACCTTCGGGGCTGTGGTGGCCAACGACCGGGTGTGCCTCACGCTGGAAAAGGGCGAGATTTTGGCGCTGCTGGGCGAGAACGGCAGCGGTAAGACCACGCTGATGAACATGCTCTCCGGCATTTACCGGCAGGACAGCGGCGACATTTTGATCTGCAACCAGCCCGTGACCATCCGCAGCCCCAAGGACGCGTATGCGCTGGGCATCGGCATGATCCACCAGCATTTTAAGCTGGTGGATGTGCTGACCGCTGGCGAAAACATCGTGCTGGGGCTGCAAGGCAAGGGCACGCTGAACCGCCGCGAGGTAAACCAGAAGGTGAGCGAGATCGCCGCGATGTACGGCTTTGACATCGACCCCGCCAAAAAGGTGTACAACATGGCGGTAAGCGAGAAGCAGACCGTGGAGATCATTAAGGCGCTCTACCGCGGTGCGGACATCCTCATTCTGGATGAGCCCACCGCCGTTTTGACCCCGCAGGAGACCACAAAGCTCTTTAACGTGCTGCGCATGATGAAGGCGCATGGCAAGAGCATCATCATCATCACCCACAAGCTCAACGAGGTGATGGAGATATCCGACCGCGTGGCCATTTTGCGCAAGGGCGAGTACATCGCCACCGTGAAAACCAGCGAAACGAACCAGCAGGACCTGACCGAAATGATGGTGGGCCGCCGGGTGAAGCTTTCGATCGACCGGCCCGCGGCGGAGCTGGGCGAGCGCAAGCTGCATGTGACCGGCCTTACCTGCGTGAGCCGCGAGGGCGTGACCAAGCTGAGCAACGTGAGCTTTGACGCGTTCGGCGGCGAGATACTAGGCGTGGCGGGCGTGGCCGGCAGCGGTCAGAAGGAGCTTTGCGAGGCCATCACGGGCCTCAGGCCCATCGCGGGCGGCACGATCATCTACCGCTACCAAAAGGGCAGCATGACCATCGAGGAGAACATCGCGGGCATGCGCGCGGACAAGATCGCCCAGCGCGGCGTGTCGCTGGCCTTCGTGCCGGAGGACAGGCTGGGCATGGGGCTGGTCGCCAACATGAACATCGTGGATAACGTGATATTGCGCAGCTATCAGGAGAACCGGGGCATCCTAGTCAACCGCAAAAAGTACCGCCCCATATGCGAAAACATGGTGCGCGAGCTGGATATCGTGACCCCCGGGCTGAACACGCCGGTGCGCCGCCTCTCCGGCGGCAACGTGCAAAAGGTGCTGCTGGGCCGCGAGATCCTCTCCCGCCCGCAGGTACTGATCACCGCCTACCCCGTGCGCGGGCTGGACATCGTGAGCAGCTACCGCATCTATGGCCTGCTGAATGCCGAGAAGGAAAAGGGCAACGCGGTCATCTTTATCGGTGAGGACCTCGATGTGCTCATGGACCTGTGCGACCGCGTGCTGGTGCTCTGCGGCGGGCAGGTGAGCGGCGTCGTCGACCCGCGCACGTGCACCAAGGAAGACATCGGCCTGATGATGACGCGGGTGGGCGAAGAAAAGGGGGCGACCGGCGCATGAGCAAGCTACACGAGCCCTTCGTGCGCGTGGTCAAGCGCACGCATATCGAAACGCGCAAAGCCTTCCTGTACCGCGCGTTTGCGCTGGTGGGCGCGTTGCTGGCGGGCGCGCTGCTGGTGCTGCTGCTAGGCTACAACCCCGTGCAGATGTACAGCGACATGGTCAGCGGCGCGGTGGGCAAAAACATCATCGGCCTGACCAAGAAGGGCGTGCTGGCATTCAGCACCTCGTCGCAGGCGACGCTGAAGATCGCGACACTCCTGCTGATCACAGCGCTGGGCCTTACGATGGCGTTCAAGATGCGGTTTTGGAACATCGGCGGCGAGGGGCAGATCTTGGTGGGGGCCATCAGCTGCTCGTACATCGCCGTCACCTTTGGCGATACGTGGCCGCGGTGGCTGCTGCTCAGTGTCATGTTCATCGCCTCCGTGATCGGCGGCGGCCTGTACGGGCTTTTGCCCGCCATCTTCAAGGCGCGCTGGGGCACCAATGAAACGCTGTTCACGCTGATGCTCAACTACATCGCGCTCAACTTCATCACCTACCTGCAATATCAGCCTGCGTGGCAGATACAGGGCACGTCGTTTCCCAAGATCCGCGAGTTTAGCGATGCGACGCGCCTGCCCATGGTGCTGGGCGTGCATGTGGGCTGGATCATCGCGCTGCTGCTGGCGGTGCTGGTATACCTGTACTTTGCCAAAACCAAACAGGGCTACGAGATCGCGGTGGTGGGCGAGAGCACCAACACCGCGCGCTATGCGGGCATGAACGTGCCGCGCATCATCCTGCGCACGATGTTCATCAGCGGTGCCATCTGCGGCTTTGCGGGCTTTTTGCAAGTGAGCGGCGCGGACGGCAGCCTGACCACCGATACCGGCGGCGGCGCGGGCTTCA
>CAZOZO010000096.1:0-2715 GCA_964584315.1 uncultured Oscillospiraceae bacterium
GTAAAAATGGGTCAAGGGCGAAGCCCCTTGACCCTTTTTTACTGCGGCGGGGGCATGGTTTTCTCCGCCTCAGTTCACTTTCTCCTGCTGCTCCGGCCCATACCAATCCAGCGCCAGCATCGTCACGTCATCGGCCTGCTCCGCTCCATCCGCAAACCGATCCACGCTCGCCCGCACGTATGGCAGCAGATCCATCACGCCCCGTGCCGCCGCATCCGATTCCTGCAGCGTCTCAAGCAGCCTGTCCTCGCCATACAGCTTCTGCTGCGGGTTCTGCATCTCCGTTACCCCGTCCGTATAGAGGAACAGCCTGTCCCCCTCCATCAGCTGCATCTCCACATCGACATACGTGCGGCTCGGCAGCCCCGCCAGCACAAAACCCGCCTTGTGTCGCAGCCATTCGTACTGCCCGCCGCGCCGCCGGATCAGCGGCGGGTTGTGCCCCGCGTTCGCCACCAGCAGCTTGCCCGTCGAAAGCTCCAAAAGCCCCATATACACCGTTACGAACATGCCCGCATCGTTGTTTTCGCACAGCTGGTCGTTTACCGAGGTCAGTATCTCCGCGGGGGTCAGCCCCTGCATGGCGCCGGTCTTGATCAGCGATTTGGCGATCACCATGAACAGCGCCGCCGGTATGCCCTTGCCGGATACGTCCGCCACGACGAAGGCCAGGTGCGTGCCTGTCTTTTCCGGCCCGTGCAGAATGTAGAAGTCATAAAAATCGCCGCCGACCGACTTGGCCGGTTCCATGGTCGCGTATACGGAGAACTCCTTGCGGTCCGGCGCGTAAGGGAAGATGCGCGGCAGCATCGCGCTCTGGATGGTGTTGGCCACGCTCAGCTCGGTGGCGATGCGTTGCTTATCCGCGGTCACGATGCGCAGGTTTTCCACATATTCGCGGATGTTCTCCGCCATGCCGTTGAAGCTTTGCGCCATCACGGCGATCTCGTCATGCCCGCGCGCGGCGAAGGGTGCGATGGTGAGCGTGTCCGCGCTCTTGTCAAATGCTGCCATGTGCTCGGAAAGCTGCTTGACCGGCGACACCACGCTGCGGTTGGTGATCACCAGCGCCAGCAGCACGAACAGCACGATCACCCCCGCCATGAGCGCCAGCAACTGCGCCGTCTGCTCCACGATCTGGCGGATCACCAGCGTCATGTCCACATCCACGCCCACCACGGCAACGGTCTCGCCCGCGCTGTTCTTCAGCGGCGCGTAGGCGGACAGCAGGTACCCAAACTGTCCCACGGTGATGCGGCGATTGGTGGCCGTCTGCCCTGTTTTCATCACCCCGGTGGTGATGTCGTACACGTCGCTCGTGCCCGAGTGATCGCCCAGGTGGCTGATCAGGCTCATGTCCTCGCCCTTGACCGCCACGTCGAACACGTACACCGCGTCGTTCCTGTCAAGGTAGGGCACCGATATGTACAGAAAGCGCAGGTTCAGCCTGTCCTTGATGTTGCTCAGCTGTGCCTGCGCAAGGCGGTAGCTCTCGTCCTCGCCATCCTTCAGGTAGCGGGCGATCGCGTCGCCGTTCACCTCGGTGGCGGCCAGCTCTGCGGCGCTGGAGGCCAGGTCGCCGTACTGGCTCACGAGCTTCTGGTAGTTCAGGTAGTATGCGGCCAGGCCAACTGATACGAGCAACAGCAGCGCGAGCGCCGCGAACAGCAGGATCACCTTGGTGCGGATGCTGGTTTTGCGCATGGCCTGCTTCCCCCTTGTTTATACGCGGCACAGGTACAGGTGCGCGGCGCACCTGCACTTTTCACCGCAGATCGGGCAATAATAGCCGTAGTGGTCAAAATCCACATAGAAATCGCGGTGCAGCCCCATATCGATCACATGCCGGTATCGCTCCACCGTGCGGCGGGCAGGCACGCGCCCGTCCGGGTGCACCCACAGCTCGTAGAGCACATACTCGGCGCCGCGCTCGGCAAGCAGCCTGCGGCTCTCGGCCAGCATCGCCGCGTCCACGCCCTGCCCACGCCGCTCCGGCACCACCAGCAGCGCGTCGCCCGTATATACCACCGCGTCGCCCGCCGCCTCACGTACACGCGCGCAGAGCGCCTCGTGCCCACCGCTGAGCGCCACGCCGCGCGTGTAGATATCCAGCCCCACCATGTGGCCGCCCGCCTCGCACTTGACGGCCACGCTGGCAGGGTCGCGCAGCACGTCCGCAAAATGAGCGCGGATGCCTGCGCCGTAGTTCAGGTACAGCTCATGCAGGCGCACCAGCTCGTCAAGGTCTGCCTCGGCCATCGGGCGGATGCGCAAATCAGCGTCCATGGCCGCGCCCCCTTCTGCCGACCCTCGCCAGCAGGCTTGCCACGCCCAGCAGCCCCGTGGCCCCCAGCGCGACGGCTCCGCTCTCCAGCGCCACACCCAGGAACAGCAAAGCGCCCAGCAGCAGCGGACCGCTGGTCTGCCCCAGATTGTCAAACAGCGAGTAGATGCCGATGGCCTTGCCATCGCCAATGTGACCCGCGCGGATCAGGTCGTTGTAGTACACGCCCTGCGCCGCATAGCCGAAGGAGGCCGCCACGCCCAGCAGGCAGATGGTGATGACCGCCGTCTCAAACCGCGGGTTGAGCGCGAAAAGCAGCAGGGCGTACATGCACACGAGGCTTGCCAGCCGCACGGCGCCCCATACGCCCAGTCGCTTGATCAGCGCGCCGGGCACCACGTCGCCCAGGAAGATGGCCAGCGCGCCGCCCA
>CAZOZO010000097.1:0-2509 GCA_964584315.1 uncultured Oscillospiraceae bacterium
CGTATCGGCCAGCCTCATGCGCAAGCAGGATCTCCGCTTCCTTGCGGGCGGCTGCCGCGGTGATGCTGGTCAGGCGGTTGCCGCTGCGGTCGATCCGCGCGAGGATGCCGTCCAGCATGTGCTGCCGCGCGCCCGCAAGCGCTGTGTCATAATCTTGATTGAAGCACAGCCAGCCGTGGCAGATCAGCTTCAGGCGGCACACCGTGCCCTTGGGAATGGGCGCGTTCTCGCTGGGCAGGTCTGGTGCCATCACGGCGTGTTGCATCGGGTAGCAGATCAGGCTTACGATCCGCACAAGCGGGTTCACGCGCAGCTCGTCCGCCTCCGTCTGCGCGGCTTCGGCGGTGTACATGTCCTGAATGTCTGAATCCCAGACAATCACTTTTTCACCGGCTTCCAGCATTGTGTTGCTCCTTTCACGCGCTTTGCGCGTCCAGATATCTTGGCACCAGCGTGCCGGGCCTGTTCACGTACCGGGCATATTCCGGCTGCCAGTCCACCGCCACCGTGCCCACCGGCCCGTTGCGCTGCTTGGCAACGATGATCTCGCCGGAGTTGTCCGCAGCGCCCTGCGCGCTGGTCTGGTAGTAGCCCTCCCGGTGGAGGAACAGCACCACGTCCGCGTCTTGTTCAATGCTGCCGCTGTCGCGCAGGTCGCTGAGCATGGGGCGCTTGTCCGCGCGGGCCACGTTGGCGCGGGCCAGCTGCGAGCAGGCCAGCAGCGGCACACGCAGCTCCAGCGCGATGGCTTTCAGCGCGCGGCTGATGTCGCTTACCTCCACCTGCCGGTTTTCCGCGCGGCGGTCGCTGGCCATCAGGCCGAGGTAGTCCACCACGATCAGGTCAAGGCCGTGTTCCAGCATTAGCCTGCGGGCGCGGCTGCGCACCTGCGAGGGGGTCAGGCCCGGCGTATCGTCGATGTGGATGTGGCAGCTGCTCAGCCGGTTCAGGCAATCGCCGATGCGCGCCCATTCCGCGTCGGCCAGCATCCCGCTGCCGATCCGCTGCATGTTGATGCCCGCCGCCCCGCAAAGGATCCGCAGGCCGATCTGCTCGCGCGGCATTTCCATGCTGAAGATGGCGATACGTTTGTGCGTGCGCAGGGCGGCAAACAGGGATACGCCCAGCGCCAGCGACGTTTTACCCATGCCGGGCCGCGCGCCTACGATCACCAGCTCGCCGCCGTGCAGGCCGGTCAGCATCCGGTCAAGGTCGTACAGGCCGGTCGGAACACCCGCCAGCCTGCCTTGCAGGCGGCTCATTTCCTCCACCTTGTCAAAGGTGCGCATCAGCACCGCGTCCAGCGGTTGGAGCGCGTCGCCGCCGCTGCCGGATACGGCCAGCTCCGCAAGCGTCCGTTCGGCCCCGTGCAGGATGGTTTCCGGCGTTTCCATGCCGCCTGCGCACTGTTCCTCAATCCGCCTGCACGCGCTGATCAGCCTTCGCAGCAGCCCCTTTTCGCGCACAATCTGCACATAGCTGGCTGTGTTTGCCGTCGTGGGCACAAACCGATACATGGCGATCAGGCTGGCCGTGCCGCCTACGTTCGCCAGCGTGCCCCGCCGCGTCAGCATATCGGCGGCGGTCATCATGTCGATGGGCGTGCCCGCGACGTGCAGCGCGCGCATGGCCGTGAATATTTCGCGGTGTTCAGGCTTGTAGAAGTCATCTTCGGCCAGCACATCAAACACCGTCGCGGCTACGTTCCCGTCCTGAAGTAACGCGCCTAGCACCGATACTTCCGCGTCCTCGCTGTGCGGCGGTACAAAGCGGGCGAGTTCCACTGTTCCCATGGGCGATGCCCTCCTTTGCGTAGATGTCATCAGCCTGCCGGGTGCTTGCGCCTAAGCTCGCGCACCAGCTTATAACTGCTCCATGCCTTTACGAAGTCCGCCGCAGCCACTAGCGACACGGCGGGAATGTCGCCCACCGCCGCCACCGTGAAGCCCGCTCTCAGCTCGCGGCTGATCGCCTCGCGCAGCCGTCTGCCGCACGTGGCATAGGGCAGGCGGTTCTCAGCGCACAGGGTAGCCGCGCGCTCGGCAATGGCGCGGGTCAGCATCCGCGCCTGTGCGGTGGTCACCGTCACGCGGCTTTCGATGATCTTTTGCAGCCTGCGGTTCTGCTCGTCCAGCGCGGCCAGCATCCGCGCGAAGTCCGCCAGCATGGCCTGCATGGCTGCGGCGTTCTGCTGCTGGAGTGCCGCGAGGGGGTTTCCGTATGCCCCCTGCGTGGGGATCATGCTGTGCTCGTCCGTCATGCCTCAATCGCCTCCCTACGCTATACTTCAAAGAGGTTCCAAGGGGAATCGAACCCCTCACACCACATGCGCATCGGCGGCGCGGTAGGGCAGCGGCGCGGTTTCGATGGCCTTACGCGCTTTCTCGCACAGTTCTTCCACTGAATCGATGCAGCGCAGGTACTCGCCGCGTTCGCCCTCGTCCGTCAGGTTCACCGCGGCGCCGATGGCCGTCAGCAGGTAGCCACGCGCCAAAAAATCAGCAGCAGC
>CAZOZO010000098.1:0-2217 GCA_964584315.1 uncultured Oscillospiraceae bacterium
GATGAAATTTACAGATGGGTTCTGGGTTTTGAAGCCAGGCGTAACGCTTATCAACTGCCGCGAGGTGCAGGACGCGCGCTGGGAGGATGGCGGCTTTGTGCTCTACTGCTCGCACATGCCGGTAAACGACCGTGGCATGACGCTCAATGCGCCGCTGCTCACGCTCACGTTCCGCGCGCCGCGGCCGGGCATCCTTGCACTCACGCTGGAGCACTTTCAGGGCGGCGCGGCCAGGGAGCCCGCGTTCGAGTTGTTTACGCAGCCCGTCGACATGGGGGTGACGGAGACAGAAGGCGTTATCACCATCACGTCGGGCAGCCTGAGCGCTGTGGTCACAAAGCGGCCCTTCAGCCTTGCGTATTATGAAAACGGCGTGCGCCTGACCGGCCTTGGCGACCGGCACATGGGCTACGCCAAAACGCCGGAGGGCGTGTTCACGCGCGTCAAGCTGGATGTTGGGGTAGGCGAAAAGCTCTACGGCCTTGGCGAGCGCTTCACGCCGCTGGTCAAAAACGGCCAGGTGGTGGATATCTGGAACGAGGATGGCGGCACCGCATCGGAGCTGGCGTATAAGAACATCCCCTTCTATGTGACCAACCGCGGCTACGGCGTGCTGGTCAACAGCACCGGCAAGGTGAGCTACGAGCTCTGCTGCGAGGCGGTGGAGAGCGCGCAGTTCTCGCTGGCGGGCGAAAAGCTCACGTTCATGGTGATCGGCGGCGGCTCCATGAAAGGCGTGATCGAGCGCTATACCGCCCTGACGGGCCGCGCCGCGCTGCCGCCTGCGTGGAGCTTCGGCCTATGGCTGACCACTTCATTCACCACGGAGTACAACGAGGAGACCATCCTCTCCTTCGTGGACGGCATGGCGCAGCGGAACATCCCGCTGCATGTGTTCCACTTTGACTGCTTCTGGATGAAGGGCTACGAGTGGTGCAACCTCGACTGGGACCGTACCATGTTCCCCGACCCCGAAGGTCTCATCCGCAGGCTCAAGGAGCGCGGCCTTAAAATATGCCTGTGGATCAACCCCTACATCGCGCAAAAGTCGCCCCTGTTCAAGGAGGCAAAGGCCGCGGGCTACCTGCTGAAGCGTACGAACGGCGATGTGTGGCAGTGGGACATGTGGCAGGCGGGCATGGGCATCGTGGACTTTAGCAACCCTGCGGCCTGCGCGTGGTTTCAGCTTAAGCTGAAGCGCTTGCTCGATATGGGTGTGGACTGCTTCAAGACCGACTTTGGCGAGCGCATCCCCACCGATTGCGCATACTTCGACGGCAGCGACCCCGTGCTGATGCACAACTACTATACCTTCCTCTACAACCGCTGCGTGTTTGAGCTGCTGGAGCAGGAGCGCGGCGCAGGCGAGGCCTGCGTGTTCGCGCGCAGCGCTACGGTGGGCAGCCAGCGCTTCCCCCTGCACTGGGGCGGCGACAGCACCAGCACCTTCCCCTCCATGGCGGAGACGCTGCGCGGCGGCCTGTCGCTGTGCGCGAGCGGGTTCTCGTTCTGGAGCCACGACATCTCCGGCTTTGAGGATACCGCATCGCCCGAGGTGTACATGCGCTGGGCGCAGTTCGGCATGCTGGGCACCCATTCCCGCCTGCACGGCTCCGGCAGCTACCGCGTGCCGTGGCTGTTTGGCGAGCGCGCCCCGGCGGTGGTGCGCCAGTTTATGAACCTCAAATGCCGCCTGATGCCGTACCTGTACGCCATGGCCGTGGAAGCGCACGAGACCGGCCTGCCCATGATGCGCCCCATGCCCATGGAGTTCGCGGGCGACCGTGCGTGCGAGGATCTTGACCGCCAGTATATGCTGGGGGGCAGCCTGCTGGTCGCGCCGGTGTTCCGCGAGGATGGCGAAGTCGAGTATTACCTGCCCGCGGGCCGCTGGACGCACCTGCTGGCTGGCGCCGTGGCAGAGGGCGGCGCGTGGCGCAAGGAGACCTACGACCTTGACAGCCTTCCCCTCTTCGTGCGGGAGAACACCATCCTGCCCATGGGCGCGAGTGAAACGCAGACCGACTACGACTATCTGGACGGGTTGGAGGTGCGCGTATACCAGCCGGATGCTTGCGGTGCGGAGGCTGCCGTGGTGGACAGCCGCGGCGTGCACCGCCTGACCATCACCGCCCGCAAAACGGATGGCGGCGTGCAGGTGCGGGTGGAGGGCGCGCATCGCGGCTTCACGCTGGTCGTCTACGATGGCGCGCAGGT
>CAZOZO010000099.1:0-2174 GCA_964584315.1 uncultured Oscillospiraceae bacterium
GCACCCGAGGCACCCACCGCGCGCTGGACGGCTGGGAGAAGGAGTTGATCGTCGCCTCGGTTGGGCGGCACCCCTTCGCCGCCGCCGCGATGCTGATGCTTTTCGCGGGCCTCCGCCGGGGCGAGATGCTCGCCTTCAACGTAGACCGGGATGTGGATTTTGAGCGCGGCGTACTGCATGTGCGCGAGGCGGTGCTCTTTGACGGCAACCGCCCCGTGATCAAGCAACCGAAAACCAGCGCGGGCGTGCGCGCCATCCCCCTGTTTGAACCGCTGCGCGCGGCGCTCACCGGCCTACACGGGCTGGTGCTGCCGGGCGAGAATGGCGGCCCAATGACCCAGCAACGCTTCGACCGCAAGTTTGAGAGCTACCATGTGTATCTGGAGGAACAGTTGAACGGCGGCAGGCAGAAGCGCTGGTACGGCAACACAAAGGAAGACAGAGCCATGCTTGAAAGTGGCGTGGCCCTGCCTGTGTGGAAGCAGGTCAGCATCCGCACGCACGACTTCCGGCACACGTTCGCCACCATGCTTTGGGAGGCGGGCGTGGATCTGAAAACCGCCATGAAATGGATGGGGCACGCCGACCAGACGATGATATTGCGGGTGTACGCGCACCTGACCGACCGCAAAGAACAGGAAGCGGCGCTCAAGATGGCGGAGCGAATCAGCGTGTTCATGGGGGATGGCAGGGCAGCGCTCACACCGGGCGAATCCGTTTTCACGCTGGCATAAACACGATGCAAGTGGATATAGAATAGCAGGCAAGCCGCGCACCTCCGTGTCGGCTTGCCTGCTTTGATAAGTAGCGCGTATCACGCATATTTCGAATTGTCAGTCGGGTATTGGATCATCTCGCATCCGCCTGTCACAGAGGTTGCTCCACCGCCCGTCTAGTACACCTTAGCCTCCCGAAGAAACGCAAGCGTATCCTGCACAATTGTCTCCGAAAGATACCAGTAGATGCTGCTGTGCCCAGCGGGCAGTTCGATCACTTGTCCATGTTCCAGGTTATGCGTAAGCCGTTTCCGCTCGGCCAGCGACCATTGGTAGACTTCCGTTTGTGGTGCGTCGGCGTTCGCCTGAAAGATCAGCACGGGGAGCGAGGCGGGGAAAGCCGCGTCCGCAAGTGACGCCATGTTGCCCTCCAATGCCGCAAACTCATGCACCAGCGCGATGCTTCCGTAGTTCCAGCCCGTGACCATGGCAATGCGGCGCGCCTCCGCGTCCGTATATACGCCTTGCGGCGCTCCGCTCACCAGCAGGGGATTCGCCCACAGGAGCAGCCGCAGCACGCCAGCCTTGCGAAGCAGCGATATCGCGCCCATCGGCGGCAGCGCCTGCTGCACAGTCTGCCCATTTGCCTTGGCTTGCACAAGCGCGCGCGGCAGGGTGGAATCCAGCAGGATTACAGCGGAAAGCTCGTCCGCGTGCATTTGGCTATAAGCTGTAGCGTACAGGCCGCCCAGCGAATGCCCCACCAGCACATAGGGTGGCTCGATGCCCGCGCCCTTGAGCGCGGCGCGTATCTCCTCCACAATGGCCTCCGAAGTTCTCGGGTTGTCGGTATCCTCGCTCCACCCATACCCCGGATACTCTGCCACCACCGTTCGCGCGGCTTTGGCAAAGCGAGACAGCAGGGGGTTCAGCTCCAGCACCGGCGCGCCGACCCCGCCGCCGCTGAGCAGCACGAAGGTAGGCTCGCCCTGCCCGGTGCTGTAAACATGCATCTTTTTACCGTTGACATCCACCAGCACACCGGGAGCCGGGTTGCGCTCCTGCTCGTACAGGGTGGCGGCATAGTGAAAACTGAAAAGCACGGCAAATACAGTAACCACCGTAAGGAAAACTATCCGGATTACTTTGCGTATCCGATGACCTTTAGGCCTTGTGTTTGGTTCGGCTGCCGATATCATGCAAACCCCTCCTGACCGATGTTCTACCCTTCATGATAGCCATCCGTCGGAAGTGTTGCCATAATTATGCCTTACAATGCTGGTGAGTGACTTACACTTTCGTAAGCTATATGAAAACGCTCTGCTCATCTGCCAATGTAGACGTATCGCAACCCGACAAGATAGCATCCACAACAAGCCGTTCAACCCGATTTCGTGGTCGTTCCGCCCGGTGGTCAAACACCCTGTTGCATATGGCCGGATAGATAGCCAGATAGCC
>CAZOZO010000100.1:0-1902 GCA_964584315.1 uncultured Oscillospiraceae bacterium
CCTCCCTACGCTTTGTGACCGCCGATCTGCTTGTTGCGCGACATGGTCGTGGCGCCTTCTTCGAGGTTCAGGCCCTTCAAAATGGCGTTTTTCCCATACTTCTTTTTGATTTCCAGCATGGCGTGTTGCAGCTTTTTCTCGCTGGCAAGCGCCTCGGCTTCCGCCTGCCGCGCAGCGGCCAGCGCCTCGTAATCCGTGAACAGATCCATCTGTTCGAGCACGGGTGTACTTTTGACACTGCTCTCAGTCACCAACCGGCCCGCCGCAAGGTTGACCCTGCGCACCAGCAGCTCCTTCGCTACGATGCGGTCATATAACGCCATCACCGCGTCGACGATCAACCGCGTGGAGGACGTCAACCTGCCAAGGTTCGTCGAGCCGTGCGCGGCCTTGGGTACCGAACGCCCGTAAAAATCGGTCGTGACCGGGCCCTTGTACGCCTGCCTGCGTGCGGGGTCGCTCAGGTTTTCGGTGTCGTAGCCTACGAACAGAACCACCTGGTCGGTCATAAGCGCCTTCTCGACCAAGTCCAGCGCCAAAAGCTCCGCCATCTCACGCACGATCAGTTTACCCTTGTCAAAGTCATAGGGGCGATGTAAAACCTGACCGGAGCCAAGGCTGTTGCTTTGCGGCTTATACGCTTTGATTTCGGCGATGGTGCAGGGCTCCCAGCCCCAGGCATGGTCGATCAGCAGCTCCGCGTTGACCCCAAAAAGCCGATAGAGCAAATCTGCATTCAGGTAGTCCGTATCCTTGCCGAGCGAGCAACGGGCAATATCGCCCATGGTGAACAGCCCAAGTTCCTCCAGCTTTTTGGCATAGCCGCGACCGATACGCCAGAAATCCCGCAGGGGGCGGTGTGTCCACAGCAGGCGGCGGTAAGCGGATTCGTCCAGCTCGGCGATGCGCACGCCGTCACTGTCCGCAGCGACGTGCTTGGCAACGATATCCATGGCCACCTTGCCCAGGTAAAGATTGGTGCCGATGCCCGCCGTTGCCGTGATGCCCGTGGTTTGCAGCACATCGTGTATGATGCGCATGGCCAGCTCGCGCGCCGTGACCCGGTAGTGCTCCAGATAACAGGTCACGTCCATGAATACTTCGTCGATGGAGTATACGTGGATATCCTCGGCGGCAATGTACTTCAGATAGATGTGGTAGATCTGTGTGCTGATCTCCATATAGCGCGCCATTTGCGGAGGCGCGACGATGTAGCCTGCGGCCAGGGAGGCATCGCTTTTCAACGCCGTGTCGCTGCTGGATTCGCCGGTAAACTTGCGATCCGGCGCGCAGCGTTGGCGTTGTGCGTTCACCTCACGCACCTTCTGCACCACTTCGAACAGCCGGGCGCGCCCGGGAATCCCGTATGCCTTGAGCGAAGGGGATACGGCAAGGCAGATGGTCTTCTCGGTGCGGCTTGGGTCAGCCACCACCAGATGGGTGGTCATGGGATCCAGCCCGCGCTCCATGCATTCCACGGAAGCGTAGAAGCTTTTCAGGTCGATACACACATAGGTGCGCTGAGGAGTCATATACGCTTCCTCCTCTGCTGGCTGATACGATCATTATACCATATCGGCCGCCAAAGGAGGTGGGAGAATGAGCGAAACAGACCAGCCGTCGCAGGCCAACAGCGAGCAGCGATGCGGCTTTCCGGTATGGGGGCATACCCTCGCCGTAAGGTCTATTTTGCAGAGCGGCAGCGATGCAAATCCAGTTCGAGTGCGCACGGGTTCATGCCATCATGATGTGGTTCAGGCGACTGATTTGATGGCGAGAACTTCCATGACGGTCGTCTGATCAGATGGGGCCATCTCCAGGCAGTCAGGGCACGCTGCGCATTAGCCTTCCGTCGATATCAAAGAGCGTCGCCTTGTCGCCGGAGGTGCCCAGGTCGTGCGC
>CAZOZO010000101.1:0-1867 GCA_964584315.1 uncultured Oscillospiraceae bacterium
GGTCGCAAGCCCCGGATCGATACCCAGTACGACCATGCGCCGCCTCCTTTGCACTCTCTTCATGATACGGTTGGCGGGTGCGTTTGTCAATCCATTGCGAACAAATGTTCATCGCGTTGCGGCGCGAGGTCGGATGCGGTATAATGGGGCACAGGCCGCCATCGGCCAAACCTCTGCAAAGGAACGAGCCATGAAACCGTATAAGACCCTGACGCGGGACGTCGCCTGCGAGTATGTGGTGCAAAAGAGCCGCTTCATTGGCCGCGCCGCCCCCGCGCGTACCGTGGAGGAAGCCCTCGCCCTGCTGGAGCGTGAAAAGCAGGCGCACCGCGAAGCCAACCACCATTGTTATGCCTACATCATCGGCCAAAACGAGGGCGTGATGCGCTACAGCGACGATGGCGAACCCGGCGGCACGGCGGGCATGCCCATTTTGGGCGTGCTGCGCGCGAGAGGCGTGACCGACTGCGTATGCGTGGTGACGCGCTATTTCGGGGGCGTGTTGCTGGGCGCGGGGGGGCTGACGCGCGCATACAGCCACAGCTGCGCGCTAGCGGTGGCCGAGGCGGGTGTGTGCGAGATGCTGCCCACACAGCGGCTGCTCTGCGAGGTGGAGTATCCGCAGTGGGACAGGGTGCAGCACCTGCTTAAGACGCTGCCCGTACAGGTTGAAAATACAGCGTTTGCCACGGCGGTGGCCTTTGAGATGCTGGTGCGCATGACGGACGCGGAGCACACATTAGCAGAGCTGACTCGCGTGACCGACGGGCGCGTGACCCTGATCCCAACCGAGGAAGCATACCTCGCCTGGCCGGAAGCGGGCGAGCCGGAGGCATAGATTATGGATATGTTCGACATCATCGGTCCCATCATGATCGGCCCCAGCAGCTCGCACACGGCGGGCGCGGCGCGCATCGGACGCATGGCGCGGCTGCTGCTGGGCGGCGAGCCTGTGCGCGCGGATATCGGCCTGTACGGGTCGTTTCAAAAGACGTACCAGGGCCACGGCACCGACAGGGCGCTGATCGGCGGGTTGCTGGGCATGGCGGTGGACGACCCGCGCCTGCGCGACAGCTTCCGCTATGCAGAGGCGGCGGGGCTCACGGCCACGTTCCACCCCGTGCGCCTGCGCAGCGCGCACCCGAACACCGTGGTCATGGAAGTGGAAAACCGCGAGGGGCGCCGCATCACGCTGCAGGCCGCGTCGGTGGGCGGGGGCGAGATCGAGGTGCAGCAGGTGGACGGGCTGGAGACGGCCATCACCGGCCACGCGAACACGCTGGTGCTCACCTACCGCGATACGGCGGGCATGATCGCCATGATCAGCGGCGAGGTGGCCAAAGGCGGGCTGAACATCGCCACCATGCGGGTGAGCCGCTCCAAGGCGGGCGGCGAGGCGATGGTCACGCTGGAGCTGGACGGCGGCGCGGACAAGGCGCTGGTGGAAAGGCTGTCGCGCCTGAGCGACGTATACCACGTAGCCTATTTGGCGGTCAAAGCCGCCGCGGACGCATAAAGGGGGCGGGCAACATGCTGACAGTGGCGGAAGTGCTGACGGCAGCGGCAGAAGCGGGCAGCGTGGGTATGGCTGCCGCCCGCTGGCAAGCGGAGGAAGACGGAACGGATGTCAAAGCGGAGATGCGGCGGATGGAGGAGACCCTCGCCGTGATGCGCAGAAGCATACGGGATGGGCTGGAACCCGCGCTGCGCTCGGTATCGGGGCGTGTGGGCGGGCAGGCAGCGCTGATGAACGCACCCGCACAGCAGCCGCGCTTCGGCGTGCTGGGCAAGGCGTGCGCGTATGCGTTGGCGGTGGCGGAGAGCAACGCCTGCATGGGCAAGATCGTGGCCGCGCCCACGGCGGGCA
>CAZOZO010000102.1:0-1867 GCA_964584315.1 uncultured Oscillospiraceae bacterium
GCATCATCAAGCAGGAGATCACCGCCGATTTCCGCGGCAAGCTGGGCGGCATCCTGGCCAAGCCAGCCTTCAAGCGCGTCAAGAAGACCATGGACTATACCGAGGTGGGCGGCGCGCCGCTGCTGGGCGTAGGCGGCAGCGTGATCAAGGCGCACGGTTCCAGCAACGCGCACGCCATCGCCTGCGCCATCAAGCAGGCCATAAACATGGTCAAGGCGGACGTCGTAGGCAATATCGAGGCTCGCTTGGTTTCAGCGGAGGCGGCGGAGGCTGCCGACGGGGAATAACGCATTTCGCAATCATCAAAGGAGGGTGTTTCGTATGGTTTTTGAACAGGTACGCGATATGATCGCTTCGCAGCTGCAGGTGGATGCGGCTACCGTGACCGCCGAGAGCCGGCTGGTGGAGGATCTGAAGGCGGACAGCGCCAACGTGATGGTCATGATCCTGGAGCTGGAAAACCTCTTTGGCATCGAGGTGGAGGATGAAGTGATCCTGAACCTCAAGACCGTGGGGGACGTGGCGAAGTACATCGAATCGCACAAATAACGGCGCGTTCTGCGCGCCTTTGGCATCGAAGGCGAAAGCGAACCGGAGATGGCCAGTTTGACAAGCGCGGGGCGCGGCAGCGCACTGCGCGCCAATCAAACTGGCGGGGAGAGAGATTGCGATCCCCCTCCCAACCGCCCCCTTGGGGTGGGACGGGGCACGCGGCCAGAAGTGCAATACGTGCTTACCAAACGGTTTCTTTGGACAAGTGCAACCGACCGGGCGCAGGGCGTTGTCTTCTGCGCTCGCTCGTTGTGCCTGCGGGGGGTTGGGCGACTGCTTTTCGATGGGGTCGCCGGTGCCGCACAGCATCGCGCCTGCGGCGACCGCTGTGCTTGGGTTTATGCGCTGCGGCGAGGGGCTTGGGGCTTTGCCCCAAACCCCACCCAAGGGACAACGTCCCTTGGGAATCCAATCTTTTTCTCCCCTTCCATCGCGCGGCGCTGAACCATCAGCGCCTTATTTCATCCGACGCACGCAAAGGAGATCGTGTCCATGCGGTCATTACAGGATGCGCTTCACTACCGCTTCCACGACGAAGCGCTGCTCAGGCTCGCCCTCACCCACCCCTCCACCAAGGAGGAGGCTGACAACCAGCGCCTTGAGTTCCTCGGTGACGCGGTGCTCGGGTTTGCCGTGAGCGACCTTCTATACCGCAAATATGCGGGCCGCCATGAGGGCGAGCTGACCGCCCGCCGCGCCACGCTGGTATGCGAGGAGACGCTTTGCCACCTCGCGCGCACGCTGGGCATCGGCCGCGCCCTGCGCATGGGCCACGGGGAGGAGAGCACTTTGGGCCGCGAAAAGCCCAGCATCCTTGCCGACGCCATGGAAGCCGTGATCGCCGCCGTGTATCTCGACGGCGGGGTCGAGGCCGCGCATGCCCTCATCGCCCGCCTCTACCGCGACGAGGAAGCCCTATCCGCCCGCCGCGGCCGCGATGACAAGGGCCTTTTGCAGGCGCACACGCAGGCCGCGGAGCTGGGCCTGCCCGAGTATGCCGTGACCGACGAATCCGGCCCCGCGCACGACCGCCGTTTTATCGTCGAGGTGCGCATCGCGGGCAAGCCCGTCGCCACCGGCGAGGGCGCCACCAAAAAGGCCGCCGAGCAGGCGGCGGCGCGGCAGGCGCTGGCCATCCTGAACGTTAACGAGTAAAGGGGGAAGAGGATGCGGCTTAGCAAGCTGGAAATCTACGGCTTCAAGTCGTTTGCCCGGCGCACCGAGATCGTCTTCCCGCAGAACGTCACGGGCATCGTGGGGCCCAACGGCAGCGGCAAGAGCAACATCAGCGACGCGGTGCGCTGGGTGCTGGGCG
>CAZOZO010000103.1:0-1832 GCA_964584315.1 uncultured Oscillospiraceae bacterium
GCTCCTCATATGCCGGGTACAGGTACGGATGGGGGAGCACCTGCGCCGTGCCCTTATTCCAGCCGCTGGGCGCGTGGCCGTGCTCCACCAGATGGTCGTGCGCGCCGCCTTTTGTGTGATGCACCGTGGCCACGCTGCAGTGTTTGCCCACCGTGGTGCTCACCGTGAGGCTGCCTGCAAGATCGCCGCTCACGGAGTGGATGCGGCGCTTTGCCGCGTCCGCCACCAGTCCTCCGCCCGCTTCCAGCGCCGCGGCGATCTCCTGCCGCTCGGCCATGGAGCGTGGGCGGTCAAAGTACGCCTGTACCTCGGCCATGCCCTCCACCTGAAGATCGATCATGCCGTGTCCCACGCGTCCACCTCCTCGCAGCCCAGCACCGTCTTGATGCCGCTCTTTTCCGTGCGCAGGATGGCATACAGAACGCCGTCCACCTGCGCGTAAGGCTCGCCGCCGTATTCGTCGGCGTAGATCACCGCCTGCAGTTTCGGCTTGCCAGCATAGGCCACCGATTTATACTGATCCTTGCTTGGCATTTCTTCGCGGGTTACCGAGCGCACCTCCGCCGCGACCGTGCGCCGGTTGAGGGCGCTGGGGCGAATGGTTTTCGCGCCCATCCCGTCCGTCGCCTCCATGCCCGGCACTAGCTTCAGGGCTTCGGTCATCAGCGACGCAGCAAGCGTCAGGTCGGTGATGGGCAGGCCGTTGTCATCGTCCTGCCCGTGGTAGGCGCGTACCACTTCGAAGCAGGGGTCGAAGGTTGCCAGCGTGGATACGTCGCGCAGCACCAGCACGTCGCCGCGGGCGATGTCCCGCGCCTCGTGAATGCGGATGCGTGCGCTGGTTTGCACATCCATGTTCGCGTTTTCCTTGGACGGCTGGGTCTCGAAGGACAGCTCCCCATACCACGACTGGGTCAGCCGCGTGAACGCGCGCTCGGCCCTGCGAAACACGCTGCAGATGCCGCTGTCGAGGATCATGCGGTACCACCGTCCGTCTGCTGCGCAAGCCAGCGTTCCCGCCTGCGCAGGCGGAGCCAGTCGGGCATGGCTCCGCCCGTATCGCGGTTCTGATACTGCCACACGACATAGTCGGCGCACAGCATCAGGTCATCGGCCTGCGTATCGTCCAGCACGATACCGCTGCGCAGCATTTCGGCAGTCGCCGCCTCAATGCGGCTGGTCAAGTATGTGTCCAGCGTCGTGTCGGACGCAAGCCGGTTGAGCCGCGCCTTCACCAGCGCCAATGTGGTCGAAGGATCGTAGGCCATCCGCAAGCGCCCCTTTCGATTGGTTAATCGCTGCCCAGCAGCGCGGCATAGTCGTGTTTGCCAATGGTACCGCTGGCGGGCAAACCCTTTTGCTGCTGCAATTGTTGTACAGCGCGCATCGTACGCAGGTTGTACACGCCGCTGACCGCCACATCAAGGCCATAGGACAGCAGCACCATCTGGAGCGCTCGCACCTCCTCGCCATCCGCGCCAAATTTCAGCGTGCGATTGTATGGAAAGGCCAGCGCCTGCGCGCTGGCCACGTCGGGAGGAACATCCATCTGTGCGGTAGCCATGCCGGTTTCGGCATCTTCTGTCGATTCGCCGGTCACCTCGGCAACTGTTTCCACCGCATCTTCGCTGCTCTCTATGGGTTCGCTCACTGCCGGATTTTCGGCAGTTGCGGCGGTTTCATCAACCGCCTTTTTCTTTCTGACTGCCATGTTGCCCGCCTCCCTTTACGCGTTGGCCGCGTCGGCCACGAACGCAACGCTGGTGGTGGGCGTGCTGCCGCCGATGGCGATGGCCGCGAAGCCCTCGGCGATCACCGGCAGGCCGTCGTAG
>CAZOZO010000104.1:0-1728 GCA_964584315.1 uncultured Oscillospiraceae bacterium
AGCTCGCCCCCGTTCCGCCACCCGTGCTACTTTGGCACCGATATCGACAGCGAGGATACGCTCATCGCCGCGCGGCACACCATCGCGGAGATACAGGCGCTGATCGGCGCGGACAGCCTTGGCTACCTGCCCGTGGAATGCCTGCCCAAGCTGCCGGAGCGCGGCGGCGGCTTTTGCACCGGCTGCTTTACGGGCGATTATCCCCTGCACCCGCCGCAGCAGGCGGCCAAGCACCAGTTTGAAACGCCGCATATCGCGGCGCGTGAGGAGGCCATACCATGACGGAGAGCCGCAGCAAAAGCTACGAGGCCGCGGGCGTGGACATTACCGCCGGCTACCGCGCCGTAGAGCTGATGAAATCGAGCATCGCCCGCACCATGACCAAGGGTGTGCTGGGCGGTGTAGGCGGCTTTGGCGGGCTGTTTGAGCTGGACGTGACGGGCATGGCGCGCCCCGTGCTGGTATCCGGCACCGACGGCGTGGGCACTAAACTAAAGCTCGCGTTTCTTTTGGACAGGCACGACACGGTGGGCATCGACTGCGTGGCCATGTGCGTCAACGACGTGATCTGCTGCGGAGCCAAGCCGCTGTTCTTCCTTGACTATATCGCCTGCGGCAAAAACGTGCCGGAGAAGATCGCCGCCATCGTGCGCGGCGTGGCCGAGGGCTGCGTGCAGGCGGGCTGCGCGCTGGTGGGCGGCGAGACTGCCGAGATGCCCGGCTTTTACCCCGTAGACGAGTACGACCTGGCGGGCTTCAGCGTGGGCGCGGTGGATAAGAGCCGCATCCTTGATAAGGAAACCATGCGCGCGGGCGACGCGGTGCTGGCACTGCCAAGCAGCGGGGTGCACAGCAACGGTTTTTCGCTGGTGCGCAAGGCCCTGCGGCTGGAGGAAGGCGGCCTTGGCGCCCGCTACGCGGAGCTGGGCGACCAAAGTCTTGGCGAAACGCTGCTCACGCCCACGCGCATCTACGTGAAGCCCGTGCTCAAGCTGCTGGAGACGGTCAGCGTGCGTTCGCTTTCGCACATCACGGGCGGCGGGTTTTACGAAAACATCCCGCGCTCGCTGGGGCAGGGCTTCGCGGTCAAGCTGGAGGCAAAAGCGGTGCAAACCCCGCCCATCTTCGGCATCATCGCCCGCGAAGGAAACGTGCCGGAGCGCGACATGTACAACACCTTCAACATGGGCGTGGGCATGACGGCCATCGTGCCCGCGGCGCAGGCGGACGAAGCCCTGCGCATCCTGCGCGAAAGCGGCGTGAATGCCTACGCGCTGGGCGAGGTGGTACAGGGCGAAGGAGGCGTAACGCTGTGCTGAACATCGCCGTGCTGGTGAGCGGCGGGGGCACCAACTTGCAGGCGCTGCTGGACGCGCAGGCAAGCGGCGCGCTGCATAGCGGGCGCATTGCGCTGGTGGTGAGCAGCAAGGCGGGCGCGTATGCGCTCACGCGCGCGCAGCAGGCGGGCGTGACGGCGGCGACGCTCACGCGCGAGGCGGGCGAGCCGCCGGAATGGTACGGCGAGCGGCTGGTGCGGCTGCTACAGGCGAACGATATCGCGCTGGTGGTGCTGGCGGGGTTCCTGCCCATTTTAGCGGGCAACGTGATCGCCGCGTACCCGGGGCGCATCCTCAACATCCACCCCAGCCTGATCCCCAGCTTTTGCGGGGCGGGGTACTATGGGCTGAAGGTGCACCGCGCGGCGCTGGAAAAGGGCGTGAAGGTGAC